>JAOUEW010000001.1 GCA_029858505.1 Deltaproteobacteria bacterium
CGTTGGTGCTGGTGTGCCCCATCAGTGGAAACTTGGTGGACATGGTGGGGGGAATGCTGATGGGTGCGGGGGGGTTGTATTGGGTGGGGGTGATGTACCAGGCCCTGCGGGGCCGCCAAGGCCTGGGCGATGGTGATGCCGCCGTGCTGGGGCTGGTGGGGGCCTTTACGGGGTGGCAGCCTTTGCCGCTGGTGGTCAGCGGGGCCGCCGGGCTGGGGTTGGGGTGGGCGGCTTGGCAAATGGCCAGGGGCCGCTGGGAATCTGACCGGCCCATTCCCTTTGCGCCGTGCCTGCTGGCCGCCGGGGGGTTGGTGTACGTCTGGATGAACACCCAGCAAGACGCCCCATGGGGCATTCCTCTGTAACGGGAGGACCGTGTTGACCCATGTTGTAGGAAAGTCTTCGACCGCCAAACCAGCATTTCTTGGGCTTTGCCAAAATTTCTGAGGGCTTCGCCCTAAAGGACGGGCGGCAGGGGTTCTTTGCCCTGCAGGTGACGCCCCAGGGCCCGCATGGCCTTGGCCCGCATGGAGATGGCGTTTTTCTCCTGGGGGGTCATCTGGGCAAAGGTTTGGGTGGACCCCTGGGGGCAAAAGATGGCATCCCAGCCAAAGCCGCCATCCCCCACCGGGGGAACAATGGTGCCGCGGATGGATTCCTCGAAGTAATACACCCGGGTGCCATCGTGGTATCCCACCCCGCACACCGCCTCCGCCGCCCAGCTGCCAAAGGGTTCCAGGGCGTCCACCAGGCCCTCCAACCCCATGTTTTCTTCAAAGTATTTGATGAACGGGCCGGGGAGTTTTTTCCAGGCGGCAAACACCAGGGAAGAATCTTCCACGATCAGGGGCAGCCGCAGCTTGTGAAACGCCAGCCGGGTTTTCTGCACCACCACCGACTTCAGAGAGGCCGACTGGATTTCTTCCAGGTCTACCTTCACCTGAATCACCGGCCGGGGCAGCAGGGCCATGGCCTCCCGAATTTTGTGGGGATTGGACGTGACAAAACGGAGGATGTCTCCCTGGGGAGGATGGGCTTGTTTTTCCGGGTTTGTATTCCCCTGCATGGCGGGTATGATCCGTGGAAGGTGTTGGTGACCGTTGGTTTTCCCAAGCCCACGGCATCCTCATGGTATGTATCCTCTTTTCTGCTGAAAACGCAATGAATCATCTGTTCGTGCATCACGTGGAACTGCCCAGCGGGGGGCGGGGGCACCTGTGGCTGGAAAACGGAAAAATCAAAGCCGTGGGCACCGATTTGTCTCCCCCCCCAGGGGTGCCGGTGGAAGACGGCCATGGCTGGCTGGCCCTGCCGGGGGCCATTGATCCCCACGTGCACTTCCGGCAGCCGGGGGGAGAACACAAAGAAACCCTGCTGACGGGCTCTGCCGCCGCCCTCAAGGGGGGGGTCACCACCGCCGCCGACATGCCCAACACCAATCCCCACACCACCACCCTGGCCCATGTGGAGCAAAAAGCCGCCCTGTCCCAGGGAGCCGGGGTCAACCTGTTGTTCAACCTGGGGGCCGAACCGGGCAGTCTGGAGCAGCTTCCCTTGGCGGCAGCCCACCCCCAGGTCAAGGCCCTGAAAATTTATTTGGGACCCTCCACCGGTACCGGCGGGGTGAAGGCCGATTTTGCCGATGAGGTGTTTGCCCTGGCCGCCCGGCTGAACAAGCCGGTGATGGTCCACGCCGAAGACCCCGAGATCATCCGCCAGCAGTCGGCCCTGCACCCCCACGATGTGTTTCACCATCACCTCATCCGCTCCTTGGAGGCCGAGTTGTCGGCGGTAACCCGGGCCCTGGAACTGGCCGCCCGCCACGGCACCCGGCTGTACCTGTGCCACATCACCTCGGCCCAGGCGGTGGCGCTGGCCCAGGCCCACCCGGCCCGCGATCGCGTTATGGTAGAAGCCTGCCCTCACCACCTGCTGCTTTCGGTGGAGGGCATGGCCGACCCCGTTCCCAACCGGTTCAAGGTGAACCCCCCCCTGCGGCCCGAAGCCCTGCGGGCCGAACTGTGGAGCAAACTGGCCGCGGGCATTGACGTGCTGGGGTCGGACCACGCCCCCCACACCCTGGCGGAAAAAGAACAGCCCTACGACTTGGCCCCCAGCGGAATGCCGGGGGTGGAGTACCTGCTGCCCCTGGCTCTGAACGAATGGGCCCAGGGCACGTTTTCTCTGGAGCGGCTGATGGACTTGACTTCAGGGAATGCCGCCCGGTTTCTGGGCCTGAACAAAGGAAAGCTGGCCCCAGGGTTCGACGCCGACTTGGTGCTGGTGGACACCCACCGCCGCTGGCGGGTGGGAGAAGACGGCGACCGCCCGGCCAGTTTGTGCGGCTGGACCCCCTACCAGGGGCGGGTGATTCGGGGGCGGGTGGAGCGCACCCTGGTGGGGGGCGTCATTGTTTACCGGGCCCCGGCATGAACCCCATGACCAAGGGCATCTCCCAACTTTTTTCCCGGCTCCAGGTTCGTCCGCCCGCTCCTGGGTGGGCCCTGGGGGCCTTCTCCGGGCTGTTGACTGGCTTGCTGACTGGGTTGGCTTTTCCGCCGGCGGTTCCGGGAGTGTGGGTGGTGGCGCTGGTGCCGCTGCTGGTGGTGTTTTTCCACGCGGCCCCCGGCTTGGCCCACACTGGTCCCCAAAAAAAACGCGCCTGGGCCGCCATGGCTGGGGCTTCCCTGGCGGCGGGGGTGGCCCTGGCCATGGTCAGCGGGGGATGGATCGTCAACACGGCTGAGGTGTATGGCCAACTGCCCCGGCCCCTGGCCTGGCTGGCGGCTGGGCTGGGTTACGGTCTGTTGAACGGGGTGGAATTTTTCTGGTTTTTGGCCCCGCCGTTTTGGCTGTCCCGTGGGCGCTCCGGCTGGCTGATGGCCCTGCTGCCCCTGTGGGCCGCGGTGTGGCAGGGGGCCGGGCCGCGGTATTTTTATTGGAGTTATGGTCAGCTGATGCACGGAGTAGAACCCCTGGCCCAGGGAGCCGACCTGGCTGGCCCGGCGGGGCTGAACTTGGTGTATCTTCCCCTGCAGTTGGCCTTGGCTTGGGAGCTCACCCGAATGGCTCGCAAGCCATCGCTCTCCCCCAGTTTTCCCCCACCGCGCCCCTGGCTGCGATGGGGGGTGCCCCTGGGGCTGTTGGCCCTGGCCCTGGGCTATGGCCTGGCCCGCACCGCCCAACTGGAAGACCAACTGGCCCGCCAACCGGGAGAAAGCCTGCGGCTGGCCGCCATGCAGCCCAACGTAGAGGTGGGGGCCCTGAACTCCAACCGGGCCCTGGCCCCGGCGGCCCGCCGGGTGACCGTGGCCCGGCTGATGGAAGAATCGGACCAGGCCCTGGCCCAGGCTGGCTGGCTGGCCGGGGAGCGGGTGACGCCGGGGGCCCCGGTGCTGGTGCTGTGGCCGGAATCGGTGTACCCCTGGCCGCTGCTGGCCCCGGATTTTATTTTGCCAGAGGCCCATCAGGCCCGGCTGACGGTGGAACAATGGGTGCGCCGCCGAAACCTGCACTTGGTGGTGTCTACCGTGGAGTTTGAACCCACCGGATTGGGGGGATGGCAGTGGTATGGAACGGCCATTCACCTGGGGCCCCATCATCCCGAACCGGTGGTGTACCGCAAACGGTATTTAATTCCCTTCGGGGAATACGTGCCCCTGGGAGATTGGATCCCCGGATTCCGCCGGATGGTGATGAATTGGATCCCCCAGATTTCCTTGTTTGTGCCGGGGGACCAGCCGGTGCTGTTCCCCCTGGAAAACGGGGTCACCGCCGCCCCCATGATTTGCTTCGATGCCATTCGCCCCGACCTGGCCCGGGATGACGTGCTGGCGGGAGCCAACCTGGAAGTGCTGATGGCCAACCTGGCTTGGTTTGGCAAAACCTCGGCCCCCGATCAGTTTTTTCAATACGCCCGCTTTAGGGCCGTGGAAAACCGGGTGCCCCTGGTGGCGGTGGGGCAAAGCGGCCCCTCCATGGTGTTCAGCCCCCTGGGCCGCCCGCTGGTTCAGGGGCCTCCTTGGTTTACCAACGGAGCCATGACCGCCGTGGTGCAAGTGCCCCGGCTGGCGTCTTTCTATACCCGCTGGGGAACCTGGAGCGCCTGGGCCATGGGGCTGGCCCTGCTGGCGCTCATGGCGCTGGCCAGGCGTTTGCCCACCCCCCAGGGCCATGATACATCTAACCCAACGCCCCCTGTTTGACCCTGGCCCCCGGAACTCCATGACCCCACCGCGCCCCCAACGGACCCCGGCGGCCCAAGATTTGGGCGATGATTCCGCCCCGCGCCAAAATTCTCTGCACCAAAATTCAGTACACCAAGATTCTCTGCGCCAAGATTCATTGCATATTGTGCAGGGGGCTTGCCAAGACGTGCTGGCCCGAATGCCCCGCCATTCGGTGGACCTGGTGGTGACCTCTCCCCCCTACGCCGACCAACGGAAAAACACCTATGGCGGGGTGCCTGCCGACCATTACGTGGAATGGTTTCTGCCCATTGCCGACGGCCTGCACCGGGTGTTGAAACCCACCGGCTCCTTCGTGCTGAACATCAAAGAACGGGTGGTCGCGGGGGAGCGCCACACCTACGTTCTGGAGTTGATTCTGGAAATGAAAAAACGGGGCTGGCTGTGGACGGAAGAATACATTTGGCACAAGCGAAACTGCTACCCCGGCAAGTGGCCCAACCGGTTTCGTGACGCCTGGGAGCGCTGCCTGCACTTCACCAAGCAAAAAAACTTCGCCATGTACCAAGAAGACGTGCGGGTGCCCATGGGAGACTGGAAACACGCCCGCCTGCGGTCTCTCAGCAGCACAGACAAAACCCGCGACGAATCCAAAGCGCGAAGCGGCTTTGGCAAGAAAATCGAAAACTGGGTGGGGCGCGACCTAGCCTATCCCACCAACGTGCTGCACCTGGCCACCGAATGCGCCAACAAAAATCACAGCGCGGCCTTTCCGGAAGGCCTGCCCGCTTGGTTCATCCGCCTGTTCACCCAGCCGGGAGACACCGTGCTGGACCCCTTCATGGGCTCTGGCACCACCCTGCTGGCGGGCCGCAAATTGAACCGCAACGTCATCGGAATCGAAATTTCCCCGGAATACTGCCAATCCGCCGCCGAAAAATTGGGAATAGACTGGAAGGCGTTCTTGGCTTACAATTCAAGAAATTCCAAACCCTGACTTGATCTTTTTTCCCCTAGGAACCTTCATGCGCCCATTGTTCTTTTCCATGCCGGGACGGCGGGCCCGCCTGGCCCTTGGCTGTATGGCGGCATTGCTTACCGCCTCTTGCAGCGATGACACCCCCCACTTTAAGTCTCAGGTTCCAGGCCCCTCCTATTTTTTCCAATCGGGCAAGCTGGAAGACGGCAAACGCTACAACGAGGCGGTGTCCAAGTTATCCACCATCGTCTATGCCCAGGCGGGCACCCGGCTGGCCAACCTGGCCTATTTAAAATTGGGAGACATTCAATTTGAAAAGGGCGACTGGGAAGAAGCCGAATACAATTACCGGTCCTTTTTGCAGCGCAGCCCCGACAGCCACCTGGCCGCCTACGCCATGTACAAACTGTTCGTGGTGACCTACAAAAACACCCTCACCGGCATGTTCATCAAATCCCCCGAGTACGAGCGCAACATTGCCCCGGCCCGGCAGTTGGTCACCGAATACCAACGGTTCGTTTTGCTGTACCCCAACAGCATATATATCCAAAAAGCCCGCCCTTATTACGAAGAGGCCCTGGCCAACCTGGCCGACTATGAAAAACTGGTGGGGGATTTTTACCTGGACAGAAAAGAGTACCCCTCGGCCATTGGGCGCTACAATTATTTGTTGCTGCATTACCCCGGCTACCGAGACAGCCGCCCGGTGCTGGAAAACTTGACCCGGGCTTACCTGCACAACCGCCAGCCGGGCAAAGCCAAAGAAACCCTGGGCGTTCTCCAGGCCGCTTTTGGCCCCCAGGCCGCGACGGAACTGGCCCAGGATCTGGATATCTCCTACCCCTAACCCTCCGGGGTTTCCCCCCGCCCGCCCATGACCCCCCACCAGGAAAACCTGCTGGCTTTGGCGCTGGTAGACGGCCTGGGAGCCCGCGCCATTCAGCGGCTGCTGGAACGGTTTGGCTCCCCGCTGAACGTGCTGGCCCAGCCCCCCGCCGCCCTGCAAGAGGCCGGGCTGAAGCCAGAACTGGCCGAACGGGTGACTCGCGCCGCCGACAACCCCCTGTTTGTCCGCGAGCGGCGGTTGATGGCCGACCGGGGGGTGCGGCTGGTGGCCTGGGGGGCGCCGGATTACCCGGAGCGGCTGGCCCGGATAGACCCCCCCCCGCCGCTGCTGTTCGTGCGGGGGGTGTGGCCCCTGCCCCCCGGCCCGGCCCTGGCGGTGGTGGGCACCCGCCGGGCCACCCGCTACGGAGAAGAGTCCACCCGGCGGCTGATTGCCAGCACCGCCCGGCTGACCCCCGGCCTGGTGGTGGTGAGCGGCCTGGCCCGGGGGGTAGACACCTTCGCCCATCAGCAGGCCCTGGAGCTGGGCCTGAACACCGTGGCGGTGATGGGCGGGGGACTGGCCGATATTTACCCCCCGGAAAACACCCGCTTGGCCGAACGCATTGCCCAGCAAGGAGCGTTGGTGTCTGAGTTCCCCATGAGCAAGAAACCCCTGGCCCGCAACTTTCCCATCCGCAACCGCATTATCTCCGGCTTGTCCGATGTCATTCTGGTCACCGAAGCGGGGGAAAAAAGCGGGGCTTTGATTACCGCCGGGTTTGGGGCCAACCAGCGGCGGCCAGTGTTTGCCGTTCCCGGAAACATTGACCAACCCGCCAGCCTGGGCACCAACCGCCTGCTGGCCCAGGGGCTGGCCTTTCCGGCCCTGGGGCCGGAGGGTCTGGCCCAGGGCCTGGCCAACCCGGCAGCCCTGGCGCCCATGACCCCCCAAGGCAAACCGGCACGCCAGTTGTCTTGGCTAGACTCCGCTGGATACACGGCGTCTTCTCCGGCAACCCGTTCCCAGCCCTCCGCTCAAAAAGAAAAATCCCTGCCCCCCTTGCCCCCGGAGAAAGCCGCCGTGGCCGCCGCTTTGGGGGGCGGCCCCCGCCACCCCGATGACCTGAGCCAAGAACTAAACCTGCCGGTGGAACGGCTGCTGGGGCTGCTGCTGGAACTGGAATTGGAAGGCATTACCCAGGCCCTGCCAGACCACCGCCACGGGCTGGCCGGGTAAGTTCGGGGGTTATGCTTTTTCGATTGGACGATAGGATTTGTGCTTTAGGAAAACGTTATGATACCAAAGGGTACGCCTTTCCGGCGTGTCTTACCGTTTGAACGGCAACACCAGAGTACCCTTTTGTCACCTTCGGAGTGTATTACATGGGCAAATCCCTGGTCATTGTGGAGTCTCCCACCAAGGCCAAAACCATCTCCAAATTTTTGGGGGCGGACTTTATGGTGGAATCCTCCATTGGCCATGTGCGCGACCTGCCGGAGTCGGCCAAAGACATTCCCGCCAGCCTGAAAAAAGAACCCTGGGCCCGGGTAGGCATTCAGGTGGATGCCGACTTCCGCCCGCTGTACATCATTCCTGAGCGGAAAGAAAAACAGATCGCCCTGCTGAAAAAACTGCTGAAAACCGCCGACGCGCTGTATCTGGCCACCGACGAGGACCGGGAGGGAGAAGCCATTTCTTGGCACCTCACCCAGGTGCTGGAACCCACGGTGCCCACCCACCGGCTGGTGTTTCACGAGATCACCCGCCAGGCCATCCAAAACGCCCTGCAGCACACTCGCCAGGTCGACGCCCGGCTGGTGACCGCCCAAGAAACCCGCCGGGTGCTGGACCGGTTGTATGGTTACGAAATCTCTCCGCTGCTTTGGCGCAAGATTGGCCCCCAGTTATCGGCGGGGCGGGTGCAAAGCGTGGCCCTGCGGGTGCTGGTGGCCCGCGAGCGGGAGCGGATGGCCTTCCGCGCGGCCCAATACTGGGGGCTGGAAGCCCAACTGACCGACCAACAAAAAGACGGTAAGCCATTCACCGCCAAACTGGCCCAGGTCTCGGGCAAAAAAATCGCCGAGGGCGGCGACTTCGACCCGGCCACCGGAAGTCTGTCGGCCAAAAAGAAAGACCAAGTGACCGTGCTGGACGAACCCGCCGCCCGCGCCCTGGCCCAAACCCTCACCCAGGCGGCCTGGGTGGTGGATCACATTGAAGAAAAGCCCTTCACTTCCCAGCCGGCGGCGCCGTTCATCACCAGCACCCTGCAGCAGGAAGCCAGCCGCAAGCTGCGGCTGACCCCCCAAGAAACCATGCGGGTGGCCCAGTCGCTGTACGAGGAAGGCTATATTACCTACATGCGGACGGACTCTACCTCGCTGTCGGAGCAAGCCATAGCGGCGGCCAGGGGGGCCATTGCCCAGCGCTTTGGAAAAGAATTTCTGCCCCCCGCCCCCCGGGAATACCGCTCCAAGGTGAAAAACGCCCAAGAGGCCCACGAGGCCGTCCGCCCGGCGGGGGAGCAATTTACCGCGCCGGAAGACCTGCCCGCCTCGTTGAACCGGGCCCAGAAAGAACTCTACGAACTGATCTGGAAGCGCACCCTGGCCAGCCAAATGCCCGACAGCAAGGGCAAGCGCACCACCCTGTCCCTCAGCGCGGGAGAAGCCCGCTTCTCCGCTTCGGGTCAGGTCATTACCTTTCCCGGTTTCCGCCAAGTGTATCTGGAAGGCACCGATGAACCAGAAGATGGCGAAGAGGGCATTTTGCCCACCCTGACCCAGGGGCAAAAAATCTACTGCCAGCAGGTCACCCCCCAAGACCACACCACCCAGCCCCCCAGGCGGTTCACCGAAGCAGTGCTGATTCGCGAACTGGAGAAAGCGGGTGTGGGCCGCCCCTCCACCTACGCCAGCATCATCGACACCATCACCCGGCGCTATGTGTTTAAAAAGGGCGGGTCCCTGGTGCCCACCTTCACCGCCATTGCCGTGGTGGCCCTGATGGAAGAATACTTTCCTCACTTGGTGGACCTGAGCTTTACCGCCCACATGGAAGACACCCTGGACGCCATCGCCAACGGCGACCAGCAGCACCTGCCCTACCTGAAAGATTTTTACTTTGGCTCGGCCCAGGTGCCGGGGCTGGTGAACCTGGTAAAAGCGGAAATTGACCCCCGCAAAGCCTGCACCATTGCCTTTTGCGCCGACCCGGAAGGGCGGGCGGTGAACATCCGGGTGGGCAAATACGGCCCGTACCTGGAACGGGGAGAAGACCGGGCCTCGCTGCCCATGGACATGCCCCCCGATGAACTGACCCCAGAAAAAGCCCTGGCCCTGGTGGCCAGGGGCAACGCCCCGGACCTGCTGGGGTACGACCCCGCCACCGCACTTCCGGTGTACCTCAAGGTAGGCCGCTTTGGCCCCTACGTGCAGTTGGGCCCGGCAGAAGCCCCCCCTGAGCCAGAATCTCAGCTCGACACCGCTCCCGCGGAACCCGCAGAACTTCCAGCCGAGCAAATCAAGGAGGATACCGCGGACACCGAAACCCAGGGGAAAAAGAAACGTAAAGCCGGGGCTAAAACCACCGCCAAAACCACCGCCAAAACCGGCAAGGGAAAGAAAAAAGCCCCCCCGGTGGAAAAGCCGAAAATGAAATCTTTGCTGCCGGGGCAAACGCCGGAAACCCTGACCCTGGAGCAGGCCCTGGAGCTGCTTTCCCTGCCCAGGGTGGTGGGAGAAGACGTTGCCACTGGCGAACCAGTGTTGGTGGACTATGGCCGCTTTGGGCCCTATGCCAAAAAAGGCGCCGACACCCGCTCTCTGCCCAGCCCCAACGTGCTGTTCACCATCGGCATGGATGAACTGGCCGCCCTGTTTGCCCAGCCCAAATCCTTCCGGCGGGGCCAGGCCCAGGCCTTGAGAGAAATTGGCGCGGTGAAAGAAGGCCCCAACACCGGGGCCCTGGTGAAACTGATGAACGGCCGCTTTGGCCCCTACGTTACCGACGGCGAGCTCAACGCCTCGCTGCCCAGGGGAACCGACCCGGCCCAGCTCACCCTGGACGAAGCCCTGGAACTGCTGGCCAAACGGGCCGCCATGGGCCCAGCCAAACCCCGGGGGCGCTTTGGAAAAGCCGCTGGCAAAAAAGCCGGAGCCGCCCCCGCAAAAAAAGCCGGAAAAAAAGGAAGCCAGGGGTAACCCATGACCCGCCCGCCCCGCGCTGAACCCCCGGCCCATTCTCCCGCCAGCCCCCTGGCGGCCATGCCGGAACTCTACGCCCAAAACACCACCCCCCGCGAGCAACAGCGCCACGCCCAGGTGTTGGCCCGGCTGGCCGCGCCCGGCGGCCCCTCTGAAATGGTGGTGGAAGGGGTGGTGGGAGAAGACGGCGGCTGGCAGGCCGAAATCATCACCCACGACTGGGACGAACCGGGCCTGCTGGATAAAATATTCGAAGCCATTCTGCTGTGCATCCGCATTCCCGGCGGGGTGGTGGTCAAGCGGGCCCGCATTTTCACCGGGCTGCAAGGCCAGGTGGTGAACCTGCTGGAACTGGTGGATTATCACGGCCAGCCCCTGACCCCGGACAACGGGGAGCTGGTGCTGGAGCGGCTGCGAGACATTCAAAAGGGCGAGCGCACCGTTTTGGAGACCATTGAAAATCTCCCCTTCACTTCCCTCATTCCCCTGCTCACCGAATACCCCCTGCTGGACAACGACCGCTCGGAACACTACACCTACCTGGAACTGCCGGTGAAGCGGGTGTCGAACCGTTTCACCAGCGTGCTGTTTCACTTCCTGGCCCGCTCGGAATTTCAGGTCAACGTGCAGCTGGCAGAGTTTTCCTCCGGCACCGGTTACCGGTTGTGGCTGTGGAACAAAGAGGGCAGCAAACTGGCCGACACCCATTTCAGCCGGGTGTCGATGATCTGGGCCTTCGAGGCCATCAACCGCATGGTGATGCGGTTCAACCTGCATTACATTCGCCTGGCTTGGCGCCGCCGGGCCGGAACTTCAGACCGTCAGTATTGGATGTCTCGCCCCAACCCCAGCCAAGCCGCCCTAGACGTGGAAGCCATTGAACAACTGGCGGCCCTGAAGGGCTTTGCCGGGCTGGAAGCCCTGGTGGAAGGCGGCTTGCTAGACAGCCGGGATTTTTTCTTCTTGAAAAAATTTTCCCGGTTCTGCCAGCGCCACCAAGACGCCATCACCTCGCTGAAGCGGGAGGAACCCACCCCTGAAATCATTGCCCTGTGCCGGGAATATTTTGACCTGCGGCGGCAGTCGGCGCTGATTTTGGGGCCGTTGTTTCACCAGTTGTGGGAAATGGAGCCCGCCCGCCCCTGGCTTTCCGACAGCCAGCGGATGGAAGCCCTGTGCCGCCCCCTGGACCCTTCGGGTTACGCCATGGATACCCGGCAGTTGATCTACCGCACCAACTCGCCCTGGATCACCGACCCGGCCCGTGCCCTGGAGCCCTTCCGGCTGATGGCCCGCACCGGGTCTCCCCTGCGGGAAGACCTGCAAACCGCGGTAGAGGCCAGCCTGGAGGGCTGGACGCCGGATTTTTTGGAAAGCCGCAGGGAAACCTTGGGGAAAGAATTTCTGGAGGTACTGGATGAATCCATCCGCCAAGGCACCACCGGCCGGGTGTTCCGGGGGCTGCGCCAAGTGGGGCTGTTGCAGCGCTACCTGCCGGGGTTCAGCCAGGTGGCGGGGCTGATTCACGTGAACCAAGACCACGTGTACACCGTGGACGAACACACCATCGTGGCCATGGAAGCCGTGACTGGCCTGGGCATGCTGGCCCAAGCCCTGCCCAAGGCGGGAAAATCCAGAATGCGCGCCGACTACGCCAAGATTCAAACCCCGGTGGGGCTGTCTCGGTTCGTGCGCAAGTACGCCCTGGAAATTCGGGTGCTGCAATCCATTCCGGCCATGCGCGACAACCCCTCCACCGTGCCCTTCTTCAACCTGGTGGATGAGGTGCGGGCCAACAGCCTGGAATACTTGGTGGAGGTAAACCTGCTGGAACACAGCTTCGCCACCTGCATGACGGCCCTCAACGAAGCGGAAAAAATCCGCGCCGGGTTAGACACCCTGCTGGCCCATTACCAGGCCCTGCCGTTTTCGGCTAAACGGATGCTGGCGCTCACCGCCCTGCTGCACGACCTGATGAAACCCCACCAAGATCACGGCCCCCGGCTGGCCCCCCACATCGGCAGCCTGCTGAACACCATGGGCCTGCCCCTTTCCCCCGCCGATGCCGACACCGTGGCTTGGCTGGTGGCCCACCACCTGGACCTGGCCGGGCTGCTGCAACGGATGGGCAAGGAGGGAGACCAGGCCATTCACCAATACGTGCGCGAAGCCCACGACCCAGAGCGGGTGCGGCTGTTGATTCTGTTCACCTACGCCGACCGGCTGGCGGTGTTTGGCGAACCCGCCCGCAACGCCCACAACGCCCTGGTATTGTCGGATCTGCTGCGAATGGTGGAAGGGTAAGGGGATTGGGGGCGAAGCCCCCCAACTATCTTTCGAATTCAATCTTCCAAAAGAATATTGTCAATCAGCCGAGTGGTGCCCAGCCGCACAGCCAACGAGGCCATGGCCCGGCCCTCCACCACGTCCAATTCCGCCAGGGTATCGGGGTCGGCCACCGACACGTAATCCAGCCGGGCCAAGGGTTCGGCCTCCACCACATGTTGCATGCGCTGGCGCAGCACCTGGGCCTCGCGCTGGCCAGACGCAAAGGCCGTGCGGGCCAGTTCCAACGCGCGGAACAACACCGGGGCGGCGTGCAGTTCATCGGGTTTTAAATATTGATTACGGCTGCTCATGGCCAAGCCGTCTTTTTCCCGCAGGGTGGGGCAAGTCACGATTTCCACCTGGGGGAACAAATCCGCGGCCATGCGGCGGATCACCGCCACCTGCTGGCCGTCTTTCTGGCCAAAGTAGGCCCGATCTGGCCGCACCAGGGTAAACAGCCGGGCCACCACCGTGGCCACCCCTTCAAAATGGCCAGGGCGGCTGGCCCCTTCCAGCACATCGCCCATTCCCTCTACCCGCACCCGGCTGGCAAAACCTGGCGGGTAAATGTCCTCCACCCTGGGCACAAATACCACATCGGCCGGGGCCCGCACCGCCAGTTGATGCAGGTCGGCCTGCAAGGGGCGGGGATAACGCTTAAAATCTTCACCGGGGCCAAATTGGGTGGGGTTCACAAAAATGCTCACGGCCACCCGGTCGTTTTCCACCATGGCCCGCCGCACCAGAGACAAATGCCCCGGGTGCAGGGCGCCCATGGTGGGCACAAAACCCAGGGTGCCCCGCAACTGGTCCCGGGCCGACAACCAGTCTTCCAGGGTATTCAATACCTTCATGGGGGGGTCTCTTGGCTGCCAGGTTACGGCCGACAGGGCTTGCGATTGTTGGTCTGGGCGCAGGACGCACTGTTGATCAGCTTGTCCAGGCTGGCATCGGGGGAGCTGCACACCAAGTTGGCGCCGTCGCTGTCAGGGTCCTTGGGAAAGGTTCCCAACGAACGGCAATGGTGCCAGGCCATGTCTTTCTTCAGCCGCAGGGTCATGGTGGCCGACCCCATCAGGTTGCGCATTCCCATGCCGCGCAGGGTATCCTGGTATTCCTTGGCTGGCAGGCACCAAAAGGGCTGGCCTGGGCGCCACAGGGGAGAAAGGCTTTGCATTTGGGTTCCGCACCAAGCCCGGGCCAAGCGTTCCTCCGCCAGGGTTTCCGGGGTCACCACCGGTTCGGGGGTTTCCAGCACGGCAATCCGCCCCCCCATGGCCGAAAATATGCTCCAGCCCCCCACCACGCCCAGCACCCCCACAATCACCAGCCAAGTGACAAGTTTTTGAGAATCTTTGGGTTCCGTTGGGGTCATGGGCCGCCTGTTGGAAGGGTGGAAAAGAAAAAAACACGAGTGATAGAAACATTCTGGTCAACCTGAGGTTTATTTTCAAGAGGTTTCACCCCCCCCCAAGGCGCTCCATGGGCAGATTCTTCTCATCCAAAGCGGTGCTGCTGGTGCCCTTCACCGCCCTGTTGACGCTTCCCGCCCATCCCCCCCTTCACATGCCCCCCTGGGGCTGGGTGGCCCTGGCCCCGGTGGCGTGGGGGCTGGCGGGCCCCGGCCCCGGCACCCTGGGCTGGCTGGGGCTGGGCTGGGGCTGGGGGGTGATTTTTTACGGCCTGCGGTTGGAATGGCTGCCCGACACCCTGGGCCAAAAAGGGGGCATTCCCCCAGAGACGGCCATGGGTTTTTCGGCGGCGGTGGTGCTGGCCCTGGGGTTGTTCCCCGCCCTGGCCATGGGGGTTACCCGCTGGGCCCGGCTGCGCCATGGCCTCAACCCGTTGGTCATGTTCCCGGTGTTGTACGCCCTGCAAGACGCTTTGCTGGGGGTGTTCCCCTTTGGCGGGGTGCCCTGGGGCACCCTGGCCGCCACCCAGACCGACACCCTGGCCGCCCGCTGGCTGGTGCCCTGGGGCAGCTCGCTGCTGGTGCTGGCCATGGCCCTGGGGGGCTCGGCCTGGGCGGCCTGGGGCAGCCAGATGGTCAAGCATCCTACGGTGAAACATTGGGCGCATCGTCCAGCTTGGTCACTATTCAGCGGGGGTCTGTTGCTGTTGGTTACCGGGCTGGTATCGGCTCCAGTCCCGGCCACGCCACCGCCCGCGCAACCTGAAAGCCCCCGTGTGGTGCTGGTGCCGGGGAACCTGCCGGTGGGCCTGATGGCCAACCCCGGCTTGGCTCCGTTTCAACGAGACGACCAACTGGCCCGCAGCCGGGCCGGAGTGGAACACCTGCGGAACACCAACGATTGGCGGGGGCCGGTGCTGGTGGTGTGGCCAGAGAGCGCCATTGCCGGTCTGCCCGCCCAGGGGCCCATGCTTGGGGAGCTGGAGCGGGCGGCAAAAGACATGGGGGCCCTGGTGTTGTGGGGGGCCAACGGTCAGCTGACCCACCAGGGAATCCCCCGCGGCACCAACTCGGCTTGGCTGGTGGGAGGGCCCGCCGTGCTGCGCTACGACAAACGGTTTCTGGTGGCCTTTGGCGAATACGTTCCCTGGGGCTTCCGCTGGATGCTGGGCCGCAAAGTCACCGCCGGAGACCAAGACGATTTGGCGGGAACCTCTCCCCCGGTGTTGGCCTGGGGGAACGAACGGGTGGGGGTGGCCATCTGCCAAGAAAGCACCCTGCCCCTGGCCTTCGCCCAGGCCGCCCAGGGCACCCGCTTGGTGGCGGTGCTGGCCAACGACGCTTGGCTGCCCCCCCGCGGGGCCAGCCACCACCTGCGGCTCTCCGCCCTGCGGGGGTTAGAAACCGGCCGCCCGGTGGCCGTGGCGGCCAACGGGGGATATAGCGGTGTGCTGTGGCGGGGGCGGCCCATCCCATTGGCAGCGCCAACACAAACCGGGTTGCCAGCGCCTGAGCCGTTCTGGCTGGCCTCGGCCCTGCCCCCGGTGGAAAACACCCCCTGGCTAACCTGGGGATATCTGCCCTTGTTTTTCATGGCAGGTCTGCTGACCCTGGGCGCATGGCTGCTGCGCCGCCCGCCGGAAGAGTAAACACATGGCACAATGTATGAGATGATCGAAACACATTTCTATGATCAGGGGCGGCCAAGCCCCCCCATGGATATCCAGAAATCTCCTCCAGAGTTTTTGCCGTGAATGGGGGGGAATGGGGGGCCAAGCCCCCCCCAATAAAATCATCCCCCTTCCCTCAGGGAAGGGGGCAGGGGGATGGGAAAAAATAAGTTATGCAGATGTCTCATCCATTCTCTCAACCGATGACCGGAGCTTTCATGTCCCCGACCCTTGTGGATTCTTTTGCTGAGCCTGCTGTGGTTTTTTCGTTCCCAGTCATCCAACTGGTGGTGCTGGGTTTTTTGCTGGCCGAGTTTGCCGTGGAAACCCTGCTGGACGGGGTGTACCTCGCAACCCTGGCCCGTGGCAGCCAACCCCTGCCCGCCGTGTTGGCCCAGCGGCTGGCCCCCGAGGCCGTGGCCAAAAGCCGGGCCTACGCCGGGGCCCGGCTGCGGCTGGGGTTGGCGCAGCGGTCGGTGGCTTGGGTGGCCGTGCTGGCGGTGCTGTTTGGTGGGGGGCTGACCACCCTGGAACACCAACTGACGGAGTTGGGGCTGAGCGGAACAGAATTGTCGGTGGGGTTTCTGCTGGCCCTGGCGGCGGGGTTTCAATTTCTGGGGGTGCCCTTCGCTTTGGTGTCTACCTTTGGCATCGAGCGCCGATTTGGGTTTAACCGCCAAACCTGGGGCGGCTGGCTGGCCGATCAACTGAAAGGGTGGCTGGTCTCGCTGGCGCTGGGGGTGCCGTTCCTGCTGGGGGCGGTTTGGTTTGTTTCGGCCGCCCAAGAATTTTGGTGGCTGTGGCTGGCGGCCTTCATATTGGGGGTGCAGTGGGTTTTGGTGTGGCTGTTCCCCACCTTCATCGCCCCGTTGTTTAACCGCTTCACCCCCCTGCCCGCGGGAGAACTGAGGGAGCGGGTGGAGGCCCAGGCAAAGGCCGGGGGCTTTCGCCCCAAAGGGGTCTTCGAGATGGACGCCAGCCGCCGATCGGGGCACTCCAACGCTTACTTCACCGGCCTGGGGCGGTCGAAACGCATCGTGTTGTTCGATACCCTGCTGAAGGACCTGACCCCCACCCAAATCGAAGCCGTGATGGCCCACGAGATTGGCCACTACAAGCTGGGTCACATTCGGCGGCGGTTGGCCTGGGGAGCGGCTTTCACTTTTGGTTTGCTGTTCGCCGCCAGCCTGGCGGCCCGCCAACCCGCCTTGTACCAGGCTTTCGGGCTGACCGCCCCCACCCCCCACGGCCTGCTGGCCCTGCTGGTGCTGGCGGGGGGGCCGCTTACCTTTTGGCTGGCCCCTGCCATGGCCGGGCTGTCGCGCCGCCACGAATTCCAGGCCGATGCCTACGCCCGGCAGGCCGTGGGCCGGTCGGACACCCTGGCCGAAGCCCTGGTGAAGTTGTCGGTGGAAAACCTGTCGAACCCCACCCCTCACCCTTGGTACGTGGCCTGGCATGCCTCTCACCCGCCCTTGGCCCAACGGCTGGCGGCCCTGGAAAAATGAAGCCCCTTTTGTCTTTCCACGGGAAGGAATGCATAATTGAAAACATCCCGTTGATCTGCTGGTTAGGCCCATGAAGAAGGTTCAGGACCACTATTTTGAAAAAGCCCGCAAGGCCGGATACCCGGCCCGGTCGGTGTATAAGCTAGAGGAAATCGACCAAAAGAAGGGCCTGCTGAAACCGGGGATGCGGGTGCTGGATTTGGGTGCCGCCCCTGGCTCGTGGTTGTTGTACGCGGCGGAACGGGTACGAAAACCGGAAGGATCCTCCCGTGATCACACCGGAACCGTGACGGGAGTAGATTTGCAGCCCCTGAACATTGGGCTGCCCGCCAACGCTCGGTTTATCCAAGGCGATGCCGGGGCCCTGGCCCCTGAAGACCTGTTGGCCGGGGGCGGGTTGTTCGACGTGGTGCTGTCGGACATGGCCCCCAAAACCAGCGGGGTACCTTCTGGCGATGCCCTGAAGAGCGCCGGGCTGGTGCAGGGTGTGCTGGCCCTGTGCCCGGCCCTGCTGAAACCGGGCGGCACCCTGCTCACCAAAATCTTTCAGGGTTCCGGGTTCGATCCCATCCGGGAGGAATTCCGCCGGGCCTTCCGGCAGGTCTCGGTAGAAAAACCCAAGGCCGCCCGCTCGGAAAGCGTGGAAGTATTTCTGCTGGGGCGGGGATACCAGCCGCAACAATCTCCACCTGAAGGCTAACGAATACAGAGTAAAAAATTTTCATCCTGAATATGGGTCTTGCTTGTGATGGCTGGACCAAAGAGCGAAAAGCAGAATACATCAAGAGAATAGAAAGAACAGAGCGAGAGAAAGCAGAGAGTCAGGAAGAAACAGGACAAACAGACGGGGCTGCCTTGCTTGATGACGTTTCAAACCTATCTGTGTTGAACGGACCGGAAGAACAGGCCACAAAATGAACACACGGAAATTTATCAAGAGCCGTTAAGAAATATAAACTTAAGACATCCTGTAAGCGTCTTCTTCACCCTATCTATCACCGAGAGACCATGAGCGGCCAAACCAGCAATGGCATTGTGTACCTGAACGGAAAATACCTGCCGGTCGAGCAGGCCAACGTGAACGTGCTGGACCGGGGGTTTATCTTCGGCGACGGCATTTACGAAGTGCTGCCCGCTTACGACAGCAAGCCCTTCCGGGTGGCCGACCACCTGGCCCGCATGGGGCGCAGCCTGGAAGGGGTGATGATCGCCAACCCCCTTACCCCCGCCCAGTGGGAAGCCGTGTTTCACCAACTGATTGAAGCCAACGGCGGGGGGGACCTTTCTATCTACATTCAAATTTCCCGCGGGGTGGCCAAGCGAGACCATGTGTTTCCCGCCAATGTGACCCCCACCGTGCTGGTGGTGTGCACCCCCCTGGCCCCTCCCCCGGCGGCGTGGCGCGAGACCGGCATGAAGTGCGCCCTGCGGGAGGACATCCGCTGGCAGCGCTGCGACATCAAATCCATATCGCTGCTGGGCAACCTGCTGATGCGCCACCAGGCCACCCTAGAGGGCGCCAACGAAACCATTTTGGTGCGCGACGGATTTCTCACCGAGGGGTCTTCCAGCAACGTGTTCGTGGTGAAAAACGGCAAGGCGGCCACACCCCCCAAGAACAACCTGATTCTGTCGGGCATCACCCGAGAAGTGACCGTGGAATTGGCCCCCACCCTGGGCATTCCCTGCGAGGAGCGGGCGGTGAGCCAGCAAGAACTGCTGTCTGCCGATGAAATCTGGGTGGCTTCCAGTTTCCGCGAGGTGGCCCCGGTGTGCTGGCTCGACGGCAAAAAAGTGGGCAATGGCCTGCCCGGACCCCTGTGGAAAAAAATATGGGATGGATTCCAAGCCTACAAGCGGGGCCAAGCCGCCCTGGCTGGTATTCAACTGGGGGCGGGGGGTTCCGCCCAAGCGGGCGCACCCCACCCATGAGAATCTTGTATTTGGATTTGGTCGGGGGCATTGCCGGTGACATGGCGGTGGCCGCCCTGCTGGAACTGGGGGTTCCCTGGGAACTTCTTCAACAGGGGGTGAATTCGCTGGCATTGCCTGGGGTCAGCATCCAGCGGTTTTCTGGCCAGCGCCACCAAATTTCTGGCACCCACTTTCAGGTGGTGGTGGCCGGTGCCGGGGGCGAAAACCTGGAGCAACCCGCCCAGCCCGTCCATGCCCACTCCAGTCATGCTCATCCCCCCCACAGTCCTTCTTCTCACCATCACGCTTCTCACGATCACGAACATACCACCCACGAACACCGGGCAGGCTCTGCTTCTCACGCTCACCGGCCCTACCGGGAAATCCGGGAACTGCTGGAAGGCAGCCCCCTGGCCCAGGGCCCCAAGGCCCTGGCCCTGGCGTTGTTTCGCAAGCTGGCCGAAGCCGAAGGGGCCGTGCATGGCGTGCCCCCCGACAACGTGACCCTCCACGAGGTGGGGGCCCTGGACGCCATTGTGGACGTGACCTGCCTGGCCCTGGCCCTGGACTGGCTGAAGCCCCAGGTGGTGTATTGTTCTGCGGTGCCCCTGGGGCGGGGCATGGTGCGGGGGGCCCACGGGCTCACCCCGGTGCCCTCTCCCGCCGCGTTGAATTTGCTCACCGGGTTTCCGGTGATCAACGGCGGGCCAGCCTACGAGCAGACCACCCCCACCGGGGCGGCCCTGCTGGCGGCCCTGGCCCGGCCCCTGCCCCCAGGCAGCGTGTTCACCCCCCTGTCGGTGGGGGTGGGCCTGGGCACCCTGGACCCCCCCGACACCCCCAACCTGCTGCGGGCCGTGCTGGCCGACATGCCGGATGCGGCCGCGCCAGCGGAAGAACCCCCCCCCGCCGGTTTAGCCCTGTCTCACGCCCGCCGGGAATGGGTGGAACTGGCCACCGCCAACCTAGATGACCACAACCCCGAATGGCTGGGGCACCTGCTGGAACGGCTGTGGGAGGAAGGCGTGCTCGACGCTGCCCTGGTCCCCGTGCAGATGAAAAAAAACCGGGCGGGCACGCAGTTACAGGTGCTCTATCCCCCAGCCCTGCGGGGGCGGGTGGAACAACTGGTGTTCAGCGAAACCACCACCCTGGGGCTGCGCTTTCAAGTCATGGAACGGGCCGTGCTGCGGCGGGAGCCCCGCCGGGTGAAGACCCCCTGGGGCGAGGTGGAAGGAAAAGTGGGATGGGTAGGGGATACCCCCCGCTTTACCCCGGAGTATGAGTCGGCCCGGCAGGCCGCCCGGCGGGGCGGGGTGGACCTGCCCCAGGTGTACCGCGCCGCCCAACGGGCCTTTGAAGATTCCGAGCCGGAATAAAATATTCGAAGCCGGATTTGATTCATCCCAACAACACCCCTCCCTGGCGGCTTGCGCCGCCTGTCCCTCCCCATCGGAGAGGGACAATACGGCTTAGATCGAAGGGTGGGAAATAGAACCCGTTCGATTCGTGAATCCGGAAGGAAGTAAGCGCATCATTTTTCGGATTCGAGTTGTTCCCCTCCACGAAGGGGAGGGGATGCCCCCGCCAGGGGGCAGGGGAGGGGTGTTTGTGAGGACTGAACGGCAGCAAGCCCAACTTTTCAGATTTGATTCATCCCAACAACACCCCTCCCTGGCGGCTTGCGCCGCCTGTCCCTCCCCAGTCGGAGAGGGACAATCGTCGAATCCATCGGTTATTCTTTTCAACCGTTCGGGTGATTCAGCCGGACGGAAACCATCACATGACCCTCTGGCTTTGATTCAATCCCTTCTCCGTCGGGGAGGGGATGCCCCCGCCAGGGGGCAGGGGAGGGGTGTTGGTGGGATGCCCTCAGGGTTGGGACAGCCCCCAAATTATTTACTCGGTTTTTGATATCCCCGCTGGGGGTATTTGGCCCAAACGCCATCCCGCCCCTTGCCGGATCTTTTTCCTGGATTGGGCTTCCCGGTTCCCGGTTTTTTGCCTGGGTTGGGTTTGGACCCCGGCTTGCCGGGCTTCCCCGCGCCGCCAGAATTTTCATCCTGGTCGTCCGATTCATCCAGACCGCCGGCCTGCATCCATTGCAAATGCTCCAGCAGTTCCCGGCGCACCTGGGGTCGGCGGGAGGGGGGCGTGCCCAGGGGCCAGGGGTGGGCCTCTTGCCGCCACAGGGCCACCCAGCGGCGGTCCAGGGGTTCGTCTAGCCAAGAAAACCGGCTGGCGGCCTGGGTGGTCTGGCGCACCTTGCCAATGGAAGGACCCTTGCCCACGAACCAGCCCCCCAGCAGCATGGCTGCCCGGCTGGCCGGGCTGGAACTGTAGGTGACCAGCATGGCGTCACCGCCAGGGCGGCGGGCGGCATACAGGGCCGAGAACACATCCACCGTCCAAGCTTCGGGGTTGGAGCGGGGAGAAAACGGGTCAAAGAACATCAAGTCTCCCCGGCGGGGCTCTACCTTCACCAATTCCGTCAGGTCCCCCATCCGCAGTTCCCAATGCACTTCTCCCGCCGGGTCGGCCCACTGGCCCTGGGTCATCAACTGCCGCAGGGTGTCTTCCCAGCCCAGGGGGTAAGCCAGTTCCGCGGCGCATTCCACCGCCTTACGCAGGGGAGAAAGATCATGCTCAAAACTCACCACCCTTAAGGGGCGGGGGGCCGGGCGGCCCTGGCTTTTGTGCCGGGCGGCCAGTTCGTGGCGGGTGGCCAGGGCCCCCAGGGCATTGGCGGCCCCCCCCAGGCCCACGTCGAACACCACCACCTCTCCCGTTTCTCCGGACCAGCGGCCCCGGGCGGTCAGGGCATCGGCCAGGCCCCCGGCTCCGGCATATAGCCGGGTGGCTTCCTCCCAGGGGCCCACCCCAGGGTGCATGGTTTCTCCCAGCGCCGGGTTAAACAACGCCAGGGCGCCGTTGTCTTGGCGCTTCAACACATACTCAGCGGATTCGGAGGTTGGATGTTTTTCGCTCATGAAGCCAGATTACCACGAGGGGAGCAGCGGGGGGAAAGATTTGTAAAACCCCGGTTCTGGTTTTATCAGATAAAGTGGCGTTCATTGCCAACCCCCCCCCTGTTTGGTAGGGTGAACGATATCCGCCATCCGCGTTGATTTTGTAGCCGTTCACCCCATTTTTCGCCCCATGGGTTTCTTTTTTTTCAACCCATCCGACACCCTTCCTCTTGTGTTCGCCATGAACAGAAAAAATGAGGGGGCCATCCCTCGAATTTCTGGCATGGAGACATCTGAAAAACAGAACGGTCACAGGGGACCTTTTTTCTTGGCGTTGTTGTACACCCATTCTCCCCACAGGACCAGCCCCATGAGATGGCATTGGAAAACATGCCTGGCCAGTGCCTTGGCCTGTGTTTTGTTATGGGGCGCGCCGGTTCTGCGGGCCAATGAGGGCGGAGAGCAGCTTGTCTACGAGGTGTTCCAGCACTTAGACAAATCCTACGTGGCGCGGGATCACATGGATTTAGAGCTGATGCTGGACCGCGCCATGGAGCGGTTAAGCCGGGCTTACCCGGAAGTGCTGTACACCCTGGAAAAAAGCGGGGGCGGGGTGCGGTTGAAGTTGTCGGTGAACAAAGTGCAAATGACCCACCAGAACATCCGGCTGTCAGACACCGCCCGGTTGATTCGCCTGTTCGGCCAGATTCACGGGTTTCTCCAGTCCAACCTATCCACCGCCCCCGACCCTGAAACAACCGCCCGGCTGATGGTGGAAGGCGCCCTGTCGGCCCTGGACCCCCACACCACCCTGCTGGCGGGGTCCATCCTGGAGCGCTTTCAAACCGCCACCACCGGAAAGTTTGGGGGGGTGGGACTGGTGGTGGGGCTGCGCCTGGAGCGCCTGACGGTGCTGGGCTTGGTGAAGGATTCTCCCGGAGCCGCCGCCGGCGTACTGGCCGGAGACCAGATCACCCACATCAATGGCCAGGCCACCCAGGGCATGGACATGAACGAAGTGCAGTCTTTGATGCATGGAACCGTTGGCTCTAAGGTTACCCTGCTGCTGCGCCGGGTGGGGGCCCCCAAACCCCTGCAAGTCACCCTCACCCGCGCGCCCTTGCGGGTCACCAGCGTAGACAGCCACCTGTTCTCCGAAGGCGAGGACCGCTTGGTGGGCTACCTGCGCATACGGTCGTTTCAAGAAACCACCAGCGGAGAACTGGCCAGCGCCATCGATCAACTGGTGGTTAACCACCCTGGCTTCCAGGGCATTGTGTTGGACCTGCGGGGCAACCGCGGCGGGGTGCTGGAACAAGGGGTGCGTTCCGCCGGAATGTTCGTGGAGCGGGGGGTGATTGTCAAAGTGAGAAAGCCCGGCCAGATCGAAACCCAAAAGGCCCGCTGGCAGCAAACCGTGAACCATTCCCCCCTGGTGGTGCTGATCAACGATCAAACCGCCTCCGCCGCCGAGGTGATGGCCGCCGCCCTGAAAAACAACCAGCGGGCCCTGGTGGTGGGGTCTCGCTCTTACGGCAAGGGCTCGGTGCAGGGGGTGGTCATGTTGTCCAACGGGATGGCCCTGAAACTCACCATCGCCGACTACCTGACCCCCGGAGACTTGTCGATTCAAGGCGTGGGGGTGGTACCCGACATCGCGCTGTACCCTTTGGCGGCGGGGCCGGACCTCTATCGGCTGAGGCTGGTGGACCCTCCCCGGGCCGAGGCCCCCTTTGTGCTCAGCAGCGACCCCCCCAAGCCACCGGAGAAACCCCTGGCGGTGCTTTCTTACCTGGCGGACTCTTCGGATATCGCTTTGCCAGACTCGGTGCCCCTGTCGGACAACCCCGCGGAGCGGCAAAAACTGCTGGACCACGACCTCGTGATTACCCTGGGTCGCAATATTTTAATGGCTAACGGCCGGTTGGATTATCACAACTTGGCGCAGTCGGCCCAAACCCTGGTGAACCGGGAACGGCCCCGCCAGCAGCAAAAACTGGAAGAAACCCTGGCGGCCCAGGGAATTCGTTGGAGCGATGGACCCAACCTGGAATCGAAAGCAAAAATTACCCGGGTAGAGGTAGACACCGCCCAGGGGAGCGGATTCACCCAGCCCAAGGGATGGGTGACGGCGGGCAGCCGGGTGCGCTTGACCCTCACGGCAGCCAACACCGGAGAGGCCCCCTTGCATCGGGTGCTGGGGGTGGCTTCCAGCCCAGAGGGCCTGTTCGAAGACATTGAATTTCCCCTGGGCACCCTGCGCCCCGGAGAAACCCGCGATTTCAAAGGAACCGCCAACTTGCCCGCCACCTTGTTGTTAGGGGTGCGGCCGGTGGAGCTGACCCTGCTGGGCAGCCATGGGCAGGTGCTGCACCAAACCCAGGTCTTTCTTCCGGTGCGGCCCCGGCCCCGGCCCCGGTACCGGGTTACCGTGGATACCTTCGACAACGGTTCCCGCGGATCCAAAGGCAACGGCGACCACAAACCCCAGGCCGGAGAAATTTTGGTCTTTCAAGTGCGGCTGGAAAACCTGGGCCTGGGCGAATCTCCAGGCGGGAAACTGCTGTTGGGCCGCCGGAGAAAAGGATCCGATAGCCTGCTAGCCCGCACCGCCTTCGGCGAAATCAAACCCGACAAATCTTTCAACGGAGCGTTGAAGCTGGCCGTGCGCCAGGAAATCACCGGCCCCCTGTCGCTGTTTTTGCGGGTGGAAGACAGCCAGTTCCCCGAGGCTTCTGTGGAACGAGAAATTCTGCTCACCCCCTACGCCCCCATGGGGCGGTTGATCTTTCAACCGCCGCTCATTCAGGTGAACGCCATCGATCCGGTGCAGGTGTCTCCCCAAACCGGGCTCACGGGGGTGATTCAAGATGACGATACCGTGAAAGAAATGGTGATTTTGGCCAACGGGCGAAAATATTTCTACCGGCCCCAATTGGACCCGGCGCACCGGCAAAAATTGAATTTTGATTCGTACGTGCTGCTGGAAAAAGGGCAAAACCATGTGGTGGTGGAAGCCTGGGACCAGGAGGGATTGCCCAGCCGATGGGAAATGAACATTTGGCGAGGGGAACTAGGCGGCCTGCCCGTGGCGGGGCTGGAAAGTTTTTCCCGCTAGCGGGCCTAAAACAGGCTCATCTGCTCGGCTTGGGGGGCCGCGGCGGTTTTTAAGGCCCAGTCCAGGGCCACGGTTTTCACCCCGCCCTTGGAATCGTAAGACAACTGGTGGTGCTCCAGGGCGTATTGGTGAATTTGGCGGGTCACTTCCACGTCGCGCTTGCAGTATTCGATAATCAAATCCATGCGCCCCTCTTTGTACCACTGCAGGGCCTGTAGGCCATCGGCGGATTTTCCCGCTTGCAGGGTAGAACGGGCGATGGAGTCTAGCTTTAACCGGTGGCCCAGAATTTTCTTCAGCTCGGACAGCATGTCGAAGTTGGGCAGGCTCACCAGCTCGGCATACAGCCGCTGGCGGGCGGGACCGGGGGGCTGGGACCCGGCCACCACCATTAGGTCGAACCCCACGTGGTTAAACCCCACGATCAGGTCGGCGGTTTTCAGGTGGGCAATCAACTGGGGAATTTGGTGTTCCAGATACACGTGAAACTTGGCGTCGGCGGTGTCCCACAGGATTCCCACCGACATGCCCATTTCGGCAATGTGGTCCCACCCCCCCACATCCTCGGCGGAATATTTGGTTTCCAGGTCAAAGTACAAAACGCGCATGGGGAATCCTTTCCCTGAGGAATTTTGCTCGAACATCTATTTCTAGCATATACTAAACACCGGCTGAAAAAGCCATCCACGGCTTGTTTTTTGTATTTTCATCGACCTCTATTATCCGCGAAGAGCCGCCATGACCACCTTGAAAAACGTGAAGACCACCTCCTTCCTGGCGGAGGGAACCGAGCTGGAGGGCGATCTCTTCCTGACCGGGGCCATCCGCATCGACGGCCAATTTAAAGGCAGCATTCAATGCGACTCGGTGGTGTTCGTGGGAGAAAACGGCCGGGTGGATGGGGACATCACCGCCCAGGGCGTGGTGTCTAGCGGGGTCATTCACGGCAACCTCAACACCACCCACGAAGTGATTCTAAGCCTGCCGGGGCGGTTCAAAGGCAAGGTCATCACCCGAGAACTGGTGCTAGACAACGGCGTGCACTTTGAAGGCCAGTGCGAACTGCTGGAAGACGCGGCCAAATAGACTTGGAACTCCCCCCAGCCGGAAGGATGTTTTCATGAGCAACCCCTCCCCGCCCCATTGGGTGGTGGGAACCAGCGGCCACATTGACCACGGCAAATCCACCCTGGTGAAAGCCCTCACTGGCACCGACCCCGACCGGCTGGCGGAGGAAAAATCCCGGGGCATCACCATAGACCTGGGGTTTGCCCGCTGGGTGTCTCCCGGCCAAGCCGAAATCTCCTTTATCGATGTTCCCGGTCACGAACGGTTTGTGCACAACATGCTGGCTGGGGCCCATGGGCTGGATGCCGTGCTGCTGGTGGTGGCGGCCGACGAAGGGGTGATGCCCCAAACCTTGGAGCACTTGCACATCTGCCGCCTGCTGGGGGTGCGCCGGGGAATCATCGCCCTCACCCGGGCCGACCTGGCCGACGCCCCCCGCCTGACCCAAACCCAAGACGAAGTCCGCGCCGCCGTGCAGGGAACTTTTTTGGAACCGGCCCCGCTGGTGGCGGTGTCGGCGGTCACCGGCCAGGGCATGGAACAACTGCGGGAACAACTGACCGCCCTGGCGGAACAGGCCCTGCCTCAAGACCAAGCCCGACGGCAGGAGGCCCTGGCCCTGCCCTTTCGGCTGCCGGTGGACCGGGTGTTTACCCTGAAGGGTTTCGGCACGGTGGTCACCGGCACGGTGGTCAGCGGACGCTATCGGCCCGCGGAAGAGCTCATGCTCTATCCCCAGGGTTTGGCGGTGCGGGTGCGGGGGCTGCAAGTGCACGGCCAGCCAGCGGAACAGGTGGAAGCTGGCCAACGGGCCGCCCTGAACCTGACCGGCCTGGGCAAAGACGCCCTGGGCCGGGGCTGCCAATTGGCGGCCCCTGGCAGTTTGGGGGTCACCCGCCGGGTGGCGGCCAGGGTGCGGCTGCTGGAGGGCGCCCGCCTCAGCCGCCGGGTGCGGCTGCACCTGGGCACCCAAGACGTATCTGCCCGGGTCTCGGTGCTGGGGGCCATGCCCCCAGAGGGCCATTTGCCGCCGGGAAGTGACCACTGGGTGATGCTGCACCTGGAAGCCCCGGCGGCGGCCCGCTGGGGCGACCGCTTCATCCTGCGGGGCGGGTCTCCCCAGGCCACCCTGGGGGGCGGGGTGGTGGCCGACCCTCTCCCTGGCGCCTCCCGCCATGGCCGGGCGGAACTTCCCCAACGGCTGGAGCGCCTGGCCGGAGACAACCCCCCTTGGCGGGTGGAAGAAGCCGCCGCCCTGCAAAGCCCCCGGCCCCTGGCAGCCCCAGAGGGCATGGTGCGCACTGGCCTGGGACCCCAGGCCTACCAACAGGCCCTGACCCAGGCCCTGGCTGCCGGGCGGGTGATGGAGCTGGGAGAGCGGATTATCCACCCCCAGGTCGTGGCCCGGCTGGGAAAATTTCTGCTGCGGGTGTTGGAACAACAACAACGGCTATCCCCCGAACGGGGAGGCCTGACCCGGGCCGAAGCCGCCGGAAAGCTGGCCGCCCTGTACACGGAAAAAGAAATCCACCGGCTACTGGCCCACTTGGCGGCGGCCCAGGTCATTGCCCTGGCGGGGGAACGGATCACCCTTCCCGGCGCCCAAACCCAGGCTCCCGCCAACCCCCAGTTGGCCAAAGTAACCGCCCTGCTGGAACAAGCCGGGCTGCAACCCCCCCGCCTGATTCCCCTGCTGGAAGCGGCCGGGCTGGATCGGCGGGAGGGAGAGAAACTACTCAAGACGGCGGCCCATCAAGGGGCCCTGGTAAAAGTGAAAGACGATCTGTTTTATTTACCCACCGCTTTGGCCCAGGCCGAACAGGCCTTGAAAACTTACCTGGCCGGGCATGGCTCCATTACCGTGGTAGAATACAAAGACCTGCTGGGGGTGGGCCGCAAACACGCGGTGGACCTGCTGGAATACTTTGACGGAAAAAAAATAACCCTGCGGATGGACAACACGCGAGTGCTGAGAACCTAACCCTGGATCCTTCCATGAAGCCCCTGCTGCTCATCGTTGGTGACCCCTTAAGCATTGGGCCAGAAATCACCGTGAAGGCCCTGGCCCGCCCGGAAGCCCAGGGGCCCCTGGCGGTGATCGGCCCGGTGAACATCTTAAACCGCACGGCGGAAACCCTGGGGTTAAAGCCCCGTTTCATCCGGGTGGATTCGCTGGAACACTTGCCTTCCAACCCACAGGTTATTCCCGTGCTGGAACCCCCCGGAGACTGGTCGGGGCTGGACGCTCTGCCCATGGGCCGGGTGCACCCCCTGGCGGGGAAAGCCAGCGTGGAATACGTGGTGCTGGGGGCCCGGCTGGCCCTGGCGGGGCTGGCCCAGGCATTGGTCACCGGACCCATCAACAAAGAATCGGTGCAGCAGGCGGGGTACCACCAGTTCATCGGCAACACGGAAATTTTGGAACAGGTTTGCGCCGAAACCCTGGGGCGGCCCTTCGCCGGAAAATGCCTGACCATGCTGATCTCTGGCGGCCTGCGGGTGGCCCATGTCACCCGCCACGTGGCCTTCCGAGACATCTCCGCCAAACTAACCGTGGACAAACTGCTGGAAGTGATTCGCCTGACCGCCCTGGGCATGGTGTCTTTGGGGCTGCCGGGGGCCGCCATAGCCGTGGCGGGGTTAAACCCCCACAACGGTGACGGCGGGCTGATGGGGGATGAGGAATCCAGGGTTATTGCCCCGGCGGTGGCCCAGGCCCAGGCCGAAGGGCTGAAGGTGGAAGGCCCCCTGCCCGCCGACAGCGTGTTTCACTTCGCCATCCGGGGGGCCTATCAGGCGGTGGTGGCCCTGTATCACGACCAGGGGCACATCGCCATCAAAACCCATGGGTTTGAGCAAAGTTACTCGGTTAGTTTGGCCCTGCCGATCATCCGCACATCGGTGGACCACGGCACGGCGTTTAACATTGCTGGCCAAGGCCTGGCCAACGAAACCAGCCTGATGGAGGCCCTGGCCGCCGCCCGCCATATTGTGGCCGTAAACCAATGGCAAGTCGCCTAAGCCTTGGAGAGGGAGAATACTCGAAGCCAGCGGATAATCTATTCAACCGATCGGCTGGTGATCCTTGGGCGGTTGCAAAAGATATCCTGTTCGGCTTCGAGTGATTCCCCTCCATGAAAGGGAGGGGATGCCCGAAGGGCAAGGGAGTGGTGCTGTGGAGATGACCAACGTTTGAACAACCAAAAACCCAAAACCTAAGGGATGAATTTCCATGAGCAACAAGCCCGTGTTTTTGCTGGTGAACGATGACGGCATCCGCTCGCCGTTTTTAGGGCCCCTGGCCGACCACTTGGCCCAGTTGGGAGAAGTGCGGGTGGTGGTGCCCGACAGCGAACAAAGCTGGAAGGGAAAATCCATGACCCGGTTTGGTTCTTTGCGGGCCCAACCGGTGGAAGGCTTTCCCGGCCCGGCCTTCACGGTGAACGGCACCCCCGCCGACTGCGTGAACCTGGGGGCCCAGTGTTTGTTTCCCCAGCCCCCCGACTGGGTGGTGGCGGGGGTGAACATTGGCTTTAATTACGGGCTGAACCTCACCCTCAATTCCGGCACGGTGGGGGCCGCCATGGAAGCGGCCCTGATGGGCATTCCCGCCGCGGCGTTTTCCACCGAAACCAAACCGGAAGAATACGGCGAGTGGGTGCGAACCCACGCCATCACTGGACCCGATGCCCAAGCCATGGTGAACGAATCCTGCCGCCGCGCGTCTGAAATGATGGCCACCTGGGTGGGCCAAGGTCTGCCCCCTGGGGCTCGGCTGGTCAGCATCAATTTTCCCCGGCGGTTGAACCCCAACACCCCGGTGCGCTGGACCACCCTGCTCGACAACCGCTACGGCCCGTTGTTTTCCCCTGACAACAAGGGGGGGTGGCGCCACACCTACATGGGAGACACCCAGTCGGAGGGCCATGCCCATGCCGACGTGACCACGGTGCGGTTGGGAGGAAACATCAGCGTCACCGCCTTGAACCTGGACAGGCTGTCATTTCTGCCGGAACAGCCCACGAAATTTTAAGGGAACGGTTTATTTGGAACCGGATTTGAACCTGTGGGCGGTCAGGACACTCTAATCCTTGTCTGGACATTCCAACCGGACTTGGTCTCGTTTTCTTAGATGGAGACCTTTGCGTAACCCTGGTTTTTTGCCCTGAACAGGGGGAATGGGGGCGAAGTCCCCCATAAAATCATCTTCCCTTTGCCTTGAGTTTTTTAGGGAAAAGGCGTGTACTCAAAGTCATATCCAGATATATCCGTGCGTGGCTTGTGTTGTGAGAGCGGTGGATACATGCAGAGCCGCCCGCTGTTTCAATATTTTTTCCCGTTTTTATCCATAGTTTTATCATTCCCTTTTTTCGGAGAAACCCATGACTTCCTTATCTGCGAAATTGTTTTCTCGGCGCGGCGCGCTGGCGTTGTTTACCGCGTTGATGGTGATCTCGATGGCCTCTACCGGTTGGGCGAAAAAACCCGGCAAAGAACATGGCATGGAACGCGGCCATGGAATGGGCCCCATGGAAGGCATGAAGGACATGCCCTTTTACAAAAATCTGACCGACAAACAGAAAAAAGATTTGGACGCCCTGCATGAAGAACATAAAAAAGGCATGAAAGCCCACATGGAAGCCATGCAGCCCCTGCATCAACAAATGATGGAAGCCATGCATGCCTATCCCGTGAACGCCGCCAAGGCCAAAGACATTCACCAGCAGATGGCGGGCCACATGACCGAACTTCACCAACTGCGGGTAGACCACATGGTGAAAATGCAGCAAATTTTGGGCGAGAAAAACTGGAAGGAATGGGTGGCCGAACACGAGAAAAAAATGAAAGACCACATGAAAGAAGGCCACCACGGCATGGGTGGCTGGTAACCCTTTGGTCAATCCATCGTCACCATTCGTCACCAGACGGGGCGGGGTTTCCCCCGCCCCTGTTTTTTCCTGAGAAACAGCACCCCTCCCTGGCTCCTGCGGTGCCTGTCCCTCCCCTTCGTGGAGGGACAATACGGCTTAGACAGAGAGGTGGGAGATAAAATCCGTTCGGAATATTATAGACTGAACGGAAGAACACACCTCACCCACCGGATTCGATTCTTTTCCCCTCCACGAAGGGGAGGGGATGCCCGCGAAGAGGGCAGGGGAGGGGTGCTGTTGGGGTTCTCCGCAGCCCTCGAATGCGTTTCACAAGCCACCCCAATCATCTGACAACAAACCCGCCACCCCCCCGTGAGCCCCGTGAACCCGCCGCCCTGGAACCCCATCCTTCCGCCGGATTTGGCCCGCAAAGGCCAGCGGGTGCTGGAACTGTTGTCCTCCTACCCATCTACCCTCACGGCCTATTCCGGCGGGGTCGACAGCACCCTGGTGGCGGTGCTGGCCCAGCGGGTTGGGGGCCGGGCCCTGGCCGTCACCGCCGACTCCCCCAGCCTGCCCAGGGAAGAGCTGGCCCTGGCCCGGCAAACCGCCCAAACCCTGGGGCTAAACCACCGGGTAATTTTGGGAAAGGAAATGGCCGACCCGGCCTATCAGAGCAACGGGCTTACCCGTTGCTATCACTGCAAGGGCGCCCTCTATCGCCAGTTGAAGGAGCTGGCCCAGCGGGAAGAATGGGGAGTGATTTTAAACGGAACCAACCTGGATGACCTGGGAGATTACCGGCCCGGACTCACCGCCGCCCAAGAACAGCGGGTGGCCCAGCCCCTGGCCGAAGCCGGGCTAACCAAGGCCGATACCCGAGCCCTGGCCCAGGCCCTGGGGCTGCCCAACTGGCAGAAGCCCGCCCAGGCTTGCCTGGCCAGCCGCCTGCCCTACGGCACGGCGGTAACCCCCCAGGCCTTGGCCCAGGTGGAACAGGCGGAACAGACCCTGCGGGGGCTGGGGTTCTCCCAGGTGCGGGTGCGCCACCACGGAACCACCGCCCGGATAGAGCTTCCCCCGGAAGACATGGCACGGGCCTGGGCCCTGGGGCAAGATTTGGCGCGGGCCATCAAGGCGGCGGGGTTTACCTTCGCCGCCCTGGACCTGGAGGGCTACCGGTCAGGGTCCCTGAACGAAGGACAGGCTACTGAAAGTCTGGTTCCCGTTAACCATACCGCTCTTCCGTCCAAGGGTCCCCGTGGTTGTGATACCCCCGCTGCTCCCAATATCCCGGCTGATCCTGAGCCAAAAAGGTAAGCCCCGTTAAAAACTTGGCCGACTTCCAGGCATACAGGTCCGGCACCACCAGCCGCACTGGGCCGCCGTGTTCCAGGGGCAGGGGTTGGCCATCCAGCGTATCGGCCAACAACACATTGGCCGCCAGGGCTTCGGCCAGGGGCAAGTTGGTGGTGTAACCATCGGCGCACCAGGCCACCACAAACCGGGCTTCCGGCAGGGGCTGGGCCAACCGCGCCAGTTCGGCCATGGCCACGCCCCCCCAGTCCACGTCCAGGCGGCTCCAACCGGTCACGCAGTGAAAATCGGCCTGGGCCCGCACCCGGGGCAAGGCCTGAAAGGCCGTCCAGTCCAGCTCCATGGGCCGGGCGGCCAAGCCGTTCACCGTGAACCGCCACCGGACCGGGTCAAACAAGGGGCGAATGCCCAAATCCAACACCGGGAATTTTCCGGTTTGGGTTTGCCCTGGGGGCACCCTGGGTTTGTTATGGGGCTTGCCTGTCATGTTTTCTTCTCCAATAATCACTGCATGAACTCTCCCTCCCTGGCTCCTCAAATATTGTACAACGATCCGCCCTTTCGTGTGGTGCTGGTGGAACCAGAAATTCCCCAAAACACCGGCTCGGTGGCCCGGCTGTGCGCCGCCACCCGCTGCCACCTGATTTTGGTGGGAAAACTGGGGTTTGACCTGAGCGACGCAGCGGTGAAGCGGGCCGGGCTAGACTATTGGCCCCTGGTCAGTTGGGAACACCAGCCGGACCTCGACGCCTTTGTGGAGGGTCTGGACCCCGCCGCCTGCCTGTTGTTTTCGGCACGCTCTGGCCGTTCGTTTACCCACATGGCCCCCCGGCGGGGGGATTATTTGTTTTTCGGGCGTGAAACCAAAGGTCTGCCCAAGGGGTTCCTTCAGTCCCACCCCGATCAATGCTACACCCTGCCCATCCGGGAACCGGGGGTGCGATCCATCAACTTGGCCCAGGCCGCGGCGGTAGCGTTGTACCATGGCTTGTGGAAAACCGGTGAAATATAACCGGTTTGGGGAACATTCTTCCCGTTTTTGGCGCTTTTCTTGTATGTTGAATCTCATGTGGAATCTTTCGGGACAATATATTTCTGGGCTCACACGCTATTTCTGGGCACTCACGCTCTGACGGGGTCATTGTGAACGTTTTGGATGTCCTATTTCTCGCTTTGGTGGCCATCTTCACCCTGTTCAGCCTCACCAAGGGTGCCCATCGAGAGCTGTTTCCCGTGGCAGGCTTGCTGACGGGGTTTCTGTTCGCCGGAACACTTCACTTGGCCCTGGCCAAATATTTTACTTGGATTCACGACCCTCGGCTGGCGGGTCTGTTGGCTTATCTGCTGGTCGTGGCGGGGGGGTACGCCATTGGCGTGGTGCTAAGCGGCCTGGGAGAACGAATGGCCCGGGATCCCCATGGATTTTCGGACCGGTTGTTTGGCGGGCTGTTGGGCATCTTGAAAGGCAGCATTTTCTCCCTGGTGATCTTTGAATTGATTGTCCGGTATGTGGATGCTTTTCAAGACCTGCTGCGCCATGGCCGGTCCTATGGGTGGATGATGGAAGTGTTACGGCTGGTACGGAAAATCGGTTAGTCAGGAACCAATCATGTTCACTACTGGTGGGTTGATCTCTATTTTTACCGCTCGCCGCCCCCCGCGCCACACCGTTGGGAAGCCCGCCGGATTGTTTGCCGGATTGGGGTTTGTTCTGATGTTGGCCGGGTGCTCCGGCTTACAGGTCAGCGACCCGGCAGGGCCGCCGTTGATTGACAGGCTGGTGGATACCCTGGTGCTGGAACCCATATCCACGTCCCGCGGCACCACGGCCAGCGCCGCCGAGTTGGATGCCCTGAAGAAAACCCTGGGCCAAGACCTTTCCAGCCGGGGGCTGTACCGAGTGATGGACCGGCCCCGCGTTCGCCTGCCCAACGTGGCCCACCTGGGGGGCGTGGTGCGCAAACTGGCCACCAACGACAAAGAATTACAAGGCGGTGGGTTGCTACGCACCATTGAAATCGAAGCGGCAATATCCCTGCGTTACCCCTACATGGAAACCCCGCCCGCTCCGTTGATTCTCACCCGGGCCTATTCCTTCCAAAAAATTTATCCCCCCGGAACCAGCGTCCCCTCCGCGGCCCAAGACCGAGAGGTGGCCCTGGTGGAACTGGGGCATGTGTTTACCGAGGTACTCTTTCCCACCCCCGACAGCCCCCCCATTCCCCTGCGAACGGGAGAAGACGAGGACGACGACGGCCAACCGGTTCGGCTGCTGGAAAAAGCCAACGACTTGGCCCAAGACTTAAATTACGCCGATTCGGTGCGGGTGTGGCGGATGGTGCTGTTTGACCCGGTGCCCCAGCTGGAAGAAAAAACTTTTCGTTATAACCAACGGGCCAAACGGGTGCTGACCCTGAAGGGATTGAGCGAAGACCAACTGACCCGCCTGGAACCCTTGATGGAAGAAGAGGAAGAACCCTTCTACCGGTTCAAAGACCTGCTGGCCGAACATTTTTCTCAGCCGGATGATTTGTTGTGGCAAGAAGACGTGGTGGCTCAGTCTTCCTTGGAGAATTACTACATTTATCTGAATCTGGCCGATGCTCACTACAACTTGGCCCAGGTCCACATTTACCTGAAGGAACTGGACCTGGCCTCGTATCACTTGGCCATGAGTTACCTGCTGTTGCAAAAAAAGAGCGACTTGGACAACTGGACGGAAATGATGGAAAAACGGGGCTTTCCCAGGGGAACTTTGAACCCGGAGCAATGGATCGCCCTGTATCAACACCTCTCGCCGCCCTCCAGACTTCCCAAAACCCAGGGAAAACGAGAGCACTTCCTGTTGTATCCGGAAGAGGAAGCCTTGGAAGACATGGAAGTCAAGGTTCCCGGAGCCAAAACCCCCGCGCCAAACAAACCCATTCCCCCCACAGAAACCCCCGCTTCTCCAGAGGTTCCTCCCGCCCACAACCCCGAGCCCCCCACGGCAAATCCTCCCGCCGTGAATCCGCCGGTCGGCCCGGTACCAGAGCATCCCGCCGCTGTGCCTGGGCCTTCCGCCCAACCGGTACCCGCCCCAACCCAGCCCACCCAACCTCCACCCGCCCCAGTGGAAGCTCCCCACATTTTCCGGTAGAATATTTGAAACCTTTATAGCATCCAGGTTTGCGTCTTTTTGAGTATGTTCCATGAACAGGGAGAAGGCTTCGCCCCCCATCCTCTCCCTTGAATGCCCCTTTCTGAAAGGCATCTCCCATGAATTCTTCCCTTTCCATTTCTAGGGTTTGGCGGTTGGTTGTGCTGTTGGCCGTGCTGCACGCGGCCCCCGCGCTGGCCGATGACGTCATCGCCGAGGGCGAGGCCGCCATCCTTTCTGGCAACCGGGCCGCCGCCAGGGAACAAGCCGTGCGCAACGCCCAGCGCAACGCCGTGGAACAAAGCGTGGGGGTGCTGCTCGACTCCAAAACCGTCATGGAAAACTTCGAGGTCATCAAAGACAAAATCCTCACCTCCAGCGAAGGATTCGTCACCAAATATAAAGTGTTGGAAGAATCGGTGTCTCCGGATGGATCCAGCATGCGGGTCAAAATCGAAGCCACGGTGGAAAAAAACCTGCTGAAAGACCGCCTGGCGGCCCTGCGCATTCTGCACCAAAAAATGGGCAACCGCCGCCTGATGGTGGTGTACGCCAGCAACAACAAAAACGCCCTGCCCAGAAACCACGGCGCCAATCGCTCGGCGCTGGAGGCCATTCAAGATGAATACGGAAAAATGGGCTTTCGGGTGTTCAACGAAAAAGAAACCGAACGCGTTTACGCCGAAATTGAACAAGGCGCCCAGGTAGACACCCAAAAGGAAGACCTGCTGGCCCTGGCCCTGGCCCAACAGGCCGACATCATGGTGAGTTTTGAAAACGTTTCTGGTCAGCGCCAAAACAAAGATGAAAAATTCCACGCGGCCTACGCCACCATTCGCGTCAGCGTGTACGACACCAACAGTGGAGAACAACTGGCCACGGCCGACGTGGAAGGCAAGAAACTGTTGCTGCCCAACGCCGGGCCCTACGACTGGGAAAAAGCCCTGGCCGGGGCTGCCTCGGCCGCGGCACGGCAGGCTTCCCAGCAGACCATTGATAAAATCGCCGCCTATTACCAAAAAATAGACAGCGAAGGCCGGGCCTTCTTGTTGTCTTTTCGGGGGTACAACGACGACGAGAAAAACAAAATTTTAGACGTGCTGGAAAACCTTTCCGGAGTGCGGAATTTGTCGGAATTGAAAAACGCGGATTATTACCTGGAGGTCGAATTGTTTTCCACCGAGGAGCCTTCTCGGATGCGGCGGATGATTCAATCGGAACTACAAAAAAGTGGCATTGCCCTGCAAACCAAAACCTCAAACCGCACGCGGGTGTTGTTTGTGAACCCCCGGCGGCCGGACGCCCTGACTTCTCCGGCAAACTAAGGGTTTTGGCCTAGGGGGGAACCAAGAGACTTTTGATGTGTCCATGAATCCATGGCCAACTATCACGGCTTGGGGAAACCACCCCTATAAACACTTGAAAAAAATTTTGGCCGTATGGATCCAAACCTGATCGAAACTTGGAACCGCTGTCGTCAGGCCTTGACGCATCGTCTTCCGCCAGAAGATGTGGAAAGCTGGCTGGCCCCTTTGCGATTGTCGGCTTTTTCTCCGGGGCGGGTGGCTTTTACCGGCGTGCCCAACACATTTTTTTTAAACCACATCCTGCGTCATCACTTGACCTTGCTGCGCCAAAACCTTACCCAGTGGTTTCAACCCCTGGGTCTGGTGGAACCATTCCGGCTGGAGTTGGCCCTGGGCAACGGCGAGGAACCCGCCCCGGCGGATAGCATCGCGGCCGCTCCTTCTCGATTCGACCCCCCGCCAGGATCGGCACGCTTTACCTTTCAAAACTTTCAAGCCACGGGAGACAACCATGCGGCGGCGGCCCTGGCCCAAGAAGCCGCCCTGTTCCCGGGGCGGTACAATCCCTTAATGCTGGTGGGAGATGAGGGGCTGGGAAAAACCCATCTGTTGATGGCCACGGCGGGGCTCATCCGGCGCAATCATCCTGGGGCAAAAATCGCCGTGTTATCGGCGGAAGATTTCACCAACGCCGTGTTGGAGGGCATCCGCTCCAAGCGCATGGAACAGTTGCGGCAGACCTTTCGCAACCTGGACTGCCTGCTGATGGATGGCTTGGAGTTTCTGCCCGTCTCGGTGAAAGCCCAGGAAGAACTGACCCACACCTTCGACGCGTTGCACGGCAAGGGGCGGCAGTTGGTGCTGGCGGGGCGCCAGCTTCCCCGAAGCATGCGGGATTTGACCGAGGGGCTGCGCAGCCGGCTAGAAATGGGGGTCATTGCCCAGCTGGTGCCATTAGATGAACGCGGGCGAACCGAACTGGTGCGGAACCGCGCCGCCGAGGAAGGATTGAAATTGCCAGAGGAAGGCCTGGGCTTGCTGGCCCGCCGCATTCGGGGAAACCCACGGCAGTTGGAGGGTGTGATCTTAAAACTGGTGGCCTTCAAATCGTTGTACCAAAAAGATTTCACCCTGGAATTCATTCAAGAACAAGCGGCACCCTACCTAGAGAGCGAAGAAAGCCATGGCGGGTTGATCCCCCAAGACAAGGTATTGGAAGACGTGTGCGATCATTTTTCCATCTCCATGAAAACGCTGTTGGGTGCTGGGCGTACAGCCCATCTATCGGCCATCCGGCGGATTGCCATGTATCTGCTGAGACATTCCTCTGGTTTGGCCCTCAAAGACATCGGTCAACGGTTTAATCACCGCACCCACAGCACTGTTTTGCACGGATTAAAGTTGCTAGAAAAAGACATGGCGGAAGATCCGGGGTTGAAAAAACTGGTGATGCGGTTACAAGCCCATCTTTCCCAAAGATAAATCGGGATCACGGCATGATGTGTGTTTTTGGATTTCGACTAAAATTTATTCGACAAAACATCGACATGCAAAACACTATGGAATCAAGGAATTTAAAATGTTTTTCGTGCGGGAGGGCATCATTTCCAGTATAACAGGCTAGGTTTATCGGCATTGGGAAAATTCTGCAGAACCACCCACGGAATTCGAAATTATTATAAACATTTATTAAACATATTATAATCAATAAATAAACATACCGAAATTACTAATAAACATAACAAAACAAATAGATATATAAAATATTAACAAAATAACTCTCTTTCTACTTCTACTATTAAATAAACATGGATATTCTTCTCTCTAAATCCGTCTTAGTACAAGCGCTGCAAATCATTACGCCCATTACCGACAAAAGCTCGACCAAGCCCATCTTGTCGAACTTTCTGCTGACCTCCGAAGGCGTGGGAGAAAACCAAGTTGAGTTTTCGGCCACGGACTATGAAATCTCCATTCGGGGACGATTTCCCGTGACGGTGAATCAAAGCGGATCCATCTGCGTGTCGGCGAAGAAACTGTTGGATATCTGCAAGGAATTCCGCGAGGAAACCATTTCCATTCGTTCCGATGACCAGAAATGGGTGATGGTGGAAAGCGGTCCTTCTAAACTGCGGCTGCCCACCATGGAAATTGGGCTGTACCCCCGCATGGAATCGGTGAAACTTTCCCAATCTTTCCGCATGGAACCCAAAGCCCTGCGGCAGACCATTGAACGCACCAAGTTTGCCATCCAAACCAACGAATCCAGAAAAACCCTAATGGGCGTCTGCCTGAATATCAGCAACGGCCATACCGCCCGCTGGACCACCACCGACGGCCACCGGCTGGCCCAGGTAATGCTGGAGGTAGACCAGCCCCAACTGAATGCCCCGCCGGAAATCATCATTCCCCGAAAAGCCCTGGAGGAATTGTCGAAGGTGGCCCAGGCCGCCCAGGGACCGGTGGACATTTCGTTTGATGAACGCACCCTCACCGCCAAGGCTGGCCAGCTGGAACTGACCACCCGGCTGATAGAGGGAAAATTCCCCAACGTGGATCCGATCATTCCTCGGGGGAATCCCCGCCACGTGGTGGCAGAACGAGACCGCTTGCTGAGCACCCTCACCATTATTTCGTTGATGAGCGGTGACAAAATTAAGCCGGTGAAACTGAACCTGGAGGCGGGCAACATTCGGTTGGAAAGCGAAAAAAGCGAAGTGGGAGAGGTGAGCGACGAACTGCCGGTGGAATACGCCGGAGAGTCCGTTCAGGTGGGATTCAACGCCAGTTACCTGCTAGACGTGCTGAAGGTGCTGGACGGCGCCAAGAACGTGCAGATGGAACTGAACGGCCCCCTCAATCCCTGTCTGATTCACGTGCCGGGAGACGACTCCTTTCTGTCGGTGGTGATGCCCCTGCGGATCGAATGGTGATTCAAGAATTGGGTTTGTCTGGTTTTCGGAACTACCAGGAATTGTTCTTGCCCCTGGGAGAAGGCATTCACCTGTTCTTGGGGGCCAACGGCCAGGGAAAAACCAATCTGGCCGAAGCTCTTCATCTCATCACCCACCTCGAATCCTTCCGCTCCCGCCGGTTAGAGCCTCTCATACGCAAAGGGCAAGACACCGCCCGCATCAAAGCCCGCTTTACCCGCCAGGGGCGCCCCTGCCTGGTGGAAATCGAAATTGCCCGGGGAGGAAAAAAAGTTTGGCTAGACGGTCAACCGGTGGGGAAAACCTCGGAATACTTACCCCTGTTCTTTTCACTGTTGTTCAACGCCGAACATTTGTATTTTTACCGTTCCTTTCCGGCCTATCGCCGGGCCTTCTTCGACCGATTGATTTCCTTCCACGACCGGGGCTATTTGGAATCCCTGAAGCAGCTGCGGGTGGTGCTGGCCCAAAAAAACAGCTTGCTGCGCCAGGGAGACCTGTCTTCGTTGGCCGACTGGAACCGGCTGTTCATGGAAAAAAGCCAAGACATCACCGGCCGCCGGGAATTGACCGTAAGCCAGCTGCGGCCAGAAATGGAGAAATCCTTTCAGGGCATCACCGGCCGGGAGGGCCGGTTGACCCTGACCTACCGCTCATCGCTGCCGGCCGACCCGGTGGGATGGCCGGAGTTTTTGCAAGCCGCCCAAGAAAAAGAATCCCAGGCGGGATATGCCCTGTATGGCCCCCAACGGGACGATTATCGAATGACCCTCACCGAGGGGGGGGCCACCGCCAAGGAAGGGGAATTCTCTCAAGGAGAATACCGGGCCGCCCTGCTGGCCTTGTTGCTGGGGGCCAACCGCCTGTGCCAACAACTGGGGGCCAGACCGGTGTTGATTCTGGACGATCTGTTTTCCGAATTGGATGCCAAGGTGCGGGAGCATTTGGCGGCCCGCTTGGACGAGCTAGACAATCAAGTGTTCATCACGGCCACCCAGGCCCCCGATTTTGGGCGGAGAGGAAAACGCTATGGAATCTCTGGGGGAACCTGCCAAGGAGAATAACCCAGAAAGGCCCCTGCGTCATCCGGGTGATGGCCAAAATGAGGAGAAGGGGGGCAGGGGAAGGGGAAAAATAGGTGATGTAGAGGTTTCCCCGAATCATTTTGTTCCGGCGGAAAAATGGTTATAATAAGCAGATGACAACTTTGCCGGGCCTCCCCTGGGCCTGGGCCATGTAACCACTGATATTATTCACCATATCCCAGCCGAACGGAATCGCAGCCATGAGCAACCCCCAAACCTACACCGCCGACAACATCACCACCCTGGAAGGGCTGGAAGCGGTGCGCAAACGGCCCGGCATGTACATCGGCGGGGTGGATCAAAACGCCCTGCACCACTTGGTGTTTGAAATTGTGGACAACTCCATCGACGAAGCCTTGGCGGGCCACTGCAACGAGATCAACCTGATTTTGCACCGCGACAACAGCGTGACCGTGCAAGACAATGGCCGGGGCATTCCCGTGGACATCCACAAAGAATCGGGCATTCCCGCCTGCCAACTGATTATGACCACCCTGCACGCCGGGGGAAAATTCGACAAGGGTTCTTACAAGGTGTCTTCCGGCTTAAACGGGGTGGGGGCTTCGGTGGTCAACGCCCTGTCGGAGAAGCTGCTGCTGGAGGTGATGAAGGACGGCTATTCGTGGAACATGCAGTTCAAGCGGGGCAACGCCGTCTCCAAACTGGAAAAGGGCGAGAAAACCCCCCGCACCGGCACCCGCACCACCTTTTTGGCCGACCGGCAGATTTTTGATCACGTGGAGATGAACTTTGATTTTCTCTCCAAGCGCCTGCGGGAACTGGCCTTCCTCAACCGCGGCATCAAAATCACCATCCGCGACGAACGCTCCGACAAATCCCACGAGTTCTTCTACGAAGGCGGCATTGTGTCGTTCGTGGAATTTCTGAACAAAGCCAAGGGCACCCTGCACCCCGACCCCATCTTTTTTACTGGCAACGAAAAGGGCGTAGAGGTGGAAATTGCCATGCAGTACAACGAGACCTACAACGAAAACATTTTTACCTACGTGAACAACATCAATACCCACGAGGGCGGGTCTCATCTGTCTGGCTTTAAGGCGGGTCTCACCAAAACCCTGAACACCTATGCCTCGGCCAACAACATGGCCAAGGACCTGAAAGAAAACTTGTCCGGCGAAGACGTGCGGGAGGGGTTAACCGCGGTGATTTCGGTGAAGCACCCCGACCCCCAGTTTGAGTCTCAGAAAAAAATCAAATTGACCAACGTGGAAGTGAAAGGAATCATCGAAACCATCGTGTCTCAGGGGTTGGCCCACCTGCTGGAGGAAAACCCCCAGGTGGCCAAAAAAATCGTGGGCAAAGCGGTGGACGCCCAACGGGCCCGGCTGGCTGCCCGCAAAGCCCGGGAACTCACCCGCCGCAAGAACGCCCTCGATTCTTCCTCTCTGCCGGGCAAACTGGCCGACTGCCAAGAGCGGGACCCCGCCTTAAGCGAGTTGTTCCTGGTGGAGGGCGATTCGGCCGGAGGGTCCGCCAAGCAGGGCCGGGACCGGAAGAACCAGGCCATTTTGCCCCTGAAGGGTAAAATTTTAAACGTGGAGAAAGCCCGCTTCGACAAAATGCTGAACAGCGAGGAAATCAAAGTGATGATTACCGCCCTGGGCACCGGCATTGGGCGGGAAGACTTTAACCCCGACAAAGTGCGCTATCACAAGATTATCCTGATGACCGACGCCGACGTGGACGGCAGTCACATCCGCACCCTGCTGCTCACGTTCTTCTACCGCCAAATGCCCGATTTGATTGACCGGGGCTATCTCTACATTGCCCAGCCACCGCTGTTCAAGGTTAAGCGCGGCAAAGAAGAATTTTATGTGCGAGACGAAAAAGAACTCAGCCGCACCCTAACCCAGTGGTCCGCCGATAAACTCACCCTCACCCGCCAAGACGGCAAAAAGATCTCTGGCAAAGACATGACCGACATCGTGAACCGGTCTCGGGAATTTTACGAGGGCTACCAGACCATCACCTCCAGCCCGTCGCTGCGCATGGTGGTGGACTTGATGTTGACCCATGGCATTGTGCCCGCCCACGAAGGCGCCGAATTCGTGCTGCAGGGCCTGGTGCGGCTGAAAGACACCCTGCCCGATTTTCAATTGGTTGTGCGCCCCCAAGACCAAACCGACAACGTGGAGATTACCCAGGGCAAGACCACGGTGAAAACCTCCACCGGGGTGCTGGCCAGCCTGGACGTGTACGAATACCAGCAGTTGGCCCACCTGCATCAAGCCCTCACCGAAAAACTGGGCACCGGCGCCGTGACCCTGACCGGGAAAGACAACGAACCCATTGCCTGCGAGAACTGGCGAGAGGCCTATCGGGCCATGGTGGAATACGGCCGCAAAGGGGTGGAAATCCAGCGCTACAAAGGGCTGGGAGAAATGAACCCGGAACAATTGTGGGAAACCACCATGGACCCCACCCGCCGCAGCCTGATGAAAGTGGTGGTGGACGACGCGGTGGAGTCGGACACCATCTTTACCATCCTGATGGGCGACCAGGTCGAACCCCGCCGTAAATTCATCGAAGAAAACGCCCTGAAGGTGAAGAACCTGGATATTTAACCGGCGAACGGGTCAGGTTGACCCGGATATGTTGTAGCGATGGTTTATTTATTCCCATTGAAGCCCTGTTTTTCTCTCTGAGCCGCCATGTCAACGCCTCCCCTGTTTACCCCCATCACCCTGGGGGACCTTACCCTGCCGAACCGCATTGTGATTGCCCCCATGTGCCAATACTCCGCCCGTGAGGGTGTGGTGGGGAACTGGCACCACATTCACCTGGGCAACTTGTCGCACAGTGGGGCGGGGCTGTTGATTGCCGAGGCCACCGGCGTAACCCCGGAGGGGCGCATCACCCCGGCTTGCCCTGGGTTGTGGAACGAGGGGCAAGAACAGGCCTGGGGAAGTCTTGTTTCTATGTTGCGGGAATTTTCGGCCATGCCCTTGGCCATACAACTGGCCCATGCTGGCCGCAAGGCATCCACGGCCAAGCCATGGGAGGGTGGCAAGCAGGTGCCATTGGATCAAGGCGGCTGGGAGACGGAAGCGCCCTCCCCCCTGCCCTTTCAGGCCGGGGAGCGCACCCCCCACCCGCTGGATGCCGCCGGGTTGAAGCGCGTGCGAGAAGCCTTTGGCCAGGCTGCTGGCCGGGCCCACCGGGCCGGGTTCGACGCGGTGGAAGTCCATGCCGCCCACGGTTATCTGCTGAATGAATTTCTGTCTCCCGTGACCAACCAGCGGACGGATGCCTATGGGGGTTCGCGGGAAAACCGGATGCGCTTTGTGCTGGAAGTGTTTGAGGCCGTGCGGCAGGGGTTTCCCTCTCCAAAACCGGTGGGCATTCGGGTGTCGGCCAGCGATTGGATGGACGGCGGTTGGGGGGTGGACGACACAGTGGTGTTGGCCCAGGCCCTGAAAGACCGGGGCTGCGCTTACATGCATGTGTCGGGCGGGGGGTTGGATCCCAAGCAAACCGTGCCCAAGCTGGAACCGGGCTATATGGTGGCATACGCCCGCCGGGTGAAGGAAGAAACCGGCTTGGCGGTGATGGCCGTGGGAATGATTACCCAGCCCGATCATGCCAACCAAATCATTGCCCAGGGCCATGCCGACATGGCCGCCCTGGCCCGGGGGATGCTCTACAACCCCCGCTGGCCCTGGCATGCCGCCGCCCAATTGGGGGCCCAAGTCTCGGCACCCCCCCAACTGTGGCGCGCCACCAAGCCGGGGTTGTTTCTGGGGTAATGTGTCTGGGGTTGTTCCAGACAATTCGTGAATTCAGCTTTTGGTTGTTCAAGTGCCCTTCGCACTGCGTATGGTCCCTCTCTAAAACACCCGCCCTAACAACACTCCTCCCCTGCCCCCTGCGGGGGCTTCCCCTCCCCTTCATGGAGGGGAATGATTCGCGTCCGGTGGGTTGGGTGCTTGTTTCCGTCCTGTCTATATATTCCGCGCGGATGAATCGAATAACCGATGGCTTCGAGTAAAGGGACAGGCACCGCAAGTGCCAGGGAGAGGTATGGTTGGGGAAAAGGGGTGCTGTTTCTCCAAAAAGAACCCCGCTGAGGGCATCTTACACCGAAGTGCAATAGCTGTTTCAGCGGGGAGCAAATATCGTTAAAACTTTCTGCATCACAAATGGAGATAAAACATCTAGGTCGGGCGTACGTGTTTCATCCCTGAAAAATTATATCGCGGTCCACGGTGCACGCCCTGTTCGGTGATGATGGCGGAGATCAATTCCGCCGGGGTCACGTCGAAGGCCGGGTTCCACACCGGGGGGTTTCCCACCCCCATGCCCTGGGTGATTTCCTCTGGGCTGCGTTCTTCGATGGGAATGGACTTGCCGGAGGTGGTGGTGGGGTCCACGGTGGAGGTGGGAGCCACCACATAGAAGGGCACTTTGTGGCGGGCGGCGGAGATGGCCAGGGGAAAGGTGCCAATTTTGTTGGCGGTGTCTCCGTTGGCGGCGATGCGGTCGGCCCCCACCCACACGCTATGAATGTTTCCCCGGCTCATCAGCGAAGCCGCCATGTTGTCGCAGATCAGGGTATGGGGCACCTTGTGGCGGGCCAGCTCCCAAATGGTCAGCCGCCCCCCTTGCAGGCGGGGGCGGGTCTCGTCGGCATACACGTGAAACCCCCCCAGTTTGTTGTGGCCATGAATCAAAGCTCCCAAGGCCGTGCCCAGGGCCCCAGTGGCCAGGGGCCCCGTGTTGCAATGGGTGATCAGCCGGGCTTCTGGCACCAGCAGGCTGGCGGCGTAGTCGGCCATTTTTTGGTCTTGGGTCACGCCGTCTTGGTGAATGGCCAGGGCCTCTTGCTCCAGCACGGTGAACCAGCCGGTTTCCGGGGCTTTGTTCCACACCGATTCCATGCGGTCCATGGCCCAAAACAGGTTCACCGCGGTGGGGCGGGTGGCCCGCAGCCGGGTCAGGGCGTCCCGGGCCCGGGGGTCGGCCTCGGATTTGGGGCGTTCCGCGGAGGCTTGCATGGCCACGCAAAAACCATAGGCAGCCGACACCCCGATCAAGGGGGCGCCCCGCACCGTGAGCGTGCGGATGGCATGCTCTACGCTTTCCAGGTCTTCCAGCACCAAGTTGCGTTCTTCCAGGGGGAGGCTGGTTTGGTCCAGCACGGTCAGCCGTCCCGCTTGGTAGGAGGCCACTAAATAAGGCGGTTGATGGGGGTACTGCACGCCAGCGATCAGTTGAGTCATGGAGAAATAAACATGAGAGTAGGAAGAGAAAAAATGGTTATGGCTTGAAGTGAAGCCGAAAGGCTTTGGATGGCCGTAAAAAATCGTACCCTTTCTTCCAGCTTGTGGGAAGGGTTTCCCGGGGAACTTCTTGAAACCCCAGCCCCTGAAAGAAGGCCCACATGCGGGGGTCTACGCTCAGGGCAAACACGGCTTGATACCCCTGGCCGCGGGCTTGGTCAATCAGCCGCTGGGCCAGTTCCTTTGCCCGCCCCCGCCCCCGGTAACGGGATAGGGTGGTGAATTGAGCCAATTCGGCTTGGTCTCCCTGGGGTTTCAGCCGGGCTACCCCCACCAAATCTCCCTCGATGTCGTAGACCCAATATTGATGGATGTGTTCCTCCACCTCGTTTTCTTCCACCGGCAGAATGCGGCCTTCCTCCACCCCAGGGCGGATCAACAACATCAGGTTGGTAATGTCTTCTACCCTGGCTTGGCGGATGTGGGGTTGCCGGGTGCGGTTGAACAACACCCCCGCCCCGTCGTAGGTAAACACTTCTCGGAACAACTGGGTGGGTTCTCCATCCAGCAACACCAAGTCAGACACCCCCTGGGCCAATTGCCGCTCAATGAAATTCAGCAATTCCGTTGAAACCTCTGGGGGTGGGGGGGATTTTCGCCAAGCGGCCAGTTCCTCGGCGGTTACATGGCTGCGGCCCAGGGCCTTTTGCCAGGGGGAGGTATCCGGCAGCAGCAAAAACAGTTTGTGGGCTTCCAGGGCCTGGGCGGCTTTCCCCGCCAGGCGGTGGGCTGGGGAGGGATATTCCTGGCCGGCTTCCCGGCTGGTTAACAGAGGGGTGCGGCCTTGGGCCAAAATGGCCTTCAGTTCCCCTGGGTGGAGGGGGTGTTCGGGGGGAATCCATTGAAACCGGGTGCCCCGGGTGTTGGAACGGGCCACCAGCCCCTCCAGGGTGCCCTGGGGGTCGGGGGCCGCCAGCACCACCTGAATCCGGTAGCCGGTCAACACCTTGATGTCGGGCAGCAGCAGGGTAAACGACGCTGTTTCCGGCAACCCGATGACAAATACCTTGTCTCGGAACCGTTCCGCGTAGTGGGCCCATTCCAGGGCCTGAAACAGTTCCTTGCTTGGCATGGGAACAAAAAAAGAAAGGGTGGAAGAAACCGGCGGTGGATATAACCCTATGTACATCTAACCCAACCAGCGGGGGGGCCGCCATCCTTTTCCCCGTTGTGGTAAAACCTTCCCCCGTTTACAATAGACGCTAACCATTTTAACACGGAATTTCTGGGAGCAGGGGGGCCTAACGTGGCCCTGGGAGTTTCCGGAAAACCACTGCTGGAGAATCACCGTGAATTCCAACCTGAAAAGTCTGGCCATTTGGCTGCTGATTCTGGGCGCCCTGATGCTGTTGATCCGATCCATGGGTACCGAGGCCCCCGCGGTTCAGGTATCGTACAGCGATTTCCTCCGCCAGGCCGAAAGCCGCAAGGTGGCCGAAGTGACCATCCGGGGGCAAGAGGTCTCTGGCCAGTACGACAACAACACCACGTTTGTCACCTACATTCCCAAAAATGCCGATACGGTGACCCAGTTGGTGGATTGGGGCATTCGGGTGAAGGCCGAAACCCCCGGCCAAGACGGTTTGTTCTTTGCCTTCCTCACCGGCTGGCTGCCTCTGATTCTCATCATTGGGTTGTGGATTTTTTTCATGCGCCAAATGCAGGGCGGGGGAAACCGCGCCATGAACTTTGGCAAGATTAACCTGAAGGCCACCCAGGGCAGCGAGAACCCCATCACCTTTCAAAACGTGGCCGGCATCGAGGAATCCAAAGAAGAGGTGAAGGAAATCGTGGACTTCCTCAAAGACCCCAAAAAATTCGACCGGTTGGGGGGAGAAATTCCCAAAGGCGTGTTGTTGATTGGCCAGCCCGGCACGGGAAAGACCCTGCTGGCCAAAGCCATTGCCGGAGAGGCGGGGGTTCCCTTCTTTTCCATCAGCGGTTCAGACTTCGTGGAGATGTTCGTGGGGGTGGGGGCCAGCCGGGTGCGGGATCTGTTTGAGCAAGGCAAACGCAATGCCCCCTGTATTATCTTCATCGACGAAATTGACGCCGTGGGCCGCCACCGGGGAACCGGCCTGGGCGGGGGGCACGACGAGCGGGAACAAACCCTGAACCAGTTGTTGGTGGAAATGGACGGCTTTCAACCGAACGAGGGCGTGATTATCGTGGCGGCCACCAACCGGGCCGACGTGCTGGACCCGGCCCTGCTGCGCCCCGGCCGGTTCGACCGCCACGTGGTGGTGCCCCTGCCCGACGTGCGGGGCCGGGAAGACATTTTGCGGGTGCACACCAAAACCATGACCTTGGCCCCCGACACCGACCTGCAGGTGCTGGCCAAGGGCACCCCTGGGTTTACCGGGGCCGACCTGGCCAACATGGTGAACGAAGCGGCTTTGTGGGCCGCCCGCCAAAACAAAGAATGGGTGAACATGGAAGACTTTGAACACGCCAAAGACAAAGTGACCATGGGGTCCGAACGCCGCAGCATGGTCATTTCCGCCGAGGAAAAACGGGTGACGGCCTATCACGAGGCCGGGCACGCCCTGGTGGCCGCTTTGATTCCAGAAGTGGACCCGGTGCATAAGGTGTCGATCATTCCCCGGGGGCGGGCCCTGGGGGTGACCATGCTGCTGCCCGCCGAGGACCGCCATAGCATGAACCGCACCCAGCTTACCGCCCAGATTGCCATGATGCTGGGGGGCCGGGCCGCCGAGGAAATCGCCTTTCAACAGGTGACCACCGGCGCCGCCAACGACATTCAACGCTCTACCGAGCTGGTGCGCCGCATGGTGGTGCAGTGGGGCATGAGCGAAGAAATGGGCCCCGTGGCGTTCACCGATCGGGCCGGGCAGATGTTTCTGGGCCGCGACTTGGTGCAGCACAATCACGTTAGCCAGCACACTGCCCAGCGGATTGACGGCGAAATTCGGGGGATGATTGCCAGCTGTTACCAGCGGGCCATGACCTTGCTGAATACTTACCGGCAGGCGTTGGAAAAGCTGGCTCAGGAGCTGATTGAACGGGAAACGATTGACGGGGCTGAAGTGCGGGGAATTCTGGCCAGTCTGTATCCCAACCCCCCGGAACCGGCCCCGGAGAATTCGTAACTCGCCCCTGTCATGATTTGAATACGGCTTGAAAACATGGCGTAGCCAGGGATGTTGCTGATGAACGGGGAGTGTGGAGGCAGGCCCAATAAAGCTCAACGCATTACCCAGCTTTTCTTAAGGGGGGTGGGAGAGATTGGAAAAAAATGGACGATGGGATGGTCTCTGATCTTGACCTGTTCAATAAAATGCCTGTGGTGACTCAACAGACAACCCTAGGGAGGAAACGGAATGTCTGAAAAACTGGTGAATTTGCTGGCCACGATCCGCATCCCCGACTTTATTGACGTGGGGGTGATGGCGGTGGTGATTTACCGGTTTTTGCTGCTGATCCGCGGTACCCGCGCCATTCCCATGGTGATTGGCCTAACGGTGATTCTGGGGGGCACCTATGTGCTGGCCACGGTGTTCTCTCTCGACGCCACCGGCTGGCTGGTGGAAAACATGGTTAGTTCCGCCATGGTGATTCTGGTGGTGCTGTTTCAGCACGACATCCGCAACGCCTTGGCCCAGGTGGGGCTGATTACCATGCGCGAGGGCGCCGGGGTGTCTCGCTCCGACCTGATTGACGTGGTGGTGCAAACCGCCTTTGTGTTGGCCCCCCGGCGCATCGGGGCGTTGATTGCCATCGAACGGGAGGGCGGTCTTCGCGATTTCATCGAAAAGGGCAAACCCGTCCAAGCCCTTCCCACCGTGGAAATCATGGAGGCCATTTTTCACACCTCATCTCCCCTGCACGACGGGTCGGTGATCATCGACCGGCGGGGACGGCTGGCCGCCGCCGGCTGCATTCTTCCCCTCACATCCAGAAACCCCGTGAACGCCAAGATGGGCACCCGCCACCGGGCTGCCATTGGCTTGTCGGAAGACACCGACGCGGTGGTGGTGGTGGTTTCGGAAGAACGGGGGCAGGTGTCGATTGCCATTCAAGGAACGATTTTGGAAAACCTAGACAAAACCCAAACCCGGGCCAAACTAAGCGAAATTCTGAACCAAACCAAAAAGGCCGATGGAGCAGCCCAAGAACACCAAACCCAACCCGTCTGATTCGACGGGATGGAAAAAAACCGGTTATTTCGGCTCCTGGTCACGGCTGGGGTTTTCGGAAAACCTCAACCTCAAATTGCTGTCGCTCTTTTTGGCGATTACCATCTGGGGGTTTGTGGCGCCCCAGAAACGGGGCGAATCCACCGAGTTTAAATTTTTCACCCCCCTGGTGTTGAAAAACATTCCCCCCTCCATGGCCATTACCTCCGACCCCCCCCAGTCGGTGAATGTGCACCTGCGCGTGCCGCGCTATATTCTGGCCGATATTAACTCCAGCCAGTTTCAGGTGGTCATGGACCTGTCGAACCAGTTGCCGGGGCGGTTCAATTACACCCTCGACGTTCGCAACGTGACCTATCGAAACGAAAAAGTGCCCGATGGGGTAGAAATTCTCCAGGTCTCTCCGGTGCAAATTCCCCTGACCCTGGAAGAAATGGTGAGCCGGCGGGTGCCTCTGAGAGCGAAATATTCCGGAACCCTGGCCAAGGGGTATGAAATTGAACGAATCCGGATGATTCCTTCTACCCTGGAATTGATGGGCCCCCGCACCCGGATGGAACGGGTGAAGGAAGTGTTTATCAAACCGTTGGATTTGCAGGATTTGAACGCCTCGGTGGAAATGCTGGCGGTTCCCGACTTGCCCCCGTTGTTCCGGCTGGCCAACCCCAACGAGCAATTCATGGCCGAGGTGGCGGTGGTTTACATGCCCCAGCGGGTGAACCTGCAAAACATTCCGGTGTTGTTTGAAAACGCGGCGTATTCTTGGCGGGCCAACCCCACCCACATCAACGCCAAAATGATCGGCCCCGCCGCGGTGGTGCGGCTGATGAATGAAAAAAACGTGGTGGCGGTGGTGGACCTGAAAGGTTTGGAACCGGGGGAATACAAGGGTTTGGAACCCCAGTTGGAACTTCCCCCTTATGTGCGCATTCTGCGCCAATGGCCCAAGGTGGATGTGGTGATTTTGAAATCCAAGCGACAGCCCTAAATTCCACCCGTTTCCCCAAGACCGCCATGAAGGAAATCATCATCAATAAAACATCCCAGGAAACCCGGGTGGGGGTGATGGAAAACGGCTTGGTGACCGACTTGTATCATGAGCGGGAGCGGGAACGGGGGGTGGTGGGAAACATTTACAAGGGCCGGGTGGTGAAGGTGCTTCCCGGAATGGAATCGGCCTTTGTGGACATTGGCCTGGAAAAGGCTTCGTTTCTGTATGTGGACGATGTGCTTTCGGACCCGGCGGTGTTGGATGACTACGAAGATGAAGAAGAAGGGCAGCTCAAAAAATCGAAGCGATTCCGTGAAAAACGCCAACCCATCACCCAACTGCTAAAAGAGGGTCAAGAAATTTTGGTGCAGGTGGCCAAAGCGCCCATTGGCACCAAGGGGGCCCGGGTCACTGGGCATATATCTTTGCCGGGGCGAAACCTGGTGTTCATGCCCACCATGGACAACGTGGGGGTCTCGCGCCAAATTACCGACGACCAAGAACGCCAGCGCCTAAAGGGCATCATTCAACGGCTGCGCCCCCAAAACACCGGCTTTATCCTGCGCACCGTGGCCGAGGGCCGCGACGAGGAAGAACTGAAGGCCGATGTTCAGTTTTTGGTCTCCCTGTGGGAAGACATCCGCCACCGATACAACACCTCCAAAGCCCCCGCCGAAGTATACAAGGACCTGTCCATTACCTACCGCATCATCCGAGACTTGGTCTCTCCGGACGTGAAACGGCTGGTGCTGGACGATGACGCGGAATACCGGGGGTTGAAAGAGTTTTTGAAGCATCACCTGCCCAGGTATTTGTCTGTGCTGGAATTGTATAACCGGAAAGAACCCGTGTTCGACGCCTTTGGAATTGAAGAGGTGATTGACCGGGCCATGAACCACAAAGTCTGGCTAAAGTCGGGCGGCTACTTGGTGATTAACCAAACCGAAGCCCTGACCGCCATCGACGTGAACACCGGCCGGTTCGTGGGCAAGGGCAGCCACGAGGAAACCATCTTCAAAACCAACCTGGAAGCGGCGGAAGAAGCCGTGTATCAACTGCGGCTGCGCAACATTGGCGGAATCATCATCATTGACTTCATCGACATGGAAAGCCACGCCAACCGCCAAAAAGTGTATCAGGCCCTGAAAGATGAACTGAAGAACGACAAGGCCCGCAGCAAGATTTTGCAAATCAGCGAAATCGGCTTGGTGGAAATGACCCGGCGGCGCGACCGGGAAAACCTGGAGCGGCAGTTGACCCGCCCCTGCCCGGCCTGCGACGGCACGGGCCGGGTCAAGTCGCTGTCCACGGTGTGTTACGAGCTGTTTCGCGAGCTGGACCGGCTGCGCCCCGCCAAATCCTCTGGCCCGGTGGTGGTGCATGCCCACCCCGACCTGGTGGAGTTCATTGAGCGCCAAGAAAAAAACCACCTGGGCCGGCTGGAGGAAAAACTGGGCGGCACCCTGTCTTTGAGGGTTCAAGACACCTTGCACCCGGAACAATACGAGATATATGAGTTTTCATGAGGTGGTGGCGTTGGAGGATGACCGGCGGCGGTTGGACAGTTGGCTGGCCCTCCGTCCGGGAATTGTTTCTCGGGGCATGGCCCGCCGCCTGATCGAATCTGGCGTGGCCCGGGTGAACGGAGATGCCGCCCCGCCAGACCGCAAGCTTCACGCCGGAGACACCGTCACCTGGGCGGTGGACCCGCCCAAAGATTCGGGCCTCATTCCCGAACCCTACCCCCTGGAAATTCCCTTCGAGGACAACGCCTGTATTGTGGTGAACAAACCCGCTGGCATGGCGGTGCATCCTTCACCTGGTCATTCCACCGGCACCCTGGTTCATCACCTGCTGGCCCACGACCGAAATTTATCCTCGGTGGGGGGGGTGGCCCGCCCAGGCATTGTGCACCGGTTAGACAAAGACACTTCCGGGTTAATGGTGGCGGCCAAAACCGATGAAGCCCACCACGCCCTGGCCCTCCAGTTTCAACAACACACCGCCCAGCGCACCTACCTGGCCCTGGTGGTGGGCCGCCCCAAAGACAACAAGGGAACCATTGTATCCAACCTGGGCCGCGACCCCGCTCACCGCTTTCGGCGGGCCCCGGTGTCTCACGGCAAGCGGGCCGTGACCCATTGGCAGGTGGTCAAACGTTTGGGGCCCTTCACCCTGCTGCGGTTGGTGCTGGAAACCGGCCGCACCCACCAAATCCGGGCCCACTTGGCGCACCAAGACTGGCCCGTGCTGGGAGACCCCCTGTACGGCAAAGGCCGCCATCGGGGCATGTCCCTTCCCCCCCCGGTGTTACAGGGCATTGAAGCCCTGAACCGCCAAGCGCTTCATGCCGCCCGGTTGGAGTTCGCCCATCCCGTCACCGGGCAGCGGGTGGTGTGCCATGCTCCCCTGCCCCTCGACCTGGCGGGGCTGTTGGAAGTGTTGGAAAAGCACTACCCTAAAGCAGGATAAATCCACCGGACCTGAAAACATTCGTTCCGGCCAATGCCGCGAAAGTTTCTGTATTTCTATTTCTTGGGCGCGGGGAAAAAATTCTCAAAGGTCCTAACACATGAGAGCAACAGGGGTAAAACCATGGGTCTTGGGGCTGGTGCTGCTAACGGCGGCGGGCTGCTCGGAACCCCGTTATTCCAAGCCCACCTTTTGGGGTCAGGGAGGGGAGACCCCCCGGCGGGAAGACACCCCCAACGGATTGAACCCCCTGGGGGGAGTAGAAGAATGCCCCGCGGGGGTGCGGGCCCCAAAAATGGTGAACCGGGTGCTGGTATCCAAGCCCCAATCGCTTTCGCGGAATGCCACCCAAATGCTGTTGGAGTTAAAAGATACTTTAAAGTATAGTCAAAACATGAACATGGTGGATCAGATGTTGTTGTCTCCGGCACCCATCCTTTCTGTTGAAGATGCGTTGAAAGAAGGAAAGCGCTGCGGCGCCCTGGTGGTGTTGTGGGAACGCCCCTCCGGCCGAAACCTGGAAATGACACTGGTGGAATCTCCACCCCTGCCTTACCGGCGACCCATCCACGACCATCTGTGCCCCTTTGGCAGCAAAACGGAACGGATGGATATTTTGTATAACATCATGGCCGGGCTGGGGCGGCTGCAACAGGGCGAAACAAAAAGCGCCGGGGCTTTTTTTGACCGGGCCCAATGGGTGGATGCCTGCTGCTTTCGCTTTGTGCGGCGTCCCAACCGGGAAGGAGACACCAATATGGAAGCCTTTTGCGAGGTTCCTCTGTCTCCGGCCAAACCCGCTGGCAGGGGATAACGGGTCCAGAGCACCAAGAAAAGGGAAGGTTTTCCTGGGGGGAGACCAGGGCAAAAAGAAATGATGGGGATTTACGGGCAAAGGGCACAACACCAAACATGGGGCCGCATCCTTCCCTGGATCTGCGGGATGGTGGGTTGCGTGTTGCTGCTGAGCGGCGTGGCTCAGGCCCAGCGCAAGGACGCCAAAGACACCAAAGAAAAACCCGACAACCCTCCCCAAGTGGTGGTGGTGTACCCGTTCCAGGATATCCGCCATCCAGGCGCCCATGGATGGCTGGACGGTTATTTGCAGCAGGCCTTGATGCGCGAGATGCACCGGCTTCCGGGCCGGGCGGTGCTGCCCGCGGAATCGGGATTTACCTGGCAGTTGCTGCACGAGCGAGAGGAACTGGGCTTGGCTGGTCCGCCCCCGGCCAAATTCCCCGGCCCATGGCTCATCGCCGGAACGGTGCAATTGGTGTTAAGCCAGGGAGAACTGACCCTGTCTGTTCAACCCGTGGGAAACGCTCCCTCCATTCCTCCGGAAAAAATCCGGTTGAATCTGCGAGAGGAATCCCCCCAGCAGGTGGTGGACCAGGCCATGGGGGTGCTGGCAAGATTTTTAGGATCCAAACCCCCCAAGGCAGTCTTTCCTCAGCCCCCCGATTGGGAATCGGTGCAGGCGTTGTTCGAGCAAATGGCTGGGCCAGAGGAAGGCCCCCTCACCATCCAGCAAAAAATAGACGGGCTGCTGAAAGGAACAGCCCCCCCAACCCTGGAAAGCGAGCGGTTGCTGAAGCTGGCTTGGCTGCGGATGGTGCTGGCGGTTCGCCACACCAACAACCCGCGGGAAAAATCCGCACTGTTGACTCAGGCGGAGGGGGACGTGAACCAGGCTTTGGCCCATACCCCCGCCGAGGATGCTTTTCAAACAGCCCGTGCCCTGGGCTTAAAGGCCGAAATTTTGTACTTCAACCGGCAGCCCGACCAAGCCCGGGTGAATGCCGCCTTGGCCCGGATGAAAAATCCGGCCGACCCCCTGGGGCTGGCCATGCTGGGCTTTTCCGAGGGCATCTCCACCGCCCTGGGGAACGACATGCTCACCCAGGCTCTACGGTTGAATCCGGCTTTGGGAGAAAACCCCGCCGGTCTGCCTCCCTTTCAACAGGGGCAGCTTTCTCCCCTGCTGGCCCAATGGACGCGGCTGAAATCCAAACCGCCCCCCAAAGACGAAAAGCGGATGGACAAGGCGTTAAGCCAGGGAGACAAATATTTTTTAGCGGGTGAATGGGGAAAAGCGGAAAAGGCCTACCGGAAAGCCCAAAAAATAGATGACGGTGATTATCGGCCCCCCATGATGCTGGCCCGGGTCCACGCCGCCAAGGGCGAGACCCAGCAGGCGGTGGCCGAACTGCGGCTGTTGAACCAAGAGTATCCCCAGGAAGGGGCGTTGCTGCGGAACCTGGGGGTAGTGCTGGCCCAGGCCGAAGACAACGAAGAAGCCATGCAGTTTTTGCAACAGGCCCTGGAGGAAAACCCCAAAGACGATGAGGCGTTCCATCAAATGGGGGAAGTGTGGTTAAAGATGGGCAACGCCGGGGGGGCCGCCCAAAGTTTCCGCCAAGCGTTAGACCTGAACCCCCGCCGGGCCGATTCGTGGCTGGGGTTTGGCAAGGCCCTGTTCAAGGTGGAAGATTACGAAGGGGCCGAACGGGCTCTGTCCACCCACCTGTCTTTGCAGCCAGATTCGGAAGAAGGAATCATCTGGCTGGAACAAGCCAAACTGAAAAAAGCCGAGGCCATTCCCCAGGGGAAGGGGTAATCTACACCAACTGAAACTTCATCATTAGGATAGGCATCATGGGCGATTCATTGGGCAAAGTGTTTCGTATCACCACCTGGGGAGAGTCTCACGGTCCCTCGGTGGGGGTGGTGGTGGAGGGCTGCCCCGCGGGGGTGCCCCTGACCGAAGAAGACGTGCAGACCGAACTGGACCGCCGCCGCCCCGGCCAAAGCCGCATTACCACCCAGCGCAAAGAAGGCGACCGGGTGCGGTTTCTGTCGGGGGTGTTTGAGGGGAAAACCCTGGGCACGGCCCTGGCCATGATGGTGGAAAACACCGATCAGCGCTCCGGGGATTACGATGAGATGGCGGAGGTCTTCCGGCCCAGCCACGCGGATTACACCTATCAGGCCAAGTATGGCCACCGAGACTGGCGGGGGGGCGGCCGCTCCAGCGCCAGGGAAACCGTGGGCCGGGTAGCCGGGGGGGCTTTGGCCAAAAAGCTATTGTCGACCTATTTTGGGATCGAAACCCTGGCTTGGGTCAGCCAGGTGCACACCCTGCGTACCAGTATTCCCCCAGCCAAAGTAACCCTGGAAGCGGTGGAGGCCAACCCGGTGCGCTGCCCCGACCCCGTCATGGCCCCGCAAATGTTGGAAACCATCGAGCAAGCCCGCAAGTCGGGCGACAGCGTGGGTGGGGTAATCTCGGCAGTGGTGCGGGGCTGCCCCCCAGGTCTGGGAGAACCGGTGTTCGATAAACTTACCGCCGACCTGGCCAAGGCCCTGATGTCCATCCCCGCCACCCGGGGAGTGGAGTTTGGCTTGGGGTTCCAGGCGGCGGAAATGACCGGGCTGGACCACAACGACCCCTTTGTGTTGAAGGATGGCCGGGTGGCCACGGCCTCCAACCGGTCGGGGGGCATTCAGGGGGGCATTTCCAACGGTGAAAATATTTTGCTGCGGGTGGCCTTTAAGCCCACGGCTACCCTGATGGTCCCCCAGAAAACCCTGAACACCAAGGGAGAAGCGGTAGACATGAAGGGGAAAGGCCGCCACGACCCCTGCGTGCTGCCCAGGGCCGTGCCCGTGGTGGAGGCCATGATTCATTTGGTGCTGGCCGACCACGCTCTGCGGGCGGCGCTCAACCGAGATCCCGGCGGCTTGGCTGCCCGCCTGAAGGGCTAGCCGGGCAAGGCTTAGATCAATGTTCACCTTCTTGCTTTTCCCCGCTTCAACGGGGAGAAACCAATCCAAAGGGGGAATGGGGGGCGAAGCCCCAAGATAGCAGCCCTTAACAAAATCTCTCCATTATTTTTGAAAGAATCCCGCCCATGAAATCTGGCAAACCCCGTTCACCCTCTGGGGGAAAATCTTTTCCCAAGAAACCCTTTCCCAAGAAATCTGGAGGATGGAAGGCTTCGGGGGATGACGAGACCCCTCGGGGCCGGCAGCCCTCTGGGGCGGCCAGAAAATTTTCCCCAGACAAACCATCCGGCAAACCATCTGGTAAACCATTCGGTAAAGCTCCGGCTCTCCACGCTCGTCGGGAGCCGGAACCTCCCCCCGTGAAACCCCGCCCCGCCGGGCCCGCCGGTGGAGACTTTGTGTATGGCATGAACCCGGTGGAACGGGCTCTGATCTCTGGCCGGCGGAGCCTGAAGGCCCTGTGGCTGAAGGAAGGCCGCCTGAGCCCCCGAATGGAAGAACTGGTGCGGCTGGCCCGCCAGCGAAACCTGCCAGTGAGCCAAGTGGCCGGGTACGAATTGGACCAACGATTGGGTCACGAACACCACCAAGGGGTGGTGCTGGTGGCGGGCCCCTTGCCCGCCCTGGAAGAACAAGACCTGTGGAATTTGACCGCCCCCCAGGGCAAGGCGGAACCGGGCACCCTGGTGGTGGCCCTGGACGAAGTGGAAGACCCCCAAAACCTGGGGGCCATCGCCCGCAACTGCGCGGCCTTTGGGGTGGCGGCGCTGGTGGTGGGCCGCCGCCACACAGCACCGCTAAGCCCGGCGGCCTCTAAGGCTTCCGCTGGCTGGCTGGAGTGGCTGCCGGTGGTTCAGGCGGCCAACCTGTCTCGGTTTTTGGGAGAAGCCAAGAAACGGGGGTTCTGGGTGGTGGGGGCCACCGGAGAAGGCGACCAACCTCTGGCCGGGTTTCAACCCCCCGGTGCCGTGGTGCTGGTGCTGGGCAACGAGGGCCGGGGGCTGCGCCAATTGGTGGCGGCCCAATGCGACTTCAAGGTGGCCATTGCCACCCGCCAGGGGGCCAGCCTGAATGTGGCTTCGGCCTCGGCGTTGTTTCTGCATCATCTGGCCGGTGAACCCTCTTCCGTGGATGAACCAGGGTTTGAATCCTCTGCATCACCCGGGTTTTTACCGTGAAAAGGGGGCAGGGGAAAAAGGGAGCAGGGCGATGGGAAAAAATAGGGAATGCAGAGGTCTCGGTTTGTCTTGCCCCTGGTCAGTGAATGGTTTAAGAACGAAGAGAGGGAGTGCTGAAAGAAAAACCCCGAAAAATGTTGGAGACCCATGAGCTCCCCAAAAGTTTGGTACATTCTCGACGTGTTGCACCAGGTGTATGGCCCTTACCCCACCGAAGAAGTGAAGCGGATGGCGGGCAAAAACCCTAACTTTTTTGTGGGGTTACCTGGCGACACCGAATGGTTGTCGGTGGATTCCGTGCCGGAACTGATGGACGATGCAGAGAGTGATGCCACCAAACATCACGGCATGGGAGAGCCCCTGCCCCACCAACTGCAACGGGCGGTGGATGAATTGATGGGTATCTGCAAGGGAATTATCTCTGATGGGGTGGTGACCCCGGAAGAAACCCGCTACCTGGACCGCTGGCTGAAGGCCAACACCAAGGTTTCTCGCGTGTGGCCCGCCGATGCCATTGGAAAACGGCTGGGAGAAATCTTGGCCGACGGGGTGGTGACCCCGGAAGAACAGGAAGACCTGCTGACCCTGTTAAATCGCATCACGGGTGACCAGCCCGAACTCAGCCAAGTCGACCAAATCGCCAAGCGGATTCCCTTCGATCACCCCGAGCCCGAAGTGCGGTTTGCCAACAGTGAATTCTCGTTGGTGGGCCGGTTTCTGTTTGGCACCCGCATGAAGTGCGAGGAAGCCATTCAAAACAAGGGCGGGCGGGTGGTGCCCCACCCCGAACGAACCACTCAATACATGGTGGTGGGTTCCCTGGCCATCGAGGAATGGCTGCGGAAGTCTGGCCAGCACAGGCTGGATCAAGTGCTGGATATGAAACAACAGGGCCTGGGCCCTGCCATCATCACCGAAGAGCACTGGTGCGCTCACCTGTTCCGCTGGGATTGAGAGACCATGTTCACCGGCATTGTGGAAGAAGTCGGCACCGTGCTGTCTGTGACGGGGGACCCCCAGGGCATGGTGTTGGAGCTGGAGGCCCCCCTGGCCAGCCAGGGCACCCGCCTGGGAGACAGCATCGCGGTGAATGGGGTGTGCCTCACCGTCACCCGGTTGCAGCAGGCCCGTGTTTCTTTTGGGGTGGCCCCAGAAACCCTGCGGCGCACCAACCTGGGGGCCTTGGCCCCCGGCCAAGGAGTGAACCTGGAGCGGGCCCTGGCGGCCCAAGGCCGGTTGGGGGGGCACTTTGTGCAGGGCCATGTGGACGGCACTGGTCGGGTAACCGCCAAAACCCCCGACGGCACCTCTCTGCGGGTGCGGGTGGCGGCCCCCCCTGAAATTCTGCGGTACCTGGTGGAGAAAGGGTTCATCACGGTGGATGGCGTGAGCCTGACCCTCACCGAGGTAGGGGCCGCGGACCTTGGTTTTATGCTGGTGGACTACACCCAACACCACACCACCCTGGCCCAATTGCCCCTGGGGGCGGTGGTCAATCTAGAGATCGACATTCTGGCCAAATACGCCGAGCGTTTTCTTTCTCCCCTCAGGGATCAGTAAAGAGGTCCTGCCCTGTTTTGCTAACCCCTCATCGATTTGCGGAGATGTCCGCCTAACCCGGGTTTTTGCCGTGAAAGGGGAAAAAAGGGGAGAAGGGGAATGGGGGGCTTCGCCCCCCAATCAAATCAACATCCGGGCTGGAGAAACCAAACCCATGTCCGCCCCAATTCTTGTGCTGGGCATTGACCCCGGCAGTTTGAAAACAGGCTGGGGAATGATCTTCCACCAGCCAGGGCAAAGCACCTACTTGGCCAGCGGGGTGATTCGCCTGGAAGCCAAAGCCCCCCTGGCCCAACGCCTTACCGTGTTGCACCAAGCCTTGGCCAACAACATGGCCCAAGCCCTGGCCCGCCACCAGCCCCAGGTGTTCCACGGCGCGGTGGAGGCCATCTTCCACGCCAAAAACAGCCGCAGTGCCTTGGTGCTGGGCCATGCCCGGGGGGTGGCCCTGCTGGCGGCGGCCCAGGCCGGGGCCCAGGTGCATGAATATTCCCCGGCGTTGGTGAAGCAAGCGGTGACCGGCAGCGGCCGGGCCGACAAAGACCAAGTGGGCCGCATGGTGCGGGCCCTGCTGGGTTTGCCCCAGCCCCCCGCCGAAGACGAAGCCGACGCCCTGGCCGTGGCCCTTACCCACGCGGCGGCGCTCGACTCTCCAGCCCTTCGCCTTTCTTACCGAGCCCCATGATTGCCTACTTGGAAGGAGAAGTGATTTCCGCCGCCGCCAACGGGGTGGTGGTGAAAACTGTGTCCGGGGTGGGCTATTTGGTGCTGCTGCCCGCTCCCCTGCTGGCCCAGGGCATGACCCCTGGCCGCCGGGTGGAGTTTCATGTCTCTACCCAGGTGCGGGAAGGGGAAATGACCCTGTACGGTTTTGCCGAGCCGGACCACCGGCGGTTGTTTGAACTGCTGCAGAAGGCCTCTGGCGTGGGGCCCAAGGCGGCCTTGGGGCTGCTGTCGGCGCTCTCTCCTTCAGTGCTGATTGACGCCATCCGGCGGGAAGACTTGGCTAGGCTGTCGAGTGTTCCCGGTATTGGCAAAAAAACAGCCAGCAGAATTTGCCTAGACTTGAAAGACCGCCTGAAGGATTGGGACAGTCCGGCGGGGGTTCCCGGTGGAGATTTGGCCAGCGCCTTGACAAACCTGGGGTATCACGAGAAAGATATCTATTCCGTTCTCTCCCGGATTCCGGCGGAGGCTGAGGGTTTTTCCGACCAGCTTCGCCATGCCCTGCGGTTGTTGTCCAAAGGGTAACAGGTTCCAGCCCACTGGCCCCTGATCGAATCCGTTTTCAGCTTTCACAGGTTTGTTACTAGAGGCACCTATGGGCAATTTGAACAAAGTGATGTTGATTGGCCGCTTGGGGGCAGACCCCGAGCTGCGCCACACCAAAAACGGCGATTCCGTGGCCAACTTTCGGCTGGCCACCTCGGAAACTTGGCGCGACAAAAGCGGCAACAAACAAGAACGCACCGAGTGGCATTCCATCGTGGCCTGGCGCCATCTGGCCGATCTGGCCCAGAACTACCTGAAAAAAGGCCGCCAGGTGTACATCGAGGGCAAGCTGCAAACCCGCGATTGGACCGACGCCCAAAACGTGCGCCATTACCGCACCGAAGTGGTGGCCAGCCGGGTGGAATTCTTGGAGCGCATGGACAGCGCCGGTGGCAGCACCGGCCCCCGGGCCTCCTCCGGCGGTCAGGACCCCTACCACAACCAGGCACCGCCCCCAGAATCCTACGACGAGCAGCCCCCCTCCGGCGGTTATGTGGAGGACGACATCCCCTTTTAGCGGGCGGTGTTCTCCAACACTCGAATCACCCGGTGGTTGGGAATCGGCAGATGGAAAACAGAGAGCAAGGAAAGTAAAAAGCAGGGAAATTAAAACGGGCGGGAATCGTTCCTTTCAACAGCAGCCCTGGTGGCTGCGCCGCCTGTCTCCCCCCGTTAAAGGTGGAGAATCACATCCGTTTGATTCATGAAGCCCAACGGAAGCAAGCATCAAATATATAAATATATTATCTATAGGCATCGAGAAATGACCCGTATTAACATTGAAAAAATTGCCAAACTGGCCAACCTGGACCTCACCGAGGAAGAGAAACACACCTTCCAAACCCAGTTCGATGCCATCCTGGACCATGTGGAGGTACTGTCGAAGGCCCCGGTGGACCCCTCCGCCCAGGAAGAAATTCACACCGGCTCCCGCCTGCGGGATGACCAAGCCATTCCCTCTCCGGTCACCCCAGAATCCTTCAGCCCCTACCTGGAAAACCACCACTTCAAGGTTCCCCGGGTGATCGAGTAATGTTCCTGTGATACAATAACCCCGTAAGGCCGAAACCCCCGTTCAGCAGGGGGTTCTCTTGAAATGTTCAGGAGCCCGCCATGCGGTTGTGCTACCAATGCCAAAAACCCATCCCCTTGCAGCGGCGGCACCACGCCTTTTGCTCCGACCGTTGCCAGCAGCTTCAGGCCCAGCGGGAAGAAGGAACCCGGCCCGTTCGGCCAGTACGATCTGCCCCAGCTCTCCTTCGTCCAACTCGCCAAGCCCATCCCCCTACCTCGTAGATGGCCTACAAAGTCGGCACTCGAGTTCGAGTGGAGTTGTTTGGGGTTCCCGCCTCCCATCTTCCCTTGCCCAGGTAATAACCCTGGTCATGTAGAATTCTCATGACGCCTGCCGGATTCGAGCTTAGATGCTTTTGAAGAGGGGGCTAGGTACAATCGAACCTTCACGGAAATTTTTCTCCCCCATCCAATAGACGTAATCTATATGGCCGCCGGAAAGGGATACCACGGAACGATTTTGCGGGTGGATCTCTCCCGAGGGGAGATTTCAACCGAATCGCCGGATGAGGTGGTGTATCGGCGCTATCTGGGGGGCGGGGGCCTGGGGGCCTATTACTTATTGAAAGAACAAGCGCCGGGAACGGACCCCTTGTCACCGGAAGCCCTGTGCGTGGTGGCCACCAGTGTCATGGGATGGGGGCTGCTCAGCGGGGCCAACCATTTTTCCGTGGTGGCCAAAAGCCCCCTCACCGGAGGGTTTGGAGAGTCGGAGGCGGGGGGCTATTGGGGGCCGGAGTTCAAAGCCACCGGGTTCGACGCCATTCTGCTCACCGGCAAAGCCCCCCGGCCAGTGTATTTGTGGATCAGCGATGGCCGGGCCGAGCTGCGAGATGCCGCCCCCTTTTGGGGGCAGGAGGCCCTGGCGGTCCAGCGGGGGCTGGTGGCCGCCGTGGGAGACCCCCGGGCCCGGGTGCTGCAAACCGGCATTGCCGGAGAAAACCTGGTGCGCTACGCGGCCCTGGTGAATGAGTGCCGCCACTTCAACGGGCGGGGGGGCATGGGGGCGGTGTGGGGGGCCAAGAACCTGAAAGCCATTGTGGCGCGGGGCACCCGCCGCCTGCGCCCCGCCGACCCGGAATTGGCGAAGCGGGTGACCGAAGAATTCCGCCGGGTGTACGACCGAGAGCGGGATACCATGCACAAATTTGGCTCCAGCCGGGCGGTGGCGCGGCTGAACAAAGACGGCATGCTGCCTGTTCGAAACTTTAGGGAGGGAACCCTGCCCGGAGCGGAGGAACTGGGGGGCCAGCGCATGGCCGAAACCATTTTAAAGCGGCGGGGTACCTGCTTTGGCTGCGCCGTAAGCTGCAAGCGCGAGGTGGAGGTGCCCGAACTGGGCGTTACTCCCCACTACGGCGGACCGGAGTACGAGACCATTGCCGCCGTGGGCAGCAACGTGGGGGTGTTGAACCTGAAGGCCGTGGCCTGGGCCAACCAGCTGCTGAATACCTACGTGCTGGATTCCATTTCCACCGGCATGGTGATTGCCTTTGCCATGGAATGCTGGGAGAAAGGTTTGCTGGGGCCGCAACACACCGACGGCCTGGAACTGACCTGGGGAAACGAACAGGCCGTGGCGGAACTGATTCGGCGGATAGCCCGGCGGGAAGGAGTGGGGAACCTGCTGGCGGAGGGCGTGCGGCGGGCGGCCCAAACCCTGGGGGGCGGGGCCGAAACTTTTGCCCTGCACGTGAAGGGGCAAGAAATTCCCATGCACGAACCCCGCGGCAAAAAGGGGGTGGCCCTGGCCTATGCCCTTTCTCCCACCGGGGCCGACCACATGGAAGCCCCCCACGACCCGGTGTACACCGCCTTTCACCCGGGCACCACCATGCTGCCAGAACTGGAGCTGCATGAATCGGCGCAGCCCCTGGAACTAAACGCCCATAAGGCCAAGCTGTTCTTTAAGACCCAGCGGGTGTGGAGCCTGTACAACACCGTGGGGCAGTGCGACTTCGCCGCCACCCCCCACAACCAGATCACCCTGACCATGCTGGCCGACCACCTGCGGGCGGTGACCGGTTGGCCCGCCAGCCTGAGCGAACTGCTCACCGCCGGGGAACGGGCCGATGCCATGAGCCGGGTGTTCAACGTGCGGGAAGGGTTCACCCCCGCCGATGACACCCTGCCGGAAAGGTTGTTCCAACCCCTGCCCGGCCCGCTGAACGGAGAGCGCATTGACCCGGAGGAATTCCAGCAGGCCAAACAGGCCTACTACGCCATCGCCGGGTGGGACCCGGTCACCGGCATGCCCACGGCGGATAAATTGCTGGAACTGGATTTGGAATGGCTAGTGGAAAAATAACGGGACAGTGCCATTCCTCGAATCCATCGGTTATTCAATTCATCTGGTTGGAATAAAATAGAACAGACGGAAGCAAGCACACAACCCGCTGGATTCGAGTTGTTCCCCTCCGCGAAAGGGGCGCTGTCCAGCGGGGACAATATTCAGGCATCTTGGCCCCGCCTTTCGCGCCAAGAGGGGATGCCCCCGCTGGGGCAGGGGAGGGGTGTTTCGAGTACCCCAGGACAGAACTAATATAATGCGACACTATAACGAGAATCCATATGATCCGACACATTGTTCGCTGGGAGTTGCAGGCGGAAGCCTTGGGTAAATCCAAATTGGCCAACGCCCAAGAGATGGCCAACCGGCTGCTGGCCCTGCGGAGCACGGTGCCTTCCATCCGGGAGCTGCACATTCACTTTCCGCCAGAAGTGCCGGAGGGCTTTGACCTGGAGTTGGATTCCCTGTTCGACTCCTGGGCCGGGCTGGAGGCCTACATGGAGCACCCCGCTCACCAACAAGTAGTGGCCTTTGTGAAACAGGTGGTGGCCCGCCGCGAAGTAGATGACTTTGAGGAATAACGGAGAACGAATGATGCGACAAGATTGGCCCGGGAGACGTTTGATTGTGAGGTTCATGGTGATGGGGTTATGGTCCTTGGGGATGGTGGCCGGGTTGCCAGCCTGGGCAGAACCCCCCTGGCCGCCCCCCAGCTGCGGGCGGGAAACCCTGCCCCTCACTTCGGGGAAGCCCCTGCGCTTTGCCGCCCTGGGAGACCAGGGCAGCGGCGACGCCGACCAGTGGGCGGTGGCCAACTCGCTGAAAGCATGGTGCGAGAAAAAAGGCTGCGACATGGTGCTGCTGCTGGGCGACAACTTCTACCCCGGCGGGGTGGTTTCTCAGCAGGACCCCAAGTGGGTAGAAATGTTCAGCGGCCCCTACGGAAAAATCCCCGCGCCGTTTTACGCATTGCTGGGGAACCACGACTACAAATCCGATGACCCCAGGCGGGGGGCCGTTCAGTTGGAACGCCATGCCCAGGACCCCCACTGGAACATGCCGGGGAATGCCTATGCCCTGGCCGCCGGGCCCGCGTTGTTTTTGGCCATGGACACCGTGCGGCTGGAACGGCTGGGAGAAGCGGAGGCCCAGGCCCAGGGCCGGTGCTTGGCCCAGGCCAGGAAAGAATCTCGGGCACCCTGGACCATTGCCCTGGGGCATTACCCGGTGATGAACAACGGGCGGCATTTGGTCAGCCAAACCTTGAAAGATTTTTACCAGAAGAATTTGTGCGGCCCCCTTGACCTGGCCCTGGCGGGTCACGACCATAACTTGCAGGTGCTGGATGGACCCCCGGAATGCCCAGGGTTGTTTGTGGTGTCGGGGGGTGGGGGGAAGGCCATCTATCCGCTGAACGGGTCGGCGCCCCATGTGTTCCAGCGGGAATCCTACGGTTTTGTGTATGGGGTGGTGACCCCCACCACCCTGACCCTGACCCTGGTGAACCGCAATGGCCGGGTGCTGTTTGAAAAAACCGTGCAGAAAAAATAACAGCTGTTCGAAGCAAGAACCTCACCCCGCACGCTGGCGCGGGCTGCCCCTCTCCCGAAGAGAGGGGCTAAATTCGAATCTACCGGCTATGCCCTTCATCCGTTCGGTTTCACAAACCAAACAAATTCTATCTACACTTTTCGGCCTAAGCCGTATTGTCCCTCCACGATGGGGAGGGACAGGCACCGAAGGTGCCAGGGAGGGGTGCCTTAACGGATGAATAGAATAACCGGTGGCTTCGAGTAACGGGAGGGGTGCAGGAACTTTATCCCACGGTGACGGACTTGGCCAGGTTGCGGGGTTTGTCAATGGCCCGGCCCAATTTGAGGGCGGCGAAGTAGGAGAACAACTGGGCCACCACCAGCGACATCAAGGGGGCCACCCCGGCGGGCAGCACGGGCAGGGCAATTCCGCCGTCTAGAATCTGGGCGGCTTCGTGGTCGTTTTCTTGGTAGATGCCAAACACCGGCCCGCTGCGGGCTTTCACTTCTTCCACCGCCGCCAGGGTTTGCTGGTGCAGCCGGGTGGCTGCCTTGGGGGGGAAGAATGCCAGGGTGGCAAAGTGTTCGTCCACCAGGGCCAGGGTGCCGTGCTTTAAAAAACCCGCCGGAATGCCCTCCACGTGCAGATAGGTGACCTCCTTCATTTTCAGGGCGGCTTCCATGGCCATGGGGTAATAAATTCCCCGCCCCATGAACAACCAATTTTGGAAGTGGGCGGTTTTTTCGGCCAGGTTGCGTACGAAGCCAGACATTTCGTTGAGGGTTTTTTGCAGTTGGTCGGGGAAGGCGTCCAGGTCGGCCAGCCAGGCGTTGTGGGCTTGGGGGGTCAGGCGGCCGTTGGCCAGCCCCAGCTCCAGGGCGGTGCGTACCAGCACGAGCATTTGGCTTAGAGCGGCCTTGGTAGACACCACGCAAATTTCTGGCCCCGACCCCTGCATGATGACCTGATCCACCAACCGAGAGAGGGTGGAGCCCATCACGTTGACGATGGCGGCGGTGCGGGCGCCGGAAGTCTTGGCCAGCTCTACCGCCGAGCGGGTATCGTAGGTCTCGCCCGACTGTGACACCGCCACCACCAGGTCCCCCGGACCCACCACCGCCACTTCGGGGAATTCATCGGAACTGATGACCTGCACCAGCACCCCCGCCAGTTGAGAAAAGGCATATTGCCCCAGCAGCCCCACAAAGTAGGTGGTGCCCACCCCCATCAGGGTGGTGGAGCGGGCCTGCTGAATGGACTGGGCCAGGGCGGCAATTTCTACCCGGGGAATGTGCAGGGCGTTGGTGAGGGTGTGGGGCTGGTCAAAAATCTCTTTCAACATGTAATGGGAATACCCCCCCTTGCGGGAAGTCTCGGCATCCCACTCGATCATTTGGGGGGGGCGGGTCACCAGGGCGCCGTCGGCCAGGCGGGAGAGGGTGTACCCCTGGGGGGTCAGCACCGCCATCTCGCCGTCTTCCAGGTACACGGCTTTGCGGGTGAAGGGCAGAAAGGCGTTCACGTCCGAGGCGGCAAAGTTGCGCTGGGGAGAAAGCCCCAGCACCAGGGGAGAGCCCCCCCGCACCGCGTAAATGTGGTCCGGCTGGTGGGGAGAAATCACCGCCAGGGCATAGGTGCCGTCCAGCTGTTTCAGCACCGCCCGCAGGGCATCTTCCACGGTTCCAAATTCCAGATAGGCGTTGGCTAGCAGGTGGGCCACCACTTCCGTGTCTGTTTCCGACTGGAATTCTACCCCCTGGGCTTTGAGCAGGGTTTTCAGTTCTTGATAGTTGTTGATGATGCCGTTGTGCACCACGGCAAACCGTCCGTCATAAGACAGATGGGGGTGGGCATTGGCCGCCGTTACCCGGCCATGGGTGGCCCAGCGGGTGTGCGAAATACCCGCCGACCCCTGCAGGGCGGTGAGCCGCTCCTTCTGGTTTACTTCATCCACCCCGCCGGTGTTTTTGCGCACGGCAATGTCATTCCCTCCCAGCACGGCCATGCCGCAGGAGTCGTAGCCCCGGTATTCCAGATTCCGGATGGACTCGAACAGCACCGGAATCACATTGCCTTCACCCACTACTCCGCTGATGCCGCACATAGGTTATCTATATGATATTGTTAATAAATATATTGATGGAATGTTGAGTCTCTGCTGAATCTTATGATCCTCCATTCCCTGCCCCCCACCCCCATCTTCTCTTTATCTTCGCTCTTACCAGGGTTCGGTGGGGATGGTGACCAAGTCTGGGGCCTGGAAGCGGGCCCGGATGCGGGAGCCAGGTTCCAGCACGTGCCGGGCCCCGATGGACACATGGTCGCCGATCATGGCCCCCAGTTTGGCCATGCCGGTTTTCATGGGGCCTTCAGCCAACTTCACCGAAAGGTCATCCACCCCCTTTTGAAAGTTCACGGTGCACACCCCGGTGCCCAGATGCACGTCTTCGCCGATCACGCTGTCGCCGATGAAGGACAGCCGCCCCAGCACCGACCGCCCGAACAGCACGCAGTTTTTAAGTTCCGTTCCATAGCCCACCACCGAGTCTGGCCCCAGGGAGGTGTATTCCCGGATGAGGGTGCTGGAACCGATGTAACTGCCGTGGCCGATGTAGCAGGGTCCCTTGATGACGGACCCGGCCCCGATGACCACGTGGGAGCCGATATGCACCGGCCCCTCCAGGTGGACGTTGTTTTCCATGCGCACGGTGTGGTGAACCGAGGCGTTCTCCCATTGGTCCATCAACATTCGGTTGGCTTCCAAAATGTGCCAGGGCCGGGTGATGTCCAACCACTCGCCGTCCCACAGGGTGGCGTTCAGTTGTTTTTTCCCAATGAGCTCTTGGAACACCTGCTCCATGTCTCCCCCCTGGGCCTCCAGCAGAGAGAACACTTCGGACGGCAGCAGAAACACCCCCGCCAGCACGTAGTTGGCCAGATGGGGGTCCGTGGGTTTTTCCACCAGGCGGGTGATCCGCATGTCGGGGTCCAGGTACACATTGCCGAATTCTCCCGAACGCCGGGGCAGGGTCACCGCCGCCACGGCTCCACCCATTTCTTGGAACTGTTCCATCACCCGGGGGTAGGGGTTGCCGGTCACCAGCACATCCCCGTAGATCAGCAAGAACGGGCTGCCGTTCATGGCTTCTTTGCAGCGCAGCAGGGCCCCCCCAATGCCGTCGGGCTGGGGCTGGTGAATGTACTCGATGGACAGGCCGTACTGGTGCCCATGGCCAATTTGTTTCTCGATGGTTTCTCGCAGGTGGTTCACCACCACGACCACCTCGGTGACCCCGGCACTTTTCAGGTGGGCAATGGTGTAGTCCAAAATGGTGCGCCCCGCCACCCGAATCATGGGCTTGGCCCGGGTCTCGGTGAAGGGTTGCAGTTTGTCGCTGGGCGCGGCGGCCAAGATCACAGCTTTCATGGGTGGGTTGAATTCAAGTGTGAACGATTGAAGGGGATATTTTTTCCCCAGGTATTTTCCCCCGTCCGGTTTTTCTTCGCACGTTCTATTTTCTCTGTTTATTTTCTCTGCTTTCAATTCCCGTGCTTTCCGTCTGGCCAGGGGTCGTTGGCAGAATCTTCAACAAAAGAAATCTATCTCAAATCCCTGACCGCTCTTGCTTCCCCCTCATTCCTGCCGGGCTTTCTATTTTTTCGCTCTCTTATCTATCAACCCCCAGCCTACGGTAAAACAAAGGGGATCCGTATTTCATTCCCATGGGTGATGTTTTTCACACCCACCTGTGGAACATTCGCCTCTATTTTTCGGCCGTTTCACGCACCCGGCGGATGACCAAGGCCACCACCTGGGCCAGGGTGAGGGAATCGGTTAAGATGATTTCGGCATCGTCTGCTGGGCGCAGGGGGGCCACATCCCGGGTGGCGTCCCGCTGGTCCCGCGCCTCAATCCCGGCTTGCACAGACTCTAGGGTGGCGGTGGGGTCCGTGGCCCGCAAATCGGCCAACCGCCGCTGGGCTCGCTTGCGGGGGCTGGCCGTAATGAAAAACTTGGGGCGGGCCTGGGGAAATACCACCGTGCCGCTGTCTCTACCTTCAACTATCATGCCGGGGAAGGAACCCTCCCGCTCAATCTGTTGGGCCAGCTCCCGCTGAATGCGGTTGGATTCTCCCCGCACCAGGGGCAGGGCGCTGACCAAACTGGCCAGCCGGGAAAAGCGTTCACCGTGCAGGTTTTCCTCCACGACCACGCCATTCACCCGCACCCCGCCGTGGGAATCTACTCCCAGGGTAAACCCAGCCACCCAGGCAGGATTCACCGACCTTTCGCCATCCCAGCCCATTCGGTCCAGGTGCCAGCCCAGGGCCCGGTAAATTAACCCGGTGGAAAGAAAATAGTACCCCAACTGGCGGGCGGCCTCTTTGGCCACCGAACTTTTGCCCGATCCAGCGGGGCCATCCAAGGTAATCAAGCGCATGAACATTTTCTCATTGTTTCACGTGAAACATTTTTCCGGCCGAAATCCTTCCCAGTATACCCATCCCCTACCAAACATTCCATGCGTTGGGGAGATTCCTGGGAGAAAATCCTTGTGACCCCAGCGGGTTTCTCTTCCCCCTTGACACCCCCCCGTTCTCCCGTAACTATGATGTTCTCCTATTGCGGGTGTAGCTCAGTTGGTAGAGCATCAGCTTCCCAAGCTGAGGGCCACGGGTTCGAGTCCCGCCACCCGCTCTTTTCTTTTCTCTCATTTTTTTCTCTACGGAATATGATCCACATCGCCATACTTTCCGCCAAGGGCGGAACCGGGAAAACCACCCTGTCGGTGGCGTTGGCCCACCAATACGCATTGGCCAACCCCAACCGCGACATTGTGCTGGTGGATGCCGACAACCAGGGGAACGTGGCCATATCCCTGAACCTGAAAAGCGAGCATACCCTGGGCAGCTATCTGTACCAGGCCAGCCCCTCGGTGGATTTGGTGCAGTACAAAAACCTGTTCTATGTGGTGGAGTCGGGGCGGCTGCACTTGTATGAGGCCGAAAAATCCATCTACCGGGCCGAATCGCCGGAAACCTATTTCCGGGACCACCTGCTGAAGGAATTCGACCCCCGCTCCCTGATTATCTGGGATCTGCCCCCCACCCTGTCGGTGATCAACGACAACGTGCTGCGCATCGCCGATTATATCGTGATCCCCACCCACACAGACTTTCTGTCTCTCACCGGGATTTCCAACCTGATGGGCTACCTGGATCACTTCCGGGCCCAACACCCCGCCCGCTGCCGGGTGCTGGGGATTGCCATTACCATGCACCGGGAAGGGGTGGTGCAAAACCGGGTCAATAAAGAATCCCTGTATGGGGCCTTCCCCGATTTGATGTTCAATACGGCCATTCCCCTGTCCACCGCCATCGCCTCCGCCGCCCAGAACCACCAAACCCCCCTGGAATCCCCCGACCAGCGGGCCAGGGAAAGCTATGAAGCGCTGGTGAAGGAAATTCACCAGCGGATGCTGGCCACCCAAGAATAACCCCTTCCCCCCAGGACCCCATGGCCCGGAAAATTCAATCCGCCGACAACTTGCTGATGCCCCAGGCCCAACGTTCTCTGGAAAGCACTTCCGTGCGCACGGAAGTGCCCCGCAGCGTGATGCAGATGATCTCCCAGCGGTGGAGCTCCCCCCTGCCGGCCTCTCCCAGCCAGCTGCTGTTCGACTGGAACAACCGGGAGGCCCTGGAGGATGAAATCCGCTTTGTGAATACGGCCCAGGCCTACTTGGAAGAAGGGGCGGTGAAGATTGCCCCCTCGGTGTTGCGGATTGTGCTGACCGTGAAGGCCAACCTGGCCGACCCGGCAGACCAGCGGGCCTTTCTGGCCGATCAACTGGAAATGGACTTTCGGCGGGCCTCGGAACTTTGCATTTTGGCGGAATCTTATGCCCTGCTGGACCCCCACCACCGCATGGACGGCATGCGGGAGATTGAAACCTATGGCTGGAGCAAGGCCCTCAAATTGTCGGCGGTGCGGGACCCCCGTGAGCGGGCCGACATTTGGAAGAGGGCCAAGGGCCGGGACGACTCCGCCAGCTACCGGGCCGTGCTGGAGGAGCTGCGCCGGTTCCGGGAGCGGAAACTGCTGCCCCCTGCCCCGCCGGAACCGGCCAAGGAGGGGGTGCAATCCCTGTGGAACAAAACCCGGGGCTCGCTGGATGTGCTGAACGTGGCCGTGACCCACCTGGAGTCGAAGAAAGAATGCAAGTCGGCCCTGGACAACTTGAGCCGTTTGCAGCAGGAGTTGAACCAGATCAAGAAGGCCATTCAAGAAAAAATGAAGGAGCTGTAAGGGGGGTGAATATTTTACCCGCTCCATTTCCCTTCCTTCTTCCCTTCCTTCTTCCCTTCCATTTTTCCTCTATCCTCCGTTCCCCCCTGGGGGGAATGTGTTTCCCCGTTTGGCCACCCCGAAGGATTCGATATCTTGATGATTTGGCGAGTACCCGGCGCTTAACCAAAACATCCCTCCAAAAAAGGGGCCCAATGGTGTAGGTTTGGGGTGAAGCCGTTCACCTCCTACTCCGTGTTCGTCATGGTCCGTTTTCGCTCTATGGAAGAACTTCCCCTGGAAACCCCCGGCTGGTTGCAGCGGGGATGGCTGTTGTTTTGCCGGGGCCTGGTGCGGGCCCACTACCGCCGGGTGGAAGTGAAAGGGCTGGAGAACCTGCCCCCGCGGGGGCCGTTGCTGGTGGCGGCCAACCATGGCAACGGACTGGCGGATCCCATTTTGCTGCAGGCCGTGTCTCCCCGCCCCCTGCACCCCCTGGCCCGCAGCACCCTGTTTCGCAACCCTCTGGCGTGGCCCTTTCTCAAAGTCATCCAAGCCGTGCCCATTTACCGGCGGGTGGATGCCCAGGCCCAGATGGACCGTAACGCCGATTCCTTCCGCCGCTGCTATGAACTGTCGGACCGGGGCGGGGTGGTGTTGATCTTCCCCGAGGGGGTGACCCACCACAACCCCAAGTTGATGCCCTTCAAGGCTGGGGCTGCCCGTCTGATTTTGGGGTATCGCCAGGCCAGGGGCCTGCCCCTGGCGGTGGTGCCCGCCGGGTTGTTCTATGCCGACAAGGGCCGCTACCGCTCCGACGTGTTGGTGTCTTTCGGCACCCCCTTTTACCCAGAACAGGCTGCGGTGGAAACAGAAGAAGAGGCGGCGGCCCGCATCACCGCCGACCTGCAGCGGCGGCTGGAGGCCATGGTGCCGGGGGCCGACAGTTGGGAAGAACTGGCCCTGTTTCGCCGGATGGAGCGGTTGTTCGCCCTGCGGCGGGGGCGTTACCGGGTGCGCTCGTTGGAATCCCGGGTGCGGAAAATTCAAGCCCTGCTGCACACCCATGGGTTGGTGGCTCGCCATCACCCGGAACGGTTGGAGGCCTTTCAGGGAGAGTTGGCCCGCTTTGATGAACTGTGCGGGTTATGGGGGGTGAAGGACTATCACCTGAATTTTGAGTACACGCCCCTCACCGTGGCGGGGTTCTTAACCCGGGCCTTTTTCCGGTTGACCCTGGCGGTGCCCCTGGCCCTGTGGGGCTTGGTCAATTCCCTGGCGCCCTTTGTGTTGGTGCGGCTGATCGCTCCCTGGGTCAGCCGCGATGCCTATCAACTGGACGTGGCCAAGATGTCGCTGGGGATGTTTTTCTTTGGCTTGTTCTGGGGAACCCAAACCTGGTGGGTGGCCCAGCAGGCCGGGGGTTGGCCCGCCCTGGGGTACTTGTTGTCTCTTCCCCCCGCCACCACCCTGGCGGTGTTCTTGGCGGGGGAGCGCCGCCGCACCTGGGTGAACATTCGGGTGTTCCTGTTGTTCTTGCGTAAGCGGCGGTTGCGGGGCTACCTGCGCACCCAGCGCGACAGCCTGGAAAAAGAACTGGGGCAGCTTACCCGCTTGGCCATCCGCCTGAGCGCCCAGCAGCGGAATGCCTGATTCTAGCGCCGCCTGAAATCCCGTGATACCCTATGGGAACCAGCAATAATTTTCATATCATTGATATGATTGATGATATTATTTTGTCTCCACCCTTTTGCAGAGCCCATTGCACCATGCAGGATATCCAAGAGTTGTTGGCTTCGGTTCGAGAGCGCCAAGCCTCCCTCGGGAGGTTTCTTTGACCTGGAGGAACGCCAGAAAAAATTAAAGGTGTTGGAGGAACAATCCGCCTCCGAGGGGTTTTGGAACCGCCCCAACGAAGAGAGAACAAATGTTCTCCGAGAGGTGCGGCTGATCCAATTGATTATGGAAGATTGGCAGAAGCTGGCCGGGATGGTGGAAGAACTGGAGACCGGCGTGGGGCTGGCCAAGGAAGCCGAAGATGCCAGCCTGCTGACCGAAATGAACCAGTTGGGAGAAACCATTGCCCAGCGGTTGGAGCAGCTGGAAATGAAAAACCTGCTGGGGGGAGAGCACGACCAAAAGGACGCCATCGTGATGGTGCATTCCGGGGCGGGGGGAACCGAGTCGGCGGACTGGACGGCCATGCTGTACCGCATGTACACCCGCTGGGTCGAGGATCACGGCTACAAGTTGACCGAGGTGGATTTTCAGCCGGGGGAAGAAGCGGGCATCCGCTCGGTGACCTTTGAGGTGGCCGGAGAGTTTGCCTATGGCTACCTGAAAGCCGAGGTGGGGGTGCACCGGCTGGTGCGCATTTCTCCCTTCGATTCCGCCAAGCGCCGCCACACGTCTTTCGCCTCGGTGTTCGTGTACCCCGACATCGAAGCCTCCATGGACATCGAAATTTTGGAGTCCGACCTGCAGATTGACACCTACCGGGCCCAGGGGGCGGGGGGCCAGCACGTCAACACCACCGATTCCGCCGTGCGCATTACCCACCGGCCTTCGGGCATTGTGGTGGCCTGTCAAAACGAACGCAGCCAACACAAGAACCGTTCCACCGCCATGAAGGTGCTGAAGGCCAAACTGTATGACAAGCGGGTGAAAGAACTGGAAGCCGAGCGGGACAAACGCAACTCCACCAAGCGCACCATTTCTTGGGGCAGCCAAATTCGCTCTTACGTGCTGCACCCCTACCAAATGGTGAAAGACCACCGCACCGACGAAGAAACCAGCGCCACCCAAGCTGTGTTAGACGGCCACATTGACCACTTTATTCACCAGGCCCTGATGAAAAAGGTGGTGTAGCCATGAAACGCGTGTATTTAGAAACCCTGGGCTGTGCCAAGAACCGGGTAGACACCGAACTGATGCTGGGTTCCCTGCAGGCGGAAGGCTACCAATACGCTTCCGACCCGGCCCAGGCAGAAGTCATCATCGTGAACACCTGCGGGTTTTTGTCGGCGGCGGCCCAAGAGTCGGTGGACCGCATTTTGGAGCTGGCCGATCAAAAAACCCAGGGCCGCTGCGAGAAGCTGATCTCCGCGGGTTGCATGAGCGAGCGCTACCGGGAATCCCTGCTGGAGGAAATTCCCGAACTGGACGGTTTGTATGGGTCGTCGGACTTTACCCAGCTGGGCGGCTGGCTGGCGGGCCTGTACCAAGGCCGTTCCCCCCAGGCCCACTTGGCCCCCAAGCCCCACTACGCTTGGCGAGAGGAAGCCCCCCGGGTGCGCTCCACCCCAGGCCATTACGCTTACCTAAAGGTGGCGGAGGGTTGCTCCAACATGTGCACCTTTTGCAATATTCCCAAGCTGCGGGGGGGGTTCTCCAGCCGCCCCCTGGCGGCGGTGCAGGCAGAGGCGGCCGGGCTGGTGGCCGCCGGGGTGCGGGAGATCAACTTGGTGGCTCAAGATTCTTCTTCGTATGGCATCGACTTGGCCGACGGCACGGACTTGGCCGGGTTGATTCGGGCCCTGGGGGAAATTCCCCCCCCGGCCCATGGGGAAGGTTTTTGGGTGCGGCTGTTCTACACCTACCCCAACCGGTTCGGGGAGCGGGAGTTGACCGCCCTGGCGGAATCGCCCTGGGTGGTGCCCTATGTAGACATGCCCTTTCAGCACATCTCCGACCCTGTGCTAAAGGCCATGAACCGCAAAATCACCGAAGGAGAAATCCGGTCCAAGCTGGAAGCCCTGCGGGGGCGGCTGCCCCAGGGGGCCCTGCGTACCACTTTCATCACGGGCTTTCCCACCGAGACCGAGGCCGACTTTGAACGGCTGCTGGCCTTTGTGAAAGAGGGCTGGTTTGACCATGTGGGGGTGTTTACCTATTCTCACGAGGACAATATCCCCTCGGCCCGGCTGGGGGACCCGGTGCCCCCTGCGGTGAAAGAACGGCGGCGGAAAGAATTGATGGCCGCCCAAGAGCAGGTCTCCACCGCCCGCAACCAAAGCCGGGTGGGCAGCACCCTCAAGGTGCTGGTGGAGGGGGTCTCGGAGGAGTCGGAACTGCTGCTGCAGGGCCGGGCGGCCTTTCAGGGGCCAGAGGTGGACGGGGTGGTGCTGATCAACGACGGCACGGCGGTGCCCGGCACCTTTCGGCAGGTTGAAATCACCCAGGCCCTTCCCTATGATTTGGTGGGAAGATTGGTGTAGACGAAAACTTGGGTCATGATTAGAACGTGAACAGGGAAAACCGGAAAAATTCGGAGAATCTGGAAGCAGGGGGAATGGGGGGCGAAGCCCCCCAATAAAAGATGTCCTAAGGGCGTTGTACAGGTATTCAAACGCAGGGAAAAAACCGGAAAAAATTTTTGACCGTGGTGTTGTTCCATCCTATTCACCCACACAGGAAACGTTATGTCTGGTCATAGCAAATGGTCCACGATTAAACACAAAAAAGGCCTGGCCGACGCCAAGCGCAGCAAAATATTCACCAAGCTGATCCGGGAGATTACCGTGGCGGCCCGGCTGGGCGGCGGAGACCTGGACGGAAACCCCCGCCTGCGGGCGGCGGTGCTCACCGCCCGGGGCAGCAACATGTCCTCCGACACCATTCAGCGGGCTATCAAAAAAGGCTCCGGCGCCCAAGAGGGGGAAGACTACACCGAGATGACTTATGAAGGATACGGCCCGGGCAACGTGGCCATCGTGGTGGAAACCCTCACCGATAACAAAAATCGCACCGCCGGAAACGTTCGCGCCATTTTCACCAAAAACGGGGGCAGTTTGGGCACCACCAATTCGGTGTTGTTCATGTTCGACCGGTTGGGGCTGATGGAAGTGGAAAAAAAGGACCTGTCGGAAGACCAACTGATGGAATACGTGATTGAAGGCGGCGGCCAGGACCTGGATACCCAAGGCCCCTGCTATTTGGTCAGCTCCCAACTGGAGACCTTTCACGGGCTGAAGGATTATTTGGACAAGCACCAAGTGCAGGTGAAGTCGAGCACCCTGGCCTGGGTGCCCAAGGCCAAAACGGAGATTTCCGACAAAGAAACCGCCGAGAAGGTGCTGCACTTCATTGACCTGCTGGAAGACGATGACGACGTGCAAAAGGTGTTCACCAATTTTGAAATTACCGATGAGGTGGTGAAGCAGTTGTCGTAAGGCGGGGTTCTAAGCGGGTTCCCCCGCCGCGAAAGATAGGCTACCCTTTTTCAATTGATCTGATGATTTGGTTTGACCCCGATTTGAACAGGCATCACCCCTTTCAGGCCATCCATGATTATTCCCAAAGTCAGCAAACTGACCCCCGAACAAGAAGCCGAACTCATCCGCGTGACTGGAGAGTTTGGCGTGTCGTTGCAAACCATTCGGGGTGAAAGCCAGACCATCTACGCCATGAAAGGCGATGAAACCAGCGAACTGCTGGTGGCCCGCATTGAGGGGTTGGAGTACATCGACCGGGTGGACCGCATTCAGACCCCCTACAAACTGATGGCCCGCAACAACGAGCTGTCCAAGCATAAAATTCGGGTGGGGTCCAAAATCATTGGCCAAGACTTTGTGGTGATGGCCGGGCATTGCACCATTGACCCCAAAAACCCCACGGCCTTTTTTGAAACCGCCATGGCGGTGAAGGAAGCCGGGGCCGACGTGGTGCGGGGAGGCATTTGGAAGCCCCGCACCAACCCCCATTCTTACCAGGGAGACGCCCAGGCGTTGGACGTGCTGATGGACGCCCGGGCTAAAACCGGCCTGCCGGTCATCACCGAAGTGATGGATGAACAGCAGTTGGTGCTGGCGGTGGAGCGGGGGGTGGACATGCTGCAGATTGGCGCCCGCAACGCCCTGAATTATAGTCTGCTGAGAGAGGTGGGGCGGCAGGTGTTTGGCAAGCCCATCACCGTGCTGCTGAAGCGGGGGATGCACATGGGGCGCATCGAGGAATTTTTGCTGGCCGCAGAATATATTGTCTCCGGCGGTAACCCCAACATTCTGCTCACCCCCCGGGGCACCCTGCCCGCCATGGATGGCTACCGCAACCATCCCGATGAGTGCATCACCCCCCTGCTGAAAGAAAAAACCTGGGCGCCAGTGGTGGTGGATCCCTCTCACTCGGTGGGCAAGGCGGCCTATGTTCCGTTCTCCGCCCTGGCGGCGGTGGCCTATGGGGCCGACGGCTTGATTGTGGAAACCCACGTGAACCCCAAGACCGGCATTGGCGACGACCCCAAGCAGGCCATTACCCCAGAGGTGCTGGCCAAGTTGATTCAAGACAGCCGGGCGGTTCATGCCATGATGCGGGGGCCGGTGCAACTGGTGGCCAAGGGGTAAACGTTTTCCCCTTTCTTAAAATTTTGGTTCTCCAAATTCGTATGTAACGCCTTCCCAAAAAATTCCCCCTAAACCGCTCAGCTCTCATGTCCATGCCTCTATTATTTCCCGTGCTGCAAGCCGCCGACCTGACCGCGGCGGCTTCCGATTCGATGAATGTGATGCAGGCCCTGGTGCTGGGGGTGGTGCAGGGTTTAACCGAATACATTCCGGTCAGCTCCACCGCGCACTTGAGAATTGTGCCAGCCCTGCTGGGCTGGGGCGACCCTGGGGCGGCGTTCTCGGCGGTGATTCAGTTGGGAACCCTGGCGGCGGTGCTGGTGTACTTCATGAAAGACATCCAGCGGCTGGCCCTGGGGGCGGTGTTGGGCCGGGTGCAGCGCCACCGCCAAGCCGACGGCCTGCTGGCCTGGAAAATTGCCCTGGGCAACGTGCCCATTGTGGTGATGGGCTTAGCCTTTAAGCACAAGATTGAAAACGAGGCCCGCTCGTTAATCCTGATTGCCGCCATGCTGATGGCGGTGGCGGTGGTGATGGTGCTGGCGGATCGGCTGGCCAAGGGCCGGGGGGGCATGACCGGGCTCAGCTGGACCCGGGCTCTGGCCATCGGCTTGTTCCAGGCGCTGGCGCTCATCCCTGGCACGTCCCGCTCGGGTATTACCATTGTGGGGGGGTTGTTTCTGGGGCTGGAGCGCAGCGAAGCCGCCCGGTTTTCTTTTCTGTTGGGCATCCCCGCCATTTTGGGCAGCGGGCTGTTCGAGTTAAAGGCGTTGGTTCAGTTGTGGGGGCAGGGCGGCACGGCTGGGCAGGGGGCTGCCTTGGCGGCGGGGGTGGCCGGGGCCGCGGTGGTGGGGTACCTCACCATTGGGTTTCTGCTGAACTGGCTAAAGAGCCATTCCATGGGGGTGTTCGCTGGTTACCGGCTGGCCCTGGGGGGGTTGATTCTGTGGCTGGCCACGGCTGGGATGATCCAATAAAAGTTGATTCCAAGGGTTGAGAAAATCGGGGGGTGAGAATTCGACCCCCCCTCCTGCGTGTTCAAAATTTTCCACTAGGCTAAGATTCTTCCGTTATGATTTCCCCACGGATTTTTCTACGGCGTTCAGCATTACCTCGGCCACGTCCATCACTTTCAGGTTTCCCTCTCGGCCAGTGCTTTTCACCGCGTCTTCCATCATGGTCATGCAGAAGGGGCAGCCGGTGACCACTGTGTTGGCACCCGTTTGAGCGGCTTGGGCCAAGCGGGTTTCGTTGATGCGGGTGCCGAGTTTTTCTTCCATCCACATGCGGGCGCCCCCTGCCCCACAGCACACGGCCTCCCGTTTGGTGAAGGCCATTTCCTTCAGGCCGGGGGTGCTTTTGGCCAGCAGGTCACGGGGGGCCTGGGTCTGGCCGTGGTAGCGGGCCAGGTAACAGGGGTCGTGGTAGGTATAGCTGCCCGTGTCTCCAGCCACGGGAGCGGGGGAAAGTTTTCCTTCCAGCACCAAGTCTTCCAAAAATTCGGTGTGGTGAAGCACCTCCATCTGGTGTTCCAGTTGGGGGTATTCGTTTTTCAGGGCGTTTAGGCAGTGGGGGCAGGCGGTCACCACCTTCACGGCACCGGCTTGTTTCAGGGTGTCTTGGTTTTCTCCCGCCAGGGTTTGGAACAGCATTTCGTTGCCCGCCCGCCGGGCCAAGTCGCCGGTGCATTTTTCTTTGTTGCCCAGCACGGCAAACTTCACCCCGGCTTTGGCCATCAGGGCGGCGGTGGCCCGGGCGGTTTTTTGGGCGCGCTTGTCGAAGGACCCCATGCACCCCACCCAAAACACCACGTCGTAATGTTTGGCTTCGCCCGGTTGAGACAGCACCGGCAGGTTCAGCTCGGCGGCCCATTGGGCCCGTTGGTCGTAACCCAGGCCCCAGGGGTTGCCGTTTCTCTCCAGGCCCTTGAAGGCGTTGTCCAGTTCTTTGGGGTAGCTTTCGCGCATCAGGGTTTGGCCCTGGCGCAGCTGCAAAATGCGGGGAACCTGCTCGATGGACACCGGGCACACTTCCTCGCAGGCGCGGCAGGTGGTGCAGGCCCACAGGGTGTCGGGGGAAATGGCTCCCCCCACCAGGTCTTCTCCCAGGCCCTTTCCGGTTTTCAGCAGGGCACCGGTGTTTTTACGCAGTTCCGCCCGAATGGCCAAGTTCACCATTTTCAGGGTGAGGGGCTTGCCAGTGAGGTAGGTAGGGCACACATCGTAACAGCGGCCGCATTCCGTGCAGCTCAACACGTCCAGCCCTTGTTTCCAGGTCAGTTGCTCCACCCGGGCCACCCCCAGCCGCTCTTCCTCCCAGGCTTTCTCGTCTTCCAGGTTCAGCCACACCGGGGGGGCGTGGGGGCGGTTCAGGGGGCCAAAGAACACGTTGGGCAGGGCGGTGATCTCGTGAAACTGTTTGGTGTTGGGCAGCACGTTCAAAAAGATGAGCATCACCGCCACGTGGGCCCATTGCAGCACTTCGTAGAGCACGCCATTCAGGGCGGCCCCCTGGTCGCTCACCAAAAGCCAAGCCAGCCCTTCTGATACGGGCATCCAGTCTAATTCGTTGCCCCAGGCTGGGTTGTGTAAATGGGGGAACGCTTGGCCATACACCATCACCCCGTTGTAGCGCACGGCATCGAACCACAGGTCCGTGGCCACGATGGCGAAGATAAACAGCAGAACGTAAATGCCCTCCCAGTTCAGGGCCAGCCGCTTGGGGCGGGTGGCCAGCCGCCGGAACAGGGCGTACAGAATCATCACGGCAATGGCCCCTTCCGCCACGTTGTAAACCCCCACGTACCAATAACCCAGGGGGCCGTCTCCCCCCATCCAGGGCAGCGACTCGGGCAAGGGCGTGGTGAAGGCTCCGGCAAAGAACCCGGCCAGCATTTGGCGGACTCCCTCTCCCAGCAGAATGACTTCTCGTAAACCAATGGCCAGGGCCCCCCAGAAAATCACCCCGTGCATCACCCCAGACATCCACTCCCGGCGGCGGCCCACCATTTTGCGCTGGGCCAGACCCAGCTTTAACACCAGCCCCAGCCGGGCCAGGGGGCGATTGAAACGGTTTTCCGGAGCCATGCGGAACAGCACCCCCAGCCGCCAGACCATCTGCCCAAAAAACAACCCAAAGAAAAATGTGTACATCAACAAAATGAACATCGGTTCCATGGTGCCGGGCAGATGAAGGGTGAACGTAGGATGGGGTTACGCCCAGGTTTGGCATACCCCGGGACGGTCTTGTGTTGAATATACGAAGGAATGGCCGGAAAGGGAAACGGGGGAATGGGGTGTAACAACATGAACGACAAAACTCTTGACTTTTTGTTTGGTGGACTTTTAGGGGGCGTTTATAATAAAGTACTAGCCCGTATTCCATTCTGAACAGGGGCTGACATGCCGATTGATCCAAAAGATATTTCTACCGTCCTAACCCTTGAGTTAGATGAGGAGGAAATCTCCATAAAAAGTTTTCTTAACGCATTTGAAAGTTTTATGGGATTGGTCAATGAAATAGAAAAAACGGTGGGTAAAGAGGGTTTCAAATCCCATTGGTTAGTGAAAGTTTATCCGGGCAGCGCGGGAATTGGGATTTTTCCAACGCCGGGGTCACTGAGATCAGATCAAGTTAACGAAATTTGCTCGATTCTTTTTGATGGGCTGAAGACGATTGAAAAAGGGGAGCGCCCCGCAAATTATAGTGACAGCGCTATTAACTACGGAATAAAACTGTCTGGCGCTTTCGGAGACAAAGCCATTTATCCAAAGATACGAATTTGGCATCAAAATAACCCATCCTATACCGTAACGCGTGGATTGGCAGAAAATGCTAAAGCCCTGCTTTCTTCCGCATACCAATCGGAAGGTACCGTTGATGGTTATCTTGAGAAATTGAATGCCCACGGTAAATTTGAGTTTGTGGTTTATGATGCCTTTGATCAACATGCGATTACCTGCGATGTGGGGCCAGATATGCTTTCTTCCGCATGGAAATCCTTTAACCGCCGGGTTGAAGTAGAGGGCGTTGTGAGTTATCGAGCGGATGGAAAACCAACCCGCGTGAAGGCCAAAAAAATCGTGCCTTTTCCGGGCAAAGATGAAGTGCCTTCTCTTGCGGAAATGAGGGATATATTTTTGGGGAGGGTGTAATTGTGAAGAAAACAATTTACTGGGACTCAAATACTTTTTTGGGGCTTCTCAATCACGAGGACGAACCAGAAAACTCGCAAATGTGCGAAAGCGTATGGAAATCAGCGGAACAGGGCTTATCCACGCTGCTGACATCAACATTGACGATTGCTGAGGTTATTCATATCAAAGGGAGGGAGAAATTAAACCCGAGCCATCGTGAAAAAGTAAATCTATTTTTCCGTGCGGAGCATATTGTTTTAAGGCCATTGACCAGGGAGATTGCACAGTTGGCAAGAGATGTTGTATGGGACAATGCGATTAAGCCGAAGGATGCCATTCATGTCGCAACGGCGGCATACTTCAAACTCCCCGAATTACAGACCCTTGATAAGGGGTTGTTGGCAAAAGGTCGTGTTGAAATAAAAGGTTTCTCAGTGATGTTAAAAGAACCTAGTGGTACCTATCAGACCAGCGCCCCCTTAGGTGACCAATCTTAGAGTATTTCGGAACGTCATTACAAAAGCCTCCCTACTTCTTCAGCCTTCCCAATTCTTCCAGCCACACCGGCAGCACTTTGAACAAGTCTCCCACCACGCCGTAGTCGGCCACGGAGAAGATGGGGGCTTCCGGGTCTTTGTTCACCGCCACGATTTTTTTAGAGCCGCTCATGCCAGCCAGGTGCTGGATGGCGCCGGAGACCCCCACGGCCAGATAGATTTCTGGGGCCACCGACCGCCCGGTTTGGCCCACTTGGCTGGAGTGAGGCCGCCAGCCGCTGTCGACCACGGCCCGGGTGGAGCCATACCCGGCCCCCAGGGCGTCGGCCAGTTTTTTTACAAAGGCCACCCCGTCGGGGTCTTTGGCCCCCCGGCCCACGGTCACGATGACCCTGGCTTCCCCCAAGTCCACCTCGCCTTTTTGTTCTTCCACGGCCACTTCTTTGAGAGACAATTGGGGGTTGACCGGAGGCGGGGGCAGGGTTTCGGTTTGGGCGGCCTTGGGGGCGCCACCCGCTTCAAACGCTCCAGAGGAAAACACCATCACCTGAAAGGGGCCGGAGAGTTTGATTTTTTGCACCACCTTGGTGGCCATGGCTTGGCGGGTGCCCGTCCAGCCCGCGCCATCGGCCTGCAGGCTGTTCAGCCCAGAGGCATAGCTGCCTCCCTTGCGGGCGGCCAGGGCCGGGGCCGCCGCCCGGCTGACTTCCGAGGGGCTGAACCACACCATCGTGGCCGAGGATTTTCCTGCCGCCGTGTCGGCCAGCTGGGTGATCTGCCCCGGAAAGGGGGTCTTCAGGGAGGGGTCATCACTCACGTAAACCTTGGCGGCTCCGTGGCCCGCCAGGGTGTCGGCCAGTGTAGACACTCCAGCCCCCGCCAGCAGGGCGTGGGCTTCCAGCCCCAACCGCCCGGCCTGGGCCAGCAGTTCCAGGGTGGGTTTGCGCACCTCTCCGTTTTTGATTTCGGCAACAATCAGCACCACGGCCATGGGATGTCCTTTGGTTCAGGTCGGTTTCAGGTTCGAAGGATCCTTGGGGTCTGCTCCCAAGTTTCAGGCTTGCACAATCAAACGAATCTCTTGCCCCCGTGTTCTTACCTCTGGGGCTGGTTATTCTCCAGAAAACTTACCCCACCAACTTGGCTTCTTTCACCAGCAGGTCAAACACTTCTTTGGCAATTACTTCTGGCTCGCCGGTGAACTTGCGGCCAGCGGCCCTGGCGGCGGGGGGTTGAAACTCGGCGATTTGGGTAAGGGCATGGGCGGCCCCGGCCACCCCCGCCGCCCCCAGGTTTTCCAGGGTAAGGGTGTCCATGGGTTTTTTCTTGGCCATCATAATGCCCTTGAGGGAAGCCAGCCGGGGCTGGTTCAGGCTGTCGTTGGCGGTGATCAGGGCGGGCAGGGTAACGGCGATGACCTCTCGGCCCTGGTCGCCCCGGCGGTGGATGGTGAGGGTTGGGCCGGTGCCCTCGATTTTGGTGACGTTGGACAGGCAGGGAATGCCCATCAGTTCCGCCGTCATGGGGCCCACGCCCCCCATGTCGGTGTCTTGGGCCTGCAGCCCGGCAAGAATGAGATCGGGTTTTTCTTTGGCGCCCAGGGCGGCCAGCACCCGGGCCACCCCCAGGCTGTCGCTGCCGTCGGCGGCGGGGTCCAGCACGTGCACGGCCCGGTCGGCTCCCATGGCCATGGCCTTGCGCAGGGTTTCGCCAGCGCTTTCCGGCCCCACGGTCACCACCACCACTTCGCTGGCTGTTCCGGCTTCCTTCAATTGGACGGCGGCTTCCAGGGCGTTTTCATCCCACTTGCTCAACACCAGGGTCATGCCGTCTTCCACCACCTTTCCGGCGGCCACGCGCACGTTCAGCTCCACGTCCATCACCTGTTTGACCGGTACCAGAATTTTCACAAGGTTTTCTCCAGGTTAAAAAATTGTACGAGGGTTCTTAAAAAAGGCTTCACCCTTCAGCCCAAGCCGTTTTATCCCTCCCATTCGGGGAGGGGAACGGCTGAAGCCGGGGGGTTGCTTGCTTCCTTCCGGCTTCACAAACCGAACGGAAACAGGCGGAACCCCAACGAACTTGAACTCCCCCTCTCTTCGGGAGAGGGGGCCGGGGGGTGAGGTCCGAACGAAAGCATTACGCCCGTTCGAACACGGTGGCGATGCCCTGACCCATGCCAATGCACATGGTGGCCAAGCCCACGTTCAGGTCCTTTTCTTTCATCAGGTGCAGCAGGCTGGTGGTGATGCGCGCGCCAGAGCAGCCCAGGGGGTGCCCCAAAGCAATGGCCCCGCCGTTCAGGTTCACCCGCTCTTCCATGGAGTCTTTTAGGCCCAGGTCTTTCAGCACCGGCAGGGCTTGGGCGGCAAAGGCTTCGTTCAGTTCCACGATTTGCAGGTCTTTCACCTCCATCCCGGCCCGTTTGAGCACCTTTTGGGTGGCGGGCACCGGCCCGTAACCCATGATGGAGGGGTCTACCCCCGCCACGGCCCAGGCTTTGACCCTGGCCATGATGGGCAGGCCCAGGGCCTTGGCTTTGGATTCGCTCATCACGATCACCGCCGAGGCGCCGTCGGACACGGCCGAGGAGTTCCCAGCCGTGACGGAGCCCTTGGGGTTGAAGGCGGGTTTCAGGCTGCTCAGGGCTTCCAGGCTGGCGTCGGCCCGCACCACCTCATCGTAATCGAACACCTTGGGCAGGCCGTCTTCATCGTGCCCTTCCACGGGAATGATCTGCCCCTTGAAAGCGCCCCGCTGCTGGGCCGCGGTGGCTTTTTGGTGAGAGCGCAGGGCGAATTCGTCTTGGGCTTTGCGCGAAATGCCATGCAGCAGGGTTAGGTATTCGGCGGTCAGGCCCATCATCATGCCCGCCTGGGCGGCGTGCTGGCTGTACATGGGGGGAACGTCTACCCCCTGGGTCATGCTGACGTGGCCCATGTGTTCTCCCCCGCCGCAGATAAACACCTCGCCATAGCCCAGCATGATGGATTGGGCCGCCGTGTTGATGGCCTGCAGCGAGGAGCCGCACAGGCGGTTCACGGTTTGGGCGGGAATGGTGTGGGGCAGGTCGCCCAGCACCACCAGGGCCCGGGCAATGTTAAACCCTTGCTCCAGGGTTTGGTTGGCGCAGCCCCAAATAATGTCTTCAATTTCTTCGGCTTTGATTTGGGGGTTGCGGGCCAGCAGGGCCCGGATGACAGCTACACCCAGTTCCTCCGAGCGCACGTTGCGGAAGGCACCGCCTTTGGATCTCCCCATGGGGGTGCGTACCGCGTCTACAATCACCGCTTGTTCCATGGTTTTCTCCGGTTTGAGTGTGCGAATGGTACGTAATCTTTAAATAAGTTGGCAACCTGGTGATGAAAGCGTATTTCGAACGACCGGTATCTTTCTAAAACACCCTTGGCCGCTGCGCGGGCATCCCTGCAGGGGGAACAACCCAAAGCGGATGGGCGATGTTTTGTCTTCCTTTCGGCTTCACCCTCCCCACGGATTTTGTTTCCACCAATCGGCTTAAGCCATATTGCCCCGATACTCGAATCCAGTGGCGATATCTTTATCATCCGTACAGACGGTTGAGCCGGATACAAACCCATCACTCGTCGGATTCAAGTGATTCTATGCTCTTGCCTAGATTTTTTCTGCCAGCCATCCGCCAAAATGCAGTGCCTGAAAGAACAACCGGGGGGGCTTGAACCCGGCCTGGGTCAGCAATTCCTGCTGGCGTGCCTGGCTAACCAACTGCAGCTTGCCTTTGCGGTCGGCCATTTTTTCGGCCACTTCTTCAGGGCTGCCCCAGCCCTTTTTCACGGCATACTGCCCCCAGGCTTGGTATTTCAAATCTTCATCCGGATCGCCCTGCTCCCGGAACAAGTTGACCAGCACCAGGGTGCCTCCCGGTTTCAGCCGGGCGGAGATTTCTTGCAGAAACGCCAGTTTTTCCCCGTTGTCGGGGATGAAGTGCCACACCAGCAGGGCGGTGGCGGCGTGGTAGGGTTGCCCCCGGTGCAGGTTCTTCAGATCTCCCTGGGCCAGCTTCACCCGTTGGGTCAGCCCCAGAGATTCGGCTTCCTTCCCGGCGTATTCCAGCATGGCCGCCGAGGGATCTACCCCGGTGAGGGTCCATTGGTTGTCCGGCCCCAGCAGGGCCCCCAATTCTTTGCCAGTGCCAATGCCCACCACCAAAATCCGGGCCTGGGGGGGCAACAGGGGGTCCAGCACCACTCGGGTCAGCCGGTGCAAATCCTCGTAGGCCGGAATAAACAGGTGGGCCCGGCGCACGTAATCTTTGGCCCGCTCGGCGTCAAAGGATCCAAGGTCGCGGGTCATTCCGTTACCCCAACGGGGGGTGAAAGGTTTTTTTCTGTTCGGCCAGTTGTTTCATTTGCTTTGTGGGTTCGTACCCCTTGCCCAGGTCTTTGTATTTTTCGGCGGCTTTCACCAGGTGCTCCAGCCCCAGGCTGTCGGCCCAGGCCAGCAGCCCGCCGCGGAAGGGGGGGAAGCCCAGGCCGTACACCAGAGACATATCCAGCTCCACCGGGGTTTCCACAATGCGGTCTTCCAGGCAGCGGCTGGCTTCGATGATCATGGGCAGCATCATCCGTTCCACAATGTCGTCGGCGGAAATGTTCTCCGCGCCGCCGGTAATCACCGGTTTCAAAATTGTCATCACCGCCGGGTCATATTTTTTCTGGGGTTTGCCCTTTTTATCTTTGGTGTATTGGTAGAACCCCTTGTCGTTCTTCTGCCCGAAGTACCCGGCCTTCACCAGGGCATCGACCGGAGACTGGGTGCGCTTCTGGATCATGTCGGGGCGGGTTTCGGCCAGCACGTCGGCCACGTGGGCGGCGGTGTCTAACCCCACCACGTCGGACAGGTAGGCCGGGCCCATGGGCCAACCCCAGCCCTCCATGGTTTTATCCACGGTGGGGATGTCGGCCCCCTGGGCCACCAGGGCCTGGAAGGCAAACAGGTAGGGGAACAGAATGCGGTTCACCAAAAACCCTGGGCCGTCGTTCACCACCACCGGGGTTTTACCCATGGTTTGGGCATAGGCCACCACCGTGGCCAGGGCCTGGGGGCTGGTGGCCTTGCCCCGGATGACCTCCACCAGGGGCATGCGGTGCACCGGGTTAAAGAAGTGCATCCCCAAGAACCGTTCGGGTTTTTTCAGGGCCTGGGCCAGAAAGTCTACCGAGATGGTGGAGGTGTTGGTGGCAATCACCGCGGCATCGCCCATGGCGCCTTCCACGTCGGCCAGCACTTGTTTTTTCACCTTGGGGTTTTCCACCACGGCTTCCACCGCCAGGTCTACCCGCTGAAAATCTCCGTAGCTCATGGTGGCCTGCACCCGGGTGAGAATGGTAGAGGCCTCTTCGGCGGAGAGTTTGCCCCGCTTTACCTGCCCCCCCAGCAGCCGGGAAATTTCTTCGTAGCCGTGCTCAATGGCTTTGGGGGCAATGTCTTTCATGAGGATGGGAACGCCTTTGTAGGCCGACTGATAGGCCACCCCGCCCCCCATAATGCCCGCCCCCAGCACGGCGGCCTGCTTCACCGGTTGGGCCTGGGCGGCATATTCTTTGGCCCGCTTTTTTAGGAACAAGTCCCCCAAGAAAATGCGTACCAAGTTGGCGGCGGTGGGGGTGATGGCCAATTGGGCGAAGGTTTTGATTTCCGGTTCTTGGGCGGCGTCGCGGGATTTGTCGGCCCCGGCTTCCATGACCTCCACCGCTTTCAGGGGGGCGGGGTAATGGGGCCCGGCTTGGTCGGCCACCATCATTTTGGCCAGCCCAAACACCATCAGCCGTTCGATGCCGTTCAGCTTGAGGGGGCTCTTCTTTTTTTCCACCATGGCCTGCCAGCTTCCCTGCTCCCCGTTTAAAATCAGGGCCAGGGCGGCGGCTTCGAGTTTGTCGGCCTTCACCACGGCTTGAACCAGGCGTTTTTTGTGGGCCTCCTCGGCCAGCATGTCCCGCCCGGTGGCGATGATTTCAATGGCATGGTCGGCGCCAATCAAGCGGGGCAACCGCACGCAGCCCCCCCAGCCGGGGATGAGCCCCAGCTTGATTTCCGGCTGGCCAAAGCGGGTGCCTTCCGCCGCCACCCGAAAGGTGGTTGACATGCAAAGTTCCATGCCGCCCCCATACACAATCCCTTGCAGCGCCGCCACGGTGGGGAAGGGCAGGTCTTCGATTCGGTTGTACAGCCCGTGAACCACTTTAAGGTTTTTATCAACAATGGCCTGTTCACCCCCCTGGAACACCCCCAGAAATTCCTTCACGTTGGCCCCGGCGGCAAAATCTTTTTTCCCGGTGGAAAGAATCATGCCCTTCAGGCCCTTTTCTTTTTCCAGCAGGTCCAGGGCCTGGGCCAGTTCCGCCATGGGCTGGCTGCCCAGGGTGTTCATCGACTCTCCCTGCAGGTCAAACACCAACCGGGCCACGCCATCGGACCCTTTGGACAACTGAAAACATTTTCCTTGGAATTTCATGGGGCTCCGGAGAATGAAGGAACGGGCGACGGGTTTTGGCCAAATGACAGTGGTTAGACGTCTAGTTTATCAAATCAACCAGGGGTTGGCATCTTTACTATTGTTTAATGAACCATCCGTGTTTTTCAGATAGGTCTCTTACTCGAATCCAACGCTCAAGAGTAAAAAAAAGAGGGTCATTCCCCCAGCACTTTGGGGGTGACGGTCAGGTCATCGTCATCCATGTCGAGAATATGATAGGCCGGGAAATTTCCAAAGGTGGGGGTAATGGCACTGGCCCCCGAATTCACGTGGGTGATCACTCCCTTGGGCACCCCCTGATACACCACCCAACTGCGGTGCACATGGCCGTGCAGATAGGCTTGCACCGGGTTTTTCCCCACCCAATCCAACGCCTCTGAGATGTTCACCAGCTCATGGTTGGGGCGGGGTTGGTAATGGCCGGGAAACAACAGGGGGTAATGGTTGGCCACCACCAGTTTGCTTTTGGGGGGCAGGGTGGCCAGCCATTGGCTGGTGGCCGCCAGGGTTTGGGGGCGAATGTGCCCTTGGGGGCGGAACACCGGGGTGGGGCGGGTGGAGTCCCAGCCCGCCAAGTACCAGCGGCCCCGCAGGGGGCGGGTCAAGATTTCCTGGGTGGTGAAAAACCCCCCAAAGTAATTCATGAACCAGTCTTGCCCCTGTTCGGGCCATACATAGCGGTCGTGGTTGCCTGGCACCATGGCAATTTTATTCATCCCCCGTTCCAGCAGGGGAGCCAGGTTTTTCCAGGCCAGGTCAAACTCCTCTTCCAATCCCAGTTGGGTCAGGTCTCCGGTAATCACCAAAAAGTCCCAGTCCATATTGGCCAGTTCCCGCACCAGGGCCTGCACCCGCGACAGGGGGAACCGCCGGGCCCGCCGCAGCTGCATGTTGGCCGCGCCAAAAAACCGGCGAGACAACCATTGATCCCACCGGCGGGGGATTTGGTGAAAGTGCAGATCAGAGAGGTGAATGAGCCGAAAGGGTGCGGTCATGGAAGGCAGCCGTGGAAACTTGAAGCCTTTGGGGCCCCGGAATGGGGGAAGAAAAGGGGACGGTTGCTGTTTTGCCCCGGGTTGGAGATAAACTACTAAACTCCATGGCGTATGCCAACCGCCAAACCGTTGGAAGCTCTGCCCCTGGAAAGATCCCCCTGGGGCCTAGAATTTCTGCTGAGAGTAGGGGGGGGTGGAGAATGGGGTAGGGGGGATGCCCGGGAATTTCTTTCTTGAGAGGGTATGGAAACCGCGCTGAATATTGCCACCTATTTGTTTATGCTCACCTTTTTGTCTGGGGTGGGGTTGCTGGGCTACATTCTGATTTCGGTTTATCACTATCGGCGGCCCCTGCCCCGGCCCAAGCTGGAGCGCCCCCCCGCCCGGGCTTTGGAGCGGGCCGGAGAGAAATTGGAACTTCTGAAGGCGAAATATTATCGCAGCGGACCGGGGGACCGGGTGGAGTTGACCCAAGAAATCCGCCGGCTGGAAAGCCGGATTCAGCAAATTCGGCAGCGCACCACCGATGAGCAATATGATTACGTTCATTTGTTTCGCAAGCTGGAAAAAAAATGGGAGGACTGGAAGGAACTGTCTGAAAAACTAGCCAAGGCCCCGCGGGAAGAACGGGCCAAACAGCAAAAACACGTGGCCCAGGCCGTGAAGGCCGTGTTGGAAACCCAGGCCCGGTTGGATCAGGAATGGAAGCGGGTGGACACCCTGGATCATTTGCACGTGGAAGAACTGGCGGCTCAAGGGGTGATCGAAGCCCAGCCAAACCCGTGGAAGGTCCGCGCCGATCGTTCCGCCCAGGCCCCAGGCGTATCCGCGGAACCTGCCTGGGAGGCCTCGCTGGGAGACCTGCCTCCGTTATCTGCTGCCCACTCTTCCGGTCCGTCTTCTGCCCAGTTAGCCCGTCAGCCTTCTGGGCGGCCTTCCGCTCCGGCGGCGCCCGTGGCGGCTCTGACCGAACGGCCCGCCCCGTTTGTTTTAGCCACCAAGGATGAAAGCCAAGGTCGAAAGAACGCACATGGGGGAGAATCCTTTGGCCTGGGAGACTTGAACCTGGGGTTGGAAGACATGGCCGGGGAAACGGGCCTGTGGGCCGACCCAGTGCCGGAAGGGTTTGCCGATCAGGGGCGGTTCCCCCTGGCGGTGGTGGGGGTGTTGTCTCAGGCGGGCATGGCCGACCCCGCCCGCGCCAAATCCGCCATGCGCTACACCGATGAAGAACTCTCCCTGGAGTTTTCTCCCCAGCGCCTGATGGTGGGGGCGGATTTTCAGGGAACGGATTTTTCTGGGGTGCGGTTCACCGGTGCCCACCGGTACAAAGAATGCGATTTTACCGGGGGCGACTTGGCGGGTGTCCTCCTGCCCCGGGCCGAGCAGCCCCATCGGTTCATTGGCTGCCGCCTGCGGGGGGCCAGGATGGCGGGCTGCCGCATGGATTCGGTGGTGTTTTCCGATTGCGATTTGGCCGCCACCGATTGGAGCGGGGCGGTGCTGCACCGGGTGAAGTTTGTGAACTGCGACGTGACGGGAACGGTGTGGGACAAGGCCGACCTGGGGTTGGCGGTGTTTTCCGCCGAGACCGCCGCCGGGGCCGATTTTTCCCGGGCGCTCACCTATCCCCGAATCATTTCCGGCGGGAATTAAACGGAAAGACCATTTGAAGGCGATGACTTCTCCCGATTCCCCAGGATTCCATTCCAGCGGGTAAGGCAACGTCGTCCTTCAAGTTGTTTCCGTCTAAACGGTGAATCCCCGGGGGATTCGATTTGCGTCGAAGGGGTGATCGCCCCCAGGGCATCGAAAACAGGTGTGTTAGAATGGTTTTCCCCCCATGGGTGAAAAAAATTAACGCAATTGAGATATCTGCATAACCCGAGTTTTAGTCGTGAACATGGGGGAATGGGGGGCGAAGCCCCCCAATAAAATCATCCCCGTTCCCTTAGGGAGGGGGGATGGGAAAATAAACGTTACGCGAAGGTTTCTCCATTTTTTTTCTGGAATGGTCTGCCATGAGCAACCCCCAACCCGATGCCGCCCACCGGGCTTTTGTGGAAGACAAAGCCCGCAAGGTGCGGGAAGCCGCCCGCCTTGTGGCGGCTCTTTCTACCGAGGACAAGAACAAGGCCCTGGAGGCCATGGCCCGCCAGTTGCGGGCCCACCAGGGGGCCATTCTGGCGGCCAACGCCCAAGACATGGCCGCCGGGGAAGCGGCGGGGCTGGGCACCAAGCTGGACCGGCTGCTGCTAACCCCGGAACGGTTGGAGGCCATGCTGCATGAAATTGAACAGGTGAAGAACTTGCCAGACCCAGTGGGGCAAGAGATAGACCACCGCCAGCGGCCCAACGGGCTAGACATCCGGCGGGTGCGCGCCCCCCTGGGGGTGGTGGGGATCATCTACGAAGCCCGCCCCAACGTAACGGTAGACGCGGCAGCCCTGTGCCTAAAGAGCGGCAACGGGGTTGTGCTGAAGGGGGGATCGGACGCGGTGCATTCCAACCGGGCCCTGGTGGCCGCCATTCGCCAGGGCCTGGCCGACAGCCGGGTGCCCCCCAACGCGGTGGACTTGTTAGATTCCATTGACCGGGGCGTGACGGCGGCCTTTTTGCGGATGCGGGGGCTGATTGACGTGATCATTCCCCGGGGGGGGAAGGCGCTGATTGAGTTCGCCGTGGAAAACAGCTTGGTGCCGGTCATTGAAACCGGGGCGTCGGTGGTGCATGTGTATGTGGATGCCGCCGTGAACGCTCCCATGGCGGTGGAGGTGATCTTGAACTCCAAGACCCGGCGGGTGTCCATCTGCAACGCCTTGGATACCCTGCTGCTGCACCGAGATGCCCTGGAAGCCGTGGGAGACCCCCTGGCCCAGCGGCTGGCGGCCAGCCAACCGCCAGTGGAGGTGCGGGCCGACCCGGCGGCTTTGCCGGTGTTCGCCCGGCACCTGCCGCAAGAGCGGCTGAAACCGGTGAACCCCAACGAAGACTATGACACGGAGTTTTTGGACTACCGCATGGCGGTGCGGGTGGTGGACTCCCTGGACGAGGCCCTGGATCACATCCGTCGCCATTCCCTGAACCACACCGAGGGGGTATTGACCGACAACCCCCAGGTGGCCGAGCGCTTTCTGCGGGAGGTGGACGCCGCCTGCGTGATGCACAACGCCTCCACCCAGTTCACCGACGGCGGGCAGTTTGGGCTGGGGGCCGAGATTGGCATTTCTACCCAGCGGCTGCACGTGCGGGGGCCCTTTGCCCTGGAAGGGCTGACCACCATGAAATGGCTGGTGCGGGGCAGCGGCCAAACCCGGCCCTAACGGAACAAGATTTTTGATCTCGGGAAACCGTGACAGGGGTTGCCGTGAAAAGGGGGAATGGGGGGCAACACCTCCCAAAAAATAATCCCCCATCCCGGCAGGGGGATAGGGAATAGGGATAGGGGGAAAAAATGATTTAGAGGTCTCATTTTATAAAATGGGAGAACAGGGAGCCGTGAGCATTCATGCTGGATATTAACTTCGATCTGATCTCCCTGGATGACGCTGACCGGGAGGAATTGGCCCGGCAGGCGGCATTGTTGTCGCGCCGCCGGCAGTTGCCCCCCGTTCCGCCCTCCCGTCACGGCCGGTTCGCCGTGGTGAACCCCGACGCGGGGTCCTCTCTTCATCAAATTCCCTACGATTTACGCAAGCCCCTGCGCCGGGTGATGGTGCCGGTGATGGAAGCCGGACGAAATCTTTCCGCCGATGCCGTGGCGGAACGGGTGCTGGCCGAAACCGGCGAGCCCCTCCACGGCCTGCTGATTGAACTGCACAACGATTTTCCCGCCCTGGATGATTTCCTCAACCTGCTGCCCATGGTGGCCGAGCGCCAGCCGGGGTGCCTGTTTTACCTGCATGGCGACGGCCCCCGAATCAACGCGCTCATCCGCCGCTTGGTGGAAGGCAACGCTCCCGGCCGGCCCAAGGCCGCCCTGGGCTTTCCCCTGGACCCGGCCTGGATTCCCCTGGAGACCCCCGATCAACTGGGGCCAGTGTTTGCTTCCCCTCCCCGCTATCCCACCTTTCCCGGGCAAACCTTCAGCCTCATTCAGGTGCGGGGTGAAAACGGCCAAGTCCATACCATTACCCCGGCCAATGCCCGCAAGTTTGTTCCCATGTATGGAATGAACAATCTGGAGGAACTGGACCTGCCGGAAGTGCAGCGAGAGGCCCTGCAAGCCCTGGAAATTCCCCTCCAACGGGTGGTGTCGGTGCGGATGGCCGCCCCGCCCCCCCGCAACCTGGCCGGGGTGGTGATGGGAGGGATGGCGGTGGGGGCGCCCCGCTTTGCCGAAAAAGGGCTGACGGAGCATGACATTCCTCTGGAGCGGCTGACGGCTTTGGTGCGCAAACGGCAGGTGCATCAGCCAGAGTCCATTCCCCTGGCCCGCTGCCGGTCCTTGAGAATGCTTTGCCGCGACGGTTCGCTCACCCTGGTGTGGCGGCCTGCGGCAGATTATCTGCCGTTGCAAGATTTGGAGCGGCTGCGCCTGACCTGGGGGGAGGGAGAAGCCGCCCGCAGCCTGGCTTTCCGCCAGGTGGTGGTGACCGAACCGGCCCAGCCCCATCCGGCCCGCATTCAGGGGGCCATCCGCCAGGGGTTTTTGGAAACCCTGTATTCCATGAATTTGGTTCACACCATCAAGCTAAAAAAATACGCCCGCAATTTAAAGATCGCCTGCCTGGGACCCATGGCCGCCCAAACCCTGAAGATGATTCTTCCCCTGGGGTTGAAGCCCTATCTTCCGCCGACCGGATTTTATTTTCTCACCGATCAAATGGAGGAAATGGCGAATTATCAAACCTTCCAGCGGCGGGTAGAGGAATTGTATACCCAGCTCATCCGGCAACTGGGTGAACTGTTTGCCCGCCACCCAGACAATCCCTTTGACCCCGCCGGGGTCAACCACCGCATGCCCCACCTGCTGGACTGGGTGGAGGGCCAAGCCCCGGCCTTTTCCGCCCTCAACCGCGAGATGTTGGACAACCTCTACAATGAAATCCGCTCGTTTTTAGATTACTGCGAAACCACCTATACCCATGCCGACCCCCGCATGGGCGATGGAGAGGATTTGCTGAACCGGCTGGACCTGTGCCACTCCAGCCTGCTGCTTACCCGCCAGCTGGCCAATTTGGTTTCTGGGCGGTACGGGCGGTTTTTTCAAGAGGGGGAATACCCCGACTTTGTGTTTTTTGGTACCGGGGTAGAAATGAAGGTGAACGGTCAATCCTGGTTTCTGCCGGGCATGGCCCTGGACAACATGTTTCCTCCGGGTGCCGTGGGCCAGCAGTTTTCCCGGGGAGATTACGGGTTTTCTTTGTTTGTGGAAGACCAAATGGCCATTGTGGAAAGCCTGCGGCGCCAGGAGATGGATTTCCAGATGTCTCAAAAATCGGTGGATCAATACTTTCAGCAGCGGCGGGAGGAAGCCCGTGGGCGGTTGAACGAATTGATCCACGCCGCCCAGCCGGAACACCAAGAAAACTCGGCCCAGTGGACCGCCAATTACCAACGCATGGAACAAACCCACCGCCGGGAGGAACAGCGGGTGAAGGAAGACTTAGAAAAAGTTCGCCACGCTTTGGCCCAGGCCGAGTCGGCCTACTTTGACGTGCTGGCGGAAGTTCACCGATATTTAGAGGCCGAAACCCACCACTTGGACGCCGATGAGCTGCTGGCTGGGACCGACTACATGGACAACCTAGACAAACGGTTAAGCCACCACGGAGAAAAACTGGCCGAGCGGTTGTTCGAGGCCCAGACCGAGGCCCTGGAGCAGATTGGCCAAGAAACGGCCGCCCGGCGGGAGGAATTGACCCACTTTTTGGAGGCCTTTGCCGAGGCCCAAAAGGCCCTGTTCCCGTTTTTCAAGGCCGATCATGCCCGGCAAGAGCAGGCCCTGCTGGCCGACTCCATGGGGGGGCTGCTGGCCCGGCTGACCCAATTGGCCCAATTGCCCAACGCCCAATTAGAGCAGGCCGCCAACGACATTCAACACCGGCGGCAAGACGTGCAGCGAGAGATGAACCGCCTGAACAACCACCTGGACCAGGTAACGGCCAAAAGCCAGCAGGCCATGATGAACGTGGGAGAAAAAATGGACCGGGTGCGCCAGCGCCTGGAACCCATTACCGTGTACAAAGGGGGCGGCATGCTGCCGGAAGACATGGCCGGAGAAATGCGCCGCCGCCGGGGAGAAGCCGCGGACTTGCTGAAAGAAGTGGCCGCCACGGCCAAAGAAAGCCACGAGGCCCTGGCCAACGCCCTGAAAGCCCTGTATCAAAACCAGCGGGAGAAAAACCGGCTGCTGTACCAAACCGCCAACGAACTGGCCATGGTTAAAATGGCGGCGGAAGGAAACCGCCCGCGGACGGTGACCGCCCCCCTGGTTCCCCTGCCAGCCCCCACGGTGGTGAAGGGGCAGGACCAAGCCGGAGAAAATTTATCAAAGGCCAGAACTCGGCTGAACACCCTGGGCGAAAATATCTCCCGGCCCTGGGAAGACCCCCCCTCTACCGCCCGGCTGGTGCGGGCGGCCCAAGAAACCCACGCTTTTCAAGAAGAGTTTTTGAAGTTCATGCGGGCCGTGCGGGAAAAACGGCGGCTGCAACAGGGGGCGTTGGCTTTGGCGGGCCGGCTGGAGAAACTGCGGGCCGACCAAGCGGCCCTGCCCCGGCTGATTCGGGAGCGCATGATTCCGGCCTATCAGCGGTTGTGCCACCGGTTTTTCATTCCCCAGGCCGAAGAACGGATGACCCACTTTACCCTGGCGGGAGAGTTTCTTTCCCAGGCCATGAAGCTGAACTATCCAGAGTTTCAAAAGGCCTTTCTAGACCGCGCGGTGTTCCGCCGCTTTCACCGGGCCCAATTCAAACGGGGGGCCCAATATGGCCTGGACCCGGACCATCCCTTATTTCTGCGGCTGCGCAACATTCCCCCGGCGCTGGCGCTGTTCTTCCGGGCGGCCAAGTTGTCGCTGGAGGACCCCCAGGGCAAGACCGGCCAAGTTATTACCGACAAACTGCCCATGGCCCATCCCGATGAAATCTTGGCCTGGGTGGAGCAGCAAAGCAAAGCCAAGCAGGACCAGCGTTACGGATATTTGGTGCTGCCGCCTTCTCTGTCGCTGCCCCAGGCGCTGGAAATAATTTTGCGCAAAGAGCGGATCATGAAGGGGCTTCCCCGGCTGGTGGTGATGTACGTGAGCGCCTTCAATCACCAAGTGCTGCAAGAAAACCAAGAACTGCGGGATAAATATTTTCAGGCGGTTCATCACAACGTGATCGTGAACATTCTGGGGCCGGGGATGGTGAACAACCCGGCGGCCATTGGCCAAGTGCTGATTGCCAACACCCTGGGCAGCGCCTTTGACCTGGAACGAGTGCAGCAGCCGGAAGAATTGCTGCGGGGCACGGTGGGAGGGATGGCCCCGGCATGACAGACCAACCGTCCCATACGTCGAGCCCCTGGCAGGCCAATGCCCGGGTGCTGGCTCTGGCCAGTGTGGTGGTGACCACGGGCTTTGGGGTGTTCTTTCCGTATGTTCCCTTGATGCTGACCGACCTGGGGGTGACGGGCCACCTGGAAACCTGGGTGGGGGTTTCGTCTGGGGTGTTTTTTTTGCTGAGTTTTTTTTTGCAGCCGGTGTGGGGCCAGTTGGCCGACCATTACGGCAAGAAGCCCATGGTGCTGCGGGCATCGCTGGGCATGGGGGTGCTGTTTTGCCTGCTGCCCTTTCCTCGGTCGCTGCCGGTGTTTCTGGGGCTGTTTGTGCTGTTGGGGGTCACCAACGGTTTTACGGCGGCGGCCCTGGCCCTGGTGGCTTCTCAAGCCCCCGCGGGAAAATCTGGCCCCCCCATGTCGCTGGTGCAGATGGGGGGCATGGCGGGCAACGCCCTGGGGCCCCTGGCCGGGGCGGTGGCGGTGTTGTGGATTGCCCGGCACCAAGATTTGTTTTGGATTTCTGGCGGGCTGGCTTTGCTGGGGGGGGCGATGATTTTACTGCTGGTGAAAGAGACCCCGGCCCCCCGCGAACACGGGCCGGTGTTCAATCCGTTGAGCGGCCTGGGGGAGCTGTGGCGGGCTCCGGGGGCCAGGGCGCTGTTTCTGGGGCAATTTTTGTGGGGGGTGGTGTTCTTCGGGGCCGTGCCGATGGTATCGGTGTTCACCCTGCAATTGGCCAAAGATACATTGGCCAAAAATACTTTGGCCAGAGAGATGGGTTCCCTGCCTGCGTTCAGCGGAGGGCACGATGCCCTGGTGGATGGCCTGGCGGTGGATACCTGGGTGGGGCTGGTGGTGACCGCCACCACCCTGGCCAGCGCCGTAAGCGCCTGGCTGTGGGGGCGGCTCACCCTGCCCCCCCAGCGGATGCTGGCCCTGGCCCTGGGGCTGACCGCCCTGACTCTGCTGCCGGTGGCCCTGGCCCAGTCTCCCGCCCAGCTCACCGTGGCCAGGGCGGTGTATGGCCTGGCCGCCATGGGCATGGCCGTGAGCTTGGTGGTGCTGATGGCCCAGCGGGCCCCCCAGGGCATGACCGCCCGCATGATGGCTGTGGGCAACGCCTTTGCCATGCTGGGGGTGGGGGCTGGACCTTTGGCGGGGGGGGTGATTGGCCCGCTGTTTGGGCTGCGGGCCTTCTTTGGTCTGCAAGCCCTGGCCCTGGGGGCCATGGCCTGGTGGTGGTGGCGAAACAACCGGTCATCCACATTTTCTTAAAATAAATCTGTTCGCTAAAAACAAGTTCCTGATGGTCTCGTGCCAATCACAACGTGTTGGATATTCTTTGTTTGAATTTTTCCAGGGCCAAACCGTTCACCACCCCCATCCCAGAAAACTTGCCCTGTTAGCTCACCTGGATGACCACGGACCCCCGCTTGTGCCCTTGGTCCACATAGCGGTGGGCTTCGGCCAATTCCTCCAGCCGATAGGTCCGGTCCAGCACCGGTTTTAATTTTCCAGATTCAACCAGTTCTTTAAGGACCATTAAATCATCGGCGCCAAATTTAACATGCCCGGATGTCGCCACGGAAATATACTTTCCCTCCGGTTTGAGGATGTTCTGGCAGCGCGCCCGTGAAATTTTTCCCACGCAGTCAAAAATGAGATCGAATGAAGCATGGCCAGCGGTGAAATCTTCTTGGGTGTAGTCCATCACCGCGTCGGCCCCCAGCGATTTCACCATACCCAGATTCGCCGTTCCGCACACGCCCGTCACCTTGGCTTCAAAAGAGTTGGCAATCTGCACGGCAGAGACACCGACTGCCCCGGAAGCCCCGTAGATCAACACATTCTGCCCCCGTTGGATTCCATGCTTTCTAAGAAAATACAACGCCGTGACCCCTCCAAACGGAATGGCCACGGCTTCTTCGAAAGAAAGATTGGCGGGCTTGAGGGCCATCCGGCTTTTTTCAGACTGGCAGGTAAATTGGGCATAAGCGCCAAACTTCAAATCGGGCGTTCGGGCGACCACCTGATCGCCGGGCTTAAACTTCGTAACCGATTTCCCCACGGCCTCGATTTCTCCCGCCAGCCACAGCCCCTGAATGGGGTTTCTTGGTTTTGAAATCCCCAACACCAGCCGGGCCAAGACGCGCTGAAGAAACGGAACGCCGGAAAGATTACAGCTCCGCGCCCGGCAATCTCCAGACTCCACGGTTGTGGCGTGGATTTTTATCAGCACTTCATGGCGCCGGGGGGATGGTTTTTCCACCTGTTGGAGTTGTAGAACCTCCGGCGGGCCGTATTTTGTGGTGACCATGGCTTTCATGAAGGCTGCTCGGTTTTCAGGTGGATCTTCCCGGCCCCGTTTATGGTGCCGCTTAGGAGTAGAGAGTTTCCGGTCAAGGGGATGTTTTGGTTTACAGGGTTTGTTCCGGGAACAGCCCCGGCATCCAGCGGGAAGCCAGCGCTGGGGCCTTAGGCCGTCTTCCGCTCTTTTCCCCCGTTTCGTTTGGCAGACACGGCCTCGGCGGAGTAGGTGAAGCGGGGGGTGGTGCCCCCCAGCAGGGTTTCCAGTTCTTCCACCAGGGCCTCGGTGGGAGACACCGCCGCCCCAGAGCGGACCAGCACCCTGGCCCCGTTGGCGGCGGCCACGTCGAAGAATACTTCGCAGCTGCCCGGCCACTGGCTTAAGAACCCCAGCAGCCGCCGAAGCCGCTCCTCCGATTCCGAACCGCTGTTTCCCTCCGTGCCAAGGCGTTCCAGTGGAATCACCATTTTCCGGGCTTCTTGCTGGCGGAACAGGCTGAGGGAGCGCACCTCGTTGGCCTGAACGCTCACTTCCTCGTCGCGGCGGTTGACCCGGCCCTTGATCAGCAGGGGCTGGTCGGCCACCAACAGGGGCGCCGCCTCGGCGTACAGCCGGGAGAAGACCGGCACCTCGATGCTGCCCCGCTGGTCTTCTAGCCGCACAATGGCGAATTTCTCGCTGGATTTGTTCAGCCGCACCGTGGGGGGCTGGGCCACTACGCCCGCCACCAGCACTTCCGCGCCGTCCGGCAGGTCACCCTCCCGCACCGCCACGGTGGTCAGGGTCACCCGCGACAATTCCGAGGCGTAGCCATCCATGGGGTGGCCAGAGATATAAAACCCCAGGGCTTCTTTTTCCAGCTTTAAGCGGGCTTTGGGCCGGAAGGCGGGGGTGGGGGTTAAGTCCAGCCGCAGGTCGGCCTTGGCGGCTTCTTCCGGGGCCAGCAGGCCCAGCAGGTCCCCCTGGCCTTCCACCCGGTGGCGGTGATAGGCCATGCCCCCTGCCATGATGTTCTCTAGGTTGGCCAGCAGTTCCGCCCGGTTGGCATACAGGCTGTCGAAGGCCCCGCATTTGATCAGGGCTTCCATCACCCGTTTGTTTACCCGGTACAAGTCCACCGATTTTACAAAGGTGGTGAGATCGGGGAAGCGCCCCCCCGGCTGGGCCGCCCTGGCCGCCAGAATGACCTCGGCGGCGTTGGCCCCCACGTTCTTCACGGCGTTCAGCCCAAAGCGCACCGCCCGCCCATGAATGGTGAAATCTTGGCCCGACTGGTTGACGTCGGGGGGGAGAACCTCCACCCCCATCTCGCGGCATTCGGCAATGAAGTTCACCACCTTGTCGGTGTCGTTCATGTCGGACGACAGCAGGGCCGCCATGAACTCCACCGGGTAATGGGCTTTTAACCAAGCGGTTTGATAGGCCACCAGCCCATAGGCCGCCGAGTGGGATTTGTTGAAGCCGTATCCAGAGAAGTAATCAATCAGGTCGAAAATTTCGTTGGCCTTGGCGGCGGAGATGTCGTTCACCGCGCAGCCCTCCACGAATTTTTCCCGCTGGCGGGCCAACTCTTCGGGAATTTTCTTGCCGATGGCCCGGCGCAGCAGGTCGGCCTGGCCCAGAGAGAACCCCGCCAGCACCCGCACGGCTTCCATGACCTGCTCTTGGTACACCATCACCCCATAGGTTTCTTTCAGCACCCCCGCCAGCAGGGGGTGGGGGTAGGCAATGGGCTTCTGGCCGTTCTTGCACTTCACAAAGTCGTCCACCATGCCCGAGCCCAGGGGGCCTGGGCGGTACAAAGCCAAAATGGCCACCAGGTCCTCAAAGCAGCTGGGTTTCATCTGGGCCAGCAGGCGCCGCATGCCACCAGATTCCAACTGGAACACCCCGGTGGTGTCTCCCCGGCCCAGCAGCTCAAAGGTCTTGGGGTCATCCAGCGGCAGGGTGTCCACGTTCACGGGGTCGGCGCGGCCTTTGTTCACCAGGGCCAGGGCCGCCTCGATGATGGTGAGGTTTAGCAGCCCCAGGAAGTCGAACTTCACGGCGCCCTGGTCTTCGGCCCACTTCATGCCGTACTGGCTTTGAAAGCCCTCGCCATTGGCCGTTTGGCACAGGGGCAACACGTCCACGATGTCGGTGTCCATGATGATGACCCCGGCGGCATGGGTCGACATCTTATCGTTCAGCCCTTCCAGGGCCTTGCCATAGGCGATCAGTTTTTTCTCCCGGTCGCTGCCGTCGCGCTCCAGCCGGGCCAATTCCGGCTCCAGGGCAATGGCTTCGTCTAGGGTAATGCCCAGGCGGTTTGGGATGAGCTTGGCGATTTTGTCGGCCTCGGCGTAGGGAAAGTCCATCACCCGGGCCACCCCCCGCAGGGCCGCCTTGGCCCCCAGGCTGCCAAAGGTGGAAATTTGGCACACCCGGTTCTCGCCGTATTTTTGTTTCACGTGGTCAATCACGGCGTCGCGGCCCAGCACGTCGAAGTCAATATCAAAGTCGGGCAGGCTTACCCGCTCGGGGTTCAAAAAGCGCTCGAACAGCAGGCCGTGTTTCAGGGGGTCCAGGTCCGTGATGCGCAGGGCATAGGCCACCAAGCTTCCCGCCCCCGAACCCCGGCCGGGGCCCACCCGCACCGGGGGGTTTAGGTTGCCCTGGTTTTCTTTGGCCCAGTTGATGAACTCCGCCACGATCAAAAAATATCCGGGGTACTTCATTTGCAAAATGGTGTTCAGCTCATAGTCCAGCCGCCGATGATAGGGCCCGCGAAATTCTTCTCGTTTGTCCGGCGATATGCCGTAGAGGGGTTCCAGGGTGTCCAGCCGCCGTTCCAGGCCCTCGGCCGCGGCTTTGCGGAACCAGCTTTCTTCGTCGTATCCCTGGGGAATGTCGAACCGGGGAAGATAGAATTTTTTGTTGTCCAAAGAGACATCGCAAGACTGAGCGATGGCCCAGGTGTTGTCGTAGGCCTCGGCCGGGTAGGGGGCCAGGGTGTGGGCCATTTCTTCGGGGGTTTTCAGGTACAGGTTTTTGTCGACAAAGGGGTCCACCCCCGGATCGGTGACTTTCTTCTGCCAGCCCATCAACTGCAATATGTAATGGGGATAGGCTTCCTCGGGGCGAAGGTAATGGCAGTCGTTGGTGCCCACCAGGGGAATGCCCTCGGTTTGGGCGGTGTGCAATAAAAATGGATTCAGCCGCTGGTCGTCGGGCTGGCCGTGGTCCTGAATTTCCAAATAAAACCGGCCGGGGAACGTTTTGGCCCCCCAGCGGGCGGCTTCCAGGGCCTTGGCTTCTTGGCCTTCCATGAAGGGCCGGGCCACCATGCCCCCCATGCAGGCCGACAGGGCAATCAATCCTTCCTGGTATTCTTCCAGCAGTTCCCGGTCCATGCGGGGCACGTAATATTTGCCTTCCAGGGCGGCCCGGCTGGCCAGCTTCATCAAGTTTTTGTAGCCCTGCTGGGTTTTGCACAGCAGCACCAAGTGGTGGGCATTGGGGCCGGGGCGGTCGTAACGGCGGTTGGCGCGGTGATCCACCGCCACATAGGCCTCCATGCCCAGAATGGGCTGGATGCCCTTCTTCTTCAGGGCGTGGTGAAACTCCACCGCCCCAAACAAATTGCCGTGGTCGGTAATGGCGCAGGCTTGGTAGCCCGCCTTGGCCAGGGCCCCCGGCAGTTCCTTGATGCGGATGGCCCCGTCCAGAATGGAATACTGGGTGTGCAGATGCAGATGAGCAAACGGCTTAGGGCCTTGGGCAGCAGAGCCCTGGGGCAAAGAGCCGGGGGCCGGAGGATTCCCGTTGGGTGGATGGGGCGTGTGGGAGGATTCAGTCATAACCACGGGTGTGGGGGGTTTGCCCTGGGGCGTTCTATTCCCTACAGCATAGCAAAATAGATGGGGGGATTCACCCCCGAGAAAAACAGGCTACAATTTCTTCCATGACACCCCGCCCCGAAAAACTCACGCTGGCCCCCATCGCCCGTTTTCAGGGCGAACTGGCCCTGCCTGGCTCTAAAAGCCTGTCTAACCGGGTGCTGCTGCTGGCGGCCCTGGCCCAGGGAGAGACCGTGGTGGACAACCTGCTGGACAGCGACGACGTGGGGGTGATGCTGGCGGCGCTGGAAATGCTGGGGGTGCCCATTGCCCGGCAGCCCAAGGCACCCCAGGCTCAAGACACCACGGATGGACCCCGCTGGGGGTCTGGTCCGGCGGAATCGCTGCGGGTGACGGGGCGGGGGGGGGCGTTGAATGGGGGGGGGCGCACGCTGTTTTTGGGCAACGCCGGCACGGCCATGCGGCCCCTGGCGGCGGTGCTGGCGGCGGGGGCCAGCGCGGCCACCTTGACCGGGGTGCCCCGCATGCACCAGCGGCCCATTGGGGACCTGGTGGAAGGGTTGGGGCAGTTGGGGGCCGCCATTGGTTACCTGGGGCAGCAGGGGTATCCTCCCCTGAAAATTGAAGGCGGGGGATTGGCCGGGGGCACCGCCCGGGTGAAGGGCACCACCAGCAGTCAGTTTCTCACGGCGTTGCTGCTGGCCGCCCCCCTGGCCCGGGGGCCGGTGGAACTGGCCATTGCCGATCGGCTGGTGTCTCGGCCCTATGTGGACATGACCCGTCGGCTGATGGCCCAGTTTGGGGTGAAGGTGGAGGAAATCCAGGGAGGCGAAGCCCCGGTGTACCGGGTGGCGGCCCCCCAAACCTACCGCTCGCCGGGGCGGGTGCTGGTGGAGGGCGATGCCTCCACCGCCAGTTATTTTTTGGCCGGGGCGGCCATCACCGGCGGGCGGGTGCGAGTGACCGGGGTGGGGTCCCGCAGTTTGCAGGGAGACGCCCAGTTTGCCCAGGTGCTGGAACAGATGGGGGCCGGGGTGCGCTGGGAAGAGGGGGCCATTACGGTGGAGGGCCAGGGCCCCCTGACCGGGGTGGATGCCGACATGGTGGCCATGCCCGATGCCGCCATGACCCTGGCGGTGGCGGCCCTGTTTGCCCGGGGAGAAACCCGCATTCGGGGAATTGCCAACTGGCGGGTGAAGGAAACCGACCGCATGGCCGCCGTGGCGGCAGAGCTGGAACGCCTGGGGGCCAACACCCTGGTGGAAGAAGACACCCTCACGATTTTCCCCCCGGAAAAAATTCGCTCAGCGGACATTCAAACCTATGATGACCACCGCATGGCCATGGCCTTTTCGCTGGCGGCCTGCGGGGGGGTGCCGGTGACCATTCTGGACCCCCTGTGCGTGTCGAAGACCTTTCCGGAATATTTTTTAGCCTTGGAAAAACTCACGGTCAGGGTTTGAAGAACCGCTTTTTGTTGTCGGTCAAATATCCCCGCACCCCCTCCAATACTTCCGCCGATTCCACCAAGCATTTGCCCGCCAAGGCATGCAGGTCGGGCTGGGCTTGGGTTTCGGTTGGCCCGGCGGCAGGTGAACCCGGCGGGGCAAAAGGGTCCAGTTCCACCGCTTCTCGCAGGGAGGACACCTGGTCGGTCAAGGCCAAGAACCGGGGGTCAGACTCCCCGGCCAAGTTCAGCATTTCGCCCAGGTCGTGCAAGGGCACCAGCAGCAGGCCGTTCAACCGGCACACCACCCACAGGGCGTTGGCTGCCGCCTGCACCGCCAAGAAGCAAGCCTGAATGGGCTCTCCCCGGGACAGACCCCGGGCCTGCTTCCAGTCGGCCTGGGTTTGCTCCCAGGTCAGGCGGCAGCGGCGCAGGGTTTCGGGAGAAGGGTTGCCGGTCATGAACCCGCTCCATCCTCAATCCCATATTGTTGGCGGTAGGCACGGATGGCCGTCAGCACTTGGGTTCGGTCGGCGCCCTGGGTTTCCAAAGCGCTTTGCAGCAGGGGGCTGTTGTGTTCCAGGGTGTGCTCCAGCCGGGCCAACGAAAACAGCGCCGCCACGGGAATGCCGGTTTCACGAGTAAAGGCTTGCACCGCGTTGTGGCCCTGGGGGTCTTTCTCCATGCGGTCAAAGGCAATGACCAACCCGTCGATGGGGGCGGGGAAGGCCCGGCGCAGGGCCGCCACGGCTTGGCGTTTGGTTTCCCCATCGGTCATCACATCGTCCACCAACACCAGCCGGTCTTCCGGGCCGGGCTCTCGCCCCACCCAGGGGCCCTTGTCTCCGTGGGTTTTGGCCTCTTTGCGGTCGAACAGCCAGCCGGTTTCCCGGCCAGAGAATTTTTCCACCGCTTGGGCCGCCGACAGGGCCAGGGGAATGCCTTTGTAGGCCGGCCCATACACGATGGTGGCCTGGGGGGCCAGCCGCAGAATCACCCGGGCATAGGCCTCTCCCAGCCGGGTCAACTGCCCCCCGGTTTCAAACCGGGCCGTGTTAAAAAAATACGGCGACCGGCGGCCGCTCTTCAGGGTGAACTCTCCAAACCGCAGGGCGCCGCACTCCAGCAGAAAGGCCAAAAACGCGGTCTCTTGTTCGGGCTCCAGCCAGGCGGGTTTCATGTCGCGGGCTCCAATAGATCGGCGAAAAACAGCGAAGTGGAAGGGGAAAAACCCCTGTGACTCAGATGACCCACTATTCCTATTGCACTTGCCTATATATTGTAAGTGTCACCCTGGGCTTAAGTCCATGCTCAAGCCTATCCTCCAGTTCATGGTTCCCCCCAGAATCCAGGGAAAATCCCCTCCCCCTTGACTTCCTTCCCCTAACCCTTTAAGACAAACAAGAATGTCCTGATGTCACCTTTCCCGGCCTTTTTCCGGCAACCCTGGAAACAGGAAAGGGTTTCGTTTTTTTGAGCTGTTGATCGTGGCTGTTCATCGCCAGGATATGAACCTGAAAAAATATAAAAGTTTAAACGATTTCAATGCCTTATTCGTCATACATTCAGATCGAAAGGAGTATCGTCCATGAGGCCTTCTACCTGGGAACTTGAGCAACGGGGTGCTGGGCGCACCTATCAACTCCCCAAAGACTTGGTTATTAAGTACGAGGATCGCACCCCGATTCTTGAGTTCATCATGCCCCAGCTGAAGGATTTCGTGAAACTGGAATCCTCCGTGCGCTTGGTGCTGGACAGCCCCTACGTGAACGGCAACGTCACCACCATCGCCGTCCCCTTCGAGGGCGAAGATGACACCATCTATCGCAACTTGGCCTTGATGGTGGCCGAGCAATTGTGGGGCTACTACCTGTCTGCCGACCCCCAGGGCACCCACCACGGGTTGTCTAACCTGGTGTTCGACGGCGGCGTGACCAACCTGATCCGCCGCGAAACCGAAAAATTCTTGACCATGATTCGCACCCGCAACGATATGGCTGCCCGGCTGATGAACGGCTACACCATGGCTTGCGAAACCGATTCGTTCGAAAAAGACGTGTTCTTGAAGCACGTGGTCAAAGATTCCCTCAACATTCACCTGGGTGTGCGCATGTACACCTATGGGTTGGGCGTGAATCGGGTGACCTCCTTCCTGCCCATCGCAGACGGCGGTGACGCGGTGGATCGCGTGTACTACAACCTGGAGCACATCATTCACCAAAACTTGGTGGCCTACGATGAGCTTCACCCCCACGCCCTGCCGGTTTCGGAAGAATTGATCCTGCGGGAACTGGAATCGGTGCTGGATCGGGCCCGCTCCAAGCAGAACACCCGGCTGAAGGTCATCAACGGCCTGAAGCTGCACACGGTGCTGCTGGACGACGCCTCCGCCATCCAAAGCAAAGACGCCGCCGATATGTACTACGACAAAATCTACCGCGTGGACCTGATGGAAGAAGCCAGCCAGCGGTCTCGTGACATGTTTGCCACCTCGCTCATTCGCTCCACCGAAATTACCCAGGACGCCCTGGGCAAAAACGTGGACAACCTGAAGATGGACGAGCGGGTGTACATCGAGCGCCCCGCGGCCAAAGACATCACCCAAGAGCGGGAAACCGTGGCGGTGTCGGTGACCACCTACAAAGACGGTCTGTCGGAGCTGTAATCTGGGCTGTTTGCCCCAGGTTCCGGGCGGCTGGTTGGTGGAGCCTGGATGGCAACCTGACTAGGTGAAAGATTGGGAGACCGACTGGAAAAATATCGCGGTTAACATGTTGCGATAAAATGAAGGTCAGTCAAAAACAGTGCTTTTCTAAACAGGGTCGAAGCTAGGCTTCGACCCTGTTTTTTTTCAGGAGAATCCATGGGTCAGAGATTTCCCACCATACAGCCAGAACATCGGGGCTTCATTCAGGCCCAGCCAATGTTTTTCGTGGCCACCGCCCCGCCCCAGGGGCGGATCAACCTGTCTCCCAAGGGGCTAGACACCCTGCGGGTGGTGGATGAACGCACCGTGGTGTGGATGAACCTGACCGGCAGCGGCAACGAAACGGCGGCCCACCTGCTGGCCGATGGACGGATGACCTTGATGTTTTGCGCGTTTGAGGGGAAGCCCCTTATTCTGCGGCTGTATGGCCGGGGTTCGGTGGTGCACCCAGGGCAAAACGCTTGGGGCCGCTGGGCCGGGCTGTTCCCTCCCCTGGAGGGGGTGCGCCAAGCCATGGTGATGACGGTGGAGGAAGTGCAAACTTCTTGCGGGTACGGCGTGCCGAGGATGGACTATGTGGAGCAGCGGGAGATTTTGCCCAAATTCCTTCAGGGCAAAGGAGAGGAAGGCTTGAAGCAATACCGCCAGCAGAAAAACCGGGTGAGCCTGGATGGCCTGCCCACCGGCCTGCCGGAATAAACCCTACCGGTAAATTCCCCCCAGATAACCCACGAAATTGGCGGCGTCTTCTCCGGCCACATCGGCGGAGGAAGTGTGGTCCAGCAGGTGAAACGCCAGCCCCTGCTGGTGGGCCATCCAGTGGCAGGCCGCCGCCGCCCCGGCGGAGCAGGCGTTGTGGCGGGCGCGGGCGGTGTCTAGCAGGTCTTGGGGGGTGCCCCGTTCCAACGCTTGGATGAAGGCCCGGTCGTTTTCTTCCCGCGCCCAGGTGAGGGCGGCCAAACCAGACCCCTTGGGGGTGAACTGGTAGTTGGGGCCGTAATGGGTTAAGTCGGTGGAGGCCACCACCACGTATCGCAGGCCGCTGTTTTCCAGGTAGTCTGCCAAAGCCTGGGCGGTGGCGGTCGCCAGGGCCGAGGGTGGCAGCCGCAGGGGCAGCAGCTCGGCCTGGGGGTAGCGCCGCTTGGCAAAGGGCAGCTGCAATTCGGTGGAGTTGTCTTTTTGGTAACGGGCGGGGGTTTCTAAGTACAGGCTGCCCGCGCAGGTTTTTTCCAGGGCCGGGCGAAAGCCGGAATGAATGGCCATGGGGCCAAAGGGGGTGTTCCAGGCGCCTTCGGTCATGGCCACCACGGGGTCCGCGGTTGCCAAGTGGCCCCCCAGCACCACCACCAGGTCCAGTTCGGGGTTTTCCCACAGGTGTTGAAACACCCGGCCCGCCACCCGGCCGGAATAAAACCACCCGGCGTGGGGAACCACGCCATAGCGGGCGGTATGACCCTGGGGCGGGGGGTTCTCCTCCTCAAACAAATCCATTTCCCGCTGGCAATTGTCTCGCAGGGCGGGGTACCAGCTGCCGCCAAAGGCCATGGGGCGAATCTGGGCTTGGTTCATGGTTGCTCTCGTAAACCGTCCGGCTTTTGAACTCCCCCCCAGATTTTTCGGGTGCGATGGTTTCTTGGTTGTTGGTTAACCGCTCTTCTCTTGGCCCTGCGCGGAACGGGTGCCTGGGTTGGGACCCTGGCCATAGGCTTCGGCGCAGGCTTGGCTGCAAAAAAACAGGGTGCCGTTGCCCACCTTGCGGGAGATGGCTTCGCGGTTGTCCACGTACAGCCCGCAATGGGGGTCCTTCACCAGGGTGGCTCCCGGAACACTCTTGGGTTGGGGTCCCGCGGCAGGGGGAAAGATCAACCTCCGCAGCAGGCCGTAGGCCAGCCACAACAATACCCCAAACACGATCAATCTGAACAAGCCCATCCGGCCCCTTGAAAAAAGAGAAGTGTTTTCTTCACTAGTTTCATCCAAACGAATAAAAAATCCCAGCGGAATTATTTTCGGACATTCAATGGAGGCTACACACAGATTGGATGGAAGAACTCTCTACATCCTGCGGCTTCATGGCGTTCCCCTTCACGAAGGGGATGGCCAGGGGTGCTGTTGATTCAGCCGAACGGCAGCAAACAAATCGCTTGTTGGATTCGAGGGTAGGGGTGTTGTTTGGAGGGGCTAAGATATGTTGCCGTTGGGGCGGGTCATGATTGAACCGACATCGTTCCCCCCCCCAACGAACCTATAAACTTTTGTGGGTTTCATCGCAGAAAGGCTTGTTCTTGCTGTGCTTGCACTGGCACCAGGTCACGGTTTTCTTTTCGGTGATGTGCACCTTTACCGGTGAAAACCCGGTGCCCTTGTGAGAGCTGTCGCAGTAGGGTTGTTTTTTCGAACGCCCGCAGGAACACCAGAACCGATAACCGGGTTCTTCTTCCCGCACGGCGGGGCCTTTGTGGGCAATCACGGGTTCGTCCATGGGGGCGCTCTATTTTGGGGTGATAGGGTAATGGGGTGGTGGGGTAACGGGAAGATGGCGTGAAAGATTGAACGAGCGAACCGCTGGAAATGTTCAGTTGATTTCAATGGGGCGTTTCCCCATAGGCTCCTGTTCTTTCTCTTTCTCTTTCTCCATTGTCTCGCCCAAAAGCATGGCGATACAAAGCATGATTTTCTATCTGTATTTTTTGTGAATCCTTGTTTTCTAAGCCCCTGGGAACCCGGCCAGCCAACAAATTTTTAGACGTATGGAGCAGGAGTATCCCGTACCTGTAAAACGATCACCCGTTCCGGATTATCCCCCCAGCCGTTCGATGCGGATCAACTGGGTTTTCCCCAGCACGAAATCCAGCGGCTCGATTTCTTTCAGGCTGCCCGCCACGTCGCGCTCTTTGGCCTGATGGGTGATGAGGATGACCTGCACCGGGTCTTCCGGGTGTTCTGCCTGAGAGGGCTGGAACATGGACTGGATGGAGATGCCCCGGCTGCCCAGCACGCTGGTGATTTTGGCCAGGGTGCCTGGGCGGTCCAGCACCTGAAAGCGCAGGTAGTATTCGCTGGAGATGTCTTCGATGGGCAAGATGGCTGGGCGAATCAACTGGTCTTTTTTCACCCCCAGCGGCGGCACTTTGCTTTTCACCCCGGCCAGCAGGTCCCGGGCGATATCCATAATGTCCGACACCACCGCCGATCCGGTGGGTTCGGCCCCAGCCCCCCGGCCGTAAGACAGGCTGGCCCCCACGTTGTCGCCGGTTAAATACACCGCGTTAAACACGCCGTTCACCTGGCTGAGCAGATGATTGTGGGCCACCAGGGTGGGGTGCACCCGGGCCTCCACTTTGTCTCCCACCCGCTTGCCGATGGCCAGCAGCTTGATGGTGTAACCCAATTGCTTGGCGTATTCGATGTCGAGGGGGGTAATGCCGCGGATGCCCTCTTTGTAAATGTCGGGGTAATGAACCATGGCCCCATAGGCCAAGTTCACCAGCACCGCCAGTTTCTGGGCGGTGTCGTGGCCGTCCACGTCGAAGGTGGGGTCGGCTTCGGCATAGCCCAGTTTTTGGGCTTCGGCCAGCACCGGGCCAAAGGCCGCGCCTTCCTGGGTCATTTTGGTCAAAATGTAATTGCAGGTGCCGTTGACGATGCCGCACACTTCTTCGATGTGGTCGGCGGCCAGGCCCTCCCGCAGGGCCCTCAGTACCGGCACCCCGCCCGCCACCGAGGCCTCAATGCCCAGGGGCAGGCCCGTTTCGTAGGCTTTGGGGAAGATCTCCGCCGCCCGCACCGCCAGCAGGGCTTTGTTGGCGGTCACCACCGGCTTGCCGGCGTTCAGGGCCCCCAGCACCACCTGGGCCGCCAGGTCGGTGCCGCCCATCAGTTCCACGACAATATCAATTTCCGGATCGTTCAAAATATCGTTGGGGTCGGTGGTCACCTTCACGCCATCCAGGGGCAGGCCCCGGGTTTTTTTGGGGTCCCGCACCACGGCGCGGCTGATTTTAAGGGCCGCGCCCAACCGGGCCTGGATCAACTCCTGGTTGCGGTGCAGGATGTGGGCGACCCCGCCCCCCACGACTCCCAGACCATACAGCCCCAAATGAATCGTTTTCATGGAAATTTCAGCATTGTGTGGGTGGATGATGAGCGGTTGATTTCACAGTGGGCTTCGCCGCCCTCGTTTTTCGAAATCACCACTGGTGACGCAGAGAACTCGAAAAGGTACAGAAGAACGAAAGATTTCTTCCAGGATTTTTCATGATTCCACAACCTGAACTGGTGTACCACTTGGCCGGGGGCAAGGAAAGGCCCGCGGGATGGAGGTTTTCCAACGGTTCCGGCTATAATCGTCCGGTCGTCAGTTCCAACCGCCCCCCCTGGGCCAACCCCTGGTGATTCCATGCCCCGCTGGCTGATCTATCTGGTGTTCTCCACCATCACCATTTTGGCCATGGCCGAATCGGTGGTGTTTTTGGCGGTGGGGAACCGTTTTGGCACCAACTGGACCATGGCCTGGGTGGTGTTCACGTTTTTTTTAGGCTACTTCATTCTGCGGGTTCAGGGAATCAAAAGCCTGTACCGGATTCACTTGAAGCTCCAGGCCGACCTTCCCCCCACCAAAGAGATGATGGATGGGATTCTGGTGGTGGCGGGGTCGGTGGGGCTGATGGTGCCGGGGTACCTGTCGGATGTGGGGGGGGTGCTGCTGTTGTTTCCCCCCACCCGAATTCTTACCCGCCAGCTCATTTTTTATGTTTTTCGCAACCGGTTTAGCTTGAACCGCCCTATGGGGTATCCCGCGGTGTCATACGAAACCGTGGTGGAGGCGCACGCCACGCGCCAGAAACAAAAAAAGAACACCAAGAAAAAGAAAACCCAGCGTTAATCCCCAGAGTTCTTCTATGGCCCAGATGTATGCCATTGTGTCCTCCCTAGACAAAGCCCGGTTTTTTTTAGAGCAGCAGGTTCCCTGGCTTCAGCTCCGCCTGAAAGAAACCCCCCTCCAGCCCCATTTGGCCGAAATTTCCCGCTGGGCGGCCAAGTACCCCCGAACCCGGCTGGTGATCAACGATGACCCCGATTTTGCCCGCCAGGCGGGGGCCTGGGGGGTGCACCTGGGGCAGGAAGACTTGACCCGGTTGGGGTGGACCCCTGGTAGGGCCGAGGGCCTGGGATTGGGTATTTCTACCCATACCCCCCAAGAAATCGCCCGGGCCCTGGCCTTGTCTCCCGATTACATCGGCTTTGGCCCGATTTTTCCCACGTCTTCCAAACAGGTGGCCCACCCCCCCCAGGGGGTGGGCCGGTTGGCCCAGGTTGTCCAGCAGGCTGGGGCAATGGGGGTTCCCGTGGCGGCCATCGGGGGAATCCACTGGGGCAACCTTCCCCAGGTCACTGCCACCAAAGTGGGCATGGTGGCTCTCCTTTCGGCCTGTGACAATATCACAAAAGCAGAAGATATACGCAACTGGATGGATATGATGGCCTGAAACTTGAAGAGAATTTGCTCTCCCTTCCTGTGTGCCTACATCATGGGCACCCCCTGCCGACCTAATTTGCCAACATCGTGGGCATATCCGAACTCCACCTAAATTTCACAATTCCCCCGTATTCACCATATATGTTATATAATATGAATAGGATAGGTATGTTGACACAATTCATTTTGCGTCTCATGCCGTTTTCATTCTTCATGCCATGGCACAGGGCCACTGGACATGGGGGTGTTTTGGTTCCTCGCGGAATATTTTTATAGTCTTTACATATCAGCATCATACCAATGATTACGAAGATATATCCAAAACAATTCCCCAAATGGCACGGGCCTTGAAAATGGTATAGGCATGAACGAGACAAGGAGGCCGCAAGGCTTCCGGTGAGGGAAGCCCCCCCACCCCGTTGAGTAACCCCGGAAAAAGAAACCGGTTCCCGTTCCCGTCTCCCCTGCCCAAGCCCGGCGGAAACGGGGACCGGTCTCTTCACCAGGGTTCCTTCTTCGGACTCCCTATCATCCAACCATCGGCTCTGGGTCACCGATGGGTCCCACTTAGCAGGAAGGCCTGAAGGAGGCCGCCATGATGAAAGCCCACGTCACTCACGATCAGGTGTTGAATGCCATTCAAAAGTTCCAGGCTCAAGGTGGAATTATTCACAAGCTGCCGGAACAAAAAATCATTCGCGCCGAAATGTTGGGGGAGGAAAAGCACAACCCGTTTGAGACCCTGACCAACATCATGCCGATGTAAGGGAAGGTTCGGGTTGTTAGACAGTTCCTCCGAAACAACATGCCGGATGGGAAAACCCATCCGGCATGTTTGTTTTTACCCCAAATATTATTTCCCTCGCTTACCTGCCCCTCCCTTTACTCGAATCCACTGGTTATTCTATTCATCCGTTCGGAAAACACAGACTGGACGGAAGCAAGCACATCACCCACCGGATTCGAGCGAATCCCGTAAAGCACCCCTCCCTGGCACCTGTGGTGCCCGTCCCTCCCCATCGGAGAGGGACAATACTCGAATCCACTGGTTATTCTATTCATCCGTTCGGGAAACATAGGCTGGACGGAAGAAAGCACATCACCCACTGGATTCGATTTAATTCCCCTCCACGAAGGGGAGGGGATGCCCCCGCAGGGGGTAGGGGAGGGGTGCTGTTCCCGTAAAGCACCCCTCCCTGGCACCTGTGGTGCCCGTCCCTCCCCATCGGAGAGGGACAATGCTCGAATCCACCGGTTATTCTATTCATCCGTTCGGAAAACACAGACTGGACGGAAGAAAGCACATCACCCACTGGATTCGAGTACTGGGGTGTTGTTTTGGCTAGCCCGTAACACAAATAGTTTTATTGATACAAATAGATATCTAACATTAGGTGGCTTGTCGGCTACTTGGACTCGGTTTTGCAAAACTTCTGATAACTGCCCTCAACAACCCTGTATGGCTATTTTGCAATGAACCGGAAAGGAACCCCCATGGCTTCGGATACCCTGACCCCATTCGACACACCTGAAGACAGTGCCCCCCGGAAAAAATCCGGATCGGACACCCCCGGCCCCCTGCGGGTGGATTATCTGCCCAAAATGAACCGCCCGGTGCTGGTGGCAGCCTTCGACGGCTGGAACGACGCGGGCCAAGCGGCCACCCGGGCCGTGGCCCATTTGGTTCGCACCTTGGGGGCCCAGTCGTTTGCCCATTTGGCTGCCGATGAGTTTTATTTGTTCTCTCAGAACCGCCCCAGGGTGCGGTTAGACGCCGAGGGCCGCCGCCGGGTACGCTGGCAGCCCAACGAGTTCTATCACGCCAAAGCCGCCGATGGCACCGACATCGTGCTGTTTTTGGGCACCGAACCCAACCTGCGCTGGCAGACCTATGGGTCGGCCTTGATGGCCATGATTCATCGGCTGGGGATTGAGCGGGTGTACCTGCTGGGGGCTTATCTTTCCGACGCGTTGTACACGGACCCGGTGGAGGTTCAGCAGCACGCGTATGGCGTGGGCTTGCCGCCAGAGATGGCCCCGTTTAATTACGAGGGGGAAACCGGAATTGTGGGCCTGATGGCCGCCGCCCTGGAGGAGGCCCGCCAGCCCATGGTGAACCTGTGGGCATCGGTGCCCTATTACATCACGTTGGCCAATCCACGGGCTTCTTTGGCTTTGTTGAGGCATGTCGAGTCGCTGACGGGGACGACCTTCAACTTGAAGGATTTAGAAAAAGAAGCCGAGGATTTTCAAGAGAAAGTAGCCGGAGCCATGGCTGCCGACCCCCAGGCCGTGGGGTTTTTGAAGGAAATGAAAAAGCAGGGTGTGTTGAACTAATGTTGGAAATTGGGCGGGTCTCCCAACAACACATCTCCCCCCTGCCCCCCTCCCCAGTCAGGGAGGGACAGGCGGCGTAGCTGCCAGGTTGGAGTGTTGTTGGGGAACAACTCAAATCCGAAAAGTTACGCGCTTGCTTCCGTCCAGTCTTCACCATCCGAACAATTGAAGAGATAGCCGGTGGATTCGAGCATTGTCCCTGTCGGGGAGGGACGGGCACTGAAGCCGCCAGGGAGGGGTGTTGTTGCGGAACGGATGAATAGAATCACCAGTGGATTCGAGTAGCGGGGCAGCCACAAACAAATACGCCCGGTTTAGCCCCGGGCGTTGCTTTGAAAGTGATCGGCAATTTCTTGCCGCCACACGTTGGAGGGATAAAACGTGACCACGGTACGGGGGGAGATTTCGTATTCTTCTTTGGTTTTGGGATTACGGCCCACCCGTGCTTTTTTCTCCCGCACTTTCCATTGGCCAAAGCCGCTGATCAGCACGGAGTCTCCGCCCGTGAGGGAGTCTTTGATCAGGTTGAGGACTCCCTCCACCTGGGCGGTGGCTTCGTCGTGGGAGAGGTTCAACCGTAGTTCGATTGCTCGAATTAAATCCGCCTTCACCATGGTGGTTGCATCCTTCAAATCGAAAGGTGGATGGTTGGCGGCTTGGGTGAATAGCACCCCTGCCGCCGTTTCATCGAAAACGGCGCCTTCCGTGGCGGTGTCGCAGTGCTAGATGAGTTCCAGGTTGAATTTCAACCGAAATCACCCGGTGATGTCAAGCCGTTATCTTCAATGGCGTTTAGTAGCCCCGGCGGAAGGTGTTGTGGCCGCACTTGGGGCATTCGGGAATTAGGCTGGCTTTGGTTAACTTCACCTTGGCGCCGCACTTGGCGCAGGTAAGGGTTCCCGCCCCCGTGACCTCTCCGGTATGGCAGGTGATTTTGTCGTTCAGTTTGTCGGCAAAATGATCGAGACCCACCCCAACCGTTTTGGCCACCCGTTGGGTCAGGGAGAGAATTCCCGCTCCCAACCGCTCCAGGTTCAATCCTTTTTTGGTTTCTTCGGTGGCTTTGGTCAAGCGGCTTTGGAAGTCTCGGCGGAGAGCGTCAGCGGCTTTTTGCACTTCTGGCCCGTATTTTACTTTTTGTTTGGCGGCCCAGGCTTTGGATTCTTTGATGGCTTTTTCCAAAGCTTCTTCGGTGACCACCTCGGCTTTGTCCAGGTTCTTTTTCACAATCACGCTCATTTTTTCGTACACTTCCACCAATTTTTTCTTGGCATCGTCTTTTGTGGCCATGGCCGGTGATTCCTAGAGAATAGGTTCAGGTTGATGGGTTGAAAGGAGGGGGAGACCCCCCTTGTTTCCCCCCCAAGGAAACAATCTATGTTTACTTTGGAATATCAGATATTTTGAAAAAAGGAAATGGTCCCTGGAAAAACCCCATGTTTTTCTGATGGCGGTTGGGTGCGGTTTCTGGCCGCTGGTTTGCCAGCCGCCAAGCACCCTGGGCATAATGAATGTATCCATGAACGAATGTTTCGCCCAAAACGCTTCATTCTTTCTATTTATTTCATCTTTTTCCAAACCCTGCCATGAGCGACAAACCCCACACCATTCAACTGGCCGCCCGGATGGGCCTGCTGCCCGATTACATGTTTGCCAAACTGAACGCTCTGCGGCAGGCCAAGCGCCAAGCGGGCATGGACTTGATTGACATGGCCATGGGCAACCCCAAGGACCCCACCCCCCAGCCCATCGTGGATAAACTCACCGAGGTGGTGCAAGACGCCCGTAACCACCGTTATTCGGTGGCGTCGGGCATTTACAACCTGCGTAACGAGCTCGCCAAGTATTACCAAGCCCAATATGGCGTGGGGTTGAACCCGGAAGAGGAAGTCATTTTCACCATCGGTTCGAAAGAGGGATTTTCGCATCTGTGTTTGGCGTTGATTGGCCCCGGCGACAAGGCCATGATTCCTTCGCCGTCCTTTCCCATTCATTCCTACGCGGTCATTTTGGCGGGGGGAGAAACCGTCAGCCTGCCGGTGATGGATGACGAAGCCTTTTTGCGGGGGATTGACGATGCCTGCAGTAAAATTCATCCACCCCCCAAAGTGTTGTTCATGAATTACCCCCACAACCCCACCGGAAAAACGGTGGAAATCGCCTTCTTCAACGAGGTGGTGAAACTGGCCCGCAAGCACAACCTGATCGTGGTGCACGACTTTGCTTACAGCCGGTTGAGTTACGACGGGTTCGAGGCCCCCAGCTTTTTGCAGGCCGAGGGGGCCAAGGAAGTGGGGGTGGAATTTGGCACCATGTCCAAGGCGTTCAACATGGCGGGCTGGCGCATTGGTTACGCCCTGGGCAACAAAGACATCATCAAGGCCCTGGCCCGCATTAAAGGTTATTACGATTACGGCATCTTCCAGGCCATCCAAATCGCCAGCATCATCGCCCTGCGGGAATGCCAAGACTATGTGGTGAAGCAGGTGGAGATTTACCAAAAGCGCCGCGACGTGGTGCTGGCGGGGCTGCGCTCCGCCGGGTGGGAGGTGGAAACTCCCAAGGGCGGCATGTTTGTGTGGGTGAAAATTCCCCAGCCCTGGGCCCAAGAGGGTTCCACCAATTTTGCCCTGCGGCTGATTGAAGAAGCTGAACTGGTGGCCTCTCCCGGCGCGGGGTTTGGGCCCGAGGGCGAGGGCTGGCTGCGGATGGCCTTTGTGGAAAACGAGCAGCGGCTGAAGCAGGCCATGCGTAACCTGAAGCAGGCTTTCAACGTGCCGGGCGGATTGAAAAAAGCTCAGGGGCAGTAAAGGGGCGCAGGGTGTAACGGTATACCGGAAGTTTTGGGAAACCAGCGAGCCTGCCATGGGAAACAACCCGAACATCCCAAAGAATCCGCCAGAATCTCCGCTGCCTGGAGGGCTGGCCATCGGTTGGCCCGGCCCTCTGGGGTTGGGCTTTGTGGACGATTGGGAGAAACAAGGCCCCCGGGTGTTGGGGCAAAAGGGCTGGGCCTGGGCCCGCATGGCCAGGGCAGGCGCCCCGGTGCCGCCGGGTTTTATCATCCCCGCTCCCCAAGTGGCACAGCTGGCCAGGCCAACGGGGGAAGAGGAGACAGAGGAGAAAGATAGCCAAAGGGAAACCCGCCTGTTGGAGCTGTGGGGCTCCCTGGAGGCTATGCTGACGGGTCTGGAGCGGCACGGGGGGGTGCCCCTGGGTGCCCCCACAAACCGGCCGCCCCTGCTGCTGGCTCTGCGTTCCAGCCCTGTTCCTGCTCGGCAACTGCCTTCGTTTCTGTCCACATCCCATTCTTCGTTTTCAACTCAGTCTTCTTCCCAGTCCTCCTTCCTGTCCTCTATTCCGTTGCTTGTTCCAGCGCCGGTTCCTTCCGCGATGTTGATGGTGGGGTTGACCTGGGAGGCCGCCGCCCGCTGGGCGGAAACAGACCCCGCCGCATGGGATGCTCTGGCCCGGTTGTGGGTGGGCTGGGGGGAATGGTTTGGCGCTCCGCCCCCTGGCTTAGATCGGCTGGAAGAATATCTTTTGGGAGAAGACGGGGAACAGCCCAGGAGTTCGGGTGCTCCGGCGGGGTTGGCCCAGCGGCGGGACCCTTCTCAACCGCCCGAAAATCCCAGGGAGCAATTTCGCCAGGCCGTAAGCCAGATGGCCCGGCGATTGGCAGCCCAGCCCGCCGCCCTGATGGTGCAGGCCATGGTGTATCCCACGCTGGGGGGCAAACGGGGTTGGGCCGGAACGTACTTCACCCGTCACCCGGCCACGGGATTAGCGGCGCCCTATGGCCATGGGTTGGCCGGGGGCATGGGGGAAGATTTAAAGCGGGGCCGCCGGATGAGCGGCCCGTTGGAACTCCCCCCGCCCGTGTTGGAAACCTTGACCGGTTGGGGCAAGCGCCTGGAAGCGGAATTCCATGACGCCCTGGAATTGGATTTTGGCATGGAAGGAGAGAACCTGTGGCTGACTGGAGCACGGCCCGCTGGGCGCACGGCCGTGGCTTCCTTTGCCCTGGCCGAAGGGCTGCTGGCCATGGGCCTGGCCACGGTGGAGCAAATTTTGCCGGGGCTGGACCCGGCCCAACTGGACCGCATGCTCCACCCCATGCTGGACCCCGCCGCTCCCCGGCAGCGGCTGGCCCAGGGCCTGGGGGTGTCTCCCGGATCGGCGGTGGGGCAGGTGGTGTTCACAGCGGCCGAGGCGGTGGAATTGGCGGGGCACGGCCAGCCGGTGATTCTGGTGAGGAACGACACCACCCCCGAAGACATGGACGGCCTGAAATGCGCCCAGGGCATTCTGACCACCAGCGGCGGGGCCACCTCTCACGCGGCGGTGGTGGCCCGGGGCATGGGTAAGTGCTGCGTGGTGGGGGCCCAAGACATTCACCTGGATGAACACCTGCAAGAGATGACCGCCGGGGGGCGCACCGTGGCCCGGCGGGGGTGGGTGAGCCTGGATGGCTCCACGGGAGAGGTGTTTCTGGGGCAATTGCCGGTGGTGCCCCCCCGTATGGCGGAAGGCCCCGCCCGCTGGCTGGCCCAGGCCGACGGCTTGCGCCGCCTGGGGGTGATGGCCAACGCCGACACCCCCCAGGACGCGGCCAAGGCCCTGGAACTGGGGGCCCAGGGCATTGGGCTGTGCCGCACCGAGCACATGTTTTTCCAGCCGGAGCGGATTTTGCTTTTTCGCAAGATGATTCTGGCCCGCAGTGGGGAGGAACGCCGCGCCGCCCTGGAGGAGTTAAAGCCCCTGCAAGAGGAAGATTTTCTGGCCATGTTCCGGGTGCTGGCCGGGCGACCCATGACGGTGCGGCTGCTGGACCCACCGCTGCACGAGTTTTTGCCCCAAGACCCCCAGGCCGCCGCCCGACTGGCCAGGGCCATGGGGCTGGGGGTGGAGGTGGTGCGGGCCAGGGTTCGGCAACTGCGAGAAGCCAACCCCATGCTGGGGCACCGGGGCTGCCGGTTGGGGGTAACGGACCCGGATATATACATCATGCAAACCGAAGCCCTGGTGGGGGCGGCTTGCCGGGCGGTGAAGGGGGGGGTGGCGGTTCACCCTGAAATCATGGTTCCCTTAATCTCAACCGCCGAAGAACTGGCCCTGTTGCGGCAGGTCATTTTGCGGGCGGTGGAAGGGGTGTTGAAGCGGGAGGGGATGGGCTTTCCGGTGGCGGTGGGAACCATGATCGAAACCCCCCGGGCGGCCCTGCGGGCCGATGACATTGCCCGCCACGCCGACTTCTTTTCCTTCGGCACCAACGACCTGACCCAGATGACCTATGGCTTTTCCAGAGACGACGCGGCGGGCTTTTTGCCCGCCTACGCGGCCCAGGGGCTGCTGGCCCAAGACCCCTTTGTCTCGCTCGACACCCACGGGGTGGGAGAACTGCTATACTTGGCGGTGACCCGGGGCCGGGGGGCCCATCCGGCTCTCACCATTGGCATCTGTGGAGAACACGGCGGAGACCCCGCCAGTGTGCGCTTTGCCCATTTCCTGGGGTTGAACTACGTCAGTTGCTCCCCTTATCGCATTCCCATCGCCCGGCTGGCGGCGGCCCAGGCGGCTCTTGAGGAACGAGACCATGGTTGATTTTACTTTGCTGACGTACGCCGGGCGGTTTTTGTTCATGCAGCCGCTGTCTCATTATTTGGTGTTAGACCCCTGGCATCAGCTGTTGGTGTTGGGGGTGCTGGCGGCCCTGGCCGGGGTGGGGGTGCATCACCTGCTGGGGTGGGTGGCTGGCTGGTACAAGGTGTCGGGGAGCCATTCCTACCTGCTGGCCCTTTCTACCCAATGGCTGTTGGTGGCCTGGGTGGTGCTGCTGGCTGCGTCTTACGAGGTGGGGTGGCGTTCCCCGCTGCTGGTTGACTACGCCATTCTGCCCCCCGGCGAGGTTACCGATCAGGTTTCATCCAAGGTGGGGGAACGGCTGCTGGCCCCGGCCCTGGACAAAAATCCCCGCATGATGGACCAAGGCTCCCGGTTTACCCGAGTGCAGTTGGACATTGCCCTCCACGATTTGGCCCCCGACACCTATCGCCAAGCCTTGGGAGAAGCGGCCGACGGTTTGGCCTATGGTCCCTCTGCCGATGGGGTGACGGTGATGGCGGCCATGGCCCTGCATTGGGTGTCTCGCCCCGGCCAAACGCCCCCGCCCTGGTACAAATATTCCGAACCGGAAATGGCCGAGGGAGATTTCCCCATGGCCGACTTTCTGGCGGCGCTGGCCAAGGAAATCCCCCGAGACGAAGTGCTGACCCGGGCCGAATGGGAATATGTGACCGGAAAGAACTTTTTGCTGTTGGTGGAAAAACCCCTGCTGGTGGGGTATCTGCGCTACTACGCCGCCACCTCCGCCGTTTTGGTGACCCTGTTGCTGATGTTGTATTTGTCCAACGCGGCCCGGGTGAAACGCTGGCTGCGGCGCCGGGCAGAACGCCGAGACTTGGAGCTGGGGCTGGTGGGGCCCGCCCTGAAAAAGAAATTCCGGCGGAAGGGAGACAAGCCCCAGAAACCGGCCAAGGAATAAGTTGGGCATAAGTCTGGTGTATTGTAGAAGGGTGGAGGTTTGGCTTTGAGTTGCTTCCGAACAACACCCCGCCCGCAGACGCGGGGTGCCCCTCTCCCCAATTCTTTTCGACCGTTCGGTGGGTGAAGTCGGAAGGATCCTATCACCCATCGGATTCGAGGAACGGGAGACCGGCATGGCCAACCGAACCCTGGTGATTCTGGCGGGAATGACCGCCCTGCTGCTGACCAGTGCTTGGGCGATTCATTATGATAAAAATCAACCCCCGCCGCCCCCGCCCCCGGCGTGGAACCTCCCTCCAGAATCTTTGCGAGAGGTGGGGCTGGCTTGGGTGAGCCCAGCCGGTGACCCCGTGAAGGCCCGTTGGACCCCCCGGTACCCCGGCTGGGCGGAACTGGCCCGCCGGGCCGCCCACGTTCCCGTGCGGATGGATCTGGGCCCCTTGACCGGTGTGCCGGAAGATTTTGTGGGAGCCCCCTACGGCTTGGATCAACGGTGGGGGCTGTGGGTGACGGACGCCGCCGGAAAAATGTATTCTCTGGGGCTGGGGAACACGGCTTACTTGGCCCTGCCGGGCCGTTATGCCAAATATGAATCCCAGCTGTTGGTGGTGGATGAAAGCTGGCTCTATTTCTTCCGGCAAGAAGCCTCCCGTTGAATCACAACATTCCGGCTCCAATAGATTCTTTTCCCCAAACCCTTCCGGACGGCCATGGACGATTTGCTCCTGCGGGGGCTGTTCCCAGAACATGAGGTTCGTTTCTCCCTGGTCCAGGCCCCCGGACTATGCAGCGAAGCCATGGGCATTCACGGCTCCGACGCGGTGTCGGGCTGGCTGCTGAGCGAGGCCCTGGTTTCGGCGGCGCTGCTTTCCACCTCGGTAAAAGACGATGAAAAACTCACCCTGCGCTGGATGTACCCCGGCCCGGTGGGAACCATTCTGGCCGACCTGAACGAACGGGGCGAGGTGCGGGGCTACACCCAGCGGGTTACCCTGCTGCCAGAGGTGGACACCCTGGCCGAGGCCCTGGGGGGAGACGGCCGGCTGTCGGTGGTTCAGCACACCGCTGGGCGGGTGATTCGCACCGGGATTACCCAAGCGTTCTTCCGGGACCTGCCCCGGGACCTGTCTTACTTCTTGTCCATGTCCCATCAAATTGAAACCGCCCTTACGGTGGGGCTGATTCTGCCGTTGGCTCTTCCCCTGCAGGCGCGGTCGGCCCTGGGGTTAATGATTCAGCCCCTGCCGGGGGCTTCGCTGGAGGTTTTTGACCAGGCCCGCAACCGGGTGGAAGGCCCCGCCTTTCGCGCTTGGTTGGAAGACGCCCCCCGAGATCCGCTGGAAGTGCTGGAACGGGTAGAACTGGGGCGGGCCGAGGTGCTGGGGCAGGGGGTGCCCGCCTACGGGTGCGGCTGTTCCAGGGAAAAAATCCACGGTCTGCTCACCAGCCTGCCCCCCGGTGAACTGGGAGACATGGTGCGGCGGGGAGAAGACACCACCATCACCTGCCACTTTTGCGGGCGGCGTTACAACCTGCCCCCGGGAGAAATTCAACAGCTGCTGGACCAAATGGAGAAGGGGCCATGACCCGGATGATCTCCCGCGGGTTCCCATGGAAACTGGGGCTGTTGGCGTGCTGCCTGGTCTGGGGGCTTCCAGGGGTTCTGTGGGCCCAGGATATTCAAATTGATTCCCCTTCCTTTGAATTCAACCAAGAAACCCAAACCTATACCTATCACGATGCCCGCATCCGGGTGAAAGACCTGATCATAGACGCCGAAACCGTGGTGATTCAAAGCGGCACGGGAAAGGTATCGGCCTTTGGCCGGGTGCGCTTTCAAGAGAAGACTTTGTCCGGCATCGCCGACCGGTTGGAACTGAATGCCAACGACAACACTGGGGTGCTTTACGGGGTGCGGATGTATGACTCCAAGACCGGATACTACCTGAACGCGGAAAAGGTGGAACGAACCAGTGCCGACGCGTTTGAAGCCACGGGATGCACCCTAACCAACTGCCCCCCCGACCGCGGCGGCTGGCGCCTGCGCAGCGGCAGCATTGTGTACCGTCCAGATCAGTTTGCCGTGACCTACAACACGGCCTTGGAACTGGGCGGCGTGCCGGTGCTGTGGGTGCCGGTGTCGGCCTGGCCCACGGTGTTAGAGCGGCGCACGGGGGTGCTCATGCCCACCTTGAGTTTTGAGTATTCTTCGCTGAAGAGATTGAATCTGGGCAGCCGCACATCGGTTCCGTTGTTTTTGAACCTGGGGGTGGACCACGACCTGACCGTGACTCCCCAATCCATTCAAAACCGGGGAACGGCCATGGACCTGGAATACAACTACGCGTTTTGGGCCGATCAAAAAGGAAAGTTGCGGGCCTGGGGGATTGACGAAGACAACCCCCGGAACGCACTGAACGAGAACACCAACTTTACGGCTGCCCCCCCGCCGGTGGTGACCCCCAACCTGCGGCCCCGCCGTTATGTGTTGAAGTGGGAACACAACCAGGGCTTTGGCAACACCGGGCGGCTGGTATTTCGAATGGACCAAACCAGCGACGGACAGGTGCTGCGGGAGTATGAAAAAATTTCCGAATATCGCCCGGAGCAGGTGTATCACGGTTCGTTGTCCCTGATGAACTTTTGGGGGGGAATGTCGCTCACCAGCGAACATCGCTCGGAATATTTAGATGAGTCGGTGTATGCCAACACCCCGGCGGCGGCCAACGGGGCGTTTCTTTCCGCGGTGGCCCCCATGGCCACCTTGCTGGCGGGGGGGGAAGTGTTTCCTTGGTTGGGCGTGCAATGGGTAAGCAGCCATGCCCGGCTGGCGACTCAAACCGGGGTCAGCGGCCAAATGAACCGCTTGCGGCCTTGGATGACCGTGCCGGTGACCCTGGGGCCGGCTGAACTGCGGCTGGAAGGGGGCGGACAATGGGTGGAGTTTCATGACATCGCGATCACCGACCCGACCTGGACGGGGCCCACCGGTCCAACCAGTTCGTACACCCAGGCAGAGGGCCGGGTGGAGTTTCGACTGCCCTTTGGCCGCACCTGGAACAAAGATGAGTTGAGCGAAGGCAGCCTGTATGAAAGCCTGCACCACCGCCTGACCCCCAGGTTGATCTTCCTGGAAATACAAGATGTTCCCCAGCCGTTTTCCGGAATTTTGTTTCGGCCGTTGTCTACCGTGCGCATGGGGGTGTTTCGGCTAGACAATCTTTTGCTGGCCAAGCTGGCGCCACCGCGACAGGTTGGGGGAGAACTCCCCCCAGAGGTGATGGCCAAACCGCTGGCTACGCTGAACATCATCCAACGCTATCAGTTCGACCTGGAGGACCCGGCGTTCACACCCCGCGGACCGGCGCTGCCCACGCCCATGGAAACCGGCCCGGGGCAGCCGTTGCTTCCGTTGGTGGTGGAGGGGACCTATGGCGGAGACCGGTTGACCACCCTGTTTGGATTTCGGTTTCACCATCAATTGAATCGGATCACGGAAAGCAGCTTTGGTATTCACGTGAACAGCAAGCCCTTTGGTTGGATGAAGGTGAATTTTAGCCAGAATGACTTGGCTTACCGGACGGCCGTGGATGAAATGTTGCAGTTGGCTGGCGCTCATTTACGGGTGAACGGCGAGGTTACCGCTTCGGATGACATGAGCGTGGGGTATGACACCACCATGAACCTGCAAAGCATACCCGCCCCGTTGGAGCGCCGCCTGAATGACGCCCAGGTGTATCTGGAATATCACCCGCCCTGCTATAAAATCCGCGCGGCTTATCAAGAAAAAGTGGACCTGACCACCCAAGGGGTTACCCCGGTGTATTTTGTCGACCGGCGGATCATCCTCAGCTTTGACCTGGGGGGGCTGGTTGGAACGTCGAAACAATTTGGTTTGGAACAACCCCGGTGACCCTATGAAACCCAAGTCTTGTTGGATGAAAATTCTGCCCTTGCTGCTGATTTGGGCGGCGGCAGGGTCTTCCGTTTGGGGGCAGACCCCTGAAGACCCGGAGAAGCTGCGGAAATTGGTTCAAGAGGTGGAACCGGCCCGCACCTTTCAGGTCACCCCCCAGCGCATCTCCCCCGACCAAGGCGTGATGATTTCGGCTGGGGTGGAACGAATGCGGGTGGAATCGAAAACGTTAGGGGTGTCGTTGAGCGATCCGGATTGGATGACCAGCGGAATGTTTTTTTCCATGGAATGGGTGTGGTCGTCTGTTCGTTTTGGTTATGTTCATCAGTCTTACCGCCACGATTTGCCCGCGGGGACCCTTTATCAGGGGGTTCCGGTGTCTTTGCTGGGGTTTGATTCGGACCAATTCTGGGTGTACCACGGGTTTCGCCCCTCGCCAGAATGGTTTTTGGGGTATGGGGTGGCCTTGCAGAACAGGGTCATCAAGATCCAACCGCAAGACACGCTGCTTCCCCCCACGGTGAAGACCACCTCTGGCCCCATGGCGGGGCTGATCACGGAATACGCGTTTTACCCGCCCTTCGCGGTGTCGCTCCGGCTGGTGGGAGAGGGTGAGAATCCCTATGCCCGGGAAGGGGGGGTGTTTATGGCCCTATCGGCCATCACGCCATTTTAAGGAAAACGCTGGGTTGTGGCATGACCTGTGCTTTGTTTTGGGGTGATACCCGCGGAAGAAGATTCGGGCGGGGAGATTTCACCACTGCGGAGAAAGACATGAACGCGTTGAAACAAAGCACCGTATCCTTTTTTGTGCACATCATGAATGTGGCGCTGGACAGCGGAAAATTCAACAAGATGACCAAAGATGATATCGTGCAACACATCGAAGAAGGGGACCTGATGGAATATCTGGACTCCTCCTTTGGCAAGCACATCAATTTGGAGTTCATCGAGGCCGACCAGCGGGAAGCCCTGGTGGGTGAATTGCAATGCTTGGCCATGGGCGACCCCGCCATTTCCGACCCGGAGATGGGGGTGCGCACCTGGGGCATTCAAAACAACGGGCTGTGCCTGCTGATTGCCTGGGGGTTGGAGTTGATTCAGTTGCCCCAACGCCGGGCCATGGCGGTGTAGGTTTCTCCGTTATCCACCCGAAGGCGTTATTTTTAGGTTTCTGTCTTTCATCCCCGCCGCGGGTTTTCTCCGGCGGGGATTTTTTTTAAGCGGATGGGGTAGCATGGCAAGGGCGGGCAACCTTTCATTCAGGCGTGGAATCTATGTTTCTCATCGTGTTGTGGTGTTTGCTGGGTCTTACGGCGGTGTTGCTGTGGAACCAGCGCCAAAAGAAAGAATGGCCCCAGGCCCGGGAGTGGGGCATGCTGCTGGCGCCACTGGCGCTGCTGGCGCTGCCAGTGGTCACGGGGTTGGCTTGGAATGGAGAACCGCCGGGGGTTTTGCACTTGGTGCCCCTGGGGTTTGTGGTGGTTTTGCTGGCGTGGAATGGCTGGCTGTTGGTTCGGTTTCAGCGATATTTGCCCCTGGCCGTGGCGGTGGTGTTGTGGACCACCACCGCGGGGTTTTTGGTGGCGGTGGCCTTGACACGATTGTATGCCATGAAAAGCCGCTGAGGGTATCCGCCTGATTATTTTGCCTTTCCCCGCATAGCCTGATAGGATTCTTTCGTTCAATCAAAACCCACGGCAGCATCCGGGTCTTCCCCCTCCAACCTTTTCCGGGAACCACCGTGAATAAGTCTCAGTTGATCGAAAAACTGGCCATTCGCACCCATCAAACCAACAAGGTGGCCGAACAGGCGGTAAATATTGTGTTTGATAACGTGAAACAGGCCCTGAACAGCGGGGATAAAGTGGAAATTCGAGGATTTGGCAGTTTCCTGCTGAAAAAATACGGTGCCTACACGGGTAGAAACCCCAAAACGGGGGAAAAAGTTCAGGTTCCTGAAAAAATGCTGCCGTTTTTCCGCGCGGGCAAAGATTTGCGGAAAAAAGTAGACGATTAGTATCCCGCCAACACCGCCTGGATGACCCGCTTGGGTTGCCCGGTAATCACTTCAATTTCCGCCACGGGCAAACCACGGCGGGACAACGAGTGGATCATCTCCCGGGTGGGTTGAGCGCCGGGTTGGGCCCCAGGTGGATTCACGGTTTGGCCCATGGATGGAGCCATGGATTGACCCACGGATGGCGTCTGGGAGCCATGGGCTTCTGAAGAATCCTGACGGGCCTGCGCCACCGCTTCCTCCAATACCTTTTCCAACGCCGCGGGATAGCTTCCGACCCCATCTCGACGCTGTGGTTTGGCCGCCTGCCGCTGGGCCTGGGCCAGGGCGCCCGCCAGTTGGGCCCCCAGGGCCGCCAGCCGCACCGCTTTGTCATGGGCCAGTTTCATCCGGTGCAGGTCGGCCGCTCCTTCCATCAGCGGCGACAAGTGCTGGGCCAACAGCCCCGTTTCGGCCGTGATCTGGGCCAGCCATTGGCCAGGGGTACCCCCCAAGCCCTGCTTCTCCAGCCGGGCCATGTCTTGAAAAAATTGCTCTGACAACCCTTCTTCGTACCATTCGCCCTGCCAGCGGGCGGGTTTCATGTCCATGGGGTTCCTCCAGGGGGTGAAATGGGTGCTCACCCTGAGGGAAATGCAAGAACCGGGGAAAATATGAATATTTTCCGGTTTCATGGCCAGGTAGCAGGGAATCACCTATTTCGAGAACTCCGCATCACCCATTTTTTCCCATCCCCCTTTTCACGGTAAAAATCAGGCTTATGCAGAAGGGGTATTCCAACAGCACCCCTCCCGATATTCGAATTCGGTGGGTAATGTTTTTGCTTCCTTCCGGCTTCACCATCCGAACGGGTGAAGAGTATAACTGTTGGATTCGAGCATTGCCCCTCCACGAAGGGGAGGGGCAACCGCCCGAAGGGCGGTGGGGAGGGGTGCTTTTGGGAATGGCGTTAAGCCGAAAAGTTTTTAATCACTTCCTTCCAGCTTCATCCTCCGAACAAATGAAGAGAATAACCGTTGGATTCGAGTAACGGGGCAACCGCCCGAAGGGCGGTGGGGAGGGGTGCTTTTGGGAACGAAAAAAAGGGCGGGGTCCAACAGGAATAGGCCAAGATGTTAGTTCCGGCCCACCCACAGCAAATAGTGCATCAGGCGGTAGCCGCCGGTTTCGCCTGGCACGTAGCCGAATTGATCGCCTACTTCTACCCAGGCGGTTTGAGTGCCCGCGGGCAGCCGCACCCGCACTTCCGCGGATTTTCCGGGGGGCTCTGCTTGCAGCAGGTTGCGGTCTTGGTCGTACACCCGGATTTCAGGGTTGAGGGCGGTTTGGTCCAGGCGGGTGAACCGAATGGTGAGGTTTGGGCCGCCGCTGTCGGTGCGGAAAAAGTCGCTATCGCGCCTGGCCGACAACTGGCCGTAAATCGTGCGGTTTAATTGCAACGGGTTGGCCCGATCGAAATACCCGTTGTCTTCCGTTTCGGTCAGGCGGGGCCTGGCGGTTTCTCCTTCTTCGCTGTTTTCCATCAAAGCCTTTAGCACCCGGGGCCAAGCGTTTTCAGGAAAGGCCTTCAACGCGGGGGGTGGTTCATCAAAGGCTCGCCGCACGGTCAGCCGCACCAAGTGGTTTTCCTTCACGGCGTTTTCCACCAGAAAGTTCCCCACCCGCTTCCCCCGCACCCCGGTCACCAGGGCATCCAGGTTGCCTTGGGCTTTTCCCCAGTACGTCACCCCCTGGGCCGACAGGCTGTAAATGCCAAAGGCGGCGAAGGGTTTGCCCTGGGGGCTGGTGAAAAAGCTCTTCTCGAAGGTGTCTTGGTCAAAGGGGGTGTTCAGGCCGGTGACCGCCAGGGTGGTCCACTGGCTGTTGCGTTGGAATTCTCCCGTGGCCGATTCCAAAATGCGGCCTGGTTGAATTTGAGCGGTGAGGGGAACGGCCAAGTATTCCAGGGCGTTTTTTAATAACTCTGCTCCTTGACCCTCCACTGGTTTGGCGGGGTCTTGATCGAACAGCCCCAGGGGAAACCCGGTGGTGGTTTGATAAATGACCAGTCTCATGCGCATGCTGCTTCCCTGCCCGGTGCATTCCAGCCAAGCCACTTCTACGGCACCCCCACCCACGCGGGTCAGGGCGTCTTGGCGGGCTTCAAAATTTTCTCGAGGGTTGCTGCCCAGGGCCCGGGCCGCGGTGGAATCTGCCGGGGTGGGAACGGCCAGAGCGATGTTCAACAGGGCCAGCCGTTGGTTCAACCGGGCGGTCACCTGAGAGGGAGCGTCGGGCTGGGAGAGCAGAGGGTCATCGGGCCGATAGAACACCGGGATGCGCCGCACGGGGTCGGTGAGCAGGGGCAGGGGAATCTCGTGGAGATCATGCTCCAAGCGAGTGCGGTTGATCTGGGCCGTCATGGTCATCCGATAGGTTTTTTTATCGGCGCCGGGGTCTTCCTCTAATTGGTATGAACTTAAATAGCTGCTGAGATGAGAATAGATTTTTTCCTTCAGCGCGTCGGCAAAGCTGCCCCGCCATTCGGCGTGAACCAATTGTTCCAGGGCCTGTTGCAGAGCTTGGGTTTTGGCGGTGTCCATGGCCCGCCGTTTGGCGTCTTCCAGGTTGTCGTCGGTCACCTGGGTTTGCACCTGAACTTTTTGGGTGAGGTATTGGGTGCCTTGAGAAAACGCCCGTGGGGCGGCCATGAGAACCAAGGCCGCGGCGGCGGGGATCAGGGCCCATCGAAGAATAGAAGGCATGGAGATTCAGGCGCGTTGAATGTGGGAAGGGGAATGGGAAGCTGGCCCCCCATTCCCCCTAATTAGGCGATGTACAAAAATGACATGACCCCCTGGAAGTACTCTCCAAAAAATTGGGGTTCCGGTTACCGCAGGTAACTTTTCAGCTCAACTTTCACCGCCCGCAGCACCAGCAGGGCGTCTACCCCGGTCATGTTGCCAGAGGGGTTGAACACGCCCCGCACCCGGTCTTCCGGTTCCATCAGGTTTCGGCTGGTCACGGTTTGCACGGCGTTAAAATAGGGCATGTCGCTGCGCACGTCGCGCAGAGAAGACTCGGCCCCGATAAACTTGGTTTTCAGGTCTTTCTCGCCCGTCAGGTGAGCCACCAAGTCTTCCACCATCACGGCAAACTCGGCCCGGGTCAGGGGGCGGTCCGGGTAAAACCGTCCGCTGCCATCTGGCTGCAGGCCCGCCACCCCCAGGGCAATCACTTCCTCGATGTCGTTGCGCATGGGGTGGGTGTCAATGTCTACCGCTTTGCGGGGGCCAGACTGAAACTCGCCCGGGGTTTGAAAGCGGGTGTCTAGGCGGGGGTCCCGGGTGTAAATGCGTTCCAGTTTCAGCTCGCCCAAAAACAGCGCCGCCACGTCGGCCCGGCTCAGGCTTTCTTGAAAGGCCACTTTGCGGCCGTACAGGCTGCCGGGCTGGGCGCGGATGACCTTTTGCACCAGATCCATCTCCCGGTCGGCGTCGCCCACCCGGCCCTTGTTCATTTCCAACACCCGGCCATACATGGCCACCGCGTCGTTCAGCTTATAGGCCCCCCGATAGGCCTGGGCCATGAAATAGTGGGGGTCGGCTTCTTCCTCTTTGGGGTCGGTCTTCAGGGCGTCTTGGTAATGTTCCTTGGCTTCCTCCAGCCATTTTTCCGGCATTTGGGTCATGGCGTGAGACCGCAGGGCCGCCAAGTGGGCCGTTCGTTTTTCTTTGTCGCTCTTGGCTTTTTTCAAAGCCTTTTTAAACCAGTCTTCCGCCGTGTCGAAGGCTTTTTCGCGGGCGGCTTGGTTGGAGCGCAGGAAGTAACCCTTGTGGGCTTCCACCACGGCCTTGCCCGACAGGGCCAGGGAGAACTCTTTGTCTAGCGACAGGGCCAAGTCATATTCCCGCTCGGCTTTTTCCCACTCGCCCTTGTCTACCATGTCATCACCCCGCAGGGCGTGGTGGTCGGGGGTGTCCATCAGGCCGGTGGCGGCCCGGTCGGAAGAACAACTGCCCAAAGGCAGCGTCAGGGCTAGGGCCGTAACCATCACGGCCAGGGGAAGGGACAACCGAAGGGATGGGCGCATAGGGGTCTCCAGGGCCGGTTAATCCAGCAAGAAAATGACGCGGCATTCCCGCATAAAATTTTGAGTTTGGGCCAGTCGCCGCAGGGCATCGGCGTCAGCCGCTTCCAGCACCAAGTCGGTGCGGGTTTGACCCGTGGAAGCCTTGGCTTTGATGACCAGCGGGTTGCCCTTCACCCGCTCCGAAGCGGTGGCTTTTTCCAATTTTTTGGCATAACCCACCACCCCCTGGTTCACCGCGTATTCACGGGTGACGAAGGCGGCGGAATAGACTTCTTGGCCAGAGGGATCGACCACCCTGGGGCTCATGGCGGGAATGAGTTCCAATCCCCGGGCGTCAATCACCAAGCCGGTGTAGGTTTGGGAGGTATCCACGTCGCCCTTCACCCGGGAGGGGTCCTTCCAGGCGGCGGGGGGGGTGTTGTCCATCAGGGCATCGGCGGGCACGACTTCGCGCAGCGAGGCCGCCACACGAACCTGAATGGTGCCGTCGGAGAAATATTTTTCTTTGCCCACCACCCGCAGGTTTTGCAGGCGGCCCTCCACGCTCACCCGCACCGAGTCGCTGGAGGCCATCCGGTTTTCCAGGGTGGTGGAAGAGGAGACTTGGGTGCCCTTGATCAGTTCCAACAGGTTGCGGGCGGCGTCTAATTTGGCGGCCCGGCGGGCGCTGATGTTTTTCTGGCCGGGGTCTTTCAGCCAGGGGGCTGGGGCCCCGGTGCCCACGGCGTAGGCCACCCCTTTTTCCCAGTCAATGCAGTTGTCTTCGCCTTCTTCGGTGCAGGCGGCCATGGCTGGGCTGGCCAAGCACACCGCACTACCCACCAATCCCAAGATCATCCATTGGATAACCCCGGCTTTCCGGCTGACGAGTGGTCTCATGACCCTCCTGCGGGAAAAATGCGTGGAGAAACAAATGTCGAACCTGCTCTTTTCACTATACGGGGGAGGGGGAAGGGGTGTCAAACCGGCGAAGTGGTGATGGGATGCCCTGGAAGCACCGCTTTTTCCCCCAGCCATCGAATCCACTTGGCAAGTGGTTATCAGCAAGACCATGTTCATGTGATCATGTTTATGATCATGTTTACGGTTGAATGATCATGTTTCCAAAATCAATAATCTGCAATATTATCAACACACCGATTAAATTTCACGAGAAAACCCATGATCATGTTCTTTTGGTTTTTTCCCATTGGGCCGTTCTGCCCTTGGAAATCAATTGGATTTCTCCGGCATCACGCATATGGCGAAGAGCGCGTTGGATGGTGGCATGAGCGGCGTATGGGCAGGCTTCTTCCACATCCCCCAGGGTAAAGCGGTGTGGCAATCTCTGGATGGCCGCTTCAATGGCATCCGCTTTTGCTCCTTTGGTGCTTTTGAATTCCTCCGCCCGCCGCTCAAATTCTTTATAGGCGCCCAACAGCATCACGCCCAAAAAATATTCCCACCAAGAAGACAGGTTATGCTGGCTATTATGCCATCCCTGATCGCCTTTATTCAGAGTGTCGTAATATCCATCCTTGGTTTGCTCAATGATTTTTTCCAAACTGATGTATTTACCCACCTCATAGCCTTCTTTGTATAAAAGCCATAGCGCAATCAACCGGGCCATGCGGCCATTTCCATCACGAAAAGGGTGAATGCATAAAAAATCCATAATATAACTGGCGATTAACAACAATGGATCAACAAGGCCCTCTTGTTTATGATCTTGGTACCCCCGATGAAGTTGGCTCATGTATTCGGGCGTTAGATGAGGTTCAACCGGTTTGAATCGGATGAATGTTTGTCCATTTCGGTTTTCAATGATTTCGTTGTTTGTGCTTTTCCAAGTTCCCCCCGGCTGATTGGTGAATTGAAACAAATCCCGATGCATTTGCAAAATCACATTGGGGGTAAAATCCATGTTTTTCCAATTTTCATGAACAGTGCTTAGCACTTTTTTGTATCCAGCGATTTCTTGCTCTGAGCGGTTTTGCGGCTGGGCGTTTCCTTCTACTAGGCTTTTAATGCGGGGAAACGGTGCGGTCACGCCCTCGATTCGGTTGGAGGATTCTGTGCTATGAATCACGGCTTCCTTTTTCAGATTTTCTAAAACCTGCGGGTATTGTTTTTTGAACAGGTCCTCTTTTCCCTTGTATTCTCCCAATTGATGGATAGTGGTAAGCAAGTTGTGGGATAAGGGATGATGTTGCAAAAACCCCGGCTGAAACGATTTCATGCTCCGCCCCCCCGCCGAAGTTCAGCGAACACCCCCTGCCAGAACAGGGGAATGAGCAGTTCGTGGTGGCCCACCACGGTGAACCCCTGGCCGCCGGAACGGGTGGGGCGGCTGACCACGTTTTCCTGGGGGCGGTAGTGGCGGATCATGTCGAAGTTCACGGCGGTGAAGTGCCGCACCGGGTGGCCCAGGTTGCGGGCCACGGTGAGGGCCTTCAAGAACACCTCTGGCAGAATGACCGCCGACCCGTACAAGAACACCATGCCCCCCTCCAGCCGGGAAATTTGCTCGCACAGTATCTTGAAGTCGCGGTAGGTGGTCTCCCCAATGGCCGCCCCGTCCGTCTCCGGGTGCTGGTGAATGGTCTCGGTGCCAATGGCCGAATGAATGGTGAAGGGCACGCCGTACTTCCAGGCGGAAAGCAATAAACTCAAGTGGGGGAATTTCACCGGCAGGGTTTCCAGCTTGCGGGCGGCGGCCTCGCCCATGCCCCAGCCGTTGGCGGCGCCTTCCTTCATGGCCTCGTTCAGCCACACCCCGGTTTCCTCCACGTAGCCAAACTGGCCGGTTTCCAGGTTGGCCGCCACGTCCTCGCTGGTGCGCCCGAACAGGGCCACCTCGAAATCGTGAATCAGCCCCGCCCCGTTGGTCACCAGGGTGGAAATCACCCCCCGCTTCATCAGTTCAATCAGCAGGGGAGACACCCCGGTCTTGATCAGATGGGCCCCCATCATCACCATCACCGGCTTCTTCTGCTGGATGGCCTGGGCCGTCTGCCGGGCCAGGTTCTTCAGGTCCTTGGCGGCCAGAATGTCCGGCAGGCCGTCGAAAAACGCCGTGAACGAATCCTCCTCCAGGCGCACTTTGCCAAACATGGAGGCGTCCACCTTGGTGGCCCGCTCCTCGAAGGAAATCCGCTTCACCCCGGTCAGGTCAATCTCTTTGTAGCGGCTCATGAGAACAGGTCTTTCAGAAATGTTTGAATTGACTGGAACGCCGGGTGGGAAAAATCCCAGCATCCGCTTTGGGCACCCAAACCCAGAGAGTTCACGATGGGTTTCTTCCCCGCCAGATACGCCTGCACCCGGGCCTTCTGTTCTTCCAGTTGGCCCTGGGGGTCGGTCTCTTTCACGCAGGAAATATACTGCTCCACGCAGGCATACAGCGGGTTTCCCTCGATAGACTTCAGGCACAGGTCTTCCAGCATTCCGGGGGACTGGTTGTCCGGCATGATGAAAACACCAAGTTTATATTTATATTGGTTAGAAATAGGGTGAAAGAACTTTGAAATTTCCCCAGGTGTTTTTGGAGTACGTATGAGAGAATTATTAAAAACTTCAAGTGAGTGAAAAACATCAATAATGCTATTGAATGCATCCTTTGCAGAATTTTCTTCGGCATCCCGCACGAAACCAAAATGAGTCACGTTTTTGAAGTTTGGATCTTTAACGATAATTTTATATTTTTCTTTGAATTTTTTGGATCCCCCGGCGTCCATAATTTGAGTGTTTTTAATGTCCAAATATTCAAGCATTTTTTCAAAAAAATTGACCTCGTCCTTTCCTTCAACGAGAAGAAGGCGGTCAATCCCGTCGTTGATCTTCAATGGGCGTTTCGTTGAATTTTCTGCCATCAGCGAATCTCATACCAATCTTCTACCGCAGTCTTAATATCGTCAGCATCATATCGGGTTGACAGATGTTCGTAATTGTCACGGTCAATCCGAAAAACTCGAATTGAGCCGGTCACCCCAAATAATGGGATTATCCTCTCTGGTTTTGCTTCAGACAGCGCCTTCACGCATTCATAGGAATGGGTGGTGGCGAAAATCTGAACGTTGTTTTCTTCGGCGGAGGCGATCAAGGCCTTCCACATCACAGACATGGCCGAGTAATGGAGACCGTTTTCAATTTCATCAATGAGCAGCACTCCATTTCGGGCATTGATCACGGCGGAGAGAAAAAGGACCATCCGGTTGATGCCGTCGCCAAGGATGCCAATGGGGGCCAATTCGTTCAGGCCCAAGTCCAAGTAAATGCCGCCGCTTCCGACCATTTGAATGGTTTGAATGTTGGGGTCAATTTGCTTTAGGGAGGAAATGAGGGCCGGGTCTTTTTTTTCAATCATCAACTGTTCAATGTCTTCCACCACCGGCATGTCTTTGGAATGGATGAACACGGAGCGAACCATTTCCTTGGAATTGGATTCGCTATGTAGTTTTTTCTTGGAGAGAGAAATGGAGGTTTCCCTTGGCCCTTTTCCCCATGTTTCCGCCCTAATCCTGATGGCATTGCCCAAATCAAATTGTTTGAACAATGGTTTTTCCGGAACTTGACCATTGAAAGATTCGGTCAAAGTTTTCAGCGAATCTTCGATGGTTTCTCCGTTTTGCGAAACCAACAAAAGAGACTCCAACACGCTGGATTTTCCGCTGTTGTTTTTCCCCACGAACAGATTGACCCGCCGGAAATCCGTAATCTCCAGGCGCTGAAATCCCTTGAAGTTTTCGATGGTCAGGTTTCGATAGATCAACGAATTTTGATCAGTCATGTTCTGTTCTCAGGATTCCAGTTGAGGCCAGTCGGGCCGTCCGGCGGTTTCTTTCTTTGTACCAAATTTTTTACCCCAGCCCCACTTTTTGTTTCACCCTCCCCAGCACTTCGCGGGCGACTTTACGGGCTTTCTCGGCGCCTTTTTCCAGAATGCCCTCCAGCAGGGGGGTGTTTTGGCGGGCGGCCTGGTAGCGCTCCCTGGGGGCGGCCAGTTCCCGTTCCATGGCATCGAACAGGGCTTGCTTGATCTCGCCATAGCCCATGCCCCCGGCCTTGTAGCGCCCGGCCCAGTGGGCCTGCTCTTCCGGGCGGGCAAAGTGTTTGTACAGGGCAAACACGTTGCAGGCGTCGGGGTCTTTGGGTTCCTCCACGCCCTTGGAGTCGGTGACGATCTTCATCACGGTTTTGCGGGTTTGCTTGGGGTCCCCGAACAGGGGAATCACGTTGCCGTAGGACTTGCTCATCTTGCGGCCGTCCAGCCCCGGCACGGTGGCCACGTCTTCGGCAATGGTGGGTTCGGGAATCACCAGGGTGTCCCCATACAGAAAATTAAACCGCTGGGCGATGTCGCGGGTGATTTCCAGGTGCTGCTTTTGGTCTTTGCCCACCGGCACGTGGGTGGAGTCGTAGATCAAAATATCCGCCGCCATCAGCACCGGGTAGGCGAACAGCCCATGGTTGATCTCTTCGCCCTTGGCGGTTTTGTCTTTGTAGGCGTGGGCCTGGTGCAACAGGCCCAGGGGGGTGATGCACGACAGTATCCAGGCCAGCTCGGTCACCTCCGGCACGTCTGATTGGCGGAAGAAGGTGTGGCGGTCAAAGTCCATCCCCAGGGCGTGGAACACCGCCGCCAGGTCCAGGGTGCTCTCCCGCAGGGCCGGGGCGTCGCGCACCGAGGTGAGGGCGTGGTAGTCGGCGATGAAGTAAAAGGACTGGTGGGTGGCCTGCATCTCCAGGGCCGGGCGCAGAAAGCCCAAATAGTTCCCCAGGTGGGGGGTGCCGCTGGGCTTAATGCCCGAAAGGGTGCGGCGGGCCTGGGCGGGGTAGCCCTTGGAGGGTTCGGCGGCTGGGGTGGATTCAACGGGGGTGGTCATGGGGCTGGCGGCGCGGGTGAAAGGGTGGATGAAAAACCGGTTCAGGCTCTCAGCATAGGCCAGGGGCGGGGGGCCGGGCAAGACGAGCAGGCCGGTGACGGGCCTGGGGGAGGGCGAAGAGCGGGAGGGAAGCAGGCCGGGGCCAGGGGCGGGGAATCCCCGCATTGACTTATCCCCCCGCCGGAAATACCCTAGCAACACGTCGGGGCGTAGCGCAGCCTGGTAGCGCACACCCTTGGGGTGGGTGTGGTCGGAGGTTCAAATCCTCTCGCCCCGACCATTTTACGGCCATATCCAAACTCCCCACAGGCTCTTCCGTTCTTCCCCCCGTTGTTCTGATTTCGGCATTCCCTCGGTTTCAGACGTTGTTCTGGTGTTCTCTGCCCTTCGGTATCCGCACCCTTATCCTCGAAGCCAGCGGTTATTCTCTTCATCCGTTCGGGAAACAAAGACTAGACGGAAATAATGACATCACCCCTCGGCTTCGAGCCATTCCCCCCTCCCTGATTGGGGAGGGGGGCAGGGGGGAGAGGTGCGTTTGGGAGGGGAAAGACTTGATTCCACCTGTTATAAGATTCATCCGTTTGGATGATTCGGCCAGAAGGAACCAAGCGCATAACTTGTCGGCTTCGAGTTATGGGTGCCGGTTATACAGACATGGCGTTTTGGTACATAATGGGAAAACTTCCGGAGAATGCCATGGTGGTCAAAAAATCGCCCTTCGAAACCATTTATGAAACCGCCCAGGAGGGGACCCTGTCGTTTCAACGGCAAGAGGCCCTGGACCCGGAGATTTTGGCGGTGTTGTCGCTGGTGGAGCAGTTGAAGGAAGACCTGTCGGCCGACCCGGTGGTGGCCGAGGGCCTGGCCCAGCTAGAAGTGAAACTTCAAGCCCTGCGGACCGCCGGGGGGCCGGTGGAGGAGGTGCGTAAAAAGTTAAACGAACTGATGGAGGTGCGGGCGGGCCAGGGAAAAACCTTCCGCCTGGAGGCGTTTCGTAAAACTTCGGCCAGCGGCAAATTGGCCACCGCGGAAGATTACACCGCCCGGGTGCACAAGCTGATTGACAACACCCTGGCCAACTTGGCCCACCTGCTGGCCGCCTGGCCCAACGACACCATCCTTCAACACTTGGTGAGAAACCTGCGGGGCTACCGCCAAATTCGCGAGTTTCAGCCCCTGAAACAAAACATGGACGAACTGGGGAAAAGCCCCGGCCTGTGGTATTACAACGACAAGAAGCGCCAGTTTCTGCTGGACTGGCTGAAGCCTTTTCAGGAATACTTAGACCAGCCGGTGGAAAAACTAAACGCCGACGGCTTGGCCCAGGCCATGAAAAAAGTGGACGCCCTGCGGGAGCGGCGGCTGAAAGAGCTGACCCACCTGATGGTGATTGAAGACACGGCCCCCTATCGGGCCCACAACCACGCCAGCCACCCGGTGATGAACGGCCAAAAGGCCGACTTTTGGGGGTCGAACCTTGCCCGGCGCGACTTTGTGGATCTCATCAACCAGGTCATCCACCAGTTTCGTTTCGACCTGGACAACCGCTTCTTGATGTTTGCCTCTAAAGACGGCGAGTTTGCCTATTTGGTGGGGTTTGCCGACGACGCCATTTTGGAATCCCAAGCGTTGAAAGACGGCACCCTGGCTATTTTTCCTCACCTGAAGGTGTTTGTGAAAGACAGCGGAGGGGCCTACAAAGAATTGGAGCCCCAGGGCTTTGAAAAAGACCCCGCCCAATATTTTAAAACCCTCAAAACCGCCGTGGTTCCCTTCCTGGCCGCCGTGGCTAAGATGACGGGCAAAGATGTTTCTCCTTCCCTTCGGGAAGCCTTCGACATGTGGATTTGACCATGCTTTCGTTTACCCTTACCCACCGTTCCGGCCAGGCCCGGGCGGGGCGCATCACCACATCCCGCGGAGAGATTGAAACCCCCGTGTTCATGCCGGTGGGCACCCTGGCCACGGTGAAGGCCATGATTCCCCCAGAGCTGGAAGAGCTGGGGTCCTCGATTATTTTGGGGAATACCTATCACCTGCACCTGCGGCCGGGGGAGGGGTTGATCCGCCGCCTGGGGGGGCTGCACCGGTTCATGAATTGGCCCCGGCCCATCCTGACTGACAGTGGGGGGTTTCAGGTGTTCTCCCTCAGCCACATGATGAAGCTGACCGAGGAGGGCGTGGCGTTCAATAGTTTTGTAGACGGCTCCCCCCGGCTGCTGTCGCCGGAGTCGGCCATGGCCATTCAGCAGGCCCTGGGGTCCGACATCATGATGTGCCTCGACGAACTGGCCCCCCTGCCGGCGACCCGGGACCGGGTGGCGGAGTCGGTGGCCCGCACCACCCGCTGGGCCGAACGCTGCAAGCAAGCCCATCTGCAGGCTCTCGACCGCGCTGGGGCCAGCCCCCATATCGCCGGTTCGCTACCTGCTGACGCCATACCTCCCGAATCCTTGCTGGCCCAGTCTTTGTTCGCCATCGTGCAGGGGGGTTCCGAGCCAGACCTGCGGGCCGAAAGCGCCGGGCAGTTGATTCACCTGGGGTTCGACGGCTACGCCCTGGGGGGCCTGGCGGTGGGGGAACCGCCGGAAGAAATGCACGCCACCGTGCAAGCCGCCGCCGGGCTGCTGCCCGACAACCAGCCCCGCTACCTGATGGGCGTGGGCGAGCCGCTGGATATCCTTACCGCCGTGGAGGCGGGGATGGACATGTTCGACTGCGTGATTCCCACCCGCAAAGCCCGCCACGGAAACCTGTACACCAGCCGGGGCATGCTCTCGCTGCGCCAAGGGCGCTACCGAGAAGACCCCCGGCCCATTGACCCCGACTGCGGCTGCATGGTGTGCCAAAACTATTCCCGGGCCTACCTGCGGCACCTGAACTTCTGCCGGGAGATTACCGGCGTGCGGCTGCTGACCCATCACAATCTGTATTTCTACCTGAACATGATGAAACAGGTGCGGGGGGCGATTCGGGAGGGAAAATTCGCGGAGTTTAAGAAAGACTTTCTGGCCAAATACAGTCAGGGGCAAACGGAGGTTTCCAAATAGCCCCCGATGCTCGAATTCAGCGGGGATTCGATTTAACCCCCGAACAACACCCCACCCTGGCGGCTTCGCCGCCCGTCCCTCCTCGATGGGAAGGGACAGAACTCGAATCCAGCGGTGATTCTCTATATCCGATCGGTTGTTGAAGCCGGAAGGAAAAAATCACATGACCCTTCGGCTTCGATACAATCCCCTTCCCATCGGGGATGCCAGCGTAGCAAGCAGGGGTGGGTTTTTTTGTCGGCTTTGAGTAACGGAGAGGGTACCATCACTGGCCCATGGTTAGTCTGATCGCAAGAAGATACATGCCGATGTAATATTGCTCAAAATATTCTGAAGAGAATCCTCCCGTTTCTCTATATTTGGCAGCCCATTCCCTTGCCTTCAGTTGGTCTTTTTCTACCCCACGGCCTTTCCAGTACATCAACGACAAATGCATCATGGAGTGCGTGTCTCCCCGTTCCGCCGCCATGTGGTACCACGCGGCGGATGTGGGATAATCCTCCGGTATTCCCATCCAGGATTGGGAATAGACATCTCCCAATGTGCGCATGGAAGTGACATCTCCCCTGCTGGCCCCACGCTGCCACCACACAATGGCTTGTTCGGTTTGTTTTCGCAGAAAATCGTTCTCCTCCCGCGGGGCGGCGTCGACCAAACACATATAATAGCCATACCCCATCACCAACGGCCCCCAAAAATACACCGCCCATCCCAGGATCAGCCACACCCCCGCCGCCACCGCCAGGGTAACCGCCGTTTTTGTTTTGACCGCGGGAGGGGCACCCATCGCTGTCCTTGGTTCTTTGGTTATTGTTGCGGAAGGGAGTGTTCGAGTTGCTTGGCCTTGTCGTGCCATTCTTTGGCCAGCTTTTTATCTTTTGGAACCCCCAACCCCTCCTCATAGATGCGCTCCATGTTTAACATGGCTCCATAATTGCCCTTATCTGCCGCCCGACGGGACCAATAGAGGGCTTTGGAATAATCCTTGGTGCCACCATATCCTATACGGTAAGCGTCTCCCACCCGATACATGGCCTCCGTATCCTCCTGCTCCGCCGCCTGGAGCAGCCAGGCCACGGCTTGCCGGGGGTCTGTCTCCACGCCATCACCGGTATAATAGGCGTCCGCCATGAGGATCATGGCAGGCACGTTTCCCTCGTCTCCGGCCCGGCGCAGCCATGTCACGGCTTGTTGGGGGTCCTGCTCCACGCCCTCGCCCTTTTGATAGGCCAGCCCCACTTGGTACATGGCAAGGACGTTCCCCCTCTCCGCAGCCCAGCGCCACCATTCCACCGACTGCCGCAGGTGTTCTTTCTTTTGATCCTGCGGGGTGGTCATGGCCACCATGTAATGCCAGTACCCCACACCCATGGGCCCCCAGAACACCAGAACATACACCATGTACAGCCACACCCCTCCCACCGCCGTCAGGGTGAGCGCGTTTTTGATTTTGACCATAGACTTAACCCCCATAAGTTTCCTCGATTGTTTGGTTGAGTGGTTCGGTTGTTTTTGGTGTGGTTTGCTCACCTTCTCGTTTTATCCGTGGGGTTGTCAATCACGGTTTGGTCCTGTTTTTTCCGCTGGGGGTTTGGGGTCTCTTCCAAAAAACCGCAGTCGTTGCCCCAATCTTGGGGGCGGTTAAGGGCTTGTTCCAGCAGGTCCCTGGGGTCGGTGCTGGATTGTTCCCGCGGGGCATCGTGGCCCAACAGGGCCGCCGGGTTGCCGCCGGTTTGCCAACTGAAGAGGGTCATCCACACCCAGGCGGTTTGGTCAGCACCCCAGGGCCGTCCGTCGCTGCCAGTCAGTCCTTCAACCTCAATGCCGCCCGCCCGCACCCCGGCGGAGAACCCCCCCGGCAGCAGCACCTCGGCCCGCCGGGGCGACAACTTGCGGGTGACCCTGGCCCAGGGCTCTAGCAGCAGGGCCCCCTGGCGACCGTTCAGGGCGGCCCGCACCAGCCGGTTGGGAAAGGGATACCAGCGCTCAATGTCTGCCCGCCGCAGGGGTTGGCCCTTGGGAAAGGGTTTGGGCCATTTGCCGATTTGGGGGGCGGGCAGCAAAGAGTACACCGGCAGGGATTCGGTGGAGGCTCCGGCGAAGGGTTGGGCCATCAGGGTGCTGTGAATCAACCCCCCCAGGCACGCTTGCAGGACCCGCTTGCTGCGGGGGCGCACCCGCCAATGGGCCCGGGTGGGGCGGGCCAACCGTTGGCGTTGGGCCGCCCAGTCATGCCGGGCGGCGGCCGACATTTCTGGCGATGGGTTACGGGTGTTGTGACCGGGTCGTAACAGAAAGCTTTTCACCCCCACCACCCGCCAGCGGCCCTGGTCACGCTCAAAGCGAATTTGGGCCGCCGCCACCCCATTCCCCGGAGACAGCACCGGCACCGGCAGGGCCGCCAGGGGAGGAGACACCCCCGGCGGGCCCATCACGGCCAGCAGGTCCAAGCCCTCGGGGGAGGGCCAGGCGGCCAGCCCCTTGGCTTCTGCCAGGGGCAGGCCATGGCGCAGGGCGGCTTGCCGTTCCACCCGGCCCCCGTGGGCCAGGCCCACCACCAAGTCTGGCTGCTCTACCCGGCGAATCACCGGCAGCCAGCGGCGGAGGGCAGCCTCCATGTCTGTAAAGGAAAGGCCTTGGGTTTGCGTTGGGTTCCACAAGCCAGAAAACGGGTGGGTCAACCCCAGCACCACCACGCGAAGGCCTTTCACCTCCACCACCCGATAGGGCGGCAGGGGAGAATCTCCCTGGTGGTCTGCCACGTTGGCCGCCACCCAGGGCACGCCCTCCCGGCTCCATGCCGCCAGCTGATCCCCCGCTCTCCAGTCCAGATTTCCCGGAACCCCCGCCGTTAAGTGAATCCCTTCAGGTCTGGTGACCTCCTGGAGAAAGACTGGCCTGGACGAGGGTTCCGCGGGCAACAGGTCTCCCAGGTCCACCCACAGCAGGGCCGGGTCTTCCCGGCGCAGTGCTGCCAGCAGGGAGTTCACCGCTGCCCACCGCTCCCACCGGCCCATCATCCCCCCGGTTACCGCCACGGTGAGCACCCGCGGATCCTCCAGGGTGGGGGGGTTCACTGCGCGCTGGGCGGGCCGTTCCGTTGCCCCCATCCACCAAACCAAGCCTATCCCCGCCGCCCTGATGATGAACACCAGAGCAAAAACCATAGCCCAGCCAGCGATTTGTTTTCCTTTGGATTGCCTGCCTTTGAGCGTCATGAAATCGTTCTACCACAGAACTCCGCTTAAAAAACCGCTGGCATCCGGCCGGGCTCTGTGATTTCCTACCCCCAGGCTCATCCCTTCATGGGTAGAATCAGCCCCGCAAAACATCTCTATTTTCTGGGAGGAAGAATCATGGCCCAATGCGAATCATGCAAGGGCACCATTATGGTGCGCTGTAAAAAATGCGCCAAATTGTGGTGCGCCGACTGCTCCAGGGAGGGGAAGCCCCCTTATCCCAAATGGACCGACCAAGACAAATGCCCCTATTGCGGTGCCGCCGACATTGAACCGTTATTTTAAGCAAAAGGCCGAACACCCGCCGGGGTGTTCCCAGGGGCAAAGGATTCAGGTAAATTAACAGGATTGGTTGCTGCTCCCGTAGTTTAATTGGATAAAACGGAGGATTCCGATTCCTTTGTTCCAGGTTCGAGTCCTGGCGGGAGCACTGGCTATAAATGTGTGGATTGCTGGGGGGTGTTTTGGGGCCTTGCCGTGTTGGTCGGCACCGGGCAAATGTTTGATTCCTGTCTCCGCCGGATTCTTCTCTTTCTCTTTCTCTTTCTTCGCCCCCGTTTCCTTCTTCCTGACCTTCGGGGCTATGGCGGGGCCCTGGTGTTCTTGTAAGGGCTTTACGTTTTTCTGCCGGTGGTTGGGGGGCCATATTTTTTCCTCCAGGCAAACCCTCTCCGTTTTCCATTGCCCCCCCTTTTATCTTAAAACCTGAACTTCGCCAGCAGCCCTTGAAGTTTCATGGCCATCAAATCCAGGTGATTGGAGGATTCTTGGATTTGGCCAGAAGCCGCCAAGTTGCCTTCGATGGATGTGTTGACGATTTGAATGAGGGAAATAAACGTGGACAGCCGGGCGTCGGCCTCGAAGGATAAATTCAACATTTCCTGGGCCCCTTCCGCCGCGGCGGACATCACCTTGGCGATATCCATTGAACCCTTGGCGCCGTCTGACACTGCCGAGGTTATTTCCATCACCCGTTGGTTTTGCGCGTTCACCACTTCGTAAATCGACTTCACCGCTTGGTTGATGGAAGACACCACATCGGTCACTTGGCCGATGACGTCTACGGCTTGGTTGGTGTTTAATTGCACTTCTTGAATTTTCTGGGTGATGGAATCGGCGGCGGAACCCGACTGCACGGCCAGGGATTTGATCTCGTTGGCCACCACGGCAAACCCCCGGCCGGCTTCTCCGGCCGAAGCGGCCTCGATGGTGGCATTCAGGGCCAGCAGGTTGGTTTTCCCCGCGATGTTTTTAATCAGGGCGGTCACCTCGCCAATGTCTTTGGCCGACTGCCCCAACTGGGTCATGACTTCCGATGCCTTGCGGGAACCCTCCGCCGCCTGTCCGGTGGTATGGGTGGCCTCTCTCACTTTTTCTCCAATGGCAGAAAATCCTTCCGCCATTTGCTCCACCGCCTGAGACACCAAGTTGATGTTCCGGCTCAATTCGTCCGAAGATGTGCTTGCGCTTTGAATACGCTCGTTCACATCCTCGATGGCGTTCGACACCCGCTTGATGGTGGTGCTGACCTCTCCCGTTCCCGAAGCCAGGGTGAAGGCTTGTTCCTTTAGGTCTTTGCTTCCGCTGTTGATCTGCACGCAGATGGCGGAAAGCTCTTCGCTGCTGGCGGCCAAGCTCGACGCGTTTTCTTGCAAATCGCCAAAGGTCCCCCGCAGGTCCGCCGCCATGGTGTTGATGGATTTGGCCAGCCTGGCGGTTTCGGTTTGCCCCCCAGCCCGAACGGTTTTGGTTAAATCTCCCATGGCGATTTGTTCCACGATTTCCACCGAACGGTCCAGGGGGCGCATGATGCCTCGCAGGTAAAACCACAAGAAAACGCCCAAGCCGCCATATCCAATGACAATCCAAAGGGTCACCACCAATAATGCCAGCCGAATCTGGCCAGACACCTCTGTGGTGAGAACCTGCAGTTTCTGGTCGTGGCCACGCACCGCTTGCGCCAGCATGGCGGCCGAAGCCCGATCCTGCCCCTTCACCATGCCATCGGGAACTTTGGGGTTTTTCCCCCCTTGGGCGTCAAACGCTCCATAGGCCTCCAAATACTTTTGAACCATCAAGCGGTAGGTTTCTTGAAAATCAATAAATTGCTTCGATAAATCCGGGTCGCTGGACTTGGACAAAATGACGGCGTTGTTTTGGGCTTGTTTCACGTTTTCGTTAAATTCACCCAGGTATTTTTTCCGGGCTTCCGGGTCGCCCCCCCGCAGCAGAATATTTTTCCAGGCTTGAATCATTTGCTGGAAGTGGGTTTGCACCTCGTGCATGGTGCTTTGTTCTTGGAAAATTCGGCTCACCTCATCTTGCATGGTGCGAGACAGCATCCGCAGTTCAACAAACAACCCGATTAACGGAATGACGCCGACCAGAAAAAAGGTCAACGCCAGCACCATGGTTTTGGCTTTTAGCGATTTCATGTAAATCGTCCACTTTCTTCCACCCCATTGGTTTTTTCCTGCCCAGGAATGCTTCATATTTATCTTTATTTTGAGATAATAAAAAGGCATGTTTTTATTACGACTAAAAAATATTCATTCATTTGGGAGATATCAGGAGGCGAAAGACTCTTTTTATTTAACAGCAACTCTACCAATGCCAGCGGTTATTCATTTCAACCGCTCAGTGAATATAGTCGGAAGGAAGCAAGTGCCTCACTTATCGGCTTCGAGGCAATCCCCCAACAACACCCCTCCCCTGCCGCCCTTCAGGCGGCATCCCCTCCCCTTGGTGGAGGGGATTGAATCGAAGTGGGTGATGGGATGGCTCCCGTCCAGTCTATGTTTTCTGAACGGTTGGATAGAATATCCGGTGGCTTCGAGTAAAGGGGCGGACGGAGAGGCCCCTAGGCAGGGGTGCGTTTCGCTTGAAATGATCAACCTATGGCTTCGAGGAACGGAAGGGTGGCGTGGAGGGAAGGACGGGGATTATTTTACCCGGAAGGCCCGGCGGGCGGTGCCGTCGGGAGAAATGGCAAAGCGGATGGAACCCAGGCAGCGGGGGCAGCGCCCCAGGTAATGGGTGCCCGCCCGGTCTTGGTACACCCGCTGATACACCCGGCAGCACTCAAAAAATAGGCTGAGATAGGGCCTGCCCCGCAAGGTGGCGTCGTCGGTCATGGGGGGTCTCGGGTTGCAGGGGGTGGTTGCAAGCGGCGGTTGCAACCGGCAGTTGCAAACGATGGCTGGCAGTTGCCCGGAAATGCCGGGGCCTACCCCAGAGAAGCAAGGGGCGTACCGTTAGAAGTTCCCGAACCCCATGGAAAGCACATAACGGTGGGCGGAAATGACCGGCCCCGGCCCGAAGTAAGAGGACACATCCACCCCGCCGCTTAGCAGAAACGAGCGGGTGACCATGTATCCCAGTTCCATCCGCACCGGGATGAAGGGCTCTAACCGGGTTTGATACACCTGGGCCGTGTTGTAGCGGATCAGGCCATCCATCACCCCAATCCCCACGATGGACGAAAACACAAACCCCCCCTCCATTTTGAAATGGGTTCCCGATAGGAACGCCAAGTGAACGGTTTGCACCTTTTGGATGTTGGAGGATTTGGGCAGCCAGGTCATCCGGCCGAATTCCCAACCACTGGTGCGGATGGTTCGAAACCCCACGGGATTACCGGACAGATAGAGGAATGAATCGTTGGCCTGCACTTGGGCATCGGGAAAGGTTTGGGGGGCCATGACCCCAGAAAAGCCAATCATTTGAACAGATTTGGAAAACATGGAATCGGAACCACCCCCAAAGCGGCGAAAGATGGGGGCGGGCTCTTCTCCCCAGGCAGGGGTTAGAAACCCCGCCACCGACAGGGTTAGTCCAAAAAAGATGGGAAATAGTTTCAAGGAATTCACCTAAAACTGGATTTTGGCCGCCGATTTGCTTAACCGAGTATACCTTACCCATTTTCAAAAGGTGAATGGGGAAAAAATTCCATGAGGATTTTCTGGAAGCATGATAAAAGAGAAGGGTCCCTTTTCATGATTTCGTGATTTTTAGCTCAAAACTTTTTGGCCGCATTGTTCCGGTAGGCACACACCAACCCAACAGGAGACTTCTCCGTGGAGTTTCATACCATCGGCAATATGTGGATGTGGACCGGGTTTACCGGCCTGGTCCTATTTTTGTTGTTTTTAGACTTGGTGGTGTTTCACCGGCACGCCCACAAAGTGTCGGTAAAAGAAGCCATGGGCTGGACCCTGATGTGGATTTCTCTGGCCTTGGTGTTTGGGGCGGTGATCTACCAGTTTTTCGGCCCAGAGCGGGCCCTGGAATATTACACCGGTTATCTGATTGAGAAAGCCTTATCGGTGGACAACCTGTTTGTGTTTTTGGTGTTGTTCAACTATTTCGCCGTGCCGGGGAAGTTGCAGCACCGGGTGCTGTTTTGGGGGGTGTTGGGGGCCATGATCATGCGGGGCTTTTTCATCGTGGTTGGCGCGGTGCTGATTCAGCAGTTCCATTGGATCATTTACCTGTTTGGCGGGTTTCTGGTGTACACCGGGGGAAAGCTGCTGCTTCACAAAGACAGTGATGTTCACCCGGAAAAAAACCCGGTCATCCGGTTTTTTCGCCAGCGGGTGCCCATGGTGGATAACTACCGGGATGTGCACTTTTGGGTGAAGGAAGGCGGGCGCTGGATGGCAACCCCCCTGCTGCTGGTGGTGGCCACCGTGGAATTCACCGACCTCGTGTTTGCCGTGGATTCCATCCCCGCCATTTTCGCCATTACCGAAGACCCCTTTATCGTGTACACCTCCAACATCTTCGCCATCTTGGGGCTGCGCTCGCTGTATTTCGTGCTGGCTGGCATGATGGATACCTTCCACCACTTAAAGACGGGGCTGTCGTTCGTGTTGATGTTCGTGGGGGTAAAAATGCTGCTGGCCGAGTGGTATAAAATTCCCATTGGGGTTTCTCTGGGCGTGGTGGCGGCGCTGCTGGTGTTGAGCATCCTTATCAGCATTGTTCTCCCCAAGGCCAAGGAAGAATCCGACCAGGGCACGGGTGGCGCGGGTGCTGGTAAAACCGAGGCACCCTAAAGGCTTGAGGGATTCAAGCCACAATCCCACGGCTGGTATTCCCACCGAATATCTCTGCCCTGTGGGCATCCCAACAACACCCCTGCCCTGCCAACTGCACCCCTCCCCTGCCCCCTGACGGGGGCATCCCCTCCCCTTCGTGGAGGGGAAATATATCGAATACGATGGGTTGTGCTTTGCTTCCTTCCGGTTTCACTATCCGAACAGACTCTATCTCTACCCTTCGGCCCAGGCCGTATGGTCCCTCCACGAAGGGGAGGGACAGGCACCGAAGGTGCCAGGGAGGGGTGCTGTTCGGGAACAACGTGAAGCCGAAAAGTTGGGCGCTTGTTCCCGTCCGGCTTCATTCACTGAACGGTTGAACTGAATCGCCGGGGGATTCGAGTAACGTGACGTTCGCGAAACCATGGCCATTTTTAGCCCATTGGTGTATTTTCATAAGAGAAAATAAAACGTTTGCCCCTACCGGCCAATTGGCAGCACCGAATGACAGGGACGTTGAACCATGAAGTGGAGAAGAGCGGTTCACCCGCCGGAGTCCGATCAAGATACCCTGCCTTTGCAAGAGGCCCTGGGCCTGCACCCCTTGGTGGCGGGCATTTTGTTGCGGCGTGGCTGCCGCACGGTGGAAGACGCCCAGCGTTTTTTAACCCCCCGGCTGGAAAACCTGCACGACCCCTTTGGCATGAAGGGCATGGAAGCGGCGGTAGAGCGGCTGGCCCGGGCGGTGATGGGGGGAGAAAAAATCGTGGTGAGCGGCGACTACGACGTGGACGGCATGACCTCCACGGCGTTGATGACCGGCTTTCTGCGGGCCACCGGGGCCGATGTGGATTTTTTCGTGCCCAGCCGGTTTGAGCACGGCTATGGGCTAACCACCAATTCGCTGGAAGCCCTGTGCCAAATGCACCCCAAGGTGGTGATGACCGTGGACAACGGCATTACCGCGGTGAACGAAGTGGCCGCCCTGCAAGCCAGGGGGGTGGACACCATCATTACCGACCACCACCCGCCGCGGGTAGAGGGCGTGCCGCCGGGGGTGGTGGTGGACCCCCTGCAACCCGGCTGCGACTACCCCTTCAAGCGTATCTCTGGGGTGGGGGTGGCGTTCAAGTTATCCACCGCCCTGCGCCGCCGCCTGCGCGAACAGGGCTGGTGGAACGATGCCCGCCCCGAACCCAACTTAAAAGATTGGCTGGACCTGGTGGCCATTGGCACGGTGGCCGACGTGGTTCCCCTGCGGGATGAAAACCGCATTTTGGTGGCCCATGGCCTGGCCGTGCTGAACCGCCCCGACAAGCGCCCTGGCATTGCCGCCCTGCTGAACCAAGCGGGGTGGCGCCCCGGCCCGGTAGATACCCGCACCATTGGGTTTTGCTTGGCCCCCCGGCTGAACGCCGCCGGGCGCATGGCCCAGGGAGAGCTGGGGGTGTCTTTGCTGCTGGCCGATGACCCCCGCGAAGCGGCCGACCTAGCCGGGCGGCTGGAGGGTGAAAACAACCTGCGGCGCCAGAAGGGCGAAGAAATGTTTCACCTGGCCTTAAGTCAGCTTCCCCCAGGCCAGGCCCAAGAAGCCCCCGCCCTGGTGGTGGTGTCGGACCAGTTTCACGAGGGCATTGTGGGCATTACCGCCAGCCGCCTGGCCGAGCGTTTTGGCAAGCCGGTGTTTGTGTTGGCCGAAAACGGAAAATGCTTCAAGGGCTCGGCCCGCTGCGCCCCTGGGCAAAACCTGAACGCGCTGCTGAAAGACGTGGCCGAACTGCTTTCAGACTGGGGGGGGCACGCCCAGGCCGCCGGGTTTACCCTGCCCAAAGAAAACCTGCAGGCCTTTCGCAGCGGGGTGATGGAAGCCGTGGTGCGCCAGCGGCAAAATGGAGGAGACCTGCCCGTGATGTACCTGGACGGGACACTGCACCCCAGAGAAAACACCCCCGCCATGTTGGAAAAACTGGCCCAGCAGTTGGTGTCGCTGGAACCCTTTGGAGAAGACAACGGCCAGCCATCGTTTCTGGTGGAGCAAGACGACGTGGGAGAACCCCCCCGCCCCCTGAAAGAACGCCATTTGAAGTGGACCCTGCCGGGAGGGCTGGAAATGATCGCTTGGAAAGCCGCGGGGAATTTGTCGGTTACCTCCGCCACCCGTTACCGGGTCAGTCTGGGGTTCAACGAATTCCGGGGGAACAAAAAAATTCAACTGAAGGTGGAAGACCACTGGGTGGAAGAATAACAGCGAACCCCATTCCGCTTTCTATTTGCTCTCTTTTCTGGCCAGGCCCCCCTAAAAATCCCCTTCCGATCCTCGAAGCCAGTAGGTGATGCGCCTGCCGTTCTGCTTCAACAGCACCCCTTTACTCGAATCCGGCAAGTTACGCACTTTCTTCCGGCAACCGAACGGATGAAGAGAATCACGGTTGGATGCGAGTATTGTCCCTCTCCGATGGGGAGGGACAGGTGCCGAAGGCACCAGGGAGGGGTGATGTTCGGGGATTGAATCGAAGCCTACCTGTGAATCGCCTGCTTCCGTCCAATCAATGGATTCCCAACGTTTGTATAGAATCACCGTTGGCTTCGAGGAAAGGGTTGTCATACAATGCCCCTTTTCTTGACATTTCTCCCCGCTAGGGGTATGCTGTTGTTAACCAGCCTTTCGGTTCTTTCTGTTTCCCCTTCTGTTTCTTCCCCGCCCATGGCCCCTTCTCTGTTTATCCCCCATGGTTCCCCCCTGCTGGCGCTGGCAGAAGACGCCACCACCCAATTTTTCAGGGAGTGGGGGGCCTCTCAGCCCCGCCCAACGGCGGTGGTGGTGGTGTCGGCCCATTGGCAAACCCCCGGCCTGCGGGTGACCCATTGGGCGTCTCACCCGGTGATCCATGACTTTTACGGATTTCCCGATGAGCTGTATCAGTTGGATTATCCAGCCCCTGGCCACCCAGAACTGGCCCGGCGGATTCAGCAGGCGGTGGAGGCCTGGGATGGAGCCCCCAGCCTGGGGCCCGTGACCCTGGACGGCGAGCGGGGATTGGACCACGGGGTGTGGGTGCCCCTGCGGCACATGTACCCCCAGGCCGATGTGCCGGTGGTGCAGGTGTCACTGCCGTTTTCTTGGGGGCCGGAGCGGTTGTATTTGCTGGGCCGGGCCCTGGACGGCCTGCGGGAGGAAGGCGTGTTGGTGCTGGGCAGCGGCTTTGCCACCCACAACCTGCAAACCGCGGTGCCGCAAACCCACGCGGAAACCCCCACCTGGGCGAGGGTGTTTGAGGAATGGCTGCGGGCCAACGTGCTGGCTTGGAACACCGATGAACTGTTCGAGTTTTGGGTGAACGCCCCCCACGGGGCCCAGGCCCACCCCACCGCCGAGCACTTGGCCCCCCTGTTTGTGGCCATGGGGGCGGCTCACTCCCGCCCCACCAGCCGGGTGGTGCATGAAGGGTTTTCCATGGGCACGTTTTCTCTGCTGTCGCTGGCCTTTGGCGAATAATCCATTTCTACAAAGCATCCATCCTAAAGTTCATTTATTCAATATCCAATTCTCTTTATATTTTAGGAGCTTTTTCTGTAGGCTACTCCATGAAATGTCTCTCTCCCATTTATTTTTTCTGTTTTCACCAGGTGTATTCGCATTATTTTTGGCAATATCAAAAGGAATTATCCAGGAGTTTAGAGTTCCATCTTGCGGTTTGAAAATAAGAACAATCCAATCTACGGCATTTCTATCGTCGAACGTGAACCATTGGGAATTTTTCCAGCCATTGGTTTCAGTTCTTGTTTTAACACTTACACTAAGGTTTTTTTTTCCATCTCTTATAATTAAATCGTATCCCGGCCACAGGTCTGGCATTTTGCTTGCGGGTTTTCCTGCGAAGGTAAACTGGCTAAGCGCGTAATGTTCTCCCGCATCTCCCGTCATCTTAGGTGTTATCTTCATATTTTTTCTTCTTTCATTTTTTAGTTTGAAGTGGCGAATGATTTAATCTTTGTTTTTTCTTTGTTTCAAATTCGCCCGGCCTGGGCCAACACGGCTTGAAACTGGGCCGGGGTCACCGGCTGCACCGATAGACGGCTGCCTTTTCTCAGCAACACCATCCCAGCCAATTCTGCCATGCCCCGCATGTGGGCCAGGGTCACCGGTTGGGGGAAGGCCGCGAGGAAGGTGACGTCTACCATGAGCCAGCGGGGGCTTTGGGGCGGCTGGCCTTGGGGGCCGGGCTGGGGCCCCCGGGGGTCGAAGCCGGGGTGCCCTGGCGTCCAGGCGGTGGGGTCGGGGTAGGCTTCCCTGGCTACCCTGGCCGTGCCCGCCACCCCAGGCTCTGGGCAGTTGGAATGATAGAACAGCACCAGGTCTCCCACCCGCATGTCGGCCATGTAATTGCGGGCCTGATAATTTCTCACCCCGTCCCAGGGGGCCGTTTGCCCTGGGCTGCGGCGCAGGTCTTCCAGCGAAAACACCGAGGGTTCGCTTTTCATCAACCAATGGTTCATGGGTTTTCTTGGTTCTTGATGATTGGGGCTGTCCCAGGTCATGCGTGATGATATGGATGATCCCATGACTTGGGTTCAGAAACACCCCCCGCTTGGCGGGCATCCCACCAGCACCTCTCCCCCCTGCCCCCCTCCCCTGCCTGTTACGCAGGCTTCCCCTCCCCGTCGGAGAGGGGATTTGCTCGAAGCCGACAGGTTATGTGTGTGCTTCCTTTCGGCTTCACCAACCGCACGGCTGAAAAAAAATAACCGATGGATTCGAGTATTGTCCCTCTCCGAATGGGGAGGGACAGCCGTCCGCAGGACGGCAGGGAGGGGTGCTGTTGGGGAACCACTCGAATCCGAAAAGGAATGCGCTTGCTGCCGTCCAGTGTTCACTTTCCGAACGGCTGAAAAAAAATAACCGATGGCTTCGAGTATTGTCCCTCTCCGAATGGGGAGGGACAGCCGTCCGCAGGACGGCAGGGAGGGGTAATTTGAGGAACCACCCTCTTCAATTATCCTAACGGGGCTTTTTCGACCAGAAGTTGCTGCAACCCGGCGGGGTCTTCGGGAGAGTACAGGCTGGCGTTGACCAAGCAGGCGTTCTCTTTGATGGCCCGGAAGGTCGCCAGGGTTTCCGGGTCTTCTTGCAGTTGGGAGGATTCTCCCAGGGGGGCGAACACCATCAAATACACGTCGGGCAGGCGCAGCCGGAATTTTTTCACCAGTTTTCGCAGGGCCTCCAAGTCTTTTCCTTCGGCCTGGGTGCAGGCCACCACAAAGGGGCTGTTCAGGGGTTCCTTGGTGTCCACCAGGTGTTCCAGGCGGTGCAGGGTCATGCCCTCCAGCCCTTTGTCTTTCAGCGAGAAGTGGTCGTGCAGCAGCCCTTCCATCACCCGGCGCAGGTTTTGCCCCAGGTGAGAGCCATCATCGGCCACGATGACTTTTTTCACCGGGCGGCGCTCGGGGGAGAACTGTTCGCGCGAGTCCATCACCTCCAAAATCCCGTCTTGGGTGGTGCGAGAGATCAGGGAGCCAGCGTCTTTCACCCCTTTGATGAGCATCAGCCGGGCCATTTTTTGGCTGACATCGGCCAGGTTGTGTTGCAGCTTGGCCGACAATTGTTTTCCGCTGGTTTCCAGGGTGTTGATGGCCTCGCCGCCGCCCTGGGCCATGGAGGCTTCCATTTCTTTCCGCAGGTTTTCCATGTCTTGGTCCACGTCTCCCAGGCGGGCTTCCAGCATGTCCAGGTCTTCTTGGAAGTGCTGGCGGCGTTCCCGCTGGGTTTCCATTCGCTCCAGCAGCACGGCTTTGTCGGCGTGCAGTTTTTCCACGGCGGCTTCAATTTCTTGAATGCGGGCCTCCACCGTTTTCACCTTGGCGGCGGTGTCTTCCACGGCGGCCTTGCGGCGGTTGGTTTCTTCTTCCACCTTGGCCAGCTGCATTTTCACCCGGGCTTTTTCCCGTTCGTTTTCCAGCAATCGGTCGGCAAAGTTTTTGTCGGCGAAGGGCAGCATTTTCCCCGCCTTCACCCGGGAGGAAAAATCGGCCTCCGCGCAGTCTGGGCCGTAGAACAGCAGGTCGGCTTTGGGGGGCGGGCTTTCTTTGGCCGCCAGGGTGAACAGGGTGTTTTGCAGATTGTCGATGCGCAGACAGGTCACGATAAACTGCTGCAGCACCCGGTCGCCGGTGGTAAACACAATCCGCCGCCGCACAATGCGTTTCAGCTCTCCATCGGTGAAGCGGAAAATAATGCGGTGGCGGGCCGCCCCTTTCAGCCGAAGGAACACCCCCCGCAGCAGGGCCCGGAACGGCCAAGTGAGGGGGGCGATGTTGTGCAGAATCAGGGGGCGGATCAGCCGGAAGAATTCCAGGGAAAGCTGCTTTTGAATGCCCGCCACTTTGCGTTTGGCCCGGTTCCCCCGCTCCCGGGCCAGGAAGGCTTTTTGGTAAACCTCTAAATGTTTGGCCAGTTCTTGGCGGCCCAGCCCCAGGGCTTCTCCTTGGGGAACGGCCAGTTCCCGGGTGGCGGTGATTTTTTCATCGGCTTCTTTCAGCACCTGATCGCCTTTGCCCAGAAAGGATTCAATCTCGGCCAGGTGGTTTTTCATGCCTTCCACCAAGCGGCGGCGCAGGGCGGCTTGTTGATCCAGTTCCTTCAAGGCAGAGGGTTCCAGCGTGCCCGCGGCGGCCTGGTTGGCGGTTTGCTGCAACAGGTACAGCGATTCCACCATGTACACCCCCACCGGGTCTTCCTTCTCCCGGCCAGACAAATTCTTCCGCAGGGCGTCGATTTCGGCTTCCACCTGGCCGCTGTGGCGCAGGTAATCATCGCGAGACAACCGCCCCAGTTCGAACAGGCTCCACATGGCCGGGTCCACCAGGTCGTCCACCAGGGTCACGCTTACCCCGGCCAGCCGGGGGTGGGCGGTCAGGGCGTCCAGGTCGTCGCGCAGGCACACCAAGCTGTCGAAGACCGGCTCGCCCTCTTCCAGGTGTTCGGCCAGCCGGGCCGCCAGGTCGGCCTGCTGGGGGTCGGCCATTACTTGTTCCAGCCCCGCCAGCCGCACCGCCTTCCAGTCTCCCTGGGTCAGCACTTTTTTCAACAGCCCCGCTTTCGACTCGGCCTTGTTGTATTTTTTCAGGGTCAGCAGCAGCAGCCGGGCATAGGCCGGTTCAGCGCCCGCTTTCAGGGCCTCGTGCAGGGGGGGCAGGTCCAGCAGGGTTTTCATGGCGGCGTCGCGGTTGCCGTCCAGCACGTCCACCTTGTCTAAAAACTGCATCCGAGACACAAGGCTGCTCCGGTATTCCCGGGCGATGGCCGTCCACAGGTCTTTGCGGTGCACCGGGCTGAGGCGGTTGTAAAACTCCTCGGGAACCCTGGCCACGTAGCCCAGGGTAAAGCGGGTTTGGTCGTCGGGGTTCAGCTTGGCTGTCAGCAGCCCTTTGGGCACCGACAGGGTTTGGGTTTGCTTGGCCAGGCTGGCCCACACCGCCTGGGCTTCGGGGGGCTTCAGGCTGGAATAGGCTTGGCTTTGATAGTTTTCCATCAGCGGAAAGGTCAGCTGGGGAAAGGCGGTTTTAAACAGGGGGCTGTCGGTGAGCCAAATTTCGGCCAGCATCTGGGGGGCCTGCTGGGTCAGCACGTCTTTGCGGAAGGGCTCGGCCATGGCGGCCCACACCCGCCCAAAAGCGGCCGGGTCCTTCAGCACTTCCATCACCAGGGTTTCCCGAATTTTGGCCGGCACATAGGTCAGAAACCGCTCGAAGGAAGTTTCTTTCAGGTGCTCCAGCAATTGGTCCAACAGCCGGGGGGGCAGCCGGTAAAACAGGTCGTGGATTTCTTCCTGGGTTAGGGTAGACAACACCGCTTTGGCTGGCTGCAATTCCCGCAGGGTGGTTTCTCCCAGCCGCTCGGCCAGAACCGCCGTCAGCAGTTGGTCCCGTTCTTCGGGGCCAAAGGTATTGAACACCGCCTCATAGCCGGTCGATTCCAAAGCATCCCACTTGCCTTTGGCTCCCCGGTCGCTCAGGGCCATCAGGGCCTGGGGGGCCTCGGTGTAACGGTACAGGTGCTCCATGCGGTCAAAGGTCAGCCGTTCGGCCACCACCTGGTCCAAGTCTGGGGGCAGCACCATTACCACCCGCTTGCCCCGCACAAAGGCCATCCGCTCCGAGCGCAGGGTTTCGCGGAACACCACCCCCCGCACCCCCTCCAGGGCGTAGATCATTTTGGCCGCTTCGGCCAGGGTGATGTCTTTCAAGACGAACCGGTTGCCCTCCTCGGGCATGTGCACCGCCGCGTGAAACACCACCCCCGCCACCGAAAGAGAGCGGATGCGGCTGACCGGAATTTTCCCCTGGTCGGCCATGGCGTCGTCGCGGGTAAAGCGCTCCAGGTTGCCCATGGGTTCTGGGGGCAGGGGCTCTCCGCCGCCGGGGGGGGCCAGCGCCACCGAGACCGACAAGTTCGAGCGGAAAAACTGGCCCAGTTTGTCGTGCAGGTCCCCCACCAGCACCAGCCGCCGATGGCGGAAGAACCCGTGGGTTTCCAGGTTGAGGAATTCCCCCAGCAGGGGGTAGCGCAGATGAGGAGGGGCGTTCAGGTCGTCCAGGGCCGAGCCCACCAGGGGTTCCTCCCCCGGTTCATCGGGAACGAGGGAGGCCGACTGGTCGTAGTTGAAGGTGGTGAACAGCACGTCGGCGTGGGGGTTGCCCCGCAGCACCACCTCCAGGGGGTGGTTCTCTTGGTTTTGGGTGTACACCAATTCCCGGGGGGCGTCGCCAGAGGCGGCGTTCATGGCCTTGAACAGATCCCGCAGTTTTTCCCGCAGAATCTTCTGCCGCTCCACGGCCAGATCCACATTCACGATCTGGATGGTGACGGGGGTGGGTTTGGCGGCCATGGAACCGGTTTCTAAAAAATGTATTTAGAAAATTATTGGGGAGAGGGACTGATTTCTTCTAGCAATTTTTCGATGACATTGCGGAATTCTTCCAGCCTTACCGGCTTAAACAAAAAATAACTGGCGCCGTCCTCTTTGCAGGCCAGGGCGGTTTGGGGCGAGCGCATGGAGCTAATCATCACCACCCGTGCCCCGGGGTCGTGGGTGCGGATGGCCCGCAGGGCTTCCTGGCCGTTCATTTTGGGCATGATCAAATCCATGATCACGGCATCTGGCCGATTGGCCACATAAGCCGCCACGGCTTCTTCTCCGTTGCCGGCTTTGGCGGCCACTTGGTGGCCCATGCTTTCCACAAACTTTCCCAGCATGAACTGAGAGGCTTCGGAATCATCTACGATTAAAAACCGCATGGTTCGATCAAGAGAGGGTGAATCGATGACTGGCTGTCAAACATAGCAAGAAACTTCCCCCCCATCTTATTTTCAACGCATTCCAGATTGGTTTCTACCCCATTTTTTAAAGTCTTTGAAACGGTTGGCCCCTCTTTGAATCGTTCATATTTTGAGATCTCTGCGTAACCGATGTTTTCCCATCCCCCTGCCCCCTGAGGGAAGGGGGATATGTGTATTGGGGGGCTTCGCCCCCATTCCCTCTGTTCACGGAAAAAACCCGGGTTATGCAGAGGCCTCATTTTTGGCTTTCGTGTTTCTGCTCTAGGCTTTGGGAAGGTGTGGTTTTGTTGATGGTTTTTTAGGTTTGCCAGAAGGTCTGGCCGTTGCTTTGGTTGCTTTCTTGCTCGGTGTTTTACGCGTTTTGGCCGTGGTTTTGGGTTTAACTTTGGCTTTGGTTTGAGACTTGGCCATGGTTGGGGTGTTGGCCGGAGCGATGTGGGGCAGGGCAGCCTCCCGAGACACCCCCTCCACGGCTTCCTGGCGGAACCGTTCCAGTTCTTCCCGACCAGCCTGAAGTTCTTGGCGAATGGGTGCCACCCCTTGCTTCAGGTCGTTGCCAATCTCGTTTTCCACCATGCGGCGCACCCCGGTTCGGGCTTTGTGCAATTCATCCTCTATGCTCTGCCGAAATTGATGCAACCCCCGCAATTCTTCCCGGTTGCCCAGTTCTTCATGCAGGGCATCGCGGAAGGTGTTGGCCGTGCGGCGGAGTTCGGTGAGGGTTTTGGCCAGGGCCCGGGCCGCCCCAGGAATTTGCTTGGGACCCACCGCGAACAGGCTCACCAACCCCACCAAAAACACCTCATCCATCCCAATTCCGAACATGGCCGCTTTCCTGGTTGTTTTGCCCGCCTGGGTACACTACGATTGTAAATGAAAAAGAAAAGGAATTTGAATATCCCATGAAAAATAAAAGCACCACCCCCCGAAAAGCCCCAAAATCCTCGGTTTCCGCGCCCAGCCGCGAGGAGGAACTGGCCCTGGCCCGGGAAATTGTCCAGGCCTTACAGGATACCAAAGGCGAAGAGATTCTGCTCATTGATTTGGCGGGGCGCTCTCCGGTGGCCGATTTTGTGGTCATCGCCACCGGCCGCTCCCAGGCCCACGTGCGGGGGTTGGCCGCCCAGGCCGAGGAGCGCACCGCCAAAACCGGGGTTCACCCCGCCGTGGTGGAAGGCATGGAGGAAGGCAGTTGGGTGCTGATGGATTATCAGTCGGTGATTTTGCACCTGTTTCACCCGGAAACCCGCCGCCATTACGACCTGGAATCCCTGCTGGAAGATTACCCCCGGCTGCCGGTGCCCAGCAGCAAGGAATAATATTGGGCGGCAAGCCTGGGGGGGGGAAGTCTGGGTGGCTGTCTCTGTATATAACCGAACGTTCCTCTTGTCACGATTCTTCCCCCACGACCTATGAAACCACCCGGATTGGTGAAGGGCCGCCCCCGGGAGACCCACAGTTACTTTGCCGCCACGGTCCACGGCCTGGAGGACGTGCTGCGGGCTGAAATGGAGCAGCTGGGCCTGCAAGGCCTGGAGCCCATGGAAGGCGGCGTGTGGTTTGAGGGCGACCGGGCCGACTGCTACCGGGCCAACCTGTGGTTACGCACCGCCGGGCGGATTTTGTGGCCCGTGGCCGACTTTGCCTGCCGCGACGTGGAAGAACTTTACCAGGGCGCCCGCCGGATAGACTGGCCCGCCCTGATGGAACCGGACCATACCTTTTTGGTAAAGGTGAAGGCGGGAGACCCCCCCTTTACTCACAGCCACTTCTTGGCGATGAAAATCAAAGACGCCGTGGCCGACCGCTTTCGGGCGGACACCGGCCAGCGCCCCTCGGTGGATACCGAAACCCCCCATCACCGCATTCAAGCGGTGATTCAAGACCACCGCTGCTATCTTTCGCTGGATGCCTCGGGCGAGCCCTTGTTCAAGCGGGGTTACCGGGTGTGGACCGCCCAGGCCCCCCTAAAGGAAAACCTGGCGGCGGGGTTGGTGCTGCTGTCGGGCTGGCGGGGCGACAGGCCCCTCTACGACCCCTTCTGCGGAGGGGGCACCCTGCTGATTGAAGCGGCCCTGCTGGCCGGGAACCGGGCGCCGGGGTTATTCCGCGAGCGCTTTGGGTTTATGAACTGGCCCGACTACAACGCCGCCCTGCTGAAGCGCCTGAAGAAAGAAGCCAAGGCCGCCGCCCGCCCGGTGGGGGTGCCCCTGTGGGGGGCCGACAAAGACCCAGAAATGATTGCCGCCGCCAAAGAAAACGCCCAGCGGGCCGGGCTGGAGGGAGACATTCAATTCGACACCGCGGAAGCCGCCACCTTTGCCCCGCCCCCCGGCCCTGGCACCATTCTCACCAACCCGCCCTACGGCCACCGCATGGAGGAAGAGGCCGACCTGACCGGGTTGTACAAACAGTTGGGAGACACCCTGAAACAAAAAAGCCAGGGCAAGCAAGCCTGGGTGTTTACCCTCCAGGGGCCCCTGGTGAAGGCGGTGGGGTTGCGGGCCGCCAAAAAAACCGTGCTGTTCAACGGCCCCCTGGAATGCCGCCTGCTGCAATATGATTTATATTGATTTGCATGGATCGGTGGAGACGTTAAATGGATCAAAATCATCATGTATTGATCACCATGTATTGATTGCGCGAGTGGGGCGTTATAATAGGTGGGGAGGATAGACGGGGGGTATCAACCACGAAGGTTTTGAATCCCAGGAGCCCCATGAGCAAACCCCGACCACCGTTAGACCCTCAATTGTCGGCCCTGGAGTTGTCTGAGATTGTGGGGGAGGAGGCCCAGGCCGGCCACCGCATGCAGGCTGGACCTATTTTGGCCCTGGTGGACCTGGTGGCCGCCCGGGTGGCGGCCCACCACGCCAACACCTTCGTGGCCACCCTGATGTTCGACCGGGTGGACCTGTCCCGGCCCATCCAGCACATGGACTTGATTCGGCTGGGGGGGCGGTTGGTGAGGGTGGGGCAGTCCTCCATGATGGTGGAGGTGCTGGGCCGCCGCACCGACATGATGGCCAGGGAGGAAATCCCCATCCTGCGGTCCTTTGTCACCATCGTGGCGGTAGACGAAGCGGGCCAGCCCGACAAAACCATCCCCGGCCTTACCGCCGCCACCGAAGAAGACCGCGCCCTGCAGGCCGAGGTGGCCAAACGCCGCAAGCTGGCCGATGAATGGTTTGCCATGCAGGAATCCAACGCCAGCGGTGCCCTTACCCCGGCAGGGGTGGTGGAAGACGCCAACCGCACCAAGCGGGAGTACATCACTCCCCTCGATTCGGAAATTAAGGTGGTTCGTCAATTTTTGCCCCGCCACCTGAATTACCGCGGAACGATATTTGGGGGCGACCTGCTGTTGTGGATGGACCGGGTGGCCGTGTATGCCGCCTGCCACTTTACCCGCAACCGCCACATGGTCACCATTGCCATGAATCGGCTGCTGTTTAAGAAGCCCATCTTTGCCTCTGATCTGGTGAGCATGACCGCCCGGGTGGTGTACGTGCGCACCTATACCCTGGAGGTGGAAATCAAAGTGCGGCTGCGCCACGCCGACGGCAGTGAGGAAGATTCTCACAGCGGGTTTTTCACCGTGCTGAATTACGATGAGTCCGGCTTCAAGCGGCCCATCTCCACCGGCCTGCGCCTGCGAGAGGAAGATCAAGAGGGCTTGGCGGCCTATCACAAAGCCAAGCTGCGGCACCAGTTTTGGGAAACCCAGGAATTCTCTCCCTAAGAAAAAAAGGGGAACCATTCATCCCATGAACCAGGGTCGGATAACCAGGGTTTTTTCCGTGAACAGGGAAAACATAGATTACGTAGAAGTTTCAACCCAACTTTCCAAAGGAATGACCATGACACTCAAGCGTTTTCGTTGGATGGCGGTGGCCGTGCTGATGGTGGCCGCCGGGTTGCTGCCCGCCGGGCTGCTGCTGGCGGATTGCCAGAAAGACCTGACCGGCTGGCCGGTGATGCTGGAAGGCTTGAAGGCCCCCCACCACGGCAAGTCGGCCGAAACCATCACGGTCAGCGGGCGGGTGTCTGGCCAAGCGGTGAAAGTGCGGGTGGGTATTCACGACCACAAGCGGGATGTTTTCCACCCCGCGGCGGAAACCACCGCCAAGAATGGAGAGTTTACCGTGAAGATTCCCCTGGCTGGGGTGGCCGCCGGTCGGCATCATTTTTGGGTAGAGGTGGAAGACGCCCAGGGCCGGGTCAGCCGCTACGCTTACGTGAAAGCCGTGGCGGTGTTCAAATACGCCGTGCAGGCCCGCGAGGGCAAGACCACCCGCCCGGCGGCAGACAGCTGCATTGGGCTGGATCACATTGAGGTGGATTAAAGATCGCCATGACGGATGACACGGCCAACCCCCAAGACTTCGCCCGCGTGTTGAACGGCTTAACGCTCCACCTGGAGCGGCTGGCGGACGCGGGGGTGGGGCACCTGAACATCGCGGCCAGCCCCGAACTGGGGGCGCTGTTGCAGGCCACCCTGGGGCACCCAGAGGGCCGCAAGTTTCTCCACGCCCACACCCTGCGCAAAGAAGACGGGACCCGGTCGGTGGTCACCCCAGCAGCACCAAGCCCGACAACACTTAGCCCCACAGCGCCAAATCCGGCTGCCCCTGGGTCTGCCCCTGTTTCTGACGGAACCGCTCCCCGGCGGGCTTCTGCCCCCAGCTTGCCAGTCAGCGCGCCGGTGAGTGTGCCAGCCCGGCAAAGCCTGCCCAGGCAACCGGTCCAGCACCCTGGGCCCCAGGGGCCATCTTCCCGGCCCGCCCCATCGGTCACGGGTTCGGTGGCTGCACGAGAGAGCCGGTCCAACGAGTTTGCCGCCACCCCGCCGCAAGACATCGCCACCCTGGAATCCCTGGCCATTCAATACCGCAACTGCACCCTGTGTGCCCTGGCCCAGGGCCGCACCCGCTTTGTGTTTGGCGAGGGCAACCCGGCCCCTAAAATTTTGTTCGTGGGAGAAGGCCCTGGCCAAGACGAAGACCTGCAGGGGCGGCCCTTTGTGGGGAAGGCGGGGAAATTGCTTTCTTATGGCATCTTGGCCCTGGGGCTGGACCGTTCCGACGTGTACATTGCCAACATGGTGAAGTGCCGACCCCCCGGCAACCGCAACCCAGAGCCCGCCGAAATCGCCGCCTGCAGGCCCATTCTGCAGCGCCAAATGGAGCTGCTGAACCCTGGGTGCATTGTGACCCTGGGCAACGTGCCCTTAAAGGCCCTGAACCCCCAGGCCGGGGGCATCACCAAAGAACGGGGGCGGTGGTTTCAATACGGCGAATGGCCGGTGCTGCCCACCTTTCATCCGGCCTACCTGCTGCGCAACCGCAACGGGTTGGAAGACTGGTGGCGGGACCTGAAAACCGCCTTTGATAAAGTGTATATAGATTAGTCTTTCCCCACGCCTCCCACCGACACCACTTCTTCAATCACGGGTAGTTTCACCAGGGTGCCCGGCTGCACGGCTTTGCCCACCAAGTCGGGGTTGTTTTGGTAGAAGAGCCACATCGGCACGTTGTTGCTCTGGGCCAGGCTCCACACCGTTTCACCCGGCGCCAGTTTCACTTCGGTGGTTTCCGATACCGCGTAGGAGGAGAAGAAATCTTCCTCCCGCTGGCGGTGGAACTCGGCCCGCTGCTGGTTGAATTCTTGGGGTTCCACGTTCAACGGAATGGTGACCGGGCGGCCGGGCTGCAAGCCCCGGCCCCGGCGGCCCAACCCGTTCACCGCCTGAATGCGGCCCACGGTGGAATGGGCCCAGGTGGCATAGTTCCCCACCGTCTCGCCATAGGCCACGATGATTTCCCCCTCGCGGGTGGCGGGGTCGAAGTCGTGCAGGTCCAGGTCTTGAAACTGAGAGCGGCCTTCGGCCTCTTGGAAGGCCACCTTGTCTTGGGCGGCGGGCGGGGCCGACACGGCCTTGATGGGCGTGCTGATGGAACGGGTGATGCTGGCGGCCATGACCTGGGCCGAGGGCGGCTTGATGCCGGCTTTGGCGGCCAGGGCTATTTTATCTCCGGGGGGGGGAATGACAATGCGCTGGCCTGGGCGCAGCCGGTGGCGGGTGGACATGTTGTTGGCCTGGGCCAATACCTGCCAGGGCACCCCAAACCGCTGCCCCAGCCCAAACAGGGTGTCTCCCCGGCCCACCACCCATTCCACCATGGGCTTTTGTTTGTCGTGGCGTTGCTCAGGGGGCAGGGCTCCCATAAACGCGTTCAACGTCACCTCCGCGGGAATCCGCAGTTTGTATCCCTGGGGAATGTATTTGGTGCCAATCACCACCGGCGGGCGGAGGGCCGGGTTCATGTCGGCCAGCACGTCGGGCTTCACCCCCGCCACCTTGGCCGCCTGGGCAAACTCTAAATAGAAGGGCAACTCCACCTCTTGAAAGCGAAAGGGTTCGTGAACCGTGACCCCTTTGAAATGCCGATCGGAGTTCATGGCCACTTCACGGGCCGCCAAAAATTCCGAGTAAAAGTTTTTGCTGGCAAATTTAAAATAGGGCCCGTCGTAATGCAGAATCAACTGCCCCAGGTCCGAGGTTCCGGTGCGGGCCACGATTTTTTCCAGGTTCTGCCAGCCGTGGTTGTAGGCCGTGATGGCCAGGGGCCAGTTTTTCATGTGCTGGTGGTTTTCCCGCATCAACCCGGCGGCGGCCCGGGTGGCAAGCAAAGGGTCCAGCCGCTCGTCCACTTCGTAGCGCACGCTCATAAACCGCTTACCGGTGGCTGGCATGAACTGCCAAGCCCCCGCGGCCCCCACCTTGGAATAGGCCTTAAAGTTAAACGAAGACTCCACGTGGGGCAGATAGGCCAGGTCCTCCGGCAGGTTTTCCTCGCGGAAAATGGCCTTCATCCGGTCCAGGTAGGCCCCCGAGCGGATTAACCCCTGCTCGAACATTTTCGATAGCCCCCGCTGAAACCGCAGGTTTTCCGCCGAGCCCCGCAGGCGCTGGGGGGTGGCTTCCTGGCCATACAGGGCAATCAGCCGCTTGCCTTCGGGGCCGGGGTCGGCGCCAGCATCCATGGCGTCGGCGGTTTGATGCAGCAGCTTGCGCAGGGCATCCAGCCGTTCTTTCATCTGGCGGCGCAGCACCCGGGGGCGGTCATCGGGAATGGACACCACCTCAAACACGGGCACAGTCATCAAACCGTCGTGAATCACGGCCGTGTTGGGGTCCATTTCGGTAAAGGCTTTGATCCAGAATGCCTTCTGGCGGTCGATCACCGGAGAGCTGGGAAACAATTGGGCGGATTTCTTGGGGTCTTCGGCCTGAGTGGCTCCGGCCGAAACCAGCAGGGCCGACAGGATGACGAGGCTTCCCAGGGCCCAACGCCCGGCGGGGATTTTTAGGGATTGGCTGATAGACGGCTGGACACAATAACTGAGGGAATGGCGGCGGTTCATGGCTCTCCTGCCCGTGGATGGATGACATTCAACTTTAAACTCTACCCCATCCTTTGCTTCCGCAACAACACCCCTGGTTCATTACAAAATTTTCATGGAGAATAACGGTGGAGAGGACGGGTGAAGATTCCATCCCCCCATTGGGCCCGTATTCTTTCTGGTTCTTTCAGAGCATATCGGACGGAGGCGGCTCGGCTTTTCAACCCACAGGAACCCCATGACGATTTGGACATTGCAGAAAGGCCACGACCGGCGGTTCCGGGGGGGCCACCCCTGGGTGTACTCCAACGAACTGGCGGCCAGCCCCAAGGGCATCGCCCCCGGAGACCCGGTGGAACTGCGGGGCCCTGGGGGAGAATTTTTGGCCTGGGGCTACGGCCATCCGGGGTCCCTCATTGCCTTCCGGGCTTTGGGGAGGAACCCCCTGGAGACCCAGCCCTGGTCGGCGGCGGGGGTGTTGTCGCGGCTGCGGGGGGCATCGGCCCTGCGGCGTCAGGCTGGTTTGGGTCAGGCCAGCCACCGGCTGGTGTTTGGCGAGGCCGACGCCCTGCCGGGGTTGGTGGTGGACCGCTACCGCTTAACCGGGGGCCAGCAGGTGCTGGCGGTGCAGGCCCAAACCGCCGGGGCCGACCGCCTGCTACCCGCCCTGCGAGAGGCCTTGGAGACCCTGACGGGAGAAGAGACGGCCATGGGGGGACCAAGCTGGGAGCAGACCGCCCTGGTGATTCGCAACGACACCCGGGGGCGGGTGATGGAAGGCCTGGAGGAAGAACCCCCCCGGTTGGAGAAAGCCCTGGCTGGGGTGGACCTGACCCAGGCGGAACTGGTGCTGGAAGACGGCAGCACCCTCACCGCCGACTTGGTGGGGGGCCAAAAGACCGGGTTCTTTTTGGACCAGCGGGCCAATGTGACCCGCCTGGCGGCCCTGGTGCGTTCTGCCCTGGCAATACCCGCTGGGGCCCCCGGCCCGCTGAACGTGCTGGATGTGTTTGGCTATGTGGGCCAATGGGGGGCCGCTCTGGCCCGGACCGCAAAGCAAGGCGGGGCCACCGCTCGGGTGACGGTGATGGATTCCTCCGCCTCCGCCCTGGAGCGGGCCCAGGCCAACCTTACCGCCGCTGGGGCCCAGGCCGTGCCCCTGAAGGCCGATGCCATGAAGGCCCTGCTGGAACTCCCCGCCGCGGCATTCCAGGTGGTGGTGGCCGACCCTCCGGCGTTCATCCGTTCGCGCAAAGACCAGCCCACCGGTCAGGCCGCCTACGCCAAACTGTTCGCCCAGGCCCTGCGGCTGACCGCGCCGGGGGGGCTGGTGGCTGCCTGCTCCTGCTCGCAATTGTTATCCCCAGAGGATTTCCGCGAAGTTTTGGCCAAAGCCGAAAGCAAAAGCGGGCGCCCGGTGCGCTGGGTGGCCCAGGGCGGTCAAGGCCCCGACCACCCCGTGGTCGCCGCCTTCCCCGAAGGGAATTATTTAAAGTGCTGGCTGGGGGTGGTGGGGTGAAGAAGAAGCCCCCATATAAAGATTCAACTCTCAGCGATTTTAGATAGTTGTCACTAGGGTTTATGCCGTTGGGGATATAGGGGCCAAAGGTCCTTGGAAAGGTGGCAGAGGGTAGAAAAAATGTCTGGTTGATGCTAGGATATACATGTACACACAGGAGAATGCCATGACCATGACTCGTATTTTCAAAAATGGAAATTCTCAAGCCGTACGAATTCCGGCGGAACTGGCCTATGACCGGAACGACCTGGATGTGGAAATTGAACGGCGGGGGGATGAACTGCGGATTCGCCCAGCGGCGCGCCGTTTGAGCCAAGTGTTGGACAAATTCGCCGGATTTACCCCTGACTTCATGAGCGAAGGCAGGGGGGAGAATGTGGAATCTCCCAGGGATGAGGTATGACCCCCCGGTATATGTTGGACACCAACATGTGCATTTACCTGATGAAACACCAGCCGCCCCAGGTGGCCGAACGGTTTGCCCAATGCTTCAAAGGCGAGGTGGTGATGTCGTCCATCACGCTGGCCGAGTTGGAATACGGCGTGGCTTGTTCAGGGGTCCATCAGATGAAAAACCAACAGGCCCTTCATTTGTTGCTGAACGATATTCCGGCGGCGGCGTTCGATGAATCCGCCGCCAAGGCTTACGGTCCAGTCCGGTTTGCTTTCCGGGAAAAAACACGAGACGCGCTGGATAAGTTGATTGCCGCCCATGCCATTGCCCTTCAGGTGGCTCTGGTCACCAACAACGAGCGGGATTTTCAGGGCTACCCCGGCCTGCGGCTGGAAAACTGGCTGACCAGTTGACGCTGCCTCTGCAACACCCCTCATCATCGCCGCCTTCCCCGAAGGGAATGATTTAAAGTGCTGGCTTGGGGTGGTGGGGTGAAGCACTTCTCTTACTCCTCTTACTCCACAATCCGGTAATTCTTCCGCACGGTTTTTCCATCCAGGGCATCGTAATGCCACCATTCGTTGGGCAACTGAAGGAACCCGGCTTCGGTCATCACCCGCCGCAGTATCATCCGCCGCTCCAACTGGGGCTGGGTCAGCACCCCTTTCGCCAACAGTTTTGTTTCCAGTTTTGGCTGGGCGGCCTCGGTGAAGGCATCAAACGGCGTGCCCATGTCTAGCTCGTGCCCGTCTGGCCCCAGCAGCGACAAATCCACCGCGAAGCCGAAGTTGTGAAGGGAGCCCTTGTCTGGGTTGGCCACGTAGGGCTGCTGGGGGGTGCCCTTCACCACCCCCCAAAACAACCGCTGCACCGAGCGGGGGCGCAAGCAGTCGAACACCAGCAGCTTATAGCCGGGGGAGTAGGTTCGCAGCAACTCCGCCGCCCGGAACAGTTTGGCCGCGGCCTGCTGGTGCAGAAAGCAGGTATTGTGGGTTCCGTACACGTTCCGCCCGGTGAAGTTGTGGGTGGTGGCGTAGCGAATATCGAGAGCGATGACGTCGTTGGCCGTGATTTCCACGTAATCCGGGCCAAAGGGGTTGGCCGCCGCCCAGTTGGGGGTCATCGACATACCCGTGAAGGCGGAAAGGAACAGCCCCATGGCAAGCATTTTGGTGAAAGGATTCAAGAATTCCCCCCCGTGGATGGGTGCAGGCCCTAAAACATACCACGAAATCTTTGCAACACGTAGGGTTTGGCTGGCCATCTACCCCCCGCAAAATGAAGATGTCTTAAATAACCAACCGTGTTATTTAAGATTTCGGCCAAAAACTTAAGTAGCGGACAGCCTTATTAAAGGCCCAATGTGGGACCTGGAGCGGCTACAAATTTTGCGGGAAATGACCGGGGGGAAACGGGGAAAGTTGTACGTGTTTGATGGGTATTTGAAGCTGTTTAAGTAAATGGGCTGTAACAGGGGATAACAAGAGGATTGGGGATTGGCTTGGAAAACCAGAGTGCCGACGGGGAGACTCGAACTCCCAAGGGTTTCCCCACTACCACCTCAAGGTAGCGTGTCTGCCAGTTTCACCACGTCGGCCGAATAGAAACCAATGTAACGTGGAACCGCGGGGTGAACAAGTCCCCGGGGTAAGGGGCTATTCCATCTGCCGCAGGCGCACCAGCAGGGGCTGCCAGTCGAGGGGCTGGGGGGGGTGGTCTGGCTGCTGGCCGGTTTGTTCATCCACCCGCCGCCGCAGGTTGATGCCCATTTTCCGCAGCAAATCTACTCCCTGCAGCAAAATTTGGGTTTTTTCCCGGTCTAGCAAGGCCCGGCCTTTGCGGGCGCTGTCCAGCATGGATTCCATGGCGTGGGAGATGTCACGGATTTCCACCAGCCCCAAAAAGGCCGAGTTCCCCTTCAGGGTGTGAACGGTGCGGAACAATTCGTTCAGGGGCTCTTGGGCCGTCAGGTGTTGCTCCAGGGCCAGCACGGCTTGTTCGGCTTTGTATAAATGCTCGGGCAGTTCTTCCAAAAAGAAGCGGGCCATTTCTTCGTCGAGAGGAAAGCCGGGGGTGCCTATATAAGCAAAGGTGGCGTTGTTTTCAGGCTCGCGGCGGGCAGGGCCCTTGGTTTGGGGTGCCTCAGGGGCGGGTGGCTCGGCGGGTTCAGTGGGCTTGTTCATGAGGGCCGATTCCCTGGCCCAGTGGACTTCCAGTTCCTCCAGCAGTCCTTCAATTTCGCTTCGGCAAGAAGAAAACGGCTTCATGCCCGCCTGAATTTCCCCCAGCAGAATGCCCAGCCGGCTGACGGTGAGGCTGGTTTGTTCCGCTCCCAAATGGTTGCCCACATACATAAACCGCTCTACCCCCAGCAGGGCTTGCTCCATGAGTTCTGGGTGCGGTTGGTTCGATTTAAGCAGGCGTTTGATTTGGTGGGAAAAGATTCCCTTGACCCGAGGTCCCCAAAACAATACCCGGTATCCTCGTTCAGACCCTGGTTGTTTGGGTTTGTTCCCCACGTTTCTACCCGCGTTTTTTTTCATGTGATGATCCCCAGGGATACAACCAATTTTCCCCTGTGTAACGTTTCAAAACAAAGAATGATTCGGGCGCGGCAGATGAAGCGGTGAATGGATAGAAATCCCGTCCCGGCAGACACCCGATAGAACCTTGGGAGAATACCATGGCCACGACACCCCATTCAGGCTCTGGGTGGTTTACCCCCACCCCAGCCTCCACAACCCATTCAGCTGGTTACGGCTTGAATCCCCCGGGAGCTGCGAAACCGGCTCCCGCTGGGTTTTTTAACCCTGCGAACCGGGCAGCAAGCCCCGTGTTGGAATCTCATTTAGTCCACAGGCTATCGCTCTTCCAGGGAATGGCGCAAGTATGGCGATTTTTCTGGAAAATATCAAGAAAACACCCCATAATATGACAATCATGCGTTGTAAGTGCCGAAGTGCGTTTTCGGAGTTGCCGTCAACTTTCCGGTCCCCTGAACGGGCGGGTGGAGATCTTTCCGCATCATCAGGGTTTTTGCCGTGAAAAAGTGGCCAGGGAGAGCGGTAAGAGAGAAAAGAAAGAGAAGAGAGAGATGGGAAAGAGATGGCGGGGGGTGTGAGGTGATTTTAAAAATGGGGTCCCCCAAAAAGGAGTTTCGAGAATGGGTAAAACAATCTACGAACCCGAAGCCTGGCCAAATTGGCAAGAGCTGGAGCGGCTGAAGGAAAAATACGATCAGCTCTTCTTTCAAGAAGAAGGGGCGGAACACCAACAACGCAACAGCGGGCGGCTGCAGGTGCCCCCAGGCAAACAGGTGTTTATTCACCGGGAACCAGAAGCGGTTCCCCTCCACGACATTTCCCTGGGGGGGCTCTCTTTTCTGTCGGATCATCCCATTCCGCCGGGCACGGCCATTCAGGTGAGCACCCTGGGCAGCATGGTGCTGCAAGCCCAGGTGGTGAACTGCGCCATGGAGGCGGCAGACGGTCCCCTGATGGAATGCCAATACCGGGTGCGGGCGCGGTTTAGCCAGGGGGTCAACGGGGTGCAGGCCTATTCTCTCATTCGAGAAGTGCTGGGTCCCGTGGACATTACCTCGTGAACATGACCTCGTAAATCAGCGCCGGGCGTGCCAGCCCACACCTGCCAGGGTGAACCACCCCGCGATGAAGCAGGCCCCCCCCAGGGGGTTCAGGGGCGCCAAGCCGCTCCAGCCAGTAAACGCCATGACATACAGGCTGCCGGAAAATAGCACCAGCCCCCCGGCAAACAACCTGGCCGCCCAATTCGCCAGCCGCTCAGCGGTGGGCAGCAGGGTGCCGGTCAAGGCGGCGGCCCAAATGGCCAGGGTGTGCATCCAGTGATACCGCTGGGCGGTTTGAAACCATTCCCATTGCTCCAATGAGGCCCCGGACTTCAGTTGATGGGCCCCCAGGGCACCCAGCCCCACCGCCAGGGCCCCAGAAACCGCCGCTGGCGTCAGCCATTTTTTCAGCATTTGAATCCTCCGCGTTTCAGGTATAACAGTACAAACAGCCATGAATGAGCAAAACTCTAAACCCCTCACCTTCCTTCCCCCGGTGTTATGACCCCCCCCCAGGACAAGGACGAAGTGGCCGCCGCAAAGGCCAGCTTGGAACTTATGGTGATGGAAAACAAGCACCTGGTGACCAAGTTTGGCGGGCTGCTGAGCGACCTGGAAGAAATGCAAAAACTTCCGGCCCCCCAGCGCCACGAAAAATTCAAAGCCTTGGAAAAAACCGGGGCCTTTCAGTTCAAGGGGGTAGACATCCGCCACTTTAAGTCTGGCCAGGCCAACCAGCCCTTGCCGCCCTCGTTGTTTCTGGAGCGTACCCAGCGCCGCCTGCAAAACACCGCCCTGATCTTAAAAGAACTGGCCAGCCGGGGGGGCTTCGACCGCTCGGCGCAGCTGCAAGAAGCCATTGCCAAGCTGACCAGCCGGGTGGTGGACCCCGGCAGCCCCCGGGATGTGCAAGATTTTCGCAGCCAGGTGGTCAGCCTGCACGATGACGAACTGTTTAAGTCTTACCTGCAAGCCAAGAAAGACTTTATCAGCAAAGACCAAGAAATGCGCACCGAGGTGGAAATGCTGACCACCAAAGAAACCCTGGGCGACAATTTGGTGGCGCTGAAGGCCAACGAATCCAGCCTGACCGACCTGAAAACCAAAATGGAGTCGGGAGAGGTGGCCCCCGCCGTGGTGATGGAACAGCTGGATCATTTAGATCCCGCCAAAGGCTTGGCCGGAAAGTAAACCCGGAAAGTAAGCGGGGGAGGCGCACGGGGGGTGCTAGGATTTTGGGGGGAGATAGAAATCACGGAGCGCGGGGGAATACCCTGTGGGGGGTGACTCCGGAACTTCCTCGCTCGTTCTTTCGTTTCAATTCCAGGTTTTGTGGCTTCGATCTCGTTTTTGCTTGGGGTTCACGGTCCAAAGCCGGTGCCATACGCCTGTGTTTGCTCGCCCTGCTTTCAAGGTTTTCGTTGGATTTATTCCCCCGTTATTCACCCGCTCTCCCCTACGACCCGTGCCCATGAACAACGCTCTGATTCTGGTGGTGGAAGATTCCGCGCTGATCCGGAAGAAGACCACCGGTCTGCTCACGGGTGCCGGGTTCCAGGTGGTGGAAGCCGCCGATGGAGAGGAAGCACTGCTGAAGGTGCGGGAGACCCGCCCCAAGTTGGTGCTGCTGGACCTGATTATGCCCCGCCTGGGGGGCATGGAGGTAATGCGCGTTCTGCGGGACTCTCCCCAAACCCGCACCCTGCCGGTGGTGCTGGTGAGCGCCCTGGAAGACAAGCCCACCCGGCTGGAGGGCCTGGAGCGGGGCGCCGACGCGTACCTCACCAAACCCTACGACAACGATGAACTGCTGGCCCTGGTGCATAACCTGACCAGCAAACGGCTGGAACTGGAAAACCTGGACTCCCTGCGGGAAGAGCGCCTGCACATGGAGGTGCACGACTTGAAGAACCCCCTGGGGAACATCATCACCACCTGCGAGCTGCTGCTGAACTTTCCGCTGGAGGAAAAAGAGCGGCGGGAGTTGATTGAGGGCATTGCCCGCAGCGCCAAAGCCACCCTGGGCATGGTGATGAACCACCTGCAGGTGGGGGGGCTAGAGTCGGGCCAGTTTCACGTGACCCCGTCTCCCCTGAACCCGGCGGAGGCGGTGCTGTCGGCGCTGAACCAAGTTAGTTGGCTGGCGGGAGAAAAAAAAGTGGCCCTTACCGCCAACCTGCCCCCCGATGCCCTGCCTCTTACCGCCGACCGGGAGATTCTCATCCGGGTGCTGGTGAATCTCGCGGAAAACGCGGTGAAAAACACCCCGGCGGGGGGCTCGGTGGTGCTGGGGTTGGTGAAAGAAACCGGGGGCCTGCGGTTTTTGGTGAAAGATACCGGCCGGGGCATTCCGCCAGAATTTCTTCCCCGGGTGTTTGAAAAATTTGCCCGGCAATCTTCCAGCGGCTCTCACTCCACCGGGCTGGGGTTGACCTTTTGCAAACTGGCGGTGGAAGCCCACGGCGGCAGCGTGGCGGTGGAAAGCGAGCCGGGGAAAGGCTCGTTGTTTTCGTTTGTTATCCCCAGTTAGGCGTCTCGCAGTTTCTGTTGAAATTCCGGATGCAGTTCTCCCCGCATTACCGGGGCCACGTCGCCCTCCTGTTCTACCTGAAAGTGTTCGTCGACCCTCACCACCAAAGACCCCCCGGCCATGGCTACCGTGACGGGGGATTGCACCAAACCCAGCCGCACGGCGGCGGCGGCGGCGGCACAACTGGAAGACCCCGATGCCGTGGTGTAGCCCGCTCCCCGCTCCCAAATTTCGATGCGAATGGCATGGGGGCTGGTGATCTCCATGAACTGCACGTTGGCGCGGCGGGGGAACATGGGGTGGTTTTCCAGCGCCGGGCCCAGGGTTTGGGCCAGCCGGGGGGTGGGAAAGGCGTTCAACACCACGCAATGGGGGTTGCCCACCGAGGCGGCGCAAATGCGCAGGCGTTCGCCCTGCACGTCTACAATTTCATTGATGACCTCTCGGGCTGGGCCCGTCACGGGAATGTCGGTGCTGAGGAAGGAAACCCGCCCCATCTCCACGGCCACCCGTCCCCCGTTGTCGCTCAGCACCCGGGCTTGCACCTGCCCCCCCAGGGTGGCAATGGCGAAGGTTTTAGATTTCATCCGCCCGGTCTCCCATAAAAACCGGGTGAAGATGCGCAGACCGTTGCCGCTTTTTTCGGCCTCGGAGCCGTCTGGGTTGAAGATGCGCAGGGCGGGCACCCCTTGGCCCCGCCAGGGCTCCCAGCCGGTGACGGATTGCAACGGGCCCACCAGCACCCCGTCGCCCCCGGCCCCCTGGTGGCGCTGGCACAAGGCCTGAACCCCCGCCGGAGACAGGTGGGGGAGAGCCCCGCCGGGGATCACCAAGTAGTCGTTTCCCAGCCCGTGATATTTGTAAAAGGGCACCAGGCCAGGAGAGGGAGGCAGGGAGGATTCAGGCATGGGGAAGTCCTTTGGGTAGATTGATTCTCAGAAATTAAACAGTTGTGGTCACCGGTTTATCAAAGCACCTCACCCCGCCCGCTGGCGCGGGCCGCCCCTCTCCCGAAGAGAGGGGCAATGCTCGAAGCCATCGGTTATTCGAATCAGCCGTTCGGTTGATGAAAACTGAATGACTGCAAGCGAATAACTTTTCGGCTTCGTGTCATGCACTCAACAGCACCCCATACATTTCTATACTATCATGAATGTTTGGGTTTTCTGGCCAGCCAGGCCAGCCCCACCAGCAGCAGAGCATAATACAACACCCAGCCCCGGCTGCTCCAATCCAAATGCACGGGCACTTGCCCATCATATAGGTGGGCCACCCAGGCGGCGGCCCGGGCCCAAAACCGATAGCCCTGCTCCACCAGGGCATAGGCCCAGGCTTCCCAAAACCAGCCGGGGGGCTGACCCAGCAGGGGCAGGCTGGCCCCCATGGCCGCCAACCCCACCGGCAGCATCACCAACTCCATGGGGGGCACCAGCACCAAGTTGCCCAAAAACACCAGCAGCGAAACCTGCCCAAACACCGCCGCCGACAGGGGCCACAGCCCCAGGGTTACCACCCCGGTGACCCACAAGTTCAGCGCCACGGCCCGCCATGCCCACCCCCAGGCGAGCCAGGGCCCCCTGGGCACCAGCCCCCTGGCCGCCGCCAAGGCCGCCAGCACAAAATAATACGCCAGGAAGGATAACTGGAACGACAGGTCGTAGGCCAGGGTGGGGTCTGGCAGCAACATGGCCCCCGCGGCCAAGGCCACCACGGCAGGCCCCGCCGGCCGCACCCCCGCCATGGCTGCCCCCGACACCAGGGTGACCATCACCACCGCCCGGGCCGCCGGGGGCATGAACCCAATGAGGGCCAGATACCCCCACAGCAACACCAAGGCGCCTGCCCGGGCGGGGTTCAACCCCCAGCCCCCCCGCTGGCCCCCCCAGGCTCCCCCCAGGCCTTGGGCCAGCCGCCCCGCCGCCAGAAACAACCCATACAGCAGGGCCATGTTCAACCCGGAGATGGCGAACAGATGAGACACCCCCGCCAGCCGAAAATCTTGGGCCACCCGGCGGGCTTCGGGAGAATCGGTCTCTCGCAGGCCCAGCATGGTGGGCAGATACACCGCCAGGGCCTCTCGGTCCAGGTAATAGGCCGCCCGGTCCCGCAGTTCCAGCCGCCAGCGCTCCGCCGCCCACAGGGGGGGCTCTGGGGCATACATATCGCCCTCTGCCAGGGTCACCACCAGCCGCCCCTGGTGCCAGCCGGTGTGCGCCAACCGCCCAGCGGCCATCACCTCTCGGCCCACCGCCCACCAGGGCACGCTCTTTCGGGACGAATCCCCCAGGGTGATTTCTACCTCCACCTCCGCCAGCGTCTGGGAGGGGGGATTCGATGGGGTGATAGAAAAGGATGGCTGAGAAAAAGAGTGCTGAGAAGATATCGCTGGCGAGGCTTGAGGGGATTCTGCCAGGCGAGACAGCCGGGCTTGACCCAACAGGTAGCGAACCCCCCCAGCCACCCGCTGCTGACCCCGCACCACGCCTTCCACCCGCACCCCGCCGCCGGGGCTGGGCAACAGGGCCAGGGTTTGGGGCAGCTGCCAGCCAAAGTGAAACCCCAGGGGAACAAGAAGCAGCAAGTAAGCCCCGGCGGCAGCCCCCAGGCCCCGGCTCCACAGCCAAGCCGCCCAGGTTAGCCCCAGCCCGGCCAAGGCGGGCAGACCCCAGCTCATCTCTCCCGATAGCCCCCAGGCCCCCAACCCCAGGGCCGCCAGCCCAAAGGGCCACATACGGGGGGAAACCCCCGAACGCCAAGCCAAAACCACAGACCGAAACCTAGAAAGAAAAGAAGGGGAGGGAGGGGGAGAACCAGGGGTAGAAGGGGGGGGAGAAAAGAAGAGACCCACGGCGCACCCGCCAAGAAAGGAAGAAACAAAGAACCCACCGGTTGATCTCTCCGTTCATACCCGGTTTCAGGCCCCCCTGGCCAGCCCCACCCTGGGGGACGCCATTCCCATTTTAATTGCGTTCCATGGTAGGTTGAACCAGAAGAGAACCGTAAACCGTGAACCGGGATGGTGGAACCCCATGGCACCCAAAATCAACGACGTGAACATCACCATCGCCACGGAAAACGGCACGGGCAGCGCCAGCGCCAACACCGTGTTGTTTCAATCCCTGTTCCGCATGGGTCTGCCCTGTTCGGGCAAGAACTACTTTCCCTCCAACATTCAGGGGCTGCCCACCTGGTATCAAATCCGGGTTTCGGCCCAGGGCTTTCTGTGCCGCCAAGACACCACCGATGTGATGGTGGCGTTTAACCCCGTCACCTTTCATCGGGACATGAACCGGGCGGCCCCCGGCGGCATTGTGGTGTACGACAGCGCGGCCCCCAACCCACCCTTCACAGAAAAATCCCCCCGCCGCGAAGACATTTCCTGGTTGGACCTGCCCGCCACCGCCCTGGTGCGCGAGCAGGTGAAAATTCCCCAACTGCGGGCCAAGCTGGCCAACATGGTGTACGTGGGGGGGGCCGCGGCTTTGTTGGGCATTCCCGAAGAAGTGGTGGTGGCCGTGCTGCAAAATCATTTCGGCAAAAACAAAACGGTGTTGGAGTCTAACCTGCAATGCGTGAAGCTGGGCTTCGACCACATGAACACCCAAGCCCTCCCGGCCGACCGGCCCCAGCTGCGGGCCATTCCCGGCGGAAACGAGGGGAAAATTCTCACCGATGGCAACGCCGCCGCCGCCTATGGGGCCATTTGGGGCGGGGCCAGCGTGGTGGCCTGGTATCCCATCACCCCCTCGTCTTCGGTGGTGGAAACCATGATGGCCGCCATTCCCGCCTGGCGCACCGACCCGGCGGGCAAAAACCACTTCGCCATTGTTCAGGCCGAAGACGAAATCGCTTCCATCACCATGACCCTGGGGGCCGGGTGGGCTGGGGCCCGGGCCATGACCGCCACCAGCGGCCCCGGATTGTCTTTGATGCAAGAGGGCCTGGGGCTGGCCTATTTCACCGAATCGCCCTGCGTGGTGTTTAACGTGATGCGGGCCGGGCCCTCCACCGGGCTGCCCACCCGCACCCAGCAGAGCGATATTTCGTTGATGCACCAGGGCTCTCACGGCGATACCAAGCACCTGGTGCTGATTCCCCACGACAACCCCAGCATTTTTGAAATGGGCTGGCGGGCCTTTGACCTGGCCGATCGGTTTCAACAGCCCGTGTTCGTGATGATGGACCTGGACCAGGGCATGAACATATCCATCAGCGATCCCTTTCAGCCGCCAGACCAGCCCATGGATTTTGGCAAGCGCCTGAGCGACCAAGACCTGGAAAACTTGACCCGGCAGGGCGGGGTGTTCCGCCGTTACGCCGCCACGGACCCGGACGGCATTGCCCCCCGCACCATCCCCGGCCAAACCCATCCGGGTTCGGCCTATTTCACCCGGGGCACCGGCCACGACGAAGCCGCCAAGTACAGCGAAGACGCCCTGGTGTACGAGGCCCTGCTGGACCGCCTGCGGAAAAAATACGAACACGCCAGGGGCGTGCTGCCCCAACCGGTGGAAACCCCGGCCCAGGGCGGGGCGGCCCAGGCGGGCATCATCTCCTTTGGCTCCTCGGCCGAACCGGTGCGGGAGGCCCGCCACCTGCTGGCCGCCCAGGGCATGCCCACCAGCCATCTGCTGCTGCGGGCCCTGCCGTTGTCCCTCCTGGTGGAAGACTTCATCGCCCGCCACCCGGTGGTGTTCGTGGTGGAACAAAACCGAGACGGCCAGATGACCCAGATCATCCGCGATGACTTTCCCCAGTTGGCCCCCAAAGTAAAAAGCGTGCGGGTGTACAACGGCATGCCCATCACCGCGGGAGAGATCATTCGCAGACTGAAGAAAGAAGGAGGCATGGGATGAGCCCAAACCCCCAACGCAAACCAACGTTGGAATTCCTCCGAGAACGGAAGGCCGACATTTTGGCCTTGGCCCGCGCCCACGGCGTTCAAAACTTGCGGGTGTTCGGTTCGATTGTTCGGGGTGAGGAACAAGAGAGCAGTGATGTGGATTTTCTGGTGGACGTTGAGCCGGGGCGCTCCATGCTGGACATGGTGGCTTTTTGGCAGGACGTACAGGAACTTCTTCAGCAAAAAGTAGATGTGGTGAGCGAACCGGCCCTGCATTGGTACATCCGCGATCGGGTTCTTTCAGAGGCTGTACAATTATGAAAGACGATCAATTCTATCTCATCCATATTCGGGAGTGCCTGGAGTGGATTGAAAAATTTACAAGTGAGGGAAAGAAAGGTTTTCTCTCCGACAAAAAAACTCAGGATGCCGGTTTGCGAAATATCGAAGTGATTGGAGAAGCCGTGAAACATCTCTCCTCGGAGTATCGGAACGCCCATGCGGGAATTCCGTGGAAACAAATGGCCGGAATGAGGGATAAATTGATTCATGAATATTTTGGCGTCAACCTTGATTTGGTTTGGGAAGTGGTTGAAAAAGAAATCCCAAAATTAAAGAAAGAGTTGTTCGCTCCATAAAGTAATCCGGTGGTAAAACAGACGGTGATGACTATTGAAGACAATCCAAAATACCCAAGGCTGAAACCGGAAGGAGGCATGGGATGAGCGATGAAAAGAACAACCTGGGGCTGACGCTGAGGGAATATCAGGGGGCGGAGTCTACCCTGTGCAAGGGGTGCGGTCACGACGCCATCACCGCCAGCATTGTGGCGGCCTGCCACCAGGGGGGCTTGGACCCCCGGCAGGTGGTGAAACTCTCCGGCATTGGGTGTTCTTCCAAGACCACCAATTACTTCATGAACAACTCCTTTGGGTTTAACTCTACCCATGGCCGCATGGCGCCCCTGGCCACCGGGGTGATGATGGCCAACCGCCACCTGCTGGCCATTGGGGTGTCGGGCGACGGCGACACGGCGTCCATTGGTTTGGGGAATTTCGCCCACATGATCCGCCGCAACCTGAACATTGCCTACCTGGTGGAAAACAACGGGGTGTATGGGCTAACCAAGGGCCAGTTCTCGGCCACCGCCGACCCCGGCACCCGCAACAAAAAGGGCGATGCCAACCCCTGGCCCGCGGTAGACATTCCCTCTCTGGCCATTGCCATGGGGGCCACCTTCGTGGCCCGCTCGTTCTCTGGCGACCGCAAGCAGTTGGCGCCCCTCATCATGGCGGCCATCCGCCACCGGGGCACGGCCATTTTGGATATCCTTTCTCCCTGTGTCACCTTCAACAACCACGAAGGCTCCACCAAAAGCCTGCGGTCCATTCGGGAACACATGGACCCCCTGAACACGGTGGATTTCGTTCCGGCGTTTCAGCCCATTTTGGCCGATCTGCCGGAAGGCCAAGACACCCGGGTGCGGCTGCACGATGGGTCGTGGGTAACCCTGCACAAGTTGAAAGACCACAACCCGGCGGACCGCATACACTCCCTGATGCTGTTGGAAAAAGCCGGGCGGGAGAAAAAGTTCCTGACCGGGCTGATTTACATCGACGAGTCCAGCCGCCCCTTCACCGAGGTGGAGGAGTTGTCGGACACCCCCCTCAACATGCTTACCGAAAAAGACCTGCGCCCCCCGGCCGAAGAGCTGGCCCGGTTGAACCGGCGGCTGATGGGCTAAGCCTTGTGGCTCCCCGCCACAAGACGTAAAATGGTTTCCATGAATCGTGAACTCATTCTGCTGTTCATCAAGGCCTTGTTTTCTCTGGGCGCCCTGGGGGCCTTGGTGTGGGTGGTGTTCCGCCCCATGTGGAAGGCCCTGAACACCCACCCCAACGTGCTGCTTCCCGAAAACGACTACGGGCAGGCCATGCTGCAGGGGGAAGAGCTGGAGATTCCCAAGGGCATGGGCAGCACGGGTAAGCCGGACCGGCAGGCCATGATTGAAGCCGCCCGCAACGACCCCCTGCGCACGGCCAATTATGTCTCCTCTCTGTTGCGAGAAAAAAAATAAAGGGGTGTGGTTGGCGATTCGATTCATCCGTTAAAACACCCCTCCCTGGCGGCTTAAGCCGAAGAGTGGAGATACCATCAGTCCGGTTCGTGAAACCGAAAGGAAGAAAACACGTCATCCATCGGCTTCGAGAGATAAGAAACAGGAGGGAACTGACCATTCATGCCCGAACTGCCGGAAGTGGAAACCATCGCCCGGGAACTGCGGGAGCGCGTGACCGGGGGCACCATCCGCCAAGTGGGGGTGAATCGGGCCACCCCCCTGCGAAATACCACCGCCGCGGGGTTTCAGCGGTTCTTGGCGGGCAAGACCCTCACCGCGGTGGAACGGCAAGGAAAGTATCTGCTGTTCCGGCTGGAACCTGGGGGCCTGTTGCTTGCCCACCTGCGCATGACGGGCAAGTTTGTGTGGGAGGACCCGAGCGCCACCGGCACCAACCACCCCCACACCCGGGTGTGGATGGAACTGGGCTGGGAGGTTGAGCGGCGCTGGGGCCGCCTGCTGTACCAAGACACCCGCTGCCTGGGCACCCTGGAAACCGCCCAGACACAAGACGATCTGCCCGCCCTGGCCCGGCTGGGGCCGGACCCGCTCTCTGGGGCCTTTACCCCAGACTGGCTGGCCAGCCAAGCCCGGCGGGCCACGCCCCTTAAGCCCTGGCTGATGAACCAACGGGTGGCGCCGGGCATGGGCAACATCTACGCCTCCGAGGTTTGCCACCGGGCCGGGCTTTCTCCCCAGCGGCCCGTGAACGGGCTGGCCCCCAAGGAGATCACCCGGCTGCACCAACAGGTGCGGCAGGTGTTGGGAGAGGCCCTGGCCCACAACGGCACCACCGTGTCCGACTATCGGCGGGTGGATGACAAAACCGGGGGGTTTCAGCAGTTCCTGCGGGTGTATGGCAAAACGGGGCAGCCCTGCCCGGCTTGCCGCACCCCCATTCAACGCATCCTTCAACAGCAACGGAGCACGTTTTTATGCCCAGTCTGTCAAACCTGATTCGCCGGGGTGCCCGGCCTGTTACGCGGTCTGCTCTTCGTTCTCTGGGAACCCAAAGATGGGTCGTCCTTATCCTGGGGGCCGTCACCCTGGGGGCCGTTACCTTGGTGGGTTTGGCCGGGGTTGGCCTGGCAAAAAATCCGGCGACCGACCAAAACCCCGGCCCCCCGGCGGGGTTGGCCCCGGACCTGCGGGCCATGGTGAAAAACGGGGGCGTGGCGGTGGGGCTGGACGGGCAGACCGAATGGAGCTACCACGATGGCACCTACATTCCCGCCTCTATTTTGAAACTGGCCACCGCCCAAACGGCCCTGACCCGGCTGGGGGATGACTTCCGGTTTTCCACCCGGTTCTATCTAGACGCCGACCGCAACCTATACATCAAAGGCTTCGGTGATCCCGTCCTCATCTCGGAGGAATGGGCGCTGATCGCGGAAGAATTGAAGAGCCGGGGGATGTTCGATCAACCCCTGAAGGAAGTGCGGGTGGACGACTCCGCTTTTGAGCGGGACATTCTGGTGGACGGCGCCAGCGAATCGTTGAATCCCTACGATGCCCGGCTGGGGGCCCTGGTGTCGAACTTCAACTCCATCATGGTGGAGTTGGACCGCAAGGGGAACGTGCGCTCTCTGGAACCCCAGACCCCCCTCACCCCCACCGCCCAGCGGCTGGCCCACCGCATGAAGCCGGGGCGCGACCGCATCAGCCTGTCGGCGGAATACAACGACGGGTTGTTCTACTCTGGCGAGTTGGCCCAGGCTATTTTTGCCCGCTATGGGGCCAAGTTCACTGGCGGGGTGGCCCTGGCCAAGGTGCCCCCCAACCTGAAAGAATTTCTGCATCACCGTTCCAGCCACACTCTGGCCGACGCGGTTCGTATCATGCTGCGCTATTCCAACAACTACGTGGCCAACCAGATTGTGCTGGTGATGGCCCTGGAGGCCAAGGGCGAACCGGCTCACCTGGAAGACGGCGTGGCCCTGATTCGGGAGCACCTGAAAACCAGACTGAACCTGGGCCCCGACCAAGTGCGGCTGGTGGAGGGATCGGGATTGTCTCGGAAGAACCAGGTGACCTTGGGGGCCATGCTCACCATTGCCGACGGCTTTTACCCCTGGGAGCACCTGATGACCCCCCGCGGCCAGGGGGACCTGATGGCCCCGGCCAAAACCGGCACCCTCACCGGGGTGTATACCCTGGCGGGTTTCCTCCCGGCCCCCCAGGGCCGCCGCCGCCCGTTTGTCATTTTGCTCAACCAAAACCAAAACACCCGAGACAAGCTCTTTCTGAAGATGCTCCAGTATTACCAGCAGCATTCTCAGGCCATGAATTAATTTAGATCACTTTATGTTGAAGCCATCAGGCTTGGCACCAGTCCATTGGGGAATGGTGCTTAGCCATTCGATTTCACCGTTTCCGGTCACCGTTTCCGGTCACCGTTTCCGGTCACCGTTTCCGGTCACCGTTTCCGGTAAGATGTCTGGAGGCTTTCGTATTCGCTGTTTTTCCCATCCCCCGGCCCTCCCATTGCCCTGAAAAGGGGGAATGGGGGGTGAAGCCCCCCAACTTAAGAAACATTCTACTTTGCCTTGCTATTTTTGCCCCTTGCGTTACAATAGTTTGTCCCGAAATAAACCAGCCCTTTTTCAACGGATATTGATCATGGCCGATTTTAAGAGCGTGTTTAAAGTGGTGGGCGATTCCGATGCTCCGGCGGCCCCCCAAGGCGGCGACATCATGGAGCGCATCCGCCAGGAAGTGACCGGCAACAAGGTGATGTTGTACATGAAGGGCGACCGCCACTTCCCCCAGTGTGGGTTTTCCGCCGCGGTGGTGGAGGTACTGGAAGACTTGGGCTGCCCCTACGAAACCCGCGATATTCTGGCCGACCCTGAACTGCGGGGTGCCATCAAGGTGTTCACCAACTGGCCCACCCTTCCCCAACTGTACGTGGGGGGAAAATTCGTGGGCGGCTGCGATATCGTGTTGGAAATGCACCGGGCCGGGGAACTGAAGCCCCTGGTGGAGCAAGCCCTCGCTGGCTAAAAGCCGGGCTCAGTGCCCCAGCGGGTAATGCCAAGAGGGTTTTTCCGAGACCCGTAAGCGGGGTTTCTGCCGGGGAAAAAGAGATTTTTGAATCACCGTTTTTGCCTTCGGTGATGAGGGGCCAAAGGCCTTCAGAATTTTTTTCCACATCGAATCCATGGGGCCGGACCTCTCCCAATCTCAGTCCGGCCCCGTGGATTTTTGTTTTTTCAGGCGGGTGAGTTCATGGAGATTAGAAGATCACCCCTAGGCTGATGGCTGAGCCGTTGTAACGAATGTTTCCGGCGGCGGTGGGGCTGGCGGCATCGGGCAGAATGTGGGCGTTGCCGGATTGAAAGATCACCGCCAGTTCCACGTGGGAGAAGTGGAGCCCGAGGATGGTACGTTGGATCAAATCGACTTCACTTTTGTCCTTATCGGACAGCCCGGCGATGGTGCTGCTGTGGTAGTGACTCTGGCTGACGGCGTGGGTTTCTGAAATATAGAAGTACTCTCCAAACTTTTTGCTGATCTGAATTCCCCCGTACTCCCCAGACCTCACCAGTTGATTGCCCGTGGGCGAGGGGTCAGAGGTTTCTCGGATGTAGCCCAAGACGCCATCGACCACAAAGAATTCTTTATCCGAGTGTTCCCCAACTCCCAGATCCAATTCATACCCAAATCCCTGCATGTTCAGGGTTTCGTTGACCGTAGAGGTGACGACTTTGGCTTTGCCGTTGGTTTGGTAAAATCGGCCATACACAGTGGGCATTTTTTGGGCAAACCCCGCGCTGGGCAGGGCCGCGGCCAACAGCAGCAACAGGAAAATTTTTTTCATCGAAAACCCCATAAAAAGTAGGTGGAATTTACCCGTAGAACTCCCTGCCAGATGTTATTATTTAATCATCTGAATAATATTTAAGCAAGATTTCGGCCAATGCCCCACCAACCCCATCAGACAAAAGGGAAGGTAAAACAGGTAAGTAAAGCAATATATGAGGAAGAGAAGTAAGATGGAGGGCGGACGCTGTTCTGTCCCAGGGCTGGCTTTAACTTCGCCGGAACACCCGGCGCAGAATCCATTCTTTCCAAGGGCGGAAGGGCGGGTGGTGGAAGTTGAGATTGGGGTGAAACAACCGGAGCAACACCGGCTTTTGGTGGCTGAACTCTAAAAAACCCGCCCGGCCATGATAGGCCCCCAGCCCGCTGGCCCCCACTCCCCCGAAGGGCAGTTCTCCCCCGGCAATGTGCACCACCGTGTCGTTCAGCACCAGGGCCCCGGAGGAGGTTTCCAGGGCCGCCCGGCGGCGGGCATGGCGGCTGCGAGTAAACAGATACAAGGCCAGGGGCTTGGGCCGTTCCCGCACAAATTCCAAAGCCTGGTCCAATCCCTTCACCGGAATCACCGGCAGCAGGGGGCCAAAAACTTCTTCCCGCATCAGGGGAGATTTCAGGTTCACCCGGGTCAACACCGTGGGGGCAATGTAGCGGGTCTTGGGGTCTGTCTGACCACCAGTCACCGGTCGCCCTCCGCTCATCAGGGCCGCCACCCGGCGGAAATGTCCGTCATCCACCATCCGGCCATAATCCGACGACTTCGCCGGGTCGGGGCCAAACAAACGTTCCACGGCAGTCTTTAGTTCCGCCAGCAACGCTTGCTCCACCCTTTGTTCCACCAACACGTAATCCGGGGAGAGGCACACCTGCCCGGCGTTGAGGAACCGCCCCCAGGCAATGCGCTGGGCGGTGATGGCCAGGGGGGCGTCGGCCAGCACAAGGGCGGGGTTTTTCCCCCCCAGTTCCAGGGTGACTGGGGTCAGGTGCTGGGCGGCGGCGGCGTACACCAGCCGGGCCACGGCCTCTCCACCGGTGTAAAACACGTGATCCCAAGGATGTTCCAGCAGGGCCTGGGCGGTGCTGGCCCCGCCCTCCACCACCGCCACGGCGGGGTCCAGATAGCGGGGAATCAACCGGGCCAGCAGCCGAGACACCTCCGGGGCTTTCTCCGAGGGCTTGAGCACCACGCAGTTGCCCGCCGCCAGGGCATCCACCAGGGGGCCCAAGGTCATTTGCAGGGGGTAGTTCCAGGGGCCCAGAATCAGCACCACGCCCTTGGGTTCGGGCAGCACCCGGCCCCGGCCCGGCCACAACAGCAGGGGCAGACCCGTCCGGCGGGGGCGCATCCAGCGGCGCAGGTGGGCCAGGGTGTGGCGCAGGTGGGCCGCCACCATGGCGGTTTCAGAAAGCCAGGCCTCGAAGGGCGGTTTGGCCATGCGCTCGGCCAGGGCCTGTTGAATCGCTTCTTCGTTCTCTTCCAACATGCCAAGCAAGGCCTGTAACTGTGCCCGCCGCCAAGCCAGGGGGCGGGTTTGCCCGCTATAAAATATTTTCCGCAGCCGGTCCCTCAAGGGGGGGATTTTTCCCGCAGGGGTTTCTGCCACTGTTCCTGCGGATGGAGACTTGTGGGCGGGGCGCTGCTTGCGGGGGGCCATGGGCTTTGGGGGGAAAGGGGTTTAAATATATTCCCCAGCATATTCCCGTACCGGTTTGCCGTCCAGCACGTGGAACACCCGGATTTTTTTTAAGGTGGCGGCGGGAATTTGCCCAATGGGAATGTAGAGCAGTTTTCGCCCCATGCGGGCGGCCAGCAAATGAAACCAGGGCCGGGGCGGATGAGCGGCCACGTAGGCCACCGCCCGCTCCACCGAGTAATCCAGGGCCGCCATCAACAGCCGTTCCGCCTTGGTGCGGGCGGGGGAGTAATACGGGTCTCCCCACACGTCCATCATGCGGCGGGGGGGAGAACTCAGCATCAACCCTCCATATTCGCAGCGAGAAATGCCGGGCCCCGCCAAGTCTTCCCCCGCCGGGGTGGCATACAGCGCCATGTCCGATTCCTGCTCGTGCTCTCCCAGCCAAGTCACCCGCCAGGGGTAGCGCTCTTGGTCTTGGGCGTCTTCGTCGAAAATCACCACCACGCTGCCCACGTCGGCGGGGCGGGCTTGTTCTTCTTTCACGAACAGCCGTTGCCCATCGGGCCAGCGGCGCAGGGTTTCTCTTAAATCCAGGCCGTCTTTCAGCGAATCGCGGAAGGGTTCTACCCGGCCGTGACGGGCCGACAGAATGGTTTTGGCCTGGGTCTTCAAGCGGCGCCCGGCTTCTTCGATCACGATGTCTTCCGGGGGAAAGGAGCAAATGCCTTCACCTTCCCAAGTTTGTTTCCATTCGCCGGGGTTCTTCTCCCGCCGCCGCTGGCGGGTGATGAGCCCCGACAGGGTGGGGTGGGCGCGGCGGATAGGCTGGGTTAACCGCAGGGTGCGGCCCCGCACGTTCACCGCGTGGTCGTCCAGGTTCACCCGGGCCACCCGGGGGTCGGCCTCGGGCCAGGGCCACAGGGTGCCAAGCTCCCACAGATCACGGGCTAGGTCGTCTCCCGCCACCCCCCTGGCCGCCACTGTTATCTGATACAGGTCTGGCACCAGCAAGCCGTCTACCTGGGCATAGCGCCGGGCAAAGGTACCCAGCTGCCGAAACTGGGCGGGGGTCACGGCCATGCCGGAACGTTTGCGGTAACCCTCGGCCGCTTGCTCCAGCAGGGCCTGGGTTTCCCCCAGCCGGTCCACCGGGGGATTGGATTTATCGAGCGTATTTGTTTCGGGGATAGGTTTGCCTAGGACCGCCTTGCGCCAGCGCTCGTAGGCCGCGGCCACAAAGGGCGGCTCGGTCATAAACTCGGCCAGGGATTTGTCGGACCAACCGAACAGCCGCAGCCGACGGGGCCGGGCCGGGGCCAGGGGTCGGGGCTGGGGGGTGGCCAGCTTGGCCAGCAGCCCCCGCAGCCGGGCCGGATGAATGACGCAGGCAATGTCTCTGCCGTCTTCTTTCTGGTTGCTGCCCCCTCGGTTTTCTTGTCCCGCCGGTTCTTTCCATGTTTCCAACATGCGCTGCAGGGCGTGGGCCATCATGGTTTCCCGGCGGTCATCTTCGGGGTGAGCGGAATACAGGGCGGGGTCGCACAGGGGGGGCAGCACGTCTTCCGGGCCCAGCCGAAACACCGGATAGGGATCGGGCCGCCGCTGGGCCAAGCGGTCTAGCCCCTCCACGTCCAGGTCAATGGCCTCGGCGGGAATGCCCAGCTCACGGGCGGTGCGCAGGGCTTCTAAAAAGGGATCGGTGGGTTCCAGCGGGTGAAACAGGTGGGCTTCTCCCTCCGGGGCCAGAATCAGCCCCAGCATGGGCAGGCGGGCCACACCCTTTTGCAGGGTGTCCATCCAGGGGCCGGGCAGTTCCACTGCTACCCGCACCGGGGGGCGGGCCAGCAGTTCTTGGCGCACCCAGGCGGCAGACTCCATCCGCCCCGGCAGCACCGGGTAAAACAAAATGGAGCCCCCCCCCGGAGAATCGTAACGCCGCCAGGCATGGGGTGTGGTTAAAATAGGGGCAGATTCTTCGTCCATGTCACAGGCTCGCACCCCCCGCCTCTTCCACGCCTTTCCGCCCCAAGATCATTCCCAGGGCCATGCGCCAAGCCTCCACCACCGTCAGCCCGTCCTGCTTCATCAGTTTCACCGCGTAGCGCACCACGTTGATGCCATCCCGCACCGAATAGGGTTCCCCCGTTTGGTGGGCCCGCTGTAAAAATTCCACCATGTAGCCCAGCAGGGCTTCATCGGCAAAGGGCAGATTGTCTTTCAGAATGCGGCGTTCTTCTCCCTCGCCAGGGAAGTCCACAAAAATTTGCGGCTGCAGGCGAGACTGGATGTATTCGGGGATGTCGAAGGTGGAGGCGTCTTCGTTCATGGTGGTGCAGAAGCGAAAGGCCGGGTGGGCTTTGATCTTCACCCCGGCGATCACGCTTTCCACATAGCGGCGGGCATCGAGCAGGGGCGCCAGAGAGGCCCAGCATTTTTCTCCCATGCGGTTGCCTTCGTCCAGCACGCACACCCCTCCCCGAATCATGGCGGTGACCAGGGGGCTGGCCACGTATTTAATGCGCTGATTCTCGGCGATGACCGGGGTGATGAGCAGGTCTTCCGGGCGGGTGTCCATGGTGGCTTGAAATAGATAGGTCTCCATGCCCAGACGGGTGGCCGTGGCATAGGCCAGGGTGGTTTTGCCCACCCCCGGCGCCCCCACCACCCTGGGGTTCAGGGGCTGGTCGTCTTCGTCTACCACCAGCCATGCGGCGGTGAGCTGCTTCACCAACTCTTCTTGCCCCACCCAGTGCAGGGTAAAGCGGTCGGGGTGGGCCAAGTGCAGTTCCACCCCCTCAATCATCACCACCGGCGGGTGGGGCGGCGGCTCGGGGGGCACGGAAGACAACGTGGGGTGTTGGGAAGATTTGGGCATGGGGGCGGCTTTCTGAAAACGGATTCAACGGGCGGAACGTTTGGGCGGTTTGGATTTTTTACTGTTTTTTTCCGGAGATGACGTCATGGTCCGTTTCATGAAATCACCGAATAGCGGAACGGTAAACGCCGTATCGCCGTGCGCGCGGCTGTAAATCATCCCTTTTTTTATCAAATTTGACCGGACCTGCGATACGCTGTTGGCTTCCTCCCCCAACCTATTTGCGATATTACCCGATCTGGTTTCCTCTCCAAATTCCGCGAGCGCCCGAAGATAATTTTTTTCCCGGGGAGTCAGCCGGTCCAGCCGCACACGGAAAAAGTTTTCATCCAACCGTTTGATCGCCGCTTCATTGGCTTGGCGGACGGTGGCCAGGTCAATTTGATCTTTGGGGGCCGCTTTCCAGGATTGATACCCCCATTCTTGAAGAAAATAGGGATAGCCCTGGGTTACCCGCACGATTTCCTCCAGAGCTTCTTCCGTGAAGATTACACCCTCTTTTTTTACGGGTTCCCGCAAAGCCAGAATAGCATCTGACTTTTGGAGAGGGCCAACGTTTGGAAAATCAAACATGCGTTCGGCGTAGGATTTCGAGCGGCCCGATTTTCCAACCAATTGGGGAAGTCCGGCCCCCACAAGCACCAAAGGAAGATTTTTTTGAGCGATACGGTGAAACGCCATGATAAGGGCGCTTAACTCTTTTTCGGTTAAATACTGCAATTCATCAATCATCACCGCCACGGCGGCGTTTCTGTCCTGGGCGGCTTCGCCGATCACCTCCATCAAAACAGACAGGTCAGCTTCTAAATCTCCGCTGTCGGCGGTTCCCCGTTCAGGGTCAATGTCCAGGCTGAGTTCCAGCTCAATTTGCCCGGATTTTGCCTTTAATTTAACGATGCTGATGAAACTGCTTAATACCCGCAGGGCGCGCTTCACTTTGGCGCCGGCATTTTGCCCCCGGTTGAATTCAAATAGGATTTGCCGCAGGTTTGGAATAAGCAAATTCACCAGCGGTTTGTCTTCATGGGCCTCTATGAAAACGGTTCGATAATCCATCTCTTTGGCCATATGCTCTACTTCCCTGAGCAGCACGGTTTTTCCTACCCCTCGCAAGCCGACGAGCAGAAAACTTTTTTCTGGTTTGCCGTTTTTTATTCTGCCCAGAGCAATTCTGGCGTTTTCCAAAATTTGTTGACGCCCGGCCAGTTCCGGCGGCGGTGTGCCCGCGCCAGGTGCGAAAGGATTTTTCAGAGAGTCCACGGGTGTTTATCCTAATTTATATGTGATTTACCAAATTATATAGAGATCACGCTATAATTAGATAAACTTAGTATAAGTCTGACAGGGGCAAAAGGCAATATTGCATAACCAGGGTTTTTGCCGTGAGCAGGGGGAATGGTGGGCTTCACGGGAAGGCTTGGATGGGGATTTCAGCGGCAGGGAAACCCGGAAATTTCACCCGTTCAGGGTGCTCTGACGATACAGCGCCACTTCTTCGCCCAAAATTTGCAGCGAGATGTTTTTCATCAGGATGCGGGTCCACAGGGGAATGCGGCGGGCCAGCACATGCAGGGCCTGGTGCCGGGCGGCGGCCAGGTCGTCATCGGCGTGGGCAAACTCGAAGATCAGGCCGTCGAAGGCCATGGTCACCAAACCCTCGGCGCGGGCTTCGCCATGAATCAGGGCCCGGGCGGCCAAGGCCCGGCGGGCTTCCATGGGGGGCTTCAGGGGGGTCAACTCCAAAAAGGGGCGGGGGCCAAAGGTTTTGTCCACCTCTGCCCGGTACCAGCCATTGAAAGCCCCCAGGGGGCCGTTCAGCCAAGTCACCGCCCCGGCCACGGCCTCGGACAGGTCTTGCACCAAGCCGTCCAGCATGGAGGTGTCTAGGTTCTCCAACACTTCCAGGTATTGGTCGGGCAAGTGGGTCGTCTTGGCTTTGACCTCGGCCTTGGCACCCCACTCCAGGGCCAGTTCCCTGGCCCGGGCGGTATCCACCGATTGCAGACCCAGGGTTTCAAACTGAACACCGGCCAGCATTTGTTCTGATTGAGCGGGAGGAAGCCTTAACCAACGGATGCGGCCCACGATGTGAGGGGGCACGCTTTCAATGCGGATGGCCAGTTCATCGGAGGGTTTGATGACCGTGCCGGAGGGAAACTGAATGCGCATTCCCTCTTCCGACAGGTCGGTGATGTGAACGGGCAGCGTTTCGCCGTTCACCGACACCTCAATGGGGCGCAGGTTGATGGAGTGCCGGGCCAGAATTCGCCGCTTGCCGTCATCGGCGGCTTCTTTGGCGGTTTGCACGTATTTACGTTGAACGGGCTGGTCGGCCATAACGTCCCCCAAAAAAACGGGCCTAAAAATATGTGAGCTCCCTCAAAACAAAAATTTTGTTCTCCCGTACCCCCCTATATACCACAAATTGGTGTAATTAAAAAGGACATTGACGCTCGGCCTGAATATTTTTTGGGATAATGGTTTTTTGTTTCGTTTGCTGATTCTCTTGAGCCCCCCGCCAAAAAGATTTACCGTTTGCTTGATCTGAATCATCTTTTCATGAATGGGGGGCCGCCATGGAAAAACCTGAAAACTTTCGAGAGAATCCAGTGTGGTTGTTTTCCCTGGCCGCCTCTCTGGCGCTTCTTTTGGTGACGTTCTTTCAGTGGTCGCTTATAGATTGGCTAACGGTATTTCTATTTCCGCTTCTTCTCTTTATTTTATGGGTAAACTTCCTGGGCGCTGCCATTTGGTCTGTTGTGTATTTTCTGATTCACTTGAAAAGGTGGCGGGTGTCGCTGCCCCCGGTGATGGTATGCGCCGTTACCCTTGCGCTTTTATATTTTGTGCCATTTACAAAGCTATGGCTGGATCTGGATTTTGTCTTATACAAATCGGCCCGCGAAGAACTGGTGGAGCAAGTTTTAAACAATACGCTGAAGCCCAATGTTTCTCATAATCCTGACCTGATTGCTTTGCCCTGGCATGCGCCCAGGGTATCCATGGGAGGGAACGAAATCGTGGTTGAGAAACATGAGGGGATCACCTACGTGTTTTTTTATACCTTCCGCGGCATCCTCGATAATTATTCGGGGTTTCTATACGTGCCCAAGGGAGGACGACCCGAAAAGTTTTCAGACCTAAACGAAACCGATAGCACGCAATTGGTGCGTTTGGATGACCATTGGTTTTATGTGTCTCATCATTAACTGGGGATTTTGCTGGCGGCGGGTCGGTGGATGCAAGCCCGTGGTCTGGCAGAACGCATCAGCGGCGAATCTGGCGGGTAAACGAGAGGCATCACCACCAGGGGTTCAGGCTTCGCCGTTGAAGGCCAATTGGCTGAAGGTGCCCGTGGCCGGGTCGTACACAGCCCCCCAGAACGACTTGCCGCCATCGCAAACGACCATGAGAGAAGTCCACTCCGGCGTTTCCAGTTTTTTAGGAAACGCGTTGATGTAGATCAGCCTGCGCCCACCCACCACGATTCCAGCGTATTGCAGGGAATAGTCCGACAACTTCCCCTCTATTTTCCCTTTGCCGCAACAGGCCTTTGATTCCAGGTTTTTCAATTGTGGAATACGTGTTTCCATTTCCTGAATGATTTGGGGGGAGGGTGTCCAGCCGTCTTCCACGTGTTCCGGTGAGTCTCTTGAGCACTGGCGGGTCGCCGTGACGGCGATTTCTTTTTCCAGCAGGGTGGAGCGTAGGGGTTCTCCTGCTTCGGCCCCCGTAAGCAGAAGTATCCACAGCATCAACACGCCAGCGATGGGTTTCATCATAGTGAATCTCTTGGTGGGAACGGCTGGATGACCTAGGCGATAAATCTGGCTCACGACTTTATGTCTTACCACAAACCCAAGCGGGGTAAAAAGACATGGGGAAGGACAGGAGGGGGAATTTGGGGGAGGGGCGGTGTTGTGCGCTTTATGGCAAAACAGCGTAGAATATTTTGCAGGGTTGGGGGGCGGAGAGAATCCCTGGGGGTGTGATTTTTCCCCCGAGAGGATGTACCGAACACGAGGCAACCAACACCGTGTGAATAAACACAGTGTTCAAAAACACCGTGTTCACAAACACAGCGCAACCAAACCTAAAGAAAGACCTGACGGCATGAGAACACTTGAGCAAGTGCGGGGCGGATTGGCCCAGGCCTTCCCCGGCGACCGGGTAGAATTAGATTCCAGCGACAATCGCCACTTTTCCCTGCTGGTGGTTAGCCCCCAGTTTGAAGGCAAGAGCCGGGTGGAACGCCACCAGTTGGTGTACCGGGCCCTGGGCGACGCCCTGCAGGGCGCCGTCCACGCGGTATCCATTCAGGCCTTAACGCCGGGAGAACAAAAATAGCGGGCGGGATTTCCCTACCCCAAGATTTTGTTGCGGCGTTTGTTGGGGCGAATGCCCCAGAAGGCTTTGGATTCTTGGGCCGGAAGACGCTGCACCCGGTGGCCAGTGTTTAAAAATTTTTGCCGTGCCCGCTCGATTTCCTCTTGCAGGTGGCTTTTGGGTTGCTCCAGGGTGTTCATAACCTCTCCAGTGAAATGTTCTGGGGCTTGGTTGAAAGGCAGCCCCTATCTGAAAGGTATATCGGTGAAGGATTGGAGAACTTGAAGCCTATGGTATCCCTGGAACACATCCGCCGCCGGCTAACCGGCAGAACCATTGCCCAAGCGCCTTTTGTGGCCGAGCCCTCTCGGGCGGCGGTGGCCCTGATACTCTCTCAGGGAGAGGAGGGGGTGTCGCTGGCGTTTATTTTGCGGGCCGAGCGGGAGGGAGACCCCTGGAGCGCCCATGTGGCCTTTCCCGGCGGCCGGGCTGGGGCGGGAGACACCGCCCCCCGCCAAGTGGCCGAGCGGGAAACCTGGGAAGAAGTGGGGCTGCGGCTGGAGGAGCACCACTTTGTGGCGCCCCTGGAAGAAGTAGACATTGTGCGGGTGGCCCCCGGCATGAGGCTCTCCCCGTTCGTGTATGTGCTAGACGGCACCCCGCCGCCGTTTCAACCCAACCACGAAGTGGCCGAGGCGTTTTGGGTTTCTCTGGCCCGCTTAACGGACCCGGCCCACGCGCTGCTGAAAGAAGTGGAGTGGAACGGTCAGCGATACGCCTTTCCGGCCATTCGGGTGGGGAACCATGTGTTGTGGGGGGTGACCTGGCGTTTGCTGCTCGACTTCGCCCGGCAGGTGGGCTTGGAAATTCCCGTTCCCGCCGGGGCCTTTCCCCCGCCCATCGCTTAGGCTGCCCGGCCCCCATTCTGCAAATCTTTCCAGCAAATCCTTACCGCAAGTTTCCGGCTCGCTCCATTTTCAGCAGTTCACCATACAACTCCGTGGTCACGGCGTCTTGGGCCTGCTGGCAGTCTAGGTAATTGCGGGGGTCATCGTTCACCAAAAACGAAAACACCACCGCTTGGCGCTCCAGGTGCAGGTAGCCGCTCAGGTTGCACACCCCTTTCAGGGTCCCCGTCTTGGCTCGCACCTTTCCCTCCAAGGCCTGGGGGAACCCCCGCTGGGCCAGGGTGCCGTCCCAGCCAGCCAGCGGCAACGAGGCCAGAAATTCCGGCTGCAAAGAAGTATCTCCCCACACTTTCAGCAGCAAAGCCCCCAGCAGCTCTGGGGTGGTGATGCTGCCCCGGTCCAGGCCCGAGCCATCCACCAAAACCGTTCCCCCAGCCTGGCCGGGAAAGGCCGCCTTCAACCAGCGTTCCAGGGCCTCCAGCCCCCGCTCTGGGGTTTGGCGGCCCTGGGGGTCTTGGCCCATGCGGCGCAGCAGGGTTTCGGCCCCCAGGTTGTTGCTCTCTTTGTTGATGAAGGCCACCACCTGCCGCAGGGGGGGCGAGCGGTGCGTCACCTCCAATCCTAAAAATTTTTCGCTGCCATCGGCGGGGGCCATGCGGGGGTTTACCTCCACCCCCTCGACGGTAAGGGCCGCCGCCAAGCTCAACGCGAAATAAGCGGCGGGGTCCACCAAGGCGTTTTCCACCCGAAAGCTGCCGTTTTGCTGGGGCACCCGGCCGTTCAGGTGAAAGGTCAGCCCCTCCGGGCCCGTGCCCTGGGTGGCGGCAAGATAAGAAGGCTTCCCATCGGAAGGAGCAAAATGGGGGATGAACACCAACGGCGGTGAGAGCCGGGTGGCCGTTACCCGAACGCTCTCCGGGTGCTGCACCCAATCCCCCGGCAGGGTGACCTGAAACGAGCCGATGTTGCCGTCCAGAATGAAGGGATGAATGGGGGCAAACCAGGGCTGGTCCCCGGCGGTCTGGCCCCAGCCCTGGGCCGGGCCCAGGGGGGCAAACCGTCCGGCATCCAGCCGAAACCCCTCCAGGCGGGTGACCCCCTTGGCTTTTAGCTGGTGGGCGATTTCCACCAGGGCGGGGTAATCCAGGGTGGGGTCTCCCTCGCCGGTGACCAGCAGGGCTTGACCCCCGCCGCCCCCTGGGCCATTCTGGGGGCGCACCAAACGAAAGCGGGTTTCCCAGCGGGCATCCGGCCCCAAAATGTTCAACGCGCCATAGGTGGTGATCAACTTGGCGTTCGACGCTGGAATGAAGGCGTCTTGGTCTCGCAGGCGCGCCAGCACCCGGCCAGAATCCGCGGCCCGCACCACCAGCCCCACCCGCCCCCGGGGAAAGTGCCGGTTCAACGCTTTTGCCAGGGTTTTTTCCAGGGCCGGGTCCGCGGCCCACAGGGTGTTGGGCGGCAGGTGTTCGGGGGGTAACCGTTCGGTAGATATCCGCTCTGGGGTCATCGCCGATGTTCCGGGGGGGTGTAAGGCCAACAAATGGCCAGCCGATGGCGGGTGAAGGGGATCGGCCAGGGCGTGCTGGGCGGCAGGTCCAGCCCAAGCCAGCCCCAGCACGGCCAGCCCCAGCACGGTCAGCGCCCCGCCCGCTTCCATCCACCTTTTCTTTCCCATGCGCGCGCTTGTGTCTTCCATGAACGACTCGAACCCCCTGTTGTATTCCCCCGCGAAGCTGACGGAGAGCGGCGGCGATGACACCGCCTTGTTTTTGCCCATTTCTGGCAACCCCCTGGGGTTTAACCACTTGGCTGCCGCCGAATGGATGCTGCGTAGCGGGCCCGGTTTGAACCGGGTGGTGCTGGTGTTGTCGAACGGGCGGCACCCCGACCCCACCAAGCCCGACGCGGCGGTGTCGAAAGAAGACCGGCTGGCGGTGGTGCTGGCCGCCCTGGAAGCCCTGGCCGACCCTGAACGCTCGTGGATGGCCCGCCGGGCCGCCGCCGGCACGGGCGAGACCCTGCGGGCCGTGCCGGGCCGGGTGCTGGTCTCTACCGCAGAGTTCGCTTTGGAGGGCGCCGTTCGCACCGCCCAGTTGGTTCAGCGGCTGCTGGGGGGAAGCCCCGGCCCCCTGAACTTGTTTGCCGGTGCCGACCTGGTGGCCCGCATGGCCGACCCCGCCATCTTTTCTGATCCTGACGTGAACACCCTGGCCCGTCAATGCCGTTATTGGATTATGGAGCGGGACCACCTGCGGGCCGAGGAAGCCCTGGCCCTGGTGGCCCGGCGGCGGGGGGTTTCCATTCAGGCTCAGGCCTTTCCCTTAAAGGCCGTGCCAGACTGGCTCGCTCCGTTCTTTCATTTGTCTTCCACCCACATTCGCCACGCTTGCCAAGCGGGGGACCCCCTTGGGGGGATGCTGCCAGACCCCGCCGCCCGGCTGATTCAAACCCGGGGGCTGTATCGCAAGGGGCGCTTGGCCGCTCGCCTAGTGGACCGGGGAGAAACCCTGCTGGCCGAAAAAGACCGCCTGACCCTGCGGGTGGAAGAAGCCGAAGCCCGGCTGGCCGAAACCGCCCGCGAAGTTGCCCGGCGGCTGCAGGAAAAAGAACAAGACGGCCCGCCCCCCACCCTGTCGCTGGCCGAGTCCTCCACCGGGGGGCGCATGGCGGCGGCCCTGCTGGCGGTGCCGGGGGTTAGCCGGTTCTTTTTAGAGGGGCGGGTGGCCTACAGCCCCCGGGCCAAGATGGCCCTGGTGGAAGCCCTGCCCCAGGGCGCCCAGCCCCCCCACCCCGAGGCCGCCCCGGCGGTGTCTCAAGACATGGCCGAATGGATGGCCCGGGGCCTGCGGGCCGCCAGCGGGGCCGACTGGGCCCTGGCGGAAACCGGCATGGCGGGTCCCCCCGATGGCGAGCGCAAAAGCATGAAGAACGGCCTGTGCTATCTGGCCGTCACCGGGCCGGGGGGCACCCTGCACCGGCAGGTGGAGCTGCCCGCCTTCCTCACCCGGCGGGAACACCAATTGGCCTTTGCCCTGGAGGGCCTGCGGTTTTTGCGGGAAACCCTGGCATGACCCGCCCTCATGTTTCAGCGGGCTTGGTTCCAGACGACCGCTGGGTGGGGTCGGTGCGGCAGGCCCTGCTGAAGTGGTTTGCCCGCCACGCCCGGCCCCTGCCTTGGCGAAAAGATTATGCCCCTTACCACGTGTGGGTGGCCGAGATGATGTTGCAGCAAACCCGCATGGACACGGTGCTGCCCTACTATCAGCGTTGGATGGAGCGCTTTCCCACCCTGGAGGCCGTGGCCCGGGCCCCCCAGCAAGACGTGCTGAAAGCCTGGGAGGGGCTGGGGTATTATGGCCGGGCCCGCAACCTGCACCGGGCCGCGGGTGAAATGCTGCGGCGCCACGGGGGAGCGATTCCTTCTTCCCTGGAGGAGCTGGCGGCCCTGCCGGGCATTGGCCCCTACACCGCTGGGGCGGTGGCCAGCATTGCGTTTAACCAACCCGTGCCCCTGGTCGATGGCAACGTGGCCAGGGTGCTGGCCCGCCTGACCGCGCGGTCCGCCACCGAACAAGATCGCAAAGATGATTGGGCCCTGGCGGCCCGGCTGGCGGCGGGGGGCCAAGCCCGCCACGTGAACCAAGGAATGATGGAACTGGGGGCCCTGGTGTGCCAGCCCAGGGTGCCCCAATGCCATGCCTGCCCCCTGGCTGATTTGTGCCAAGGGGCGGCCCTGGGGCGGCCCCAGGATTTTCCTGGGGTGTCTCCCCGCAAAAAAATTCCGCTGGTGCGGGGGGCTATGGCCCTGTTGGCTCACCAGGACCGGCTGTGGGTGCGCCGCCGCCCCCAGCGGGGCCTGTGGGGCGGCCTGTGGGAATTCCCCTGGTGGGAAGAACCAGAGGGAAAGAACCCCGGCCCCTGGGCAGAGTTGTTACGGCAGGCCGGGCAATCGGTTCCTGAACAAGCCGACTTTCAGCCGGGCAAACTGGGGCAGATCAACCATACCCTCACCCATTGCCGGTTCCGCTGGCAGTGTTATGGCTGGGTGGTCACTGGCCCCAGGGGTAAACATACCCGCCCTGGCCGCCGGGCAGCCGACCCGGAAACCGGCGCCTGGAAAACCCTGGAGGAGCTGGCGGCCCTGCCCCTGGGCAAACCCGCCCACCTGGCTTTAGCTTTGTGGAAAGAAAAAATACAATCTTGAACGAGTGGTTTTACGCACCTTCACCAGGGGATTCATCCGATGACAGAAACTGTGGCCATTCTTTGCGGTGGGAAAAGCGGCGAGCACGAGGTGTCGCTGCGTAGCGCCGCCGGCATTTACCAGGCGATGGACCGAAAGCGGTTTGCGCCGTTAATTCTGGCACGGCAGCGAGACGGCCTGTGGCGGGGAGGCACCCTGGAAGAAGTGGTGGAATACCCGGAAGATCCGGCCCAGGTGCGCATTCGCCCCCAGGCCCGGCAGGTCATTCCCGTGGCGGGGGGCGGCGGCACCCTGACCCTGCTGGAGGCCAACGGCAAGTCTTGGCAAAACGTGGACCTGTGCTTCCCCATTCTGCACGGCACCGGGGGAGAAGACGGCACCTTGCAGGGGTACCTAAACATTCTGGGGGTGCCCTTTGCCGGGCCGGGGGTGCTGGGGTCGGCGGTGGGGATGGACAAAGATATGGCCAAGCGGCTGCTGGCCCAGGCCGGGCTGGCCGTGGCCCGTTGGCACACCCTCACCAGCCCCGCCCAAGGGGAAGGAAAATTCAAAACCTGGTGCGAAGAGTGGGGTGCCAGGGTGCTGTACGTCAAGCCCGCCCGCATGGGCTCTTCGGTGGGGGTGGGCCGGGCCGAAAGCGAAGAGGCTTTTCGCCGGGCCCTGGCGGAAGCCTTTCGCTTTGACCACAAGGTGCTGGTGGAAGAAGCCGTGACCGGCCGGGAAATTGAATGCGCGGTGTTGGGCACCCCCGGTCATCCGCAGTTTCCTCCACGGGCCAGCGTGGCCGGAGAAATTGTGCCCAAGGATGGGTTTTATTCCTACCAAGCGAAATACCTCGACGCCGATGGCGCCCGGCTGCTGGCCCCAGCGCCCCTCGATTCTCAAGAAACCGAGCGGGTGCAGCAGGCCGCCCTGGAGGTGTTTCAGGTGCTGGACTGCGAGGGCATGAGCCGGGTGGACTTCTTCTACACGCCGGACCGCCGCTTGGTGGTGAACGAGATCAACACCCTGCCGGGGTTCACGCCCATTTCCATGTATCCCAAACTGTGGGAGCTGTCTGGCGTTCCCTACGGGGAATTGCTCACCACCCTGCTGACTTTGGCCCGCTGGCGCTGGCAGCAAGACAACGCTTTGGAAATCACTCCCTAAGGGTTGACAGACGGCCCGCTTATCCGTTGGATGGAAGCATGCCAACCCGTCCCCTCTCCCCTGAACCTTCCGAACCCCTGGAGCGCCTGCCCATTGCCCGGGTGGCGGTGGAAACCCCCCTGCGGCGGGTGTTCGACTATCAGGTGCCCAAGGCCATTTCTGCCCGGGCGGTGCCGGGCAGCCGGGTGATGGTGCCCTTTGGTCGGCGGACGGTGGCGGGGGTGGTGGTGGAGCGGCGGCGCAGCAGCCCCCTGGACCCGGTGCGGCTGAAGGCGGCCAAAGAGGTGCTGGACCCAGAACCGCTGTTCTCGCCGGAGATGCTGGCCTTCACCCAATGGGTGGCCGACTATTACTTTTGTTCCTGGGGAGAGGTGCTGGCGGCGGCCTTGCCCTCGGGGTTGGGGGCCCGCTTTGAAGCGGGCTTCCGTTTGCGGCCCGCCGCCCAAGAGGCCCTGCCAGAGGGGCTGCCCCCCAAAGCCCAGGCCCTGCTGGCCCAGCCGGGGTTTACCGCCCAGGCGTTTCTCAAGGTTGCCGGGCCCTTGGGGCCGGGCTGGCTGGCCAACCTGTCGGCCCCCGGCGGACCCCTGGAGCCGACTCCCCTGTTTGCTGGCACCCGCAGCCGCGAGCAACAAGAAATCTGGGTGTCTCCCGGCCCTCAATTTCCTCCCCCGCCCAAAAAATATCCCAACCGCCAGCGGGAAACCAAGGCGGAACACATCTGCCGCATTGTGCGGGAGGAGGGGCCCGTGCCCATGGCCCGGCTGCAAGCCCTGATGGCCGCCCCCCAGCCAGTGGTGAATAAACTGGAGCGGGAAAAACAGTTGGCCGTGGAACGCCGCCTGAAGCCCCAGGGGCTGCTGGGACCGCCCCCGGAACCCCAGCCGTTTCAAGATTTGAATGTTCACCAAGCGGCGGCGGCGGAGGCGGTGCGGGCGGCCTTGGGGAAAGGCACTTACCAGGGGTTTCTGCTGGACGGCGTGACGGGCAGCGGCAAGACCGAAGTGTATCTTCACGCCACGAGGGCCGCCCTGGCCCTGGGCAAAACCGTGCTGCTGCTGGTGCCAGAAATTGCCCTCACCGCTCAAATCGTGGAGCGCTTCCGGGGGCGCTTTGGGGAACAAGTGGCTTTGCTGCACAGCGGCATGGCCGAAGGCGAACGCTTCCGCCAGTGGAACCGGGTGCTGCGGGGAGAAGCCCCGGTGGTGGTGGGGGCCCGGTCGGCGTTGTTTGCCCCCCTGCCCCGCCTGGGGCTGGTGGTGGTGGATGAGGAGCATGACCCCTCGTACAAGCAAGACGAAACCCCCCGCTATCACGCCCGAGACGCCGCCCTGGTGCGGGCACGCTCCGCCGGGGCGGTGGCCCTGCTGGGGTCGGCCACGCCCTCGCTGGAAACCCTGCGCAACGTGGAACTGGGCAAGCTGACCCGGCTGGCCCTGCCGGAGCGGGTGGAGAACCGCCCCCTGCCCGAGGTGAAGCTGATCTCCCTGAAAGGGGCCCCCCGGGTGCCGGGGTTGTTTTTAATCACCCGTGAATTGGAGGAAGCCCTGCGGGAGGTGGAACAGCGCGGCGAGCAGGCCTTGTTGTTTCTCAACCGGCGGGGGTTTGCCAGCCTGGTGCGCTGCCGGGTGTGCGCCGAGGCGGTGGTGTGCCCCAATTGCTCTCTGACCCTGGTGTATCACCGGGGGGTGGAAAAACTGCGCTGCCACCACTGCGACCACAACGTTCCCTTTCCGGTGGTGTGCCCGGCCTGCGGGGCGGGGAAAGACCTTCCTGATCCCGTGGCGGGCAATCCATCGGCGGGGGGGCGGGGGGCGTTTCTGGCCTGGGCGGGCTGGCAAAACTCAGACGCCATGAATCCTAACGGCAAGAATCCTAACAGCATGAGCCCAGGCGCAAAGAACCCAAACGCAAAGAACCCAATCGTGAAGAATGCTGGCGATCAGCAATCAGACGCAAAGATTTCTAATCTTCCTCAAACCATTCCCCCCGAGGGGTTGATGGAAGTGGTGGGGGTGGGCACCGAACGGTTGGAGCAGGAACTGGCCATGTTGTTCCCCAAGGCGGGCATTTTGCGCATGGACTCCGACAGCCTGCGGCGGCGGGGGGAACTGGAACGGATGGTGGAGGCCATTCGCCAGGGGCGGCCCCGGTTTATCGTGGGCACCCAGGTGCTGGCCAAGGGCCACGACTTTCCCAACATATCTCTGGCGGCGGCGGTGCTGGCCGACGTGGCCCTGAACCTGCCAGACTTTCGGGCGGCGGAGCGAGCCTTTCACCAACTTACCCAGGTGGCCGGGCGGGCCGGGCGGGGAGACCGCCCCGGACGGGTGTTGATACAAACTTACAGCCCCGGCCACCACGCCCTGCGCCACGTGATTGCCCACGACACGGCGGGATTTGCGTTGGAGGAAATGGCCGCCAGAAAAGCCGCCGGCACCCCACCTTTTCATCACGAGGTGATGGTGTGGGTATCCTCGCCGTTGGAGGGCAAAGCCAAGGCCCTGGCCGGGGCCCTGGCCCGGCAGTTGACCCGGCTGGCCCTGCCCCCAGTGAAGGTGATGGGAGCCAACGAAGCGCCTATCCGAAAGTTGGGCGGGCGGTTCCGCTGGCAGGTGCTGCTGCGGGCCGACTCTGCCGCCCCCATGCGAAAACTGTTGGCCGAGGTGCTGGACGACCCGGCTTGGCGGCTGGGGGGTGATGAGCGGATTGTGGTGGATGTGGACCCGGTGCAGGTGCTGTAATGCCGAATCCCGAATGTCTCAGCCTGGTCCTGTCATGACTTGGCGAGAAAACCGCGTAGCCTGTTTATTCCCATCCCCCTGCCCTGGGAGTCGCTGTCTAGCGGGGCCAATATTCAGGCATCTTGGCCCTGGCTTTTGCAGGGATTCAGGCAAGAGATTGCGCTAGCCTTAGCGTTGCCGAATCCACACCGGGCCGGGGCTGGGGCGAAAGGTCTCGAACCGGCGCAACAGTTCTTCCGGGTGGTGGTGCACCTGAATCAACCCTGCGTTCACCTCGGTGATGAATCCCTCCGCCACGGCGTGGGCCAAATGCACCATCAACGGCTGGAAAAAATCCAGCACGTTCAGCAGGCCGCAGGGTTTCTGGTGAAACCCCAGCTGGCACCAGGTAATCACCTCAAAAAATTCGTCCAGGGTGCCAAAACCGCCGGGCAGGGCAATCACCCCGTCCGAGCGGTCGAACATTTCTTGCTTGCGTTCGTGCATGGAGGCGGTGATGACCATGTCGGACAGGCCGTTGTGGGCCAGTTCTTTTTCCACCAGGCTGGTGGGAATCACCCCCACCACTTCCCCGCCCGCGGCCAGGGCGGCCTCGGCCAGCACCCCCATCAACCCCACGTTGCCCCCGCCATACACCAGCCCCAGCCCTTTTTGGGCCAGGGTGCGGCCCAGGTTGGCCGCGGCTTCTCGGTATTCGGGCCGGTTGCCAGTGTTGGCCCCGCAAAACACGCAAATTCTTTTCATTGGGCTGGCTTTCCAGAGAAAAAAAGAGAGATCGCAGGAACGGTTACAAAGGGTGAACAACTTAGAAGAATAAATAGCATGGGTTTCCAGGTTCCGCCAATGGGGTGTCGTCAACCGGTCTTTTCTAAGCAGGCTTGGCACTGGCCAAAAATGCGCAGGGAATGGTGGGTGATCGAAAAGCCATGGCGGCGGCACACCTCGGCCTGAACCGTCTCCAATTCCAGGTCGTGAAACTCCGTTACCGCCCCGCAGGTCACGCAAATCAAATGGTCGTGGTGCTCCCCCAGGTTCACTTGCTCATAATAAGAGTGGGGTGTGCCCAGGTCGAGTTTTTCCACCAGTTGGCATTCTTTCATTAAATCTAGGGTGCGGTACACCGTGGCCCGCGAAACCCGCAGGGCCCCCTGGCGCAGCAAGGTCACCACCTCCTCGGCCTCAAAGTGGCCAGAGGCTTCCAGCACGGCCTTCATCACGGCTTCTCGCTGGCGGGTCAACTTCAACCCCCGGCGTTCCAGAAATTCTTCAAAGGCTAGGCGCTCCCGTTGGTGGCCAGACGGGCGGGGGGGCGAAAGGGGAGGGGTCATGGACCTTCCTGGAAAGAGATGAGATTGATTCTCATTAGAGTATAGGGAGATTGTGAAAAAAAGAACACCCCCGCTTGCCTTTCCGCCGTGGCTCCGGTGACATGGGGGCGGGGGGGCAAACCTGCCCACGAACCCTGGGATTGAACCCTGCGAAAGAGCGGAGCCGATGTTTGGGGATTTAATGAAACCTTGGATTGCGCCCGAGGTGACCACCTGGATGACGGAAGACTGGCTAGGCCAGGCGGCCTACAAAGCCATCATCACCACCGTGGCCATTGTGCTGGTGGTGCTGGCCCACCGGTTGACCTGCCGCTACCTTGCCCGCCGGGTGGCCAACCCGGACCTGCGCACCCAGTATTGGGAGCTGTCCAAGAACCTGTACATTTTCTTGGGAATCTTGGTGGTGGCGGTGGTGTGGCTGCACGAGCTAAAAACCGTGAGCCTGCTGTTGACCGGTTTGGTGGCGGCCTTCATGGTTACCAACAAAGAGGTGTTTCTGGGGTTCGCGGGGCGTGTGTACTTGGCGTCGTCGGGGGCCTATCACATTGGCGACCGCATCTGGATCAACAAAACCGGGGGCGATGTGATTAACATCGGGCTGTTTTCCACCTGGCTGCAGCAGGTGGGGGGAGAACACGGAGAAAACCAAAGCACGGGAAAAATCGCCATTATTCCCCACCTGTGGCTGGTGCAGCACGATGTGGTGAACTTCACCAAATCGAACGATTACAACTGGGATGAAATCGCCATTCCCTTTCCGTTGGATATTCCCCGGCGGGCGGTGATGGAGCTGCTGCAAAAAGAAGCCGCCTATTTTTTGCGGGATGAAATCGTCCACGCCACCCTGGCCATTCCCGCCATCACCCGGTTTTCGGCGGCCCGCATGCCCCCAGTGACCCCGGTGTGTTACGCCGGGCTGGAGCGCTACAACAACGGCACCCGCCGGTTGGTTCTCACCGTGCGGTTCACCGTGCGGGCCCGCATGCGCCGCCACCTGCACAGCGGGCTGCTGATTCACTTGCTCGACGCCCTGGAAGCCGCCAACGTGAAATATCTGTCCGACCCCCCTCCGGGAATATTGCTGCCCCCTGAGTCTAAAAAGACCGAAAAACCCAAACGCCCCCGAAAATCTTAAACCCTCAACGATCGCCACCCATGGTTCAACCCCCAGGCAATACCCGTTTGAACGTGCTGCACATGCGCCAATGGTATCAAGAACAACAAAAGACCAGCCGCGGCTGGGTGTTGAATGTGTTGTTGGGGGTGGTTTTAATCTCGGGGGCCATGTTTGGCCTGGATTGGGTGAACCGCCAAGAGGCTGCCCTGGACCAATCCAAGCAAACTTTGCTGCAAACCGTGGTGGAGGCCAACCCTCAGCGGGTGGACCCGGCTCACGAAGGAAAGATCGTTCATCTGACTGGTATCACTGCCACCGATGCGGAGCTGAAAGACCTCCAGTTCGGGGTGAGCGTGCCTGCCGCCGTGCTTACCCGCCAAGTAAGCATGTATCAGTGGGCGCAAATTCGTCACGACGCCAGGGAAGACCGTTCGGGGGGGTTGAAAACCGGCAACCGGGCATTTACTTATACCTATGAATTAAGATGGGCGCCGGGAAGGGTGTCTTCGGAGGGGTTTAAGTCTCGTCTGGGGCACGCCAACCCCGACCCGGCGGTGGCTGGCCAAACTTGGCGGGCGGGGCAGGTGACGCTGGGGGCCTATCGCCTGACAGCCAGCCAGCGGGACGTTTTGGTGGCCACGGAACCGGTGCCCCTGGACGGCTTGAAACTGGAGACCCTGCTGGCTGGGCTGCCAGCGGCCCTGCGGGGCAGGGCCCGGGTATCTGGCAGCGAGATTTGGGTGGGGGACCCAGCCAAGCCGGAGTTGGGAGACCTGAGGATTACTTTTGAGCGGCTGAACCCCACCACGGAGATTTCCGTGTTGGCCGTGCAAAAGAAAGACAGCTTTGCCCCCTACCACGATACTCAGGGAAACCAGTTGGCTTATCTAAAATATGGAAAAATGTCTGCCCGAGAAATGCTCACCGAACCAAATTTGATTGAGATCGCCGTGGGGGCTTTGGCCCGGATTGGTATCTTGGTCCTATTGATCGCGGGTTGGATAAATTTGTTGGGATTTCTCAAGCCGCTACGGGGGCTGCATTTTGTATTGGGAACCTTGGCCTTCGCGCGTTTTTTGGGGGGGGCCGCTGCGGGGGTGTACACCTTGGCTTGGCGGCAGGCCCAGCTTTGGCAAAACGCCAAGCCCGACCTAGCCCGCGTTGCTCTGGGCGATGGTGGCGGGGTGGCGGGGGTGCTGCTGCTGGCGGCGGTGATGACCGGCCCGCTGCTGCAGTGGGGGCTGCAATATGGAGAGAAGCAGGCCCTGGGCAAAACCCCTTGACCTGACCGGCCCCGGCGGGAAAAATATAGACATCTCCCTGTCACCTGTTTTTTCGATACCCATCTTTTTGCGTTTTCTGGAACCCGCCATGACCGATACCGCCCAACCCGTGAATTCCTCCGCCCAACCGGCCCCCGAAACCCGGGCCTTCCAGGCGGAAATGTCTCAGCTGCTGAATATCATCATCCACTCGCTGTATTCTGAGCGAGAAGTGTTTTTGCGGGAACTGATTTCCAACGCCGCCGACGCCCTGAGCAAGTTGAAGTTTCACATGCTTACCCAGCCCCAGGTGCGGGACCCCCAAGCCGAACTGGAGATTACCCTGGAGATTGACGCGGCCGCCAAAGCGGTGGTCATCTCCGACAACGGCATTGGCATGACCCGCGACGAACTGGCCGCCAATCTGGGAACCATTGCCAAGTCGGGCACCCTGGCCTTTCTAAAAGAATTGACCCAGACCAACCCCCAGGGGCGCCAGGAACTGATCGGCCAATTTGGGGTGGGGTTCTACGCCGCCTTCATGGCGGCCAAGCGGGTGGTGGTGGATTCATGCCCGGCGGACCCCGGTCAGCCAGCCTGGCAGTGGGCCAGCGAGGGAGAGGGTACCTTTCAGTTGGCGCCCTCTACCCGCACCCATCGGGGCACCACTGTGCGGGTGGAACTGCGGGAGGACGCCCAAGAATTTGCCGCCGGGTGGCGGCTGGAAGAGATCATCCGCAAGTATTCCAACTTCATTCCCTTCCCCATTCGCATGGAAGGCCGGCGGCTGAACACCCTGGAAGCCCTGTGGGCCCGCCCCAAAGAAGACGTCTCCGCCGAGCAGCACCAGGAATTCTTTAAGTACCTGACCCATGGTATGGAGGCCCCCTGGCGCACCCTGCATTTTTCCATCGATGCCCCGGTGCAGTACCGGGCGCTGCTGTACCTGCCCCGCCATGTGTCTAGCGACGTGCTGTACAATCCGGAATACACCGGGCTGCAACTGTATGCCAACAAGGTGTTTATTCAGTCGGACTGCCGGGACCTGCTGCCCCCCTACCTGCGGTTTCTGCGGGGCGTGGTGGATTCGGAAGACGTTCCCTTGAACGTGTCGAGAGAGATGGCGCAGCGGGGCGGGGTGCTGGACAAAATCAAAACCAGCCTCACCGGGCGGGTGCTGCGTGAGTGGAAAGAACTGGCCCAGTCCTCTCCGGAAGACTACGCCCTGTTTTGGAAAGAATACGGCCGGGTGATTAAAGAAGGTCTGCCCACCGATTTTATCAACCGGGAGCGGCTGGTGGAACTGCTGCGGTTCGATTCCTCGGCAGAGGGGGCCTTGCAGCCGGTGTCTTTGAAGGAATACCTGGGCCGGATGAAGGACGGGCAGACCGAAATTTTGTATGCCCTGGGGTCCAGCCGAAACGCGGTGCTGGCCAACCCAGGCTTGGAATTTTTTAAGTCCAACGGTTTGGAGGTGTTGTACCTGACCGACCCGGTGGACGGCTTTTTGGTGAATTCCCTGGGAGAGTTTGAGGGCAAACGCTTGGCCGCCATTGACCAAGAAGGGTTGGAAGCCCTGAAGCTGGGCCAGCCAGCCCCCACTTCAAGTCACGAGTCTGGAGACACCCAGCCGCTGGTGGATTTTTTAACCGCCCGGCTGAAGGGGCGGGTGTCTCGGGTGGCGGCCTCTCAGCGGCTGGTGGAAAGCCCGGCGGTGCTGGTGCACCCGGCGGGGGAGTCGGCCCAGATGGACCGCATGATGCGCATGATGGACAAAGACTATCAGGCCGCCCCCAAGGTGCTGGAGGTGAACCCCCGCCACCCCCTGCTGCGGCACATGGGGGTGATGCTGGCCCACGACCCGGCGGACCCCCTGCTGGGAGACCTGGCCGACCAACTGCTCGACAACTGCCGCATGGCCGAAGGCTTGGCCGACAAACCCGAACAAATGGCCGCCCGCATTGGCGCCCTGATGACCCGCGCCGCGGAACTGCGGGCGGCAAGTGTGTCCAGCGGTGGTTCCGCTCAACCCAACAAAGAGGTTACGTCATGAGCCGAATAAAAAACTCAGGAATATATTTGGGCTATATGTTGTTTCTCGTTGTGGGGCTGCTGGCCCAGCCCGCCTGGGCTGGCGACACGGTGAACGACACGGTGGAGGTGTACAAAGACCCCACCTGCACCTGCTGCAATGCCTGGGTGACCTACATGCGCCAAGCGGGCTATACCGTGAACACCCACGACACTACCGATATGACCGCCATCAAGCAGAAATACCACGTTCCCCCAGAGATGCGATCGTGCCACACCGGGGTGGTGCGGGGCCGGGTACTGGAAGGCCATGTCACTGTTTCCTCGGTGAAGAAAATGCTGGCTGGCAAAAAAAGCGTGAAAGGGGTGGCCGTGCCCGGCATGGTGGTGGGATCTCCTGGCATGGAAGGCTCTCGGGTGGACCCCTACAACGTGATGGCGTTTGACGAGCAGGGCAACACCGAAGTGTTGGAGCGCCATTAACCGGTTGGGCTGTTTGGTTGACCCCCAAACCCAACACGGGCAAAATAGAACATAGCCTAACGTGTTTAACCCAGTTTCAAATCCTTTGAAGGAGCTTGTCTTGGCGGATAAAACCAAAAAATGGCCCCAAAACGTTCCCGGAAAATACTACGTGGATCAGGAGTGCATTGACTGCAACCTGTGCTCGGAAATTGCCCCAGACAACTTCACCGTGGAGGAGGGGGAGGGCCACGATTATGTGTTTAAACAGCCCGCCAGCGAGCAAGAAGAAGCCCTGTGCAAAGAAGCCATGGAATCCTGCCCGGTGGAATCCATCGGTCAGGACGGGGAAGAATAAGCTCGAATCCAGCGGCGATTTGATCCATCACTCCTCCTTATACTCGCATCCGACAAGTTGCTTGCAGCCGTTCAGTTTTCACCAGCACCTCTCCGCCCTGCCCTCCTTCCAACAGCACCTCTCCGCCCCCCTCCCCAAGTAGGGAGGGGGGAATGGCTCGAATCCGCTGAGTGATGCACTTGCTTCCTTCCAGTCTTTGTTTTCCGAACGGATGAATCGAATATCCGTTGGCTTCGATAATTTCCCCTCCCTGATTGGGGAGGGGATGCCCGCAGGGCAGGGGTGTGGTTGGGAATCACCGATGATTCCGAGCTATCCACTAGGCAGGAGGTTTGCTGACGGGAGGAGGGGGGGCGGGTTCTTCAACCCGTGGGGGTTCGGCGGAGGGATGGCGGCTGGCCAGGGCCTGAATATGCTCTGGCCCCACGCCGCAACAGCCCCCCACGATGGCGGGGGAGAAGGCCAGCAGGGGCTCCAGGCCATCCAGCCACGCTTGGGGGGTCAGCGGAGAGCCCGCTGAATGCCCTGCCGCCAGCACCGCCAGGGGAATGCCAGCCTGTTCCAACGCGGGGGCCATCTGTTCCACGGCTCGGGTCAGCCGCTCGCCCGGCGGCAGGCAACTCACTCCCACGGCTCCGGCTCCGGCGGCGGCCAGCCGGGCGGCGGCCTGGGCGGGGGGCACCCCGTCTTCGGTCAGGCCATCCGGGCCCAGGGTCAACCCCACCAGCACTGGGGCATCGCTGGCGCTGGCGGCCAGCTTCAGGGCCATCAAGGCTTCCTCCAGCCGGGTGAAGTGTTCCAACAGCAAAATATTCACCTGACTGTCTGACAGATAAATGATCTGCTCGCTGTAACCCTTTTCCAATTCCGTTTGAGACAGCGTTTCGGCCGGGCGAGAAATTTGCCCCAGGCTGCCCATGGCGGTGCTGCCGGCAAAGGGGCCGTTCAGGGTCAGCTCCCGCAGCAGCCCCGCCCCCATCACGTTCATCGACTCCACCCGATCTCCCATTCCACCGCGGGCCAGCACCGGGCGGCAGGCCCCCCGGGTGTTGGTGCGCACCAGCCGGGCCCCGGCCTGCAAAAAGGCCCGGTGCAACTGGGTCACGGTTTCTCCCTGAGAAAGGTTCAGGGTTTCCACCGGCAGGGTGAGTTTGGGAAACCGGGCCGCCAGCCAGGGGCCCGGCGCGCCGTCGGCGATCAAAAAAGGTTTGCTCATGAGAGAATTATGCAGGGAATTTTGGATCATGGTAACCTGAAAACAACCAGAACATTCTCCTTTTTTCACAGCCCTATGGAATCCATTCCTGAGATGACCGAGCAGGCCGAGAAAACGTATTTTATTCAAACCTTTGGCTGCCAAATGAACGAATACGACAGCGGCCGGCTGAAAGCCATGCTGGAGGAAGACCGTTGGCGAGCGGTGGACAGCCCAGAGCAGGCGGGCTTGGTGCTGATCAACACCTGCTCGGTTCGGCAAAAGCCGGAAGACAAAGTGTTTAGCCTGCTGGGCAAGCTGGCCCAGTTGAAACAAGCCAACCCCGACCTGAAGGTGGCGGTGGGGGGCTGCGTGGCCCAGCAAGAGGGCAAGCGCATTTTGCAGCGTGCCCGGGCGGTAGACATGGTGTTTGGCCCCGACCAGTGGGGGGAACTGCCCGCCATGCTGCGGGAAGCGGGCCAGGGAAAACGGGTGCTGCGCACGGCCTTCCGCGAGGGGAAAACCCCCTGGGATGCCCTGGACAGCGGAATGACTCCCCCGGTGCTGCCCATGGAGGGGGGCGTGAAGGGCCAGGTGGCCATCATGAAAGGCTGTGACAACTTTTGCACCTTTTGCATCGTTCCACACACCAGGGGCCGAGAGGTCAGCCGAACCCCAGAGGCCGTGGTGGAAGAAACCCAGGCCTTGCTGCGCCGCGGGGTGAAAGAAATTTTACTGCTTGGGCAAAACGTAAATTCTTATCGGTCCGGCAGCGCGGGGTTTGTGGATTTGCTGCGGCAGGTGGCGGCGGTGCCGGGCCTGGCGCGGCTGCGATACACCTCTCCCCACCCCAACGACTTCAACCGGGAACTGGCCATGGCCCACCGGGAGCTGCCCAACCTGTGCGAGCAAGTGCACTTGCCCATTCAATCGGGCTCCGACCGGGTGCTGAAGCAAATGCGCAGGCGACACACCCGCCAACAGTTTTTAGACAAAGTCTCCATGCTGCGGGAACTGCTGCCCCAGGCGGCGTTGTCTACCGACGTGATCGTGGGCTTTCCCGGCGAAACCCCGGAAGACTTTCAGCAGACCATGGACTTGTTAGACCAGGTGCGGTTCGATCAGGTGTATGCCTTTAAGTTTTCGGCCCGGGTCAACACCCCCGCCGCGGCGTTCCCCGACCAAATTGAAGACGATCAAAAGAACGAGCGCCTGGCCCGCCTGCTGGCCCGGCAAAACGAGATCATCGCCGAAATTCAAGACCAGGCGGTGGGCACGCGCCAAGAAGTGCTGGTGGAGGGGGAAAGCCTAAGAACCCACGGAGAGAGGTTTGGCCGCACCCGGGCCAACAAACCCGTGTCGGTGATGAACTCCACCGCGGCCCCCGGGACGCTGATTTGGGTAGACATCACCGAATCTCGCAAACACTCATTGGCCGGAAGGGAGGTTTCTCCATGACCCTGGAAAACTACACCGAGATGAAGGTGTTCCGGCTGGTGTTAGACCCAGAAACCCACGCCCCCATCGTGATTCTGCAAGATGAAAAGACCGGCTGGCTGATGCCCATATGGATTGGCCTGTTCGAGGCCCAGTCCATCGCCATGCGGATGGAAGGCATTGAGCCCGCCCGGCCCATGACCCACGACCTGTTCTTTAATTTTCTGGAAATGTCTCATACCATGCTGGAACGGGTGGAGGTGAGCGACCTAGTGGACAACACCTACTTTGCCCGCATTTTTTTCTTTCTGAACGAAAAAGAACACGCCATTGATTCGCGCCCCAGCGATGCCATTGCCCTGGCCCTGCGTTCCACCACGCCCATCTTTGTGGCCAATCACGTGCTGGAAAAAAGCAAAATAGATCCGGCCCAGATGGAAAAAGACGACGCGGCCGAACCGCCAGCGGGGAAAGAAAAGTGGGAGCGGGTGCTTCAGCGGATGAACCAGGAACCAGGCAAAACCAAACTGAACTAACCATGATTCAACTGCTGCGGTGGGTAAACAAACTGATTGGGTGGTCCGCCCGGCTGGCCTTTAACGGCTGGCTGGTGGTGACCCTGTTGCTGTTGTTGCTGGTGGGGCTGGGAACACCGGTTCCGGTGGAAATCAAACTGCTGTATGGGCAGGCCCAGTTGCTGCCCGCGGATAGCGCCGTGGAGGTGCTGGTGGATGGCCAGCCGGGGGGCCCCTGCTTCGCGGCGGCGCGCCAGGAACGGGGCCAAGACACGGGGCGGCTGTTGTGCCTGGTGGGGTCTGACCTGGTGGTGGTGGACCGGGCCCTGGGCCGGGCCGGTTGGCCCCGGCTGAACGAGCATGCGGTTTGGTTGAACAAATATCTGGTGGTGGCCTCTCAGGGGGGGGCCTTGGTTCCCTTTAACCCCAAGGATCTGGCCGATCACGCTTTGAATCCATTTCCTACGGGGCGGGCCGGGTTTTTGCTGCCCCCCACGTCCAGCGCTCCGGGCCGCCAAGTTGACATTCGGTGGCCAGTAGAACCAGTCCCCGCTCCGCCGTCTCCCACGGCACTTCCCCCCGGCCCCCGCCACACCACGTAATTATTTTTCTAAGTTATCGGTGATTCCCAACCACACCTCTCCCCTGCCCTGCGGGCATCCCCTCCCCAATCAGGGAGGGGAAATTATCGAAGCCAACGGAGTTTCGATTCATCCGTTCGGGAAACAAAGACTGGAAGGAAGCAAGTGCATCACTCAGCGGATTCGAGCCATTCCCCCCTCCCTGCTTGGGGAGGGGGGCGGAGAGGTGCTGTTGGGAGGAGGGTCTTTTCGTCTGCCATCAAAGAGCTTTGATTTGCTTCCGCGATATTCTTCCTGTTACAAGAATAATCTGGAACCCAAACCCAAATAAAAACCGATCGGGGGTGTTATGAAAAACCTTCTGGTAAATCCTCATGTTGGACAGCGAAGGCTTGAACGTTTCTGGCGCTTAGGGCTGGCCTGCCTGCTGCTGGTGGGTGTGCTGATCGCACTGGTTGGACCCGCTGGACCCGCCTGGGCCGGTGACCGGGAGGCGGCCTTCAAAGTTTATCAAGACCGAAATTACCCCAAGGCGTTTGCCATGCTCACCAAGCTGGCCGAGGGCGGGGACCCCGCCGCCCAATTTCGGCTGGGGATCATGTATGAAATTGGCTTGGGGATGAAACCGGACCAAGAGAAAGCCAAGAAATGGTACGGGCAAGCCGCGAAGGGCCTGCCCGCCCAAGCAGAAACGGGCGATGTATGGGCCGTGCATTCCCTGGGAAGCGCCTATTTTTACGGTGACGGCCTGTCTAAAGACGTGGAGAAGGGGGTGGCATGGTGGCGTAAGGCGGCAGAGAAAGGGTTTGCGCCAGCCATGAACAACCTGGGGCAGGCCTATGCCGGGGGGGTAGGGGTAACCAAAGACCCTGAGCAAGCCATGGCATGGTGGCGCAAGGCGGCGGCATTAAACAACGCCGGGGCCATGAACAACCTGGGAGAAGCTTACGAGGAGGGTGTGCTGGTCAAGAAAGATGATCAGCAGGCGGTGGAATGGTTCCGCAAGGCCGCCAAGTTGAACCACGAAGACGCCATGTTCAACCTGGGATTTGCCTACCTGAAGGGCAGGGGAGTGAAAAAAGACGCCAAACAAGCGGTGGTTTGGTGGGAAAAGGCCGCTGGCATGGGGCACTCTCGGGCCATGGCCAACCTGGGGGTGGCCTATGAAAGCGGTGAGGGGGTGAAAAAAGATTTGAAGAAAGCCATTGCCTTGTATGAACAAGCCGTCGCCTGGGAAGACACCCTGGGCATGTTCTACCTGGGCAACTGTTACATGTGGGGGATCGGGGTGGAGAAAAACCCCAAGCGGGCGTTGGAGATTTTTCAACAAGCCGCCGACTTGGGCGATTCCAACGCTATGAACAAAATTGGCGTGATTTACGAAGACGGGTTGGGGGTGGAAAAGGATATGCAGAAGGCCCTGATCTGGTATCGCAAGGGCGCGGAAAACAACAATGCCGGGGCCCTGAACAACCTGGCCATTGCCTACGGCCAGGGGTTGGGCGTTGGCCAAGATTTTCGCAAAGCGGTGGAGCTGTGGAAAAAATCGGCGGAATTGGGCGATACCCAGGCCATGGGCAACCTGGGGCTGGCCTATGAAAACGGCGAGGGCGTGGACAAAGACATGAAACAGGCCGTGGCTTGGTATCAAAAAGGCGCCGACCAGGGCAACCCAAATTCCATGTTTTATTTGGGCAATACCTACATGGGGGAAAACGGCACGGAAAAAAACACCAAACTGGCGGTAGAATGGTGGCGCAAGGCGGCCGAATTGGGGCACGGGGGTGCCATGTACCACATGGGATTGGCCTACCACGACGCCATTTTCGTGAAGCAGGATTACAAGCAAGCCATTGCTTGGTACTTGAAAGCGGCCGACAAGGGCAACCCCAAGGCGATGTACAACCTGGGGGTGATGAGCGCCGAAGGCACCGGCACGAAGAAAGACGATAAGATGGCCACGCAATGGTGGCAAAAATCGGCGGACCTGGGATACATGGAAGCCGAATACAACCTGGGCGTTTTTTATCACGATGGGAGAGGAGTGAAAAAAGACCTGGATCAAGCCGCCGTATGGTATAAAAAAGCCGCTGAACAGGGCCACCTGAGCGCCATGTATAACCTGGGGAACCTGTACGAAGAATGCGGTTGTGATGAAAACTATCCGGAATTATCGCTGTTGTGGTGGGGCAAAGCGGCGGACGGTGGTCACCCCCGGGCGATGTATTATCTGGGGGTGGCCTATGACCGAGGCATTGGCGTAGACAAAGACCCCAAAAAAGCCCTGAACCTTTGGCGAAAGGCGGCCAACCTGGGCAATGAAGAAGCCAAGAAAGCCCTGAAGGAAAAAGGGCTTGAAGACAGCGGCTCGTAGGTCACCCGAAAGGAAAGGACGCCATGGACCCGTGGTATCAAGCCGTGAAGACCCTGCATATTGTTTCGGTGATTGCCTGGATGGCGGGGCTGCTGTACTTGATCCGGCTGTATGTGAACCACCGCCTGGAAACCGTGCCGGTGGTGTGGGAGCGCTTTCAGGGCATGGAGCGCCGCCTGTGGCTGGCCATTACCGTGCCTGCGGCGTGGAGCGCCGCCCTAAGCGGCGGGGCCATGGCGGCCATGAACCCCTGCGGCACCCTGGCCACCGGGTGGTTCTCGGCGAAGTTGGGGGCGGTGGCGGCTTTGTTGGCCGTGCATTTTTTAGCGGGTCTTTGGCGCAAACAGTTTTTGGCCCCGCCCTTTCCCCTTTCTACCCGGGCCTTTCGCCTGTGGAACGAGGCCCCCACCCTGCTGATGATCCTCATCGTGGCTCTGGTGGAGTTTCAGCCGGATTGGGGAACGTGGTACGTGTGTCCATAGAATCTTCGAGGCATTATCCTCCCAGCAACTCCCGTTACTCGAAGCCGGAAGGTGATGCGATGGCTTCCGTTCAATCCATGTGTTCCGAACGGATAAAGTTAGAACAGGATGGATTCGAGTCTTGTCCCAACAGCACCCCTCCCCTGCCCCCTGGCGGGGGCATCCCCTCCCCTTCGTGGAGGGGAAATGAATCGAAGCCACCGGGTATTCGATTCATCCGTTCGGATGATTCAGCCGGAAGGAAACAATCACACACTCATCGGATTCGAGCCATTCCCCCCTCCCTGATTGGGGAGGGGGGCAGGGGGGAGAGGTGCTGTTGGGAGGGGAAATCCTCGAAGCCGAAAAGTTGTGCGCTTGCTTCCTTTCAGTCTTTTATATTCTGAACGGCTGAATAAAATGTCCGGTGGCTTCGAGTCTTGTCCCTCCACGATGGGGACAGGCGGCGCAGCCGCCAGGGAGGGGTGTTGCTGGAAAGATCAGCTCTTTCATCTTTTGCCGTGACCAGATGATGTTTTGTTGCGTTCCTGCCTTTATCCCATTGTGATCTTCCGCTGTGCCTTCACCAATCCCCACCCTTGGGCGCTGTCGGGGCATAGTTCTCCTTGAGCGATGAGCTGGTCAACTTCTTGGGGTTCGGCCCAATGGCCTGCGGCCACTTCCTCCGGTTGCAGGGTCACCGGTCCCTCCCAGCGGCAGGTAAACACCCGGATATGGGCCTGGGTTTGGGGGCCCCGATAGGTGTGGTCCAGCAAATGGAGCACCGGCACGCCGAAAATTCCCAGTTCTTCCCCCAGTTCCCGCCGGGCGTTTTGTTCAAAGGTTTCCCCGCTGGCCACGGTTCCCCCCACGAAGACATCCCACAATCCTGGGAACACGTCTTTGGTGAGGGTGCGTTTCTGCACAAACACTCGACCATCGGCGCGGGTGACCAGGGTGCTGCTGACCCGGTGCAGCAGGTTTTCCGCCCGCATGCGGGCCCGGGTGACCACCCCTAGCACCTGGCCTTGATCGTCAATCCAATCCACCTGTTCTTGGCTGGGAGGGGAAAATGGGGGTTCCATGGGGTGAAATACCTCGTTTATTGGGGTGAAGAGATTAATGATGGCCGGGGAATTGCATCCATTTTGCCCAATCCATCCACAGCTAAAAAAATTGTGGAATGAATACAAAACATTAATTTAAGAAGCGTCTGTTCACCAGCCGGAACCCAGGGGGGCATTACCGGTCCGGAACGCCACCCCTTCCAGAAAGATGGACACCATGAAAGCACTGGACAACTTGGAAAAAGGCACCGCGTTGGGCGAGGCCGAAGAGAAAGGTGGATTCGTAGCCATGTGGGTGGTTCCCATGGGGCTCATCATGGGTTTGGGGTTGGTCATGTTCATGGCCACCGCCCTGCTAGACATGCCAGAGGGTATGACCCTGGGATCCTTGCTGGAAGATATGTTGCGCGGGGATTTCGACGCCTCCACCTCCGCGGTGGGGCAGCTTCCCCAGGTGCTCATCGGAATCTTGGGGCTAACCCTCACCGTCTCCGCCATCGTTGTGCAACTGGCCGCCCAGCGCTACACGCCAAAACTGGTCGATTTGTTTCTGGCGGACCGGGTGAACATTTTGTCCATTCTGGCCATGGTGCTGGCGTCGGTGTACAGCTCGTGGATTTTGTATTCCGCCCGGGAAAACTTTGTGCACTGGTGGGGCAATTTAACCCTGACGATCATTACGTCTCTGTTGCTGGCGCTGCTGATTCCGTACTTTCAGTATGTGTTTCAGTTTCTGACCCCCTCCAATATTTTGAGCAATATCGAGGGAACCCAGAACGCCAAGATTCAAAAAGCCTCCCAAACCCACGGCGGCCAAAGCCTGGAAAAGGCCAAGAACCACATGGCCAACAGCATGGAGCAGGTGTCTGACATCGCTCTTAGCTCGGTGAACCAATTAGACCGTAACGTGGCGTTAATGTCGATTGACACCCTGTGCCTGATGATTCGCAAATACATTCCGATGAAAGAGAAAATGGACCCGGCCTGGTTTGTGCCCCATTCTCATCACTTCATCTCGATTTCGTCGGAATACCTGATCGAAATTCACGACCGGAAAATTTGGGTGGAAACCCGCGGGTTCATGAACCTGGAGCTGTTGTTCAACCAATCGTTAAAAGGCATGCCCGACGCGGTGAGTGCCATTGCGTTGAACACCCGGCATATCGCCACCACCGCCCGCGACAACGGCGACTACGAAACCCTGTACCTGTGCTTGGAATATTTCAACACCTATATTCGCCGGGCGGTGAACGACCGCAACCAGCGGGCGGTGTTCACCATGTTTTATCAATACCGGCGCTTGGCCGAAGAACTGTTGGCTTCTTACCCCAAACTGTCCGAGGAAATTGCCACCTTTTTGCAATATTACGGGCAAGAGTCCATCCGGGGGGGCATCCCCTTCTTGATGTTGGTGGCGGCCATGGATATTGGAACCCTGCTGGAAAACGGTTTCCGTCAAAAAACCGGCGGCCTCGACACCTTGCTCAATAACTTTTTGGCTATGTCTAGCTCGGAGGATGTTCGCAAGGTGGCCTTTGTGCACAAAGGCGTGCGCAAAGCCCAGGTCATTCTGGCGGCCTATCTCATGTCTACCGGCAACCATAAAGACGCCCTGGAAACCATTCACCAAAGCCTGAAAACCGAAAAGCCTGAATGGTTGACGGAAGTGAGAACGGAACTGCTGGCGGTGAACAAGAAGAAATTCTGGGAGGTGACAGACCGGGGGGGGATTAACTTTGAGTATATGGAGCCCGCCATGAAAGAGTGGCTAAAAACGTTTTACAAAGAATACTTGGAAAAGAACGGTTGACCCCCGCCCGCAAGAGGACAACATTTGACCGTTCTGAAGCCCCCTTCCACAGGGGGCTTTTTTTTGCCTTAAAACTCGATCACCACCCGCATGAATTCCCTTTTGTCGGGTTGAACGTTCACGGGGTTGCTGGGAGACTCCACCACCAGATGCTCCGTGTATTGGCTGTACTCCAGCGATAGCACCGTGGAAAGCCGCACCTTGGCCCCCACCGATGGGCGGCCCTGGTAGGCCCCAGTGGCCAGGGTCAATCCGTGCAGGTCGTTGCCGATGGGGAACATTTCCAGTTTGGCGCCCCAGTTGTCGCGGACGACATACTTAGACTGGGGAGACTGCAGGCCGATGTCTCGGTTTTCCGCCGTGAGGGTCAGGCGGGTCTGATCGGTGATGTCCATGGGCCCCAAAGAAAACCCCGCGTTGATTTCCGGGGATAATCCGGTGCGCTCCGGAAGATTTTTGGTGACGGTTCCCCCGGTGTTGGGGGTTTGGTTCAGGGCGGCCAGACCAAAAGTGGGCTTAAAAAACCCTACTGGCAGCCGTAGTTGAATGCCCGCGTCGAACAAGGTTTTGGAAAGCCGGTATGTTTGACCTGAAAAGGTGTAACCAGAGGCTCCCAGGGTGGCAGCGGTGTCGTAGCGTTCAAATCCATTCCAGGTCACGCCCTTCACGCTTAGGCCAAACATAAAGGTGCGAAACCCGCTGGCCCAACTGTAGGTGATTTGCCCGCCGCTCCAATCGTCTTTTCCGCTGATCAAAGATTTGTTCAGGGTTCCGGCAGCGAAGGGATCCATGAACCCTATGGAGTGTTGCCCGCGGCCAGAGAACAACGCCAGGGCAAACCCGCTGCCGTTATGATAGACCAGGGAATGAAAATCACGCTGGCTGTTGCCCTCTCCGCCTTGGCCATTCAGAAACAGTTGCGCGCCAGGGCTGTTGCCCATGAAGGTATTAAATTGGTTGAAACGGAAATCCGAATAGTTGAAGCTGCTCCCATGCTGGGCAATCACATACACCTTCCAGGTTTCTTCCAGCACCAGTCCGGCGGGGTTCAGAAACAAGGCATCGGGACCCACGGCGGTGGAGGTGTTGGAGGCCCCGCTGCCTTGCATCAACGGAGACTGCCCCAGCCGGGCGTATTCGTGGGAGACCGGGACGGTGACCTGGCCCCACAGGGTGCCAGGTACCCCTAGGCACAACAACAGCCCCAAGGTTAGCCTGCGGAAACGGGTAGAATAGATGCTCATGTCAGGACCCGTGTGGGTTGGTCTAGGGTTGAACTAAAATTCCACGATGATCTGCCCATACTGCCGCTGCTCTACATACCGGGTAGAACCACTTAACCCGGTTAGGTTGGTGTTCTCCACGACCACCGCCGAGGAATAAGCCGCGTAGTTCAATAAAACGTTTTTGGCCAATTGCAAAGACACCCCCTGGGTGGGCCTGCCAAAGGCCGTGCCAAATCGAACATACAATCCGTGCTGGCCCTGGTTGATGGGATACAAGGCGAATTCCACCCCCTGGTGTAGTTTGTCTTTCCCAGAAAGAAAGGGGTGTTGATTCCATACGTCTTCGTTTTCAAAAGCGGCAGAGACCTGGATCAGGTCCGTGATTTTCATAGGGCCAAGCGCCACCCCCACGTTGAAGGTTTCTCTTGTGCCATACCCATAATAGGCACCGGTGGTGATTCCGCTGGCGGAGATGGGTTTTTTTGCTCCGCCATTCAAAAGGGCCGCCCCCAGGGTGGGTTTTAAGAAGGGAATGCCCAACTGCAACCGCATCCCCAAATCGAAGGTGGTGTCCGCGATGGATTTGTTGTTGAGGTGAGGCTGGTAGCCCATGGTGGAGGTCAGGCTGGCATCGGAATCGGTCAGCATGCCCGCCGTTCCGGAGTATCCTTTGATGGACCCCCCCAGCACAAAGGTTTCATCCGATGTGGCCCAGGCGTAAGTCAACACGGCCCCAGAAGTTTGCTGGTTGGCCGTCACCAAATAGTTGGTCATGGAGGTGTCGAGAAACCCGGCGGTGTGTTCAGAGTGGATGCTGAACAGGGCCAAGCCCAACCCTTTGCCGTTGTGCCAACTGGCGGCCGTAAAATCATCATACCCACGGGGTTCCCTGGCTTGGGGTTGGGCGTTCATGTATCCGTTGAAACTCCCAGCAAGGCCGCGAAATCCATTCAGCGTTTTGGAGTAGAAGGAATAGGAGAAATCGCTGGTGTCATTTCCGCCGACCAAGTCAATTTGCCATGTATGGGCCAAGGCCAGCCCGGCGGGGTTGTAGAAAAAGGATTCCGGCCCCTGGGCCAGGGCGGTGTAGGCGCCGCCCATGCCCATGGCCCGGGAACTTTGCCCCAGATGGCGGAAATCGTGCAAGGTGCCGACGACTTGGGCCTGGGCTGGGCCAGAAAGCCCAATCCCCCAAGCTAGGCTTAAGGCAAGGCACAGCACCGCGCGGGTACCGGGGGAAATCAAACCTGGAATCATCAAGGTTCTGGCCATGGGCCTCCTTATTGAATCTGGTAAGACAATGACATGGGCTGGCCCCCCCGGGTAATTTCCAGTTGAATGTTGCTTTCGTTGCGCATGATTTGAAACATTTTCATGGACTGTTCCATGGTGGTGATCTGTTGTCCGTTCACGGCCTTGATAATATCCTCATTCTGCAGCCCCAATTTTTCATACAGGCTGCCGGGAACGATTTGCCGAATTTGAAAGCCCTGGGGCAAGCCGTTTTCAATCACCGGAAATACCCGGGCGTCTTTCATCAGTTGGGCGAAGTTGGCCCCCAGGGCCAGGTCCACCTCGGCCCGGGGAACAGACACACCCCGTTGGTTCCCCGATCCGGAGATTTGGATGCCAGCCCCGGCATTGCTGCGGCTGGAACCGCCCGTGCTGGGGCGGCCGCCTTCCATCTCAAAACTGTAGTAGCGGTCGTCTTTCAACACCACAATCCGGTCGGAGCGCACTTCGATCAGTTTGCCCATGCCGGCACCGCAAATGGTGATGGGGCTGTCGGAGGAATTGGGCATGCATTCCTCCAGCCGAAAAACTTTTTCCCGCTGGGTGGCGGTGTCGGCCACGATGGCCATGGAAGAGGACCCGGCGATGTATACCCCCGCCAACCGAATGTTTAGCACCCCGGTGCCAGGGAGGGGGTCTCCCACCGTGCCGGTGGTTTCCATGGGAAACAAGCCTGCCTCGGGCAGGGGAGACCGCCGCAGAGCCATGGGGTTGGCGTCGAGCATGCTTTTATAATCGGCAAATGTTTTGTGAACCTGAACGCTATGGGCCGGACGGGCCGGACCCCCGCCGCCCACCCCCAAGGCTGCCCGGGCGGTTAAACCAGCGGAAACCCCGCTCTGGTACCCCAGCATGGCCAGCATGGTGAGATAAGCCGCCACCAGATTCTGGCGGCGATGGCGGTGGGCCCATCGAGACAGGGTGGCCCAATGGCGCTGAACTTGTTGAAGGAACGGATTGGAATCCATGGGATATCCCGTTGGTTTTTATATTTATTATACGATGGATGGGGAGAAAAAGCCAATGGACGGTGCAGTGGGGGAATGAGAGGATGGTGTCAGAGGAATTTGTTTCATCTTTCAGGTTCTTGTTCACGCTTTCATGTCGAGAGACCCCATGAGTCACGGGCGGGCGGTGGTGTTGTTGAACTTTGGCGGGCCGGAAACCCTGGAGCAGGTGGAGGAGTTTATTTTTCAGATTTTGAGTGACCCCGACACCCTGCAACTGCCCTTTCCCGGCTGGCTGCAAAACCGCCTGGCCCGCAAAATTGCCCGCCGCCGGGCGCCGGACGTGCGGGAGCAATACCGGGCCATCGGGGGGGGCTCTCCGTTGGTGGCGGCCACTGCACAGCTGGCCAAATCGTTAGAAACGGAATTGCGGGCCAGGGGTCATGCCCTGCCGTTGTTCACGGCTCACCGTTACTTACCGGGATGGACCACCCAAACCGCCCAGGCCCTGACCCAGCAGGGGGTGGAACACCTGCTGATGATTCCGCTGTATCCCCATTACAGCCGCACCACCACCGGCTCCTCGCTGAAGCAGTTGACCCAGGCCCTGGCTGGGGCTGGGTGGCGGGGGCAGGCCGCCGCCGTGGACCATTACCCCGACGCCCCCAGATATCTGGAAGCCCTGGGGGGCCGCCTGAAGAGCACCCTGAGCGCGGAGGGCCTGGGGTCCCAGGACACGCTGATTCTATGCTCGGCCCACGGGCTGCCCGCCAGTTATGTGCGGCGGGGCGACCCCTACCGGCAGGACCTGGAGCGCACCGTGGCGGGGCTAGAAGGGGCTTTCCCCGGCTGGCGGTTCCGGCTGTCGTTCCAAAGCCGGGTGGGCCCCATGGAATGGCTGCGCCCTTACACCGATGAAGAGATTCCCCGGCTGGCGGGGGAGGGATTTCGCCATGTGGTGTTTCTGCCGCTGGCGTTTGTGAACGACCACCTGGAAACCCTGCACGAAATTGGGCACACCTATTTTGAGCTGGCCCGCCGCCACGGGCTTACCCCCCACCGGGTGCCAGCGGTGGAGGACCATCCGGCCTTTGTGGCCCAACTGGCCGACTTTGTGGAGGCCTGGGGGCGGCATCATTTGTCGGACCCGCCCCAGAAGTTTCTACCTCCCGGGCAGTGGCTGCGGCGCAATGGGTTGTGGCTGGCGGCTGTGGGGGTGGGGCTGTTGGGTTCAACGTTTATTTTTTGAGCGGAATAGGGTTTCTCTCTTTAGAACAACACCCCTCCCTTTACTCGAGTCCCCCGGCTATTCTATTCATCCGTTAAAGCACCCCTCCCTGGCGGCTGCGCCGCCTGTCCCTCCCCGTCGGAGAGGGACAATGCTCGAAGCCGTCATGTTCTGATTTTATCCGTTCGGAATACATGGATTGGACGGAAGCAATCTCTTCACCTTCGGGCTTCGAGTAAAGGGATGCCCGAAGGGCAGGGGTGGGGTGTTGTTGGGAAGGAGCATTCCCGTAAAGCACCCCTCCCTTTACTCGAGTCCCCCGGCTATTCTATTCATCCGTTAAAGCACCCCTCCCTGGCGGCTGCGCCGCCTGTCCCTCCCCGTCGGAGAGGGACAATGCTCGAAGCCATCATGTTTTGATTTTATCCGTTCGGAATACATGGATTGGACGGAAGCAATCTCTTCACCTTCGGGCTTCGAGTAAAGGGATGCCCGAAGGGCAGGGGTGGGGTTGGGATTCGCTTGAAGCCGACAGGTTAGGTGCTTGCTTCTGTTCAGCCTGCAACAAAAGATATAGATGAATTGAGTCCTCTGGATAACCCGGGGGTTTGCCAAAAAAGGGGGAAGGGGGCAGGGGGATGGGAAAAAATTAGGTTACGCAGAAGTGATGAATTGAATAACCAATGGCTTCGATCTATGGGCCCTGTTTCAGCCGTTTGGAGATTTCTTGGATGATTTCTCCGGCGGTTTTGAAAGGGGCTTTGCCATGGGTGGACACGGTGACATCGGCCTGCAGGTACTGGGGCTCGCGCTGGGCCAGCAGGGTTTCCACGGTTTCTTTCAGGTTGCCTTCGGCCAGGGCTTTTTGCACCAGGGGGCGGCGGGTGTCTCGCTCCAGCCGTTCCAGAATATCGGCCGTGTCGGCCTTCAGGTACACCACCAGCCCCACCTGCTTTAGCCGCTCCAGGTTGCCAGGGGTGGTAAGAATGCCCCCCCCGGTGGAGAACACGGTGTTCTCCATGGTGGCCATGGCACGGGTCAGGGCCGACTCCAGCCCCCGAAAGTAGGGCTCGCCCTCCTGCTGAAAAATATCGGCGATGGCGCGCCCGGTTTGGGTTTCGATGAAGTGATCGGTATCCACCAGCCGATACCCCAGCCGCTTGGCCACCTGCCGACCGATGGCGGTTTTGCCAGAGGCCATGAACCCCACCAGCACCACGTTCATGGGGCCTCCGGGAGAATCCATCCGCCCCCCAGCAGCACGTTCTCTTGGTAGAACACCGCGGCTTGGCCGGGGGTCACCCCCCGCACCGGTTGGCGCAGCACCACCCGGGCGGTGCCGTTGGGCTGGGGAATCACCCGGCCGGTCTGCCCCTCGTGGGTGGAGCGCACCCGCACCAGGACTTCCAGGGGGGCCTGGGGGGCCTCTATCGAGACCCAGTTCACTCCCTCTACCTGAAACGACTCCACCCACAATTCGCTTTCTTCCCCCACCACCACCCGGTTGGTGGCGGCATCCAGCCGCACCACATACAACGGCTGGGGGGAGGACAGGCCCAAGCCCTTGCGCTGACCCACCGTGTAGCGGTGCAGCCCCTGGTGGCGGCCCAGCACTCGGCCTGTGGTGTCGACCAGATCCCCCGGCGGGGTGCCCCCGCCGCGGCTTTCCACAAAGGCCCGGTAGTCATCCGGCACGAAGCAAATTTCTTGGCTGTCTGGTTTGTCCCAGGTGCCAAAGCCCAGGTTGGCGGCCAGGCGGCGGGCCTCGGGTTTTTCCAGCCCGGCCAGGGGGAACAACAGAAAGGGAAGTTCTTCCGCCGGGGTGCCGAACAGAAAATAGGTTTGGTCCCGGGCCTGGTCGGCGGGCTTGATCAGCTGCCAGCGGTTGGCTGGCCCCTGACGAACGGCGGCGTAGTGGCCGGTGGCCAGATGGGTGCAGCCCAGGCGGCGCACCTCGGCCAGCAGGGCGCGGCTTTTGATGTGCTGGTTGCACAGCACGCAGGGGTTGGGGGTTTTGCCCTGACCGTAGGACTTGCAAAAGGGGTCCACCACGGCGGCCTGGAAGCGCTGCTGAAAATCCAACACCACGAAGGGGATGCCCAGTTTGGCGCACACCAGCCGTGCGTCCAGGGCGTCATCCAGCGAGCAGCAAGAGGCGGGGCGGGGGGCGTGTTCAGCGGGGGGAGAAAGTTTCATGTGAACGCCCACCACCCGGTGGCCCTGTTCCACCAGCAGCGCCGCCGCCACCGAGGAATCCACCCCTCCACTCATGGCCACCGCCACGGCCAACGGTTCCGGGGCCGAGGGGGTTTTTAACGGGGCAGACAGGGGCGCGGGGTTCACGGAATTTCCGAGGATAAAAGTTTTTCGTTGATCTGGATAACGGCTTTCTTTTTCAGGGCCGCCAGCCATTCTTGGTAGGCTTTTTCCTTCCGCTCATCGGTGAGAATTTGGCGGATTTGGGCCTGGGCCTCGGGGAAAGACATTTGCTGGCGGGGTTTGCGTTCTTCCAGGCGGAACAGGTGAAACCCAATTTGGGTTTTGGCCGGGGTGACCAAATTCATGGCCCCAATGCCGTTCAGCGAAAATATCACCTGGTCAAACTCTTGGGGCATCACGCCCCGCTGCACCCAGCCCAGGTCGCCGCCTTGGGCGCGGTCGGGGGTAATGGAATAGGCCTGGGCCAGGGCGGCGAAATCGTTGCCCCGCTGAAGTTTGCTCACCAGTTCATCAAACTTGGCTTTGGTTTCTACCGCGATGTGGCGCACCCGCACCTGCTCGGGCAGGTCAAACATCCGGCGGTTGTCGTTGTAATAACCGTGCATCTCCCGCTCGGAAATGTGAATGCGGCCGGTGACCTCGCGGTCCACCAGTTTTTTGTGCACCAGCCGCCGGGTGTATTTTTCCACCCACTGGTCCATGGCTTTGTCCAGCAGTCTGGCCCGCCGTTCCACTTCCGGTTCCCCCTCCGAGGTCAATTCTTGCCGGATGCTTTCTTGCACGGTTTCGCCGTTCACCTCAATTCCCAGGCGGCGGGCTTCTTGGTCCAGCAGTTTTTCCTCCACCAAATCGTCCAAAATCAACGTTTTGAGCGGAGTCATGTTTTCGCTTTGGTCCAGAATCAGGTTTTCCCACTGGCTCATGTTTTCGCGGTAGGCCCGCTGAAACTCGGCGTAGGTAATCTCATCGCCATTCACAATGGCCACGGGCCGTTTGGCCAATTCCTCGCCGGAAAAGTCGAGCCCCCCTTTGCAGGCGGTCAGTCCGGTCAACCCGGCCAGACCAGCCGCCAGCAGCAGCAACAGCCTGTTTGGTTTGTAACCCCGTGGGTTCATAAGCAGATGCCTTCGGGTGCGTTCAAGGGATGAGATTGGAGAGGATGTGAATCGTATCCATCGGGCTTCCGGCTAGTTTATCACCCCTCCCCCAGGGGTTCCAGCACCTTCAATCTTTCCAGCACCGCCTGGGGAGAAGGGGGCATGGCCCCCAGCAGCAGCCGCCCGTCGGGGAACAACCGCAGGCCCCGGGCCGGATCGGCCACCAGGGCCATCAGTTTGTCCACGTCCAGGTGGGCGCCTTCGGCAAAGCGGGCCTGCAGGTCGTCGCCTTTGCGTTCCAGGGCAAACACCCCCAGCCGCTGGGCCAAAATCCGGGCCCGGATCAAATTCAGCAGGTTGTCCAGTTCCCCCGGCACCCGCCCAAAGCGGTCTTCCAGGTTTTGGCGCAGGGCCCACAGTTCTTCCTCTCCGGTGACCTCGGCCATTTGCTTATACACTTCCAGCCGCTGTTGGGTGCCCTCGATAAACCCCTCTGGAATGAGGTAGGGGAATCCCAAATCCATCTTGAATTCCCGGGTGGGGGTCAGGGCGGCTTCCTCTCCTTTCAGCACGGCCACGGCTTCTTCCACCATGCGGGTGTAGAGCTCTAGCCCCACGGAGTTGATGAACCCGGACTGCTCGGCCCCCAGCAAGTTGCCCGCACCGCGGATTTCCAAATCGTGGGAGGCGATTTTGAACCCGGAGCCCAGGTCGTTTAGTTCTTGCAGCAGGGTCAGGCGCTTCTGGGCCACCTCGGTGAGCAGTTTTTCCGGGCTAACCAACAGGTAGGCGTAGGCCTGCTGGTTCGAGCGCCCCACCCGCCCCCGCATTTGATACAGCTGCGACAGCCCAAAGAAATCGGCGTTGTTGATGATGATGGTGTTGGCCCGGGGGATGTCCAGCCCCGACTCGATGATGGAGGTGGACAGCAGCACGTCCAGGTCGCCCTCAATGAACTTCAGCATCACCTCTTCCAGTTGATGCTCGGCCATTTGGCCGTGGGCCACCCCCACCCTGGCGTTGGGCAGAATGGACAGCAGGTATTGGCCGTAGGCGTGAATGGTTTCTACCCGGTTGTGCACGAAAAACACCTGCCCCCCCCGCCGCAGCTCCCGGTTCACCGCTTCTTGAATCACGTAGTCGGAGGATTTAAACAGCCGGGTGCGCACCGCCATCCGGTCCATGGGGGGGGTGTTGATGAGAGACAGGTCCCGCACGCCCATCAGGCTCATGTGCAGGGTGCGGGGAATGGGGGTGGCGCTGAGGGTCAGCACATCCACCTGGGTTTTGATCTGCTTGACCCGCTCTTTGTGGGCCACCCCAAAGCGCTGCTCTTCATCCACCACCAGCAGCCCCAGGTCTTTGGCGGCCACGTCTTTCGACAACAGCCGGTGGGTGCCGATCAGAATATCCAGTTTCCCTTCGGCAAACTGTTTCAGGGTGTCTTTCTGCTCTTTGGGAGAGCGGAAGCGGCTGAGAATGCCGCTGCTCACGGGGAACCCGGCGAAGCGGCGCTGAAAGGTCTCATAGTGCTGCTGGGCCAAAATGGTGGTGGGCACCAGCACCATCACCTGCTTGCCCCCCAGGCAGGCCAGCCAGGCGGCCCGCATGGCCACCTCGGTTTTGCCAAACCCCACGTCGCCGCACACCAGGCGGTCCATGGGCTGTTCCCGGGTCATGTCGGCCAGCACGTCGGCAATGGCTTTTTCTTGGTCCTCGGTTTCTTGATAGGGAAAAGCCTCCGCGAATTCCGTCATTTGGGCTTCGTGGGGGGGGAAGGCAAATCCCTGACGGGCGGCCCGCAGGGCATACAGCCGCACCAACTCCTCGGCCATGTCCTTTACTTGGCGGGCGGCCTTGGCTTTGGTTTTGGCCCAGGCGCCGTCTCCCAGGCGGCTTAAGGGGGGCTGGGCGCCCTCCACCCCGGTGAATTTTTGCACCTGGTGAAAGTTGTACACCGGTACGTAAACCTTGTCGTCGCCAGCGAAGGTCAATTCCAGAAAGTCGCCCTCCACCCGGCCGGCTTTCATTCGCTTCATGCCCTGATAGCGGCCCACGCCGTATTCCACGTGCACCACCGGGTCCCCCGCCCGAATGTCTCCCAAAGACGACAGGAATTGCTGGATGTTGGTTTTCTTCACCCGGCGTTGGCGGGTTTTTTCTCCCAGCAGTTCTTCTTCGGTCAGCAGGGCAAACCGGGTGTTGCCCTCTCCGTCCACAATCCGAAAGCCCTCTTGAGGAGAGCGGGGCAGCACCACCACGTCTTGGGCGGCACCGGGGGCGGCTTGGGCGGGCAGCAGGGCCCCCTGGTCTTCCCAGGGGGCCACCCAGGCCCCCAACTGAAACCCCGCCAGCAGCTGCCGCAGCCGTTCGGCGCCGGTTTGGCTGCGGGCCGCCATGAACACCCCGGCCCCGGCCTTTTGCCAGCCCCGCACGGCTTCGATCACCGACCCCACCACCCCGTGGGCGCCTTCGGGCTGGCCAGCCAGGGCTGGGCGCAGGGCCTGGTTGCCGGCAAACCCCAGGGCCTGCCCGTCTTCCACCAGCAGGCCGTGGAATTCCACCCGTTGAAAGCGGTCGTATTCTTTTTTCCAGTGGGCGGGAGACAAGTACATCTCATCGGGTTCGGGGGCGGGGGTGCCCTGCTCCAGGGCCACCCGGTATTCTTGCAGCACTTCATCGTGCACATGGCCCGCCCGCTCCGCCAAGCGCTCCGGTTCGTCCCACACCAGCACGGTGCGGGGGGGCAAGGCCTGGTGCAGCCAGCCCACCTGGGGGTACAGCAGGGGCAGCAATTGCTCCATGCCGGGAAAGGGCTGGGCCCGCTCGAAAAACCCAGCCAATTGGCGGTAGGTGTCTGGCTGCACCCGGGAACGGTAATGGGGCAGCCGGGTGAGGGCGTGGCGGGCGGTTTCCCGGGTCATCACCCCTTCTCCCGCAGGATAGACGGTCAGGCGCTCCAGTTCCCCCATGGAGGCTTGGTCATCCACCCGGAAGGGGCGCAGCTCCTCCAGCGCGTCGCCGAAAAAATCCAGCCGCACCGGGTGGTCTTCTTGAATGGGAAACACGTCCACGATTTCCCCCCGCACCCCGAACTCTCCTGGGGCTTCCACCACTTCCACCCGGTTGTAGCCAGCGGCGGCCAAGCCTTCCACCAGGGCCGCACGGGGATAGGTCTTGCCCCGCTCCAGCCGCAGCACCAGGGCCTGAAAGCGGTCCAGGGGCAGGGTGGCCTGCATCATGGCGCTCACCGTAGTGATCACCAGCCGGGCCCGGCCCTGGGCCAGGGCGTCGAGGGTTTCAAAACGCTGGGCCGCCAGCTCTTTTTGGGGGGAGAACGTGTCGTAGGGCATGGTGTCCCAGGGGGGGAAGAAATAAATTCCCTGGGCCCCACCAAAAAACCGGGCATCGGCCCACAGGGCCTCGGCTTTTTCAAAACTTTCCGCCGCCACCACGAGGGGTCTGGGTTCTTCTTGGGGTCTGGCGCCAGGGGCTGGTTCCGCCAGCATCACCGCTATCCAGGCTTTGGACGAGCCGCTTAACCCCCCCAACACCAGCGGGCGGCGGGCGGCGAGGCGGGCTTTGGCCGCGGCCAGGGGTTCGGCGACCAGGCCACGGGCGGTTTCCAGAAATATTTGCATCGGGGGCGAAAGGTGATAGATTTTTAGATTATCCAATGAGACGCGGCTTGATGACCCTATAGGTTAAAATCTACCGTATCCCGGTGGCGGCCATCCAGTCTTTTTTCCCCTTATCGTTTCATCATCGTTTCATCCTTGTCGTTTCACCCTTTTTTTGCATCTCCCACTTTGGTTCCCCCATGAACCCCAGCGACATTGAAAAAGGGCTTACGTTTGATGATTTGCTGCTGGTGCCCCAGGCTTCCTCGGTGCACCCCAAAGACGTAGACCTGAGCACCCAGTTCACCCGCAACATTCGGCTGAACATTCCCCTGGCTTCCGCCGCCATGGACACCGTGACCGAATACCGCACGGCCATCTGCATGGCCCAAGAAGGCGGCATTGGCATCATCCACAAGAATCTCACCATCGAGGAACAGGCCCGCCAAGTGGACCTGGTGAAACGCTCGGAAAGCGGAATGATCTCGGACCCCGTGACCATCTCCCCCGACGCCACCGTGCGCCAAGCCCTGGACTTGATGGAGCGCTTTCGGATTTCTGGGGTGCCGGTGACCCGGGGCAAGGAACTGGCGGGCATTCTCACCAACCGCGATATTCGGTTTGAAACCAACTTCGACAAACCCGTCAGCGATTTGATGACCCAGGGGCGGGACAAACTGGTTACCGTCAGCCCTGGCATCAGCTTGGAGGAATCCAAGGAGAAGCTTCATCAGCACCGCATTGAAAAACTGCTGGTGGTGAACGGCGGCTATGAACTGGTGGGGCTGATTACCGTGAAAGACATCGAAAAAGCCCGCCGTTACCCCCTGGCCTGCAAAGACGGCAAGGGCCGCCTGCGGGTGGGGGCCGCGGTGGGGGTGGGCCACGACGCCCTGACCCGCACCCAGGCCCTGGTGAACGCCGGGGTAGACGTGGTGGTGGTGGATACCGCCCACGCTCACTCCAAAAAAGTGATCGACACCATCCAGCAGATTCGAAGTACGTTTTCTGGGTTGGAACTGGTGGGGGGCAACATTGTGACCGCCGAGGCGGCAGAGGCCCTGATGAAAGCGGGGGTAGACGCGGTAAAGGTGGGCATTGGCCCCGGCTCCATCTGCACCACCCGGGTGGTGGCGGGGGTGGGCGTTCCCCAAATCTCCGCCATTCTAGACGTGCTGAAGGCCACGGCCAAAAAAGGCCTGCCCATCATCTCAGACGGTGGAATCAAGTTCTCGGGCGACGTGGTGAAGGCTCTGGCCGCCGGGGCCCACACCACCATGCTGGGCAACCTGTTTGCCGGCACCGATGAAAGCCCTGGGCAGACCATCCTCTACCAGGGGCGCCGCTACAAAATTTACCGGGGCATGGGCAGCGTGGGGGCCATGCGCCAGGGTTCCGCCGACCGTTATTTTCAAGAGAACGTGACGGAAAACATCAAACTGGTGCCAGAGGGCGTGGAGGGCCGGGTGCCCTATCGCGGGGCCCTGGCAGAGCATATTCACCAGCTTACCGGGGGGCTGCGCTCGGGCATGGGTTACGTGGGGGCCCCAGACATTGAAACCCTGCGCACCAAAAGCCGGTTCATTCACATTACCCCCGCTGGTTTGAAAGAAAGCCACGTTCACGACGTGTTCATCACCGAAGAATCTCCCAACTATCCGGTGATGACGGGGTGAAGCTTGAGACGTCTGCGTCACCAAGCGTTTTACCGTGAAAAATATCAACCACCCGAGGCCTGACACACCATGCGCATTCATATCTCTTCTTTTCTGGCTTCTGGTTTGGCCTTGGCCCTAACCGTGCCCGGCTGCTCCTATCATTACATGCAGGGAGAATACTTAGAGTCGAAGGGCCGCTGGGAAGAAGCCGCCATTGAATACCGCCAAGCCTGGGTGGGCAGCCCCGGTGATGAGGGGTATACCCAAGCCCTGGAGCGGGCCAACAAAGTGGTGGCCCGGGACGCCATGACCCGCTATTTTGCCTACCTGGCCCGCAAAGAGTTTCGCAAGGCCTTTGCCCGCCTGGAAGACGCCCGGGTGAAAGACCCCGATTATGAGCCCGCCCAAGAAGAAGAGAAAAAATGGGTACGGGTGCTGGTGGGCGGGCAGGTGCAGTTCGACTATCAGGCCTTAACAAGCGCCATTCGCATGGCCGATGAAATCAATCTGGTGGTGCACGTGAACTCCCCCGGCACGGGAGAAGAACTGGAGGGGGTCATCAATTTGGCCGATGGTACCTTCACGGTGGAGGATTTGCTGTACCAGCCCACCGATGCCCAATTGACCGGATATTCGTTGAATTTCATTGGGGTGAAGCTGGAGACCAAGGGAGACAGCAAAACGGTGTTCGCCTCTACCCAGTTTAAGCGGCTGGTGAACTTTCGTAACCCCGTGGCCCGCCAAGTAAGCGGCAGTTTGCCCGACAACCCTGGGGAACCCCAACCCATTGCCGCCCAGCGGGCCCAAATGGCCCCAGACACGGCTGGCACCCCCTATGTGCCCCTTCCCAACCCGGCTTATTCCATGGCCATTCGGGCTGCGGTGGTGGAGGTATCCGGCGCCGATGGCCAAGCGGCCTTTGTGCCCCGCCGGTTGTATGTGAACCGAAAAGATAATCGGATCTTTGTGGATTTTGGTCAATACTTGCTGCGGCAAAATGCCGATAACCTGCGCTGGACCATCGCCCGCAGCAACGGTGAGGGAAAAGATTACTTTCCCCTATTGTATCGCAATCTTGCTCTTCATCCCTATTTTTACTATGATGGGAGGGTCTTGGCCTTCCTTGGCAGGGGAAAGGCTGGATGACACGGATGGGTTCCAATCCCTGCCCCATGGCTTTTTTATCAAGACGATTGGTCTTGCGGGCAAACCACAATGACACCTCCCAAAAAAATCACGCCTAAAGCACCGGGCAAACCGGCTGGCCGAAAGTCTTCTTCCACGCCAGACATCACCCGCTATTCCTGGCAGAAGCGCCGGGATTATCTGATGATGATTGCCCTGGTGGCGGCCTCGGACCATCAATTACAGCCGGAAGAAATGAACATGCTGGCCCGCCTGATGAAAGACTTCCGCTTGTCTCCCCGGGTGAGAAACATGGTGCTGCAGGCGGCCCAAACGCCCCACGCCGACATTGAACCCCTGGAGCGCAAACTGGCGGGCAGCGACTTGGCCTACAGCCTGCTGCTCGACATGATGAGCATGGCCATGGCCGATGGCGTGCTGATGGATGAAGAGCGGTTTTTAATGCACGAAGTTGCTTCCTCGCTGGAGATCGGCTTGGTGGAGCGCACCATTCTGATGGACTTCATTCACGCGGCCTGCCAGGCTTCTGGGCAGTCGAACCCAGAGCCCCTGTATGAGCACAGCATTGAAACCGCCTTTGAGTTGATGAAGAAGAAAGACATCGCTTTGTTCCCCCACACCCTGCTGTGTCCGGCCTCAGAATCCTACGACAAAATGTTAAAAGACCGCTGGTTTTCCCAGCGGGCTTCATAGCACAGGCAAAGCCCGGCCCACCTTTATATCTAAATGTACATTGGGGGCGAGTTGAGCTTCTTCCCGGCCCTGCGTTTCCTTATCATAGCACCCCTCCCTTTCCTCGAAGCCGTCGGTACTTCTATCCACACAGATTCTTTCTCTACTCTTAGGCCTAAAACGTATTGTCCCTCTCCGGCGGAAAGGGATAGGCGCCGCAGGCGCCAGGAAGGGTGTTGTTGGGGAACAATTCTACACTGGAGGGTAATGTGCTTGCTTGCGTCCAGTCTTTGTTTTCCGAAGGGGAGAAGAGAATAATGGATGGCTTCGAGGAACGGGCCAGCCCCCAAAAACAAAAACCCCCCTTCCGGTGAAGAAGGGGGGCAGATGAACAACGGCAGAGAACCGGCCGGAATACACCCGGTTAATAGACCACTTGATAATTGATGCTATAAATTCTGCGCTCTGCGCCTAAGTGACCCTGGGTTATATTCCATTGGGTTGCGCCGACGGAAAACAAAGCATAGCGATCAAGGAGAAACACAAAGTTCAAAGTTCCACGGGTGCGGGTCTTATCGGGATCGAATCCAACCAGGGTATTTGTCAGATGGCGTTTCTCCATCCCAATCCCGAAGTCGAGCAACATGCTCCCCAAAAACCGTCTGGAAAAATCGAGATCCAGACTTATTTGTTCGTTGGTGGAGAGGTCAAAATCATCAAAATACACGCTGGAAATCATTCTCGAGTAATCCCGGGGAGACGCGTCTGCACCGGGGGTAGACACGGCCATTAGGGAAACATCAGCCAGGGGCACGCCAGCGCCAGAGTGCCCGCCTTGAATCATGAAGCGGAAGAATTCGCCGGTATCCTGGTGGTCTTGGATGTATTCGTAACGCAGCACGGCAAAGGGCTCGCTAAACGTCATGGTGCCCTTGCCGTCGAGGGAAGACAAATTCAGCAACACATTCGAGCGCGTGACCTCTCGACCCTCTTGGGAGCGGCTTTGGCTGCCGATGGTGGTGGCCACCACGTTGAACTTCGAGCCGAACATGTCTCCGGTGGACATGGCGAAGGCATATAGCATGTTCCCCCCCCCGTCCATGGCTGGAGCATAAGCCCCGGACACAAATTGTTGCATGACCGTTCTGTCTCCACCTTTCAACCCGCCTGGGACATCGCGTAGAATACGGATTCCCCAACTGGCCCGGCCAGCTCCTTTTTCGCCGGCAAAGTTATAGAACAGGTGGAACCGACCGGCCCCTACATTATTACCGCCAATGCCCCCTGGCATGATGGGGTCGGCATAGGACATGTTGGTATCACCTTCAAAGCCCAAGATGACGGGTACGTACAGATACACCCGGTAAGGCATGATGTTGGATGTTTTCGCCCTCCCCCCCCCGCCAGCGCCGGTGTACACCACAAAATAGGTTTTGGTGCGTTTTCGCCCCTGGGCATCTTTCACCTGAACTTCAATCAGGTTTTCTCCGGGGGTCAGGGTGAATGAGTGTTCTACAATGACGGTTTCCCCCTTGGAAAACGTTTGGGGCTCTCCGTTGATGGTGATCTGGGTGATTCGATCGGACCCGGCAAAGATGAAAGGCACCACCAGGGGGCTTTCTTCGGTTTCCATTTTACGGGTCAAATCCGAGGTCAGGATTTGAGGCGCGCCAGCGTCCCCCGTTCCTTCATCCTCCTGGGCAAAAGCAGGAGAAAAAGAGCAGATCAGGGCCAGTGCTAAACCAATCAATGGTCGGAAGGTTTTCAATCGCCCTCCATGGAGGATTAAGGATAAGGGAGCCCCAAACAAGTGCCCAGATTTGACCGAGCGTAGGGTGATACCTTTTCCTATCATGTATTTTTTAAAAACTCAAAAGAAGACGCAAAAAAAAACCCCGCAGGATTTTCATCTGCGGGGTTCATATCGGGGTCAATCAACCAAAACGTTCTTCGGAAATCGGAATGTCTTTGGAACTATTTGATTTCCGCTTCGCGAGAGAAGGACCGGGCGTCTTTTTCCAAAGATTCCATCTCGCCGATGGGCTTCAGAAGCGCCTCTTCCATGGTGAACTCTTCCACCTTGGATTCCACCAGCAGGCTTTCATCAATGATTCCAGCCTCGACCAGGCTCACTTCGCCGGGCAGCAGGTTGGCTTTGGTGCTTTCCACGCTGGGGGCGGCCAATTTTTCGTTCAGCACATCGCCCTTCACTTCGCTAGGAACCGAGGTGGGTTGGGTGGCGCGCTGGCCGTTGATCACCACCGACATTTGGCCGGGGGTCACGTCTTGGGCCAAGCCATCCAAACCTTCCAACTGAACCACGTTTTCCACGGGAATCATGGTGGTGTTTCCGTTGGAGGAAACGATGGCCACATATTCAGTTCCCTTCACCCCAATGGTGGCGGTGGCGGTTTTCACGTTGAATTGCTCTCCGGTCACCAAGCCAGACACCTGGGTGCGGAAGCGGCCGAACAACATCCGGACGTTCCCTTTTTTATCGCGCTGAGACCAGGGTTCCACGTGCAGAATGGCGTTGGGGCCCAGGGTCACCACGGCTTTTTCGTTGGTTTGAATGACCATGCGGCCTTTGGCGCCCATGCGGATCAGGTCTTTTTCCATGATGGCAATTTTAGCGGCACCTTTGCTCATCACCATGGGTTTGCCATTCCGCAGGATCGTGACATTCCCTTCTTCAAGGGTTCCTTCTCCATATTGTCCGGCCATGGCAGTCATCGCCGCCATGCCCAAAGACGCCAAGAGCAGGATGATACCTTTCTTATTCATATCGGTTTCTCCTTCAGAACCGCTCTTTTCTCCGGACCATCCGGTGAAAAGGGCTAAGTTCGTTGGTATCTGCCCACAACTGCCCCAGAATGCAAACTCAAAAGGTGAAAAAAGCAGAGGCCTCTTCAAGCCGATAACTTTTTCCGCCCTTTGGGGCCAAATTACCCGAGGACTATCGGTGTTTTTCGGTGTTGGTAACGGTCAAAACGAAGGCGTTTGGTTTGAATTGTTTCCAACCCAAAGCAAACGTAGGAACCAAATTTCTGATGATTATCTCGTCAGACGAGGAGATCATCAGAAAAACCTTTGTTATCACACCGAACACACCCTTCCTCTCATGATCCCTTTATAGCAGAACTCTGGGTGGATGTCAAACAGCGACGCATCACACGCTGGCCTCCAGAAAACGCTCCAGGTAGAGCTCGTCTAGCATGCTGCCATCCTCTGGGGTTTCTCCCCCGGTGATGTGGATGCCGCAGGTGGGAAAACCCGCGGGGTCCATCTTGGTGTGCCGAACTTGGCCCAGCAGGCTGAGGGGAATGCTGCGTTGGGCCGAATCGGTGACCTCGAAGGCCAACTGCACCTGGCTGCCAGGGGTGGGGGTGACCCCCTCTGTTTTCAGCAGCAGGCCCCCGGTGGCGAAGTCTATGATGTGAAAGTAGAAAAACTCTCCGCGGGGAAGGATTTTCCCCGTGCCCGAGGCGTGGAGAGACAGCCTGGTGCGAATCCGGTGGTTGGCGGTATTCATGAGGGTTCCTGGTAGAAGGCCAAGCCGGGGCCTGGCCGATGGGATGAATCCTCCCGGATCTGCTACATTTTTTCTATTCTATCTCTTTTTCGTTTTCTTTCTTTCTCTATCTTTGTCCGTCCTATCAAAACTCAGGAGAAAACAACAGATTTCCAGTGAATGAGCGGTTTGCGGTGAGCGGCTGCGGGCCAAAGCATAAAAAATGAAGAAGATAATGGCGGAGATGCGTGGGAATCGAACCCACCCGAAGCGATGTTCTCACCCCGCGCGCGGGTTTGAAGCCCGGGGAGCCCACCAGTGACTCAACCATCTCCGTGATCTGTATCTTATGGTCGGCTGACAGATATTCTAACTGAAATGCTCCCGCCGCCCAACCCCCCCCGCGGGCAAGATAGGCGAATATAGGCTATTGAGTTTTATTTTTGGATGGGGGTATCCTCTGAGATATGGATTTTCCGGGAAGTTCCGGGGGTGAACCCGGCTAGGAAAATTGAATCATGGGGATGTAGCTCAGCTGGGAGAGCACGACGCTGGCAGTGTCGGGGTCAGGGGTTCGATCCCCCTCATCTCCACTATGAATCTGATGTTGAAGTTGATTTTGACTTTGAATCGAAGCTTTTGAATGTTGTGGGAAGGGTCTGGGAAGCCGGTTGACGTTGGGCTGGTTTTTCTTTCCCTCCGCGCAGGTCATCGTTTCTTCGTTCTGGTTTTTCCTTCCATCGTCCTGCCTGTTTGTTCTGGCTTGTCTCTGGGGATTCTCCTCCTCCATTTTCCACCCCCCCCTTGGCTTTAGGCTTGCAGCGTGGAGAGATTCTCTTTGCTCGAATCCTCCGGCTACTTTTTTCAACCGTTCGGGAGACATAGACTGGACGGAAACAATCATATCCCCCACCGGCTTCGATCTATTCCCCCCTCCCTGATTGGGGAGGGGGGCAGGGGGGAGAGGTGCTGTTGGGAGGGGAAAGGTTTTAATCCAACGGTTATGCGATTCATCCGTTCGGAAAACAAAGACCGGACGGAAGCAAGTGCCTAACTATTCGGCTTCGAGGATAGAACCTTACTTTCCTACTTTGGCCAGGAACACGGCGAACAGGTTTTCGATCAGCCGCTGCCCGGCGTCTTGCTCCAGGGTAAGGATGGACTCTGGATGAAACTGCACTGAGCAGATGGGCAGGGTTTTGTGCCCCATGGCCATGATGGTGCCGTCTTGGGTGCGGGCCCACACCTCCAGCTCTTGGGGCAGGCTGTCCGGCTCCAGGTACAAGCTGTGATAGCGCCCGGCGGTAAAGGGGTTGGGCAGCCCTTTGAAGAACCCCTGCTCTTGGTGATGGATGGGGTGGGGCTTGCCGTGCACTGGGGTGGGCAGCACCCCCAGCTTTCCGCCAAAGAACTCTCCAATGCCCTGGTGACCCAGGCACACCCCGAACAGGGGAATGTTCCGCTCCACGGCCAGTTGAACAACCTGGCCCACCCCCCGCTCCGCCGGAGAACCCGGACCGGGAGACAGAAAGATCAGATGGGGTTTCAGGTCGTCTAGAAGTTGGGGGGGGAAGGGCCAGCGCACCGTGGTGACCTGAGCCCCGGTCACCCGCACGTAACTGGCCAGGGTGTGCACAAAGCTGTCCAGAAAATCCACGAACAGCACCCGGCGGCCTTCCCCGGCCCGGCGGGGCCGGGCGGCCCCCCCAGGAATGGGTTTGGGGGCAGTTTCTCCCAGGGTGGCTTCCAGAAAGGCCTGGGCCTTCACCCGGGTTTCCCGCTCTTCCAAAGCCGGGGTGGAGTCGTACAGCAGGGTGGCTCCGGCCCGCACCCGGGCCCAGCCGTTTTCCAGATGAATGGTGCGCAGGGTCATGCCGGTGTTCATGCCCCCGGCGGCGGAGACGTACCCCACCGCCCCGCTGTACCAGCGGCGGGGAGATTTCTCCAGGCTTTCAATGACCCGCAGGGCCATGGGCTTGGGCGAACCGGTAACGGTGCAGGCCCACAGGTGGGTGGTAAAGGCGTCCAGGGCGTCTAAGCCTGGGGCCAGTTCGCCTTCCAGGTGATCCACGGTGTGCACCAGCCTGGAATAAGGTTCTATCAGCCGCCGACCGATGAGCTTCACGCTGCCCGGCACGCACACCCGGGTCAGGTCGTTGCGGTCCACGTCGGTGCACATGGTCAGTTCGCTTTCTTCCTTTTCCGAGGCCATCAGTTCTTTGATGTTGCGGGCCGTTTCCATGGGAGAGTCTCCCACCGGCACCGTGCCAGAGATGGGGCTGGTTTCCACCCGGCTGCCCGCCACCCGCACGAACATTTCCGGGCTGGCCCCCACCAACTGTTCTTCGCCCAGGTTTAAGCAAAAACTGTAGGGGCTGGGGTTGCTTTTCACCAACCGCCGAAAGATGGCCGTGGGGGGCTGGCCAGAGGGCATGGAAAACGTTTGCGAAAGCACCACCTCGAAGTGGTCGCCCACCCGGCAGCCTTCCCGCACCCGCTCCACCTTGGCCATGAACTCTTGGGGGGTGTGGTCGCTGGTAAATTCCCCCGCCGGGCGGGGCGGGGGCGGGGGCAGGGGGTCGCCGCCCTGGCCCCCTTGAGAGGCCGGGCCCTGGGGGGTGTCGAATTCGAAGCGAACTTCCACCGCTTGCTCTTTGCGGCGGTCCACCATCACCAGGCGGGTGGGCAAAAACACCCGGCAGTCTGGCTTGGTGGCGTCGCGGGGCAGGGTTTGATCAAAGGTCTCGAACTGAAACACCAAGTCGTAGCCAAAGGCCCCATACCAGCCCAGCTCTTCCTCGCCGCAGGCCAAATGGGCCAGCAGGGCCCGCACCACCGAAAAGAACCCCGGCTGGCGGCTGCGCTCTTCCTCAGAAAAAAACGCCGGGGGCTGTTGGGCCAAGCCGGTGATCCGGTCTTCCCGCTCTTCCACCTGTTCCAGGTGGGGGTGGCGCAGGGCCGGGGCCAGCAGGGGCAGCAGCCGGCGGCCTTCGCCGTTCAGGGCCTTTAGCTCGAAGCGCCGCCCATAGGCCGAAAGCTCCAAGGGGGGGGCCAAAAAGCCGATGTCCCAGCGGGCGTAACGGTTGGGCACCTCGTAGTTGCTCACCAGCAGCCCCCCCTTGTGGGCGTCTAGCCCTTGCCACACGTCGTTCAGGGCCGTGGCGGGGTCCAGGGGGCGGTCGTGGCGGGTGCCGGTTAAACCCCCGGCGGTCTTGAACGCCCGTTGCTGGGGGGTGGTGGCCAATTCCATGGAATACATCCTTCGAGAAATGATGGTTGAGATTTCTCCCGCTCCTTTTCCGCGGGGGAGAGCACAGGGCGTTGCGTTCCTGAATTCACCAGGGCTGATTTTATCGGGGGCTTTGCACCCTTCGCCTCCTTGTTTCCATCAAAAGCCCTGGTTATGCAAATGTCTTGTATATGTATGGCCATCAAAGAATCGCCATCAAAAAACGCAATAAAAAAACCGTGGGGTGCCCCCGCTGGGGAACCCGCACGGCTTGGCCGCACGATTGGCGGGCAGAGGTCTACCGGCCATTCCCAGGGGAAAGTTGCCCGTTGTGCCGCCAGCGCCAAAGGGCGCCGGAGCCCCCAAGGGCCTTGAACGTAGAAATGGGAAGGCAAGCGGTCATGGAGAAGCCCGATGGATGAAGGTCTTGGATGGTTATCCCACATCGTAGGCGGGCCTGACAAGGGGAGGAAATCTCCCCGGTTTTCCCCGCCCAGGGGCGGTGCCCAATTGCTTCGTGGCTTCAAACCTGTAATCAAAAATAATCCGGCATTCAGGGGGTGAACGCGGCGCAATGTGTGTCGTAATGTTATATATGGGTTTTTAGGACGGAAATCGAATTGCTTGCAAAAAATGCGTAAATAAATCAGCGCAAATTTTAATCAAAATAAGAAACATTATGGAGAATTCGTGAACGTCCTTGCCGTCAGAAAATCTTTTGATAGGATCAAACCAACGATTCACCGGAGGTCGTCCCGTTCTTATCTAGGGCCCTCTTGAACCGTCCATCATCATCCGGGAGGAGACCGATGAACTCACAACTTAGCAGTGCCGCCCCCAAACCAGAACTCCGCGCCGAGACCCGGCGGAAATTTTTACCCCCCGTGCGGGTGCAAATGCCCGTGGGAATGAAATCCTTTCCCCTGGTGGATATTTCCTTGGGCGGGCTGGCGTTTTTGTCCGATGCCCCCATGGGCGAGGGAAAATGGGTGCAGGTGAGCCCCATGGCCTTCAGCCCCATTCCCTTAGAGGTGCTTCGCTGCGAGGTATCGAGCGAAGCCGGGTTCAAGTTCCGCATCAGCGGCCGGTTCGACAAGGCCCTCGATTCCACCAAAATCAGCAAAATGGTCGAAACCCTGAAGGGAATGGGTTGAGTATCCCCGGCGGGTGCGGTTGATGGACCGGATGAAGCAGAAGATTCCACATGGCCCAGAAGAAGAATTCTTCCGGGCCATTTTATTTGGAGGGTTTTTTGTTGGGTAAGCCTTGCCGTGCCTGTTCTTTTTTTTTTCGGGAGGATTGTGGTAAATTAACACCAGGGGGAGAAAGAGGACGCCCATGAACAGCAAAGATTGGGGCCGCCGCATCACCACGGTGGGCCAAAAACCAGAGATTCGCCAGGCAGAATCCACTCAAGAGACAGTCCCATCTCCTGCCCAGCAGGCCTCTGCCCCCCAGGACCCGGCCAAGACTTCCGCCCACCAAAAACAGACGGCCAAAGAAGCGGCCGATAGCCGCCGCCGCCACCCACGGGTGATGTATGACCTGTCCGAGGGCACCCGGGTGCCCATTGGAGAGCAACGCTACCCCCTGGTGGACATTTCCGAGGGGGGCATCTGCTTTCTGTCGGACACCGAATGGCGGGCGGGAACCATCATCAAGTTCAACCCGGTGGCCGCCACCGAAATTGACCTCACGGTGCTGAAGGTACTCCCCAACCACGATCCCGCCTACCCCGACCATCCCTATCGGGTGCATACCGGGTTCCCCAACGATTTGCCCCACGGGCTGTTCCAATTGGTGCGGGAACGTTTTTATCGGTAATTGTCAGTTTAGGCACTCCTTTTGCTTTATCTTTTCCTGACAACGCGGTCCGGTGATCCCGGACCCGGTGAAATCCGGAACGTATCCGGTTTTATCCCTTTGTTCAGGAAAGGATTTATCCATGGCCCGTGCCCAAACCCCGGCGGCGCAACCCCAGGCTGCCCAACCCCTGCATGTCATTCCCACCACCCATTGGACCCGCCCCGGGGCCGAGTTTGGGCAGAAACCCACCGGCAAAGAGAAGCGCCGCCATACCCGGGTGATCTATGACCCCACCAATGGTCCCCGGGTGATGGTGGACGACTACCAATTCCCCCTGGTGGATGTATCTGAGGGGGGGATTTGCTTCCTGTCCAGCATTCAGTGGCGCCGGGGGCAAATTCTGGAGTTCAACCCCCTGGCCCGCACCCAGATGGACCTGAAAATTTTACGGGCCGAGAAAGACAAACAGGGGCTGATGGAGAATTTCCCCTACCGGGTGAATGCCCAGTTTGCCCAAGACGTGCCCAAAGCCATGCTGAACTACATGATGCAGCGGTTTTATGACTGGAAGGAAAAACCGGAATAACCCGGCTGGATTCCCCGCTACATGGCGGTCTTGTCTTCGGCCAGCAGCCCGGCGTGGCGGTTGGCCGGCAGGGCTTGGTCAATGTAGCGGGGGTAGGGCAATTTCAACTCCTTCATGAGCTTCACAAAGTCGCCCTCGCTGCGCCCGCCACCCAGCCGTTCATTGTGCTTCTTCTCTTCTCCCACCGTAGACATCGTCATGCCGTTGTAGTCGTGGCCGGGGTACACCGCCGTGGTGTCTGGCAAAGCAAAGATTTGCTCGTGGATGGAGCGGTATAGCCGGGCCGGGTCCCCTTGTTGAAAATCGGTGCGACCGCACTTGCGAATCAATAGGGCATCGCCAGTGAAGGCCATGGCCCGGTCGTCGGAGATAAAACTCATGCAGCCGCTGGTGTGGCCGGGGGTGGCCCGCGCCTCCACATGGTGCCGGCCAAAGGGCACCTTGTCGCCATGGCCCAGATACTTGTCGGCGTTTTCTACCCCGGCGTCTTTGGAGATGGCCACCTGGCAGCCGGTGCGGGCCCGCAGCAGCCCGGCGCCAGTGATGTGATCGGCATGGGCGTGGGTGTCTAGGGTCCATTTCAGGGTGAGCCCCAGGGCCTTCAGCAGCCCCAGGTCCCGGTCCACTTTTTCCCGCACGGGGTCAATCAGCACGGCCTCGCCGGTGGCTTCATCGGCCAATAGGTAAGTGTAGGTCGAGGTATCGGGTTCAAACAGTTGTCGGAAGATCATGGGATTCTCCAGGGATAAAGGAGTGTGTGTTTTTGTTTGGTGACTGTGTACGGCCAACTCCGGTTTCAAAAAAACGTAGAGCGACAAGGTGACAAGTTTAGGCTTGGCCGCGGGCCAGCCACCCCAGGGTGCCCCCGCACAGCGAAGACGCCAGCCAGCCTTTTTGCCGCAGAATTTGGGCGGCTTGGTCGGAGCGCCCCCCGCCCTTGCCGCACACGGTGATGATCCGCCGGCCCGCGGGAAGCTCCGCCGAGCGGGCGGGAAGCTGGTCCAAGGGAATATGCACCGCCCCCGGCAAGTGGCCCCGCTGGTATTCCTCCGCCGAGCGCACATCTACCACCGTCACGTCTCCCTGGGCAAACAGGGGGGCGAAGTGGTCGGGTTCCAGGCAAGTTTTGCGGAGGGCGGGCAGGGTTTCCTCCATGCGCAGCATCACCACCACGCCAGACCCCACCGTGAGGGCGGCCACCAGCAAAATGGCGGCTTCTATCCCCAGTTGGTCCGCCGTTACGCCGGCAATGGCCGCCCCGGCGGCATACCCGCCATCGCGCCACAGGCGATACACCCCCACCGCCCTGGCCCGCCAAGCCGGGTGGGCCACGTCGCCCACGGTGGCCAGCAGGGTGGGATACACCAGGGCCGTGCCCACCCCCAGCAGGGCCTGGCCCAGGGCCATGCCCCAAAACCCGTGGCCCAGGGCCACCAGGGCAATGGCCGCCCCTTGCAGCACCATGCCCCCGGCAATGAACCCCTTGCGCCCAAACCGGTCCGACATGGCCCCGGCAAAAATTTGCCCCACCCCCCACACCGCCGGATACACCGCCGCCAGCCAGCCGATTTGCGCCAACGAAAAACCCTGGGCCGCAAAATACAGGGGGAACAACCCCCAGGCCATGCCGTCGTTGAGGTTGTTCACCAGCCCCGCTTGGCTGACCGACGACAGGTTACGGTCGGTGAACGACGTCCGGCGGAAGATCTCTCCCTGGCTGGGCAGGGGCTCTGCCGAGGCGCCGGGATTGTTGCCCGCATGGCGGGCGGCCTCGTGCTTGGCATGGCCGTGGGTTTCTCTCACCAGCAGCAGGCTGATGCCCAGGCCCAGCCCCACATACACCACCCCCAGCCAAAAAGGCTGGGGCCGCAGGCCATAGGCGGCAGCCAGGTAACCGGTGGCCAGGGCCGACCCCGCCACCGCCAGGTATCCGGCAAACTCGTTTAGCCCCATGGCCAGTCCCCGCCGGGCGGGGCCCACCAGGTCAATCTTCATGATGACCGTAAGGGACCAGGTGAGCCCCTGGCTCACCCCCAGCAGGGCGTTGGCCCACAGCACGGCTTCCCAGGTTTGGGCGTGCATCAGCAAAAAGGGTACCGGGGCCGCCGCCACCCAGCCCACGATCAACACCCGCTTGCGGCCAAAGGCATCGGCCCAGCGGCCAGCAAAATAATTGGTGGCGGCCTTCGACAACCCAAACACCACGATGAACGACAGAATGGCCGATCGGGCGGCCAGGTGAAATTCCTCCTGGGCCAGGGCTGGCAGAATGGTCCGCTCCAGGCCCACCATGGCCCCCACAAAGGCGTTCACCACCACCAACAGAGAGAACGGCCACAGGTTTTCCTTCAGGCCCAGCCGGAGTTCAGGTTTGGTCATGGAATCGGTTCTCTTGAAAAATGATGGATGAGTGTTTTTCTTCTACCGCCCCCCTCACCGCCCAAAAGGGGGAAAAAATCCTGATAGTTGTGTTTTTTCTTCTGTCCAGTCCTCGACAACGAATGGGTTGGACAGCATAACTGGGGTCTTCGAGTTATAGAGGGGTGTTGTTGGGAAATAACTCGAATCCGAAAAGTTGGGTGCTTGCTTCCGTCCAGTTTTCACTAACCGAACATTTTTTTCTCCACCTCTCGACCTAAGCGTATTGTCCCTCTCCGACGGGGAGGGACAGGCGCCGCAGGCGTCAGGGAGGGGTGCTTTTGGGAACAGCATGAAGTCGAAAAGGGATACGCTTGCTTCTTTTCGACTTCACAAACCGAACGGATTTTATCTCTATCCCTTAGCCTAAGCCGTCTTACCTATTCGGGCATCTTCGTATATTTTTTCACTCGGCCCCCACGGCCACGGGCCAACCCCGCCCGCGAAATTCCATCACGCCGTCTTCCAGCCGCCGGGCGGTGTAACCCTTGCGGCGCAGCAGCCGCACGGCCTTGAGAGACGTGACGCAGTAGGGGCCCCGGCAATAGGCCACCACTTGCCGCCCTGGGGGCAGCCGGTCCAGTTCGCGGGTTAGCCTGCTGGCGGGGATGGACACCGCCCCCGGCAGGTGCCCGGCTTGGTATTCGTCTTCTTCCCGCACGTCCAGCAAAATCACTTCCCCCGACCGCACCTTGTCCAGCAGTTCTTCCTTTTCCACCGGAGACAGGCTTTCCGGATCGTTCAGCCACACCCGCACGGTCTCCCGCACTTCCACCAGCCGGGCCTCGGCCAGGGCCCGCAGGGCCAGCCAAAAGGTTTCCACTTCCTTTCCGGCCAGCCGGTACACCACGTGGCGGCCCTCCCGGCGGGATTCAACCAGCCCGGCGGAGCGGAGTTCTTTCAACTGGGCGCTGGTGTTGCCCAGGGGCATGTGGGCCTGTTGGGCCAACTGTTCCACGGTTTTTTCGGCCTGGGCCAGCAGGTCCAGCAGCTCCAGCCGTTTGGGGGCGCTTACCGCCTTGCCCACCCGGGCAAACTGGGCGTACAGGTTTTGTTTCACCTCGGGGTGGTCGTCCATGGGTTTGCCCTAGGGTTTAGGTTCTGCGTGGTTTGTGGGGTGCTTGGCATCACCCACCCACCTATAAACTCATCATTCTAACGATTATTAGAATGTTAGAATGGCAGGCAGGTGATGTCAAGAGGGGGGGGAACTCCGCCTCGTTGCCTTTTGCCCCCATCGGGGTAAGGTAGGTGAAAGAAGGTTATTGAAAGGAGAACATTCATGGCCAACTTAAAAATCGGCAAAGCTTCTCGCCCCGCGGTGTGCGTGGCCCCTTCCGACAGCGTGCTGGCGGCGGTGCGGGCTTCGATTCCAGAAAAAGTGGGGGCGGTGGCGGTGGTCCATCAGGGCAAACTGGTGGGCATTCTTTCCGAGCGGGATGTGATGTTTAAGGTGATAGCCCACGGCAAAGACCCGGCCACCACCCCGGTGGAAGAGGTGATGACCAAAAAGGTGATTACGGTAACCCCCGACACCCCGGTGGAGGAGTGCATGAGGATCATGCTGGAGCGGCACATCCGCCACCTGCCCATTTCTCCCGACGGCCACACGGTGACGGGCATGGTTTCGCTGCGCACGGTGTTGCAACACTTGGTGGAAGAACTGAAGGATTATCTCCACCACATGGAGTCGTTCCTCAACGCCGACAGCCCCGGCGGCTGAAGCGGATTCATCCCCCCAAGTCTATTCCCCCCCCCTGGCATACGCCCATTCGCCCATACAATCTTCGTATCCAGCCGTGATTCGCTTGATCCATGGATTCACGTATTCATACATCCATACATCCACCATTCGGCAGCACCGGCGGATGGATAGGGCTTTGCTTGGTGGATTTACTTTAAGAATGCTGGGTGCTGAGAGGGGTGCGATGAAGGGGAATGGGGGGTGCTGGGAGTGTGAGAGATACCGTGGGGGAAACTTGCGTGGAAGGTCAGCTCACTCACCCGTTATGCGAACGGGTTTGTTCGCGGTCCCTTTCGGCTTGGCGTTAATGGCCTTCGGTAATCACGTTGCGGTTGACGGCGGGAATTTCCACCACCAAATCCTGGCTTCCGTCTGGAACACACTGGCAGGCCAGCCGCGAGTGGGGGGTTAACCCCGGCGCCTGATCCAGCATGTCTTCCTCGGTTTCCTCCGCCGGGGGGCACGAGGCCCCCCCCTGCCGCACAATGACATGGCAGGTGGTGCAGGCGGCAAATCCCCCGCAGGCGTGGGGAATGGCGATGTCGTTTTGGTCAGCCAAATCCAGAATGGACCCTGGGCGCCCCTCGTGGTGGCCCGCTTCGGGGAACCCGCTCTCTGGGCGGTCCAACGCCAGTTTCCGGCCCGCCGGAAGAAACGTGATGGTGAATTTGGGCATGGGCGTTCGGTTATTCCACCGGAATGACTTCGATGGGATGATTGAGAGAAACCGATAGGGTGTTCTCGATGAACCGCAGGGTGCCCTGGGTGGAACTGCCGCAGCTGGTGCAGGCCCCTTGGTAACTCACCAGCACCCGCTCTTCCTCCACGCTTTTCACCTCCAGCCCGCCGCCGTCTTTGGCCAAGAAGGCCCGCACTTTGTCGTCCAGCACTTTTTCGATGGCGGCCACCCGCTCTGGCCCGGAAAGTTTGTTGAAGTGAATTTCGTGGGGAGAATTTTCCATGGCCTTCAGCAGGGTGTCAATTCCCTCGGCCAGGTAAAACTGCTGGTCGTAGCCGTTGTCGGCCAGCATGGCGGCGGCCTGGGCCGCTTGGCCCTCTCCCCCGTCATAAAACAAAATCGTGCCGTCGAAGGGCATTCGCCACAGGCTGTCGGCCAGGTATTCAAAGGGCAGGTTAAAGGCCCCCGGCAGGTGGCCCCCCAAAAAGCTTTCGGGGTCCCGCAAATCGAACACGTAAATCTTGGCCTCGGTGCGCCGCAGAGACAACAACTCATCGGGGGTAACGCGTTTGCCTGGATCGGCAGACACGCCCACCGTCTGGGCGGTCTGGGGCTCTGGCTGGGTTTCACCACGAGACAATTCAATGGCTGGGGATTTATCGGAACTCATGGAAACTCCTGGCTAGGAACGGGAGGAAACATCTCACCCCTCATTCTACCCCCCAGGATAAAGATTCGCAAAGAGACAGGGGGCCTGATCGGAAATCGGCTCTGGATTCCCCTGGCATTCAACCCGCGCTGTTTCTAGCGGTCGTTATTATTTTTTCCGGATGTTTGATAGGATTGTTTGGTGGGGGGCTCAATCGTTTTACTGTTCCTTTTGGCCCCCGTTAAACCACCTGTTTCAACCTGCTTCATGGGGGTTTCCATGGGCCCGCGCCATTTTGCTGTCACGCTGCTTATTTTATGGGTTGTGCTATTGCAGCCATCCGTCTCTCTTGCCGAAGGGAGGAGGGGGTTTGGTTTGCGGGCAGGGCCTTCTTTGTCAGAGGTGGTTGGATTGCAAACCGTATCGATAGATTTGGGCAACCGGTATTTGATTCTCTATAGCGGCCTTCATGCCGGGCTGGTGTGGTCCGCCAGCCCCCAATGGCAATTTTCTCTTTCCTCCATGGATATTTCCACGGCAACCCAAGACAAAACAACAAACACTCCAAATTTCGGCGTGCATGGGGCCATCCAGAGTTTTGGGGTCCGCTATTATTCGCAGGAAGGCGACTCGCCCTGGTATAGCGTGGATGTGGGAAAGGGAAAAGTGAAACCTGGCCGTCAGTTTGCGGAAACCATGGCTGGAACCATGCAGGTGGTTACGGGGTCATTCGGTTATGAATGGGATTGGGACAGCGGTTTCTTTTTGGAGATAGGGGTTCACGGGGGGGTCGGGTCATTCCAAGGGGATGTGTTGTATCCGTTGAGAGGAACGAATGCCGTGGTGTATCCCCCCGATGCTTCGGTGAATTTGAACGTGGTAAACAATCAAACCACCCTCAACTTGGGTTGGTATTTTTAGGGGGGCTGTTGTTTGTTTCTTCTTTTTCTTCCTATCCACCGGAGAACCCCATGGGCCCGCGCCATTTTGCTGTCCCCCGTCTCATCTTGTTTGCCCTGTGGGCGGGGGTGTTATTTCCGGCATGGTCTTTTGCCGCTGACGACGACTTTTTCCAGTTTCAGTTTGGCTTGCGGGCGGGGTCGTCCTTTTCCAATCCCCTGGGGGGCCAGGGGGTTCGCATGGAGTACGATCCGCTTAATCCGGCCCTTCCTTCTCATATCCATATTCAGGGGGGCCCCCAAGTGGGGGTTATCCTTTCGATAACCCCCTGGTGGAAGACATTTTCCACTTATCAAGACTTGTATACCAAGACTTCGGGCAGTAAATTTACGGGATATATGGGGACTGTGGGTTGGCGGTTTTCTTTTGAACGGGGGGATTCATGGTGGCTGGATTTGGGCATGGGGGCTGGGCATTTGAAAAATCCAGACAATTCGCTAACCGTCATTGATGTCGTTTTCACCACGGTTTCGGGCTCGCTGGGGTATGAATGGGTTTGGGACAATGGGTTCCATTGGGACGTTGGGGTGGCCGCCGGGACAGGAAAAGTTTACGCCGGGCTGATCATGCCATCTGCTGGGGTAACCAACCTGCTGAGTACCCATAACGTCAGCGTCAGCCAGGCTCAGGCTGTTTCCACCGTGGGCTGGTATTTTTAGGGGGGCGGTTGTGTTTGTGTGGGTGCGGTGAGATTTTGACGTAACCAGGGTGTTCGTCGTGAAAAGTGGGCACGGGGGCAAAGCCCCAATAAAAAAATCCTGCAATAAAAATTCCTACAACAAAATCGTGACCCGCTCCAGGAATTCTGGGGGCAAACGGCTTTTGAGGGTGCGCAGAATAAACTTGCGGTCGTAGCGCATGGAGAAGTGCTTCAGCACGATGTGCTCGTTTTGCAGCACCCCTGGCCGCTCCCGCAGAAATTCCAGCAAGTCTAGCAGATGGGTGTGGCCCCTGGCCCGGGCGGTGTCTCGCTCGTCGTCCATCAAAAAGGTGACCTCTAGGAACAGCACCTTGGAGAGCCCCACGTGGGTTTCCCGATACAGGGTATCAATGGTGGAATCCCCAATGTAGGTCAGGCGGGGCAGCCAGATTTCCTCCTCGAAGACCGTGCCCTCTTTGCGTAGTTGGGCCAGCTCGTGGCCGGGCCGCCCGGCGAACTCATCTTTTAGTTTTTTGCGCACGTCATACAGGGTGTAGCCCAGGGAGGGCAGGGAGTGGTCCACGGCGAAGGTTTTCACCGCCAGCTGCCGGTGCAGCCAGCGGGTTTCTCCCGGCTTCAGGGGCACGAACCGGGGGGGGTTAAAATTTTTGGGGCGCACTCGTTCTAACTGCCGCCAGGCATCGGCCAGGGCCTGAAAGCCCTGGTGGGTATCGTCGGGGATGAAATACTCCGCCGGTTCCATGCCCATCAGCCGTCGCAGAGACTCGTGGCGCAGCAGGCAGCGGGCATGGTCGCCATGGGCGTGGCTAAGAAACACCTTGTCCAGGGGCACGGCCTCCAGGGGGCACTCCCCCATGTCGAAGGCCACCCCCAGTTGGGGCAGCAGCACGTAACTGGCCAACGCCGAAATGGAAAACGCCGTGATGTCCTCCTGCCCCAGCTGCATGGTGATGGGCAGGCAGGGGTTCAGATGGCTGGAGGTCATGTCGGGCGGCGGGATGGATGTGAGAGAAAGACGGGTGAACCCCCAGAGAGCGGGGGTTTAACGGGGCTTCAGTTTGACCACGCCGTCTTTGCCGCCCAGGTAGGCCATTTTGCAAATGTGAATAAACAAACCGGTTTCCATCACCCCGGTGATGGCGCTGATTTTGTCTTCCAGGGCCGGGGGGTTTTTAATCACCCCAAAGGAGCAGTCCAGAATATAGCCGTGGTTGTCGGACACAAACGGGTTGCCGTTGACCTCTCGCAGTTTGACCGTGGCCCCCAGGGCTTTGATCTTCTCCGCTGCCACCTGCCAGCCAAAGGGGTTCACCTCCACCGGCAGGGGAAAGGCCCCCAGGTGCTCCACCTGTTTGGCGGCATCGGCAAACACCACCATGCGGTCCGAGGCCCGGGCCACGATTTTCTCGCGGAACAGCGCCCCGCCGCCGCCCTTGATTAAATGCAGATCGGCGTCCAGTTCATCGGCGCCGTCCAGGGTTAAATCCAGCCGGGTCACCTGAGAAAAATCTACCAGGGGAATGCCCTGGCCCTGGGCCAGGTCATGGGTCCATTCCGAGGTGGGCACGGCCCGCACCTTCAGGCCCTTGCGCACCATCTCCCCCAGTTTCAAAATGGCGAACTTGGCGGTGGAGCCGGTGCCCAAGCCCAGGGTCATGCCGTCTTCCACCAGTTCCAACGAGGCCTCGGCGGCCAGCTGCTTTTCTCGGTCTTTGCTCATGCTTCGGTGCTCATGGTGTGGTTTTGTGCGTTGCCGCGATCGAATTCCCACCTTGGAGACTAACCCAACTTCCCATGGGGGGCAAGAAACCAGGGGCAAGAGAAATCCCACGGGGAAAATCCCATGAGAAAAACACAGGGAAAACGGGGATTCTCATCAACGGGGCGGGGGAAGGCAACAACAGGACAGACAAAGAAACGGGAGACAATGAAGCGCCAGGGAAAGCAGGCCGGGGGGAATCAGGTGTGCTTGATGTAGGCGGCCAACGCACCCAGCAGCGGGATGAGAATGGCAAAAAACCACAGCATTTGCTGGCGGAGTTCTCGGTGAAATTCGGCCTTTAATTCACCCCGCATGACCTGAATTTCGGCCCGAACGCCTTGGATTTCGGCCCGAACGCCCTGGATTTCGGCCCGAACGCCTTGGATTTCGATCCGCACAAGTTCCTTGGTGGCCAGGTCTTCCCGGGCGCTGTAAGCACCGGATTCGATGACCTCGGCCAGGCTTTGAGCCTGCGCGTGATTAAAGCCGGCGGCTTCCAGCTTGCGGGCGTTTTCCAGGGTTTCCGTGATGGGCATGAGTATCTCCTTTGCGCTCTTTAACCCTAACCGAAGCTCCCTTTTGCGTCAATCTTCGCAATCTCTCCCCTTAGGTAAGGTTGCTTTCCAGGCTGGCGGCCACCAACCTTTCCAGGGTTTTGTCCAGGGTGCGGCCGATGTTCAGGCTGACCCGGCGGGTGAGGTGGTGAGACAGGTCCCGGCCAATGCGCTCCATTTCCTCGTGCACCTCGTCGTGTTCGGCGGCGGGGTCCACAAAGCGAAAGGGCACGTTCCGGGCAATTTCCATGTTCAAGATGTTCAAAAACTCCAAGGCGGCGGTGTCTTTCTTGTCGTTCACCACCACGTGGTCGTACAGGTCCATGTGGGTCATTTCGTCGCGGGCTTTGTTCATGCGGCGGGAGAGGGATTCGGGGGTCTCGGTGCCGCGGTGCACCAGCCGCTGGCGCAGGGCCTCTAGGCTGGGGGGGGCCACGAAAATATAGCACCCCCCCCGAGACAGCTCCCGCAGAGAGTGGGCCCCCTGGGTGTCAATGTCCAGCAACACCGAGTGGCCTTCTCGCAGGCGGGCGTGAATGTGGTCGCGGGAGGTGCCGTAGAGGTTGCCATACACTTCGGCCCATTCCAAAAAGCCATCCTTCTCGATCAGCCGCTGGAAGATTTCTCGGTTGACGAAAAAATAATGCACCCCGTTGGATTCTCCGTGCCGCGGGGGGCGGGTGGTGTGGGAAATGGACATGACCAAGTCCGGGTGGTCCCGCAGGGCGGCCTGGATCAGGGTGGATTTTCCCACCCCGCTGGGGCCGGAAATCACGAATACACGGGGATGTGGTTTGTCGCTCATTCGATGTTCTGGGCCTGTTCCCGTAGTTTCTCCAGTTCCGATTTCAGTTCTACCCCCAGGCGGCTGATGTCTTGGTGCCCCCCCTTGGTGGTGAGGGTGTTGATTTCCCGGTTGAGTTCTTGAGACAGGAAGTCCATTTTTCTCCCCACGCTCCCCTGTTCTTCCATCAGTTGTTCCATGTGGTCCAAGTGGGCCATGAAGCGGGTGATTTCTTCGGTGACATCACATTTATCGGCGAATAAAGCCATTTCTAAAGCCACCCGCTCCGGGTCCACGGTTAGGCCGGGGTTCAGGCGGGCCAGGTTGTCTTTCAACCGCTGGGCGTAGAGGGCTGGCAGTTCCCGGGCCAGGGGCACAATCTGCTCCATCAGGCCGCGCATCAGGGCCAGCCGGGCGGAAAGGTCCGCCTTCAGGGCTTGGCCCTCCACCCGCCGCATGGTGGTCAGTTGGTCCAGGGCCAAGCCCAGGGTGTCTTCGGCCAGGGCCCCCAGGGCTTCTTGGTTGTCTTCTCCCCCGCCAGGGGCGATTTCTTGAAACTCCATCATTTCACGCAGCGAAACCCGCAGGGGAATGCCCGCCTGCTCCGCTTGGCGGGCCAGTTGGGCCAGCCGGGCGAACGGGTTGGCCTGGGGCTGGCCAGCGCCATGATCGGGCGTGGCTGGCAGGTCTGGGGTGATGTGCATGGTGATTTCCACCTTGCCCCGTTCCAGCCGTTTTTTCACCACCGCCTTCAGGTCTTCTTCCAGGTGGGCCAGGGCCGGGGGCAGCCGCAAGCGGGGGTCTAAAAATCGAAAGTTGACCGAGCGGACCTCCACCCTGCACAGCCAGCCCCCGCGAGATTGTTCGGCCCGGCCAAAGCCGGTCATGGAAAGGATCACCGGTTTTTTCTCCCTTGCTTGGCCAGTCGTTCGTCGTAGCGGGCCCGCCGCTGTTTGTCTTTCAACACTTCGTAGGCTTCTCCCAGTTTTCGGCTCATCTTTTCGGCCTCTTCTTTAATCCAGTTGAACCGGGCATGGGAGTGCATGTCGGGGTGATATTCTTTGATGCGTTTGTAATAAGCGCTTTTCACCGCCTCGTCGCTGGCCCCAAAGGCCACCCCCAGCAGTTCATAATAAGAAGGCTCTCCCTGGGCTGGGGGGGGTTCGGCTTTGCCCGCTTGAATTTTCAGCCGGGCCAGTTGGGCCAGAATTTCCTCCAGCCGAGCGGCCATGCTGCCCAACCCGCTGGTGGCTCCCGACAACCGCCGGTGGCAGGTGCTCAGTTCCGCCTCCAGTTCCAAAAACAGCGCCGCGTGCTGGCGCTGGCTGTCGGCCTCGCGCAGCGAGCGGATTTTTCCCTCCGCCTGAAGCAGCAGCTGGTTCACCCGGGCCCGGGCGCCGGGGTCGTCGGCCCCGCGGGGTTTGGCGGGGCCGGGTTTCCCAGGGCGGGGCGGGGCCTTGGCTGGCGTGGGGCCGGTTTGGCGGGGCCGGGTAAACCGGTGGGCCCGCCAGCGTTCTTTCAGGGCCAGCAAATCCATCAACGGCTGGGCCAGAAACCGAAAGCGAATCATCAACACCGCCATAATGCCCAGGGCCAACAAAAAGCCCAGCACCAGGGCGGCCAACTGCTGGGTATCTCCTCCCTCTTTTTCGTCAATGCGGGCTTTCAGGGCCAGGGCCCGGGAGTTGTGCTCATCCTTGCGCAGCACCTCATCGGCCATGGTGCGGGCGGCATGATACAGCCCCAGTTCGGTTTTTTCTTCGGCCTGGGCCAGGGTCAAATCCATGTTCCGCTTTTCTTCGGCCCGGCGGATCAGCTCCACCACTTCTGGATAGGCCGGGTCGGCGGGGTCCACGCTGCCGGTCAGCAGGTCCAGGGCGGCACGGTAGCGGCCTTCCTCAAAGGCTTGCCGGGCCAGGGCCAGCACCTGGGCCCCGTCGGCGGAGTGTTTTTCCGGGGCCAAAAAAGACGGAAAGCGGGGCCTGGCCTTGGCTTCGATTTCTTCCCGCATGTCTTCCATCAGGCTGGGGCTGATGCCCTCTGGGTCCAATTGGTGAAAAAAACTTTCGGCCACCGCCGTGGCTCCAGCCCCCTTCAACCGACGGATGTACTCCAGCGGAGAGCCCGGTTGGGAAAACCGATACAGCCGCAATTTTTTGCCGCTTCCCGCCAGCAGGTATTTCCCGGTGGAACTGGCGGCCAGGGCCGGGGGCACCGGCAGGTCCCACGGCGAGGCGGTTTTGCGGGTGCGGGTGTCGAGGGCCAGGGCCTTGCCCGCGGCAGCGCCGGGCAGCAGCAAATAGGGTTCGGCCAGCACCATCAGCCCGGCCTGTTCCGCCGTGTCGGGGAGTTTATCCAGGAACACCATGGATTCGGTGCGCCCCCCCAACTGCCAGGTGATGAGGTTCTTGCCCTGGTCCAGCGACAACAACCGCCCCCGCCCGGCCAGGGCCAGCCCCACCAGGGGAAAGCGGTGTCCAGTCAGGCCTGCCATTCGCCGGTGGTTGGCCAGGCTGAGCCATTGAATTTCTTTTTCGCCTTCCAGGTATAACGCCAGGCGGTTGTTGTCGGGGTCCAGGGTCATGCCTTTTACCGGGGCCCCTTCTCCGCTCCACACCGGGCCGGAAGCCGGGGGGCTTTGGGCGTGCACGGCCCGGGTAAAGACCTGGCCCCCCTGGGCCCAATACACCCGGTCGGGGTGCAGGGCAAATCCGGGGAACCCCAGGGCCCCCTTGCCCACGGCGGGCTGTTTCCACAGGCGGTGGCTGGGGTCTAGGGGTTTGCCCGCGCTCAACCGGCTGAGGGGGATGTCCCACAATTCCAGGCCGCCCTCCCCCGCCGCCACCAAGCGGTCTCCCAGGGGGGCGAAGGCCAGGGCGGTGACCCCAGTCAGGCTGGTTTCAACGACCCCCAGGGGGGCGTGGCTGCGGCGGTCGGTGAGGGTAATTTGCCCGCCTTCGGCGGAGGCCGCCGCCAGCAGCGATTCATCGGCGTTCACCGCCACGGCGGTGACGGTGAAGGGCTGGGAAATCTCGGCTTCTTGGCGCAGGGTCAGGGCTTCTGGGGCCCCCAGGGCGGTGCCCGTCAGCAGCCCGGCCAGTATGGCTGCCAGCAGCCCGGCCAACTGTAATCCTGGCCGCAGTTCCTCCCCGCCCATGGCCGTGTTTCGCAACCCAAGTATTTTTCTGGATGGGATGGCCTTGACCATGAACAATCACACTCCGTTGGATACGAATGTTCAGCCTATTCACCCACCCGTGGATGGGGGGTGTTTTCTCCCGGGCTGCCTGGGTTAGTCAGGGTCAGCCTGCTGGGTTCCGGTTTTTTGCAGGGCCAGGTAAAACACGGGCTTTCCACGGGAGGCAAACATGGCCTCGAACTCGGAGCGGACCCGCCCCAGGGGAAGGGCAGACCGGTGCAAGTGGTTGGAAAACCCGTGAATCCGGCCCCAGGACACCCCGGGGAGCAACCCCAAAACATGCAAAAAATAACCCGAATGATCTGTTTTCAAGTGAAACAGACCCCCCGGTTTCAGGGCACAGCCGATGTCGTGAAGGAGCGTAGAGTTTACCATGCGGTTCCTCCACTGGGAAACCTTCACCCAGGGGTCGGGAAACAACACATAAACGTGATCCACCGTTTGGGGGGCGAAATAACGGGGAAAGGCTTCGGCGGGTTCCCGCAGCAGCCAGGCCCGCTGCCGCCCATCCCGCTCCAGTTTGCGGGCGGCCTGCACCAGCCGCTTGTAGCGCAGTTCGAAGCCCACCAGGTGGTCTTGGGGGTGCAGCCCGGCCAGTTGGGTGAGGAAATTCCCCGACCCGCTGCCCAGTTCCACGTGCAGGGCGGGGCCTTCTCCGGCCTGTTCCCTCCGCTGCTGCAATTCGGCAGGGGTGGGGTTGGCCAGCAAGCGGTCAGGGTGGTTATGCACCCAGCCAGTGTAGGGGTTCACCCAGCGGCGATGGACGGGGGGAATGGGGGGGCGGAGGGTTTCCATGGAGAACATGACAGCAAAAGGGTGAGGGGGAAAAACTGGGGGGTGATCGGGATATCCGCGTAGAGGGTGAAACCCCATTTCGTTCAACCTGACAAAACTTAACAATCCCAACGATTCCGTTTATCGTTTCTGTGATAGAGCGTTTCGCGTTTCCCGGCCAGGGGGTTCCCTGGCGCCCCCCCAGGACCCCCAGCCATGACCGTGACGAACTTTTACAAAGTGCTTCAGGTAGACCCGGCGGCCTCGGTGGAGGTGATTAAGGGGGCCTACAAGGTGTTGTTAAAGTCGGGGCACCACCCGGACCTGGGGGGCAGCACCCAGGTGGCCTCGCTGCTGAACGAAGCCCACCAGGTGCTCACCAACCCCAAGACCCGGGCCGAGCACGACCACGCCTTGGGGCTGGGGGGCCATGGATCTGGAGGCCATGGCTCGGGGAGTCATGGCCGGGGCCGCCACCACGAGGCCTTGGCCGCGGAGACGGTGTTTATCGTGTTTTGCCCGGCCTGCCACGGCCAAAACCGGCTGGCCCACGAGGAAGAAATTCTCCACGCCAAATGCGGCCATTGCCACCGCCGGCTGCAGCCCAACCAGGATTCTCCCCTGGGGGGCGAGGACGACCGGGTGTACCGCTTGGGAATGTATTTGTTTGAGAAGGGCCTGTTCGAGCGAGCCCAGCGGGAGTTCCGCCAGGCCGTGCGGCTGAAACCCAACCATTCCACCTACCGCTATTGGCTGGCCCGCTGCCTGTACGAGCAAAAGCAGCCCGACAAAGCCCTGGTGGAAATCAAAGCCGCCATGCGGTTAAAACCCAACGCGTTTCATTTTCATTTTTGGCACGGGCAAATTTTGTATGGCATGAAAGATTTTCACCACGCCGCCGATGCTTTTGCCCGGGCGGCGGAGCTGCGCCCCAGTCACGTGCCGTCGTTCCGGCGCCTTGGCACGTGCCACTACAACCTGCGCCAGTTTCCCCAAGCCATCGAGGCCTTTCAGCGGGCCGTTCAGGCCGACCCCAAAGACTCGCAAAGTTTTCGCTGGTTGGGGATTGCCCATTTGTCGACCAATGAATACGCCCTGGCCTTGGGGGCCTTTCAGCAGGCCGAGGCCTTGAGCCCGGAGGACGAACTGACCCGCCGCTACATTCAATTGTGCCAAGATCAAACCGCCAAAGGGTAACGGTAACAGGGTAACGGTAACAGGGAGACCTTTGCATCACTCCTGTGTTTGCCGTGAACCAGGGGTATGGGGGGCTATGCCCCCAATCCTATCAACCCCCTTCCCTATAAACAGGTTCCTCAGAGGGCGCAGGGGAACAGGGTAACGGGCCGGGTAAAAAGAGGGCCGCCCAGAGACTGGATCTGTGAACCAGGATCCCTTTGACTTGAACCTGGGGATTCGTGTCAAGAGATTCCAGCCGTGTTTTCAACCCTGGGCATCAGCCCGTTAAAATTTCCACGCCCGATTCGGTGACCGCCAGGGTGTGCTCGTATTGGGCAGACAACTGCCCGTCGGCGGTGACCGCCGTCCATTCGTCGTCCAGAATCCGAATTTTCCAAGAGCCTTGGTTAATCATGGGCTCGATGGTGAACACCATTCCCGGCACAATCTCAGCGCCCTGCCCGGCCCGGCCAAAGTGGGGCACCTGGGGTTCTTCGTGCATTTGCAGGCCCACCCCGTGCCCCACAAAGTCGCGCACCACCGAGTATCCGGCGGATTCGGCGTGGGTTTGAATGGCATGGCCAATGTCTCCCAGCCGGTGCCCGGCCCCGGCCACGGCGATGCCCCGCTCCAGGCACTCGCGGGTCACCTGCACCAGCCGCCGGGCCTCGGGGCTGACTTGCCCCACCAAATACATGCGGCTGGCATCGCCAAAAAATCCGTTGAGGTTGGTGGTGACGTCAACGTTCACAATGTCGCCCTCGTGCAGCACCCGGTCTCCGGGAATGCCATGGCACACCACTTCGTTCACCGACACGCACACGCTTTTGGGGAACCCCTTGTAATGCAGCGGCCCCGGCACGCCGCCCCGGGCCAGGGTTTCTTGGTGCACCCAGGTGTTGATTTGCCCGGTGGTGATGCCCGGCCGAACGCGCTCTTCCAGAAAATCGAGAATTTCCCGGGTGGCCCGGCTGGCTTGACGAATGCCCTCGATTTGCTGGGGAGACTTCAGAATGACCCCCCGCTTGGGAACCAGCCAGGGGGTGGCGGCCTGCTTGGCCGCTGGCTGGGCCGGGGTCTCCTCGGCTTGCCCCTGGTGGCACTTCTTAAACTTTTTTCCGCTGCCGCACCAGCAGGGGTCGTTGCGGCCGGGAAGCTGGGCGGGGGCGGTGTGAATCAGGGTGTGGGTCATGGACTTCCGGGGGATGAAAGGCGGGACAACTGAAAACGTCTGGGCAGTATGCTTTTTTGATCAACTATTTGAACATTTTATCAAGTGCCGGGGGCCGGGGCAAGCAAAGTGCGGATTTTCCCCCCTAGATGCAGCTCCTTAGATGCAACCCCTTAGATGCAAACGTCAAAAATAGGAACTGGGGGGCATAGCCCGTCTTACCCCTTCAGCACGTCTGCCACGGCGGAACACAGGTAATCCATGTTGCCGGTGGTCATGCCAGCCACGTTGATCCGCCCGTTTTCCACCATGTAAATGCCATATTTGGCCCGCAGGGCCAGCACCTGGTCTTTGGAAATGCCGGAGAAAGAGAACATGCCCGCCTGCTTTTCCAAAAACGAGAAGTCTCGCTGCACGCCCTTGTCTTTCAGGGTCTTCACGAACAGCTTTCGCATGGACCATATACGCTCGCGCATGGCCGTCAGTTCCTCCCGCCACAGTTGGGTCAGGGCGGCGTCCATCAGGATGGTCTTTACCGCCAGGCCGCCGTGGGCGGGGGGGTTGGACCAGTTGGCCCGCACGGTGAGTTTGGCCTGGCTCATCACCCGGCCCGCCTCGGCGGCATCGGCGGCCACCAGGGTCAGGGCCCCTGTGCGCTCCCGGTACAGCCCAAAGTTTTTCGAGTACGAATTGGCCACCAGGAACCCCACCCCGGCGCCCGCGAACAGCCGCACGCTTTCGGCGTCGGCCTCTGGCTCGCCGCCAAAACCCTGATAGGCGAAATCAATAAAGGGAATCCAGCCCCCCTTGGCCGCCAGGGCCACCATGTCTTTCCACTGGGCGGTGGTGGGGTCTATGCCGGTGGGGTTGTGGCAGCAGGCATGGAACAGCACCGCGTCTCCCGCGGGAATTTTGGCCAGGGCGGCGGTCATTTCGGAAAACTTGATCTGGTTGGCCGCCGCGTCGTAGTAGGGATAGGTTTTCACGTCGAGCCCGGCGGCGTTGAACACCCCCTTGTGGTTGGGCCAGGTGGGGTCGCTGACCCACAGGGTCTTCACCCCCAGCACCCCCCGCAGGAAGTCTCCCCCCGCCCGCAGGGCCCCGGTGCCACCGGGGGTGTGCAGGGTGGCGGCCCGTTTGTCTTTCACCACCGGGTGGTCCGCCCCAAACAGCAGGTGCTGGGTCAGCCGCCCGTAATCCGGGTCGCCGTCCATCCCCAGGTAGTTCTTGGTGGTCTCTTGCTCCAGCAGCAGCTTCTCGGCCTGCTTCACCGCCTTCAGCACGGGGTTCACCCCCTGGTCGTTCAGGTAAATGCCCACCCCCAGGTTCACCTTCTTGGGGTTGGTTTCCTGGCGGAACAAATCGGCCAAAGACAAGATCGGATCGGGGGGGGCTTGTTCTACCCGGGCAAACGGAGACGAACTCATGGCGGTCACAGGTGAAGGGGGGTTAGGGGTTGGGCTGCCAGCTCAAGGCTGGGCCGAAATAAAGCATTCAACAATCCAATAGGGTCTATTCCCCAGGTTTTCTTAAATCGACGCCAGACGCAAGTGGGCAAAAAAAAGCCCGCGGGAGTCACCCGCGGGCCGTCAACAAATTGGAGGAAACTGTGGATTAGGGCGTTAAGGTAAAGGACGTGCCAGTGTTGATATTATTGTAGATCACCCGGATGAAAATCGTAGCGTTGTTGGCCGTGGTGGTCACCACACAATTGTCTGCCGTGGTTCCAACATTCGCCGTGCAGGTGCCAGTTGGCGCCGTACCCGTGGAATTGGTAAAGGTGGCGACATCGGCATCATCCAGCAGGTTGGTCAAGTTGATGGTGTAGGTTCCCGCCGTGGGATAGACCACTTTGTAAAAACTAGTGGTAAGCACTTCACCGTTGTGGGCTGTGTTCGGAGTCAACAGAAGAGGAGTAAGGAGGGCCCCCTCGTTCAAGTACTCCGGCCAGGAAAACAGGGTGAAAGTGGCTCCCAGCGTGGAAACATCGGTGATCTTAATATACACCACCGTGTTGGCCGCCGCCGATGTCACCCCCGTGCAGCTGTCCACCAGGGTTCCGGTATTCGCCGTGCAGGTTCCAGTGGCCACGCTGAACAGATTGTTGCTGAACGTGTTGATGTTGGCGTCATTCGTTAGACCCGACATTTTAATTTTGTAGTTTTTAGCCAAGGGGAAGGTCACCTTGTAAAAGCCTTCTTTCCGGCCATTTGCCACAGATCCGGTGGTACTGACGCCATCCGGAAGCACCTTCAGGGGATCCACCTTCATGGTAAAGTTGGTACCCACGCCCGAAATGTCGGTTACTTTGATGAACACATCGGTGTTGGCCGCAGTGGTGGTAACCAAGCATCTGTCTCCCGCGGCGGCCGTGTTAACCGTACAGACCCCGGTGGTCAGGGTGAAGATGCTGTCGGAATAGACTGTCACGTCAGCGTTCGCGGTCATTCCGCCCAGGGAAACGACGTATTCAGAAGCGATGGGAAGGGTGACGCGGTAATAGGCGTTCCCGTTGGCCGGAACGGATCGGTTGTCGATGTTCGAATAGCCGACAAGGGGGACATAGGTCAGCACCATGTACAAATCCGGCTGCAGGGTATATCCCGTTCCGAGGCCCGATAGGTCGGTAACCTTAAAATAAATGGTCTGTCCCGCTGTTACCTGCACGTTGCAGTAGCCGTCTGTGTTGACGATGGCCTGCATGCAACCCGCTGTGGCCGCCGTCACGTATGTATTATTAGTGAAGGCGGTAATGTCGGCGTTGGCATTCACACCGCGCATATAGGTTAGATAGGTTCCCGCCGTGGGATAAGTGATCTGATAATAACTGATGCCGTTGGCGGCCACTTGTCCGCTGTAGGCAGTTCCCTGGGTCAACACAATAGGTCCGCCTGCGCCAGTAGCACCCTCGCTGGCCCAGGCATTGTTCACGGTGACCGTGGTGCTGCCCGTAACGCCGCTTAAACTGGCCGAAATGGTGGCGGTGCCTGCCGCCACGCCGGTCACCGTGCCCGCCGACACCGTGGCCACACCGGAAGCGCTGGTGGACCAGGTGGCGGTGGCGGTGACATCTTGGCTGGTTCCGTCCGTCATGGTGGCGGTGGCGGTCAGGGTGGTGGTTAATCCTTTCTTCACCGTGGGGGTGGCCGGAGTAAGGGCAATGGATACCGGGGGATTGCTTCCGCCTCCACCACCTCCACCTCCTCCACCTCCTCCACCGCCGCAACTTGCCAGCGGCAGGGCCAGCAACATCATCCCCCAAAGCAATCTGTTTCCGATACGCATGATTGAAATCTCCCGAGTGAGGTTGTGTGTTGAATGGCAAGAAACAGCCAAATTCAAATCAACACGACGACACTGGAGAGTCATTAGCCCTACGCGCAAGAAATTAGCATTTCACGCAAGGCGTTATTCAGAAAACCACCCCATACTGAAATCTGTTTGAATATATTATGGATAGAAATCAATGAGGTAGCCAAAATGAAAAATAAAAAAGAAAAGAAATATAAAGTATGGAAATATTGTGGGGAAAAATATGGGGAAGAAATAAGAGGAAAAAAGTGAGGAGGGGATGAGCACACCCAGGGTTAGAAAAAATCGTTCCGAAGAAAGACTGTCCCCCCCACAATATGTTTCAAGGATTAGGCCAAAATAATTCCAGGCCCCAAACAACCCCCAGGCCGAGAGCGATCCTCCATGATATAAGGATATTCGGGCGGAGGGCCCCGGACTAGGCGAACAGTGGGCTGGGAAAAAGAACCACAATCTGCCGTAGTGTTGAGGAGATTGTGCCACAAGGAAAGGCGATGATTTTGGATGGCGGCATGAAACCCATGGCGGGGCTGGTGCTGTGCGGGGGGCGGTCTTCCCGCATGGGGGAAGACAAGGCCGCCCTGCGGCTGGGGGGCCAGACCCTGTTGGAGCGGGCCCTGGAGCAACTGGCTCCGCTGACCCCGCTGCGGGGGGCGGTCTGGGGCCAGGGGGCCCCGCCGGGTACGGGGTTGCCCCGCCCGGTGCCGGGGCTGGTGTGGGCGGCCGATGCCCGACCCCAGGGCGGCCCCCTGGAAGGTCTGCGGGCCGGGTGGGGGGCCCTGGCCCAATCGGTGGCGGAGCGGGGACTGCCCGAACCTTGGGGCCTGCTGGTAACCGCGGTGGACATGCCGTTTCTCACCACCCCCTGGCTGGCGGCCCTGGCCCAGGGGTTGGACCACCACCCGGCGGTGTGCTGGAGCCAGGGGGGGGTGGCCAACCCCTTGGCGGCGGCCTATCGCTGGGGGCTGCGCCTCCGGCTGGAAGAACTGGCCCTGGCGGGAGAACGGGCCCCCCGAAAAATGCTAGAAGCCGCTGGGGCCGCCGTGTGGCCCGTGGAACAGGCTGAAACCCTGGGGCGGGTGAAGGACCTGCTGGCCCATGACCCCCAAGGCAGCCCCAACCCCCTGGATGATTTGGATACCCCAGAGGATGTGCGGCGGGCCCAGCCCTGGCTGGCGAAACCAGAATGAATTGTGGGGGGTTTTGCCCCCCATTCCCCCTTCCTTGGATTGGGCACAAGATCACTTCTCGCCGGGTGTGCTGTTCTTTGTCAGCAGTTCAAGAACCGATTTCGACCCGCCGCCCTCTCCTCCGGATTTGGAAAACCCGGTTTCTTGGGGGCTGTAAATGCACGCCGCAGCATGGGCCAAAATAATGTCCTCTGTTCCCCGCGCCTTCGCCGCTTCGGTCAGGGCCTGATACGTCAATAAAGCATTTTGTCGGTGGCGGTTCACAATTAAGTTGTGCCGACTGGCAGTGTAATTTTTGGCCGAGAAGGCAATGGCGAACGCCATGGTGGAGAACACCAAAATTTTCGTGGTGACGAACTGTACAAGCCCTTGGGTGGTATCGCTTATGGGCGAGACCCATTGGTTGTAAAACCATGCCGTAATAATAAATCCAACGGTCAAAATGGCTGTAATGCCAAGCCAAATAAACTGGCCCCAATGGTGCCGGGAGATTTCTTTTTGAAAGTGAACGGCCTCTTTGGAAACCCCGGCCTTCCCGGCAGCTTCTTGTATGTGCACTATGGCACTATCTGCCTTGGCCACCGCATCCCTTATCTCTTGCAAATTTATATAGGCTTCTTTTGTTACGTTTTTTACATCATTAGTTACACCTGCAATGTCTTTTTGTTGGATGACGTAAGATAGGGCATTTAAGTTTGCTAACCATAAAAAGATTTGAGTTTTAGTCGGATTATCGGATAGCAGTAGTTTTGCAATGGTTTGAATACCCATGATGACTCCCCCCTGTGTGGGAGAGGTTCTATATGAATTAATGTTATCGATGAATCTGCAAATGTCTGCCAAAAAAGGTTGGCTGGGAGGAGGTGTCAATCTAATTTTTAAATTCTCCAGTAAAACCCAATCAACATCACAAAGATTCCGAAGTGTTCTCCACGCAGTGGTTTGTTCTGTTGTTAAAGGGGACTCAAATTCCATGGCGATTTTTTCAAAATCTAAAGAACTAATTTTCTCTATGTATGTTCGCAGTTGGGTATGTTCTGGGAATATATTCTCAACCATTTTTCCTCCGCTGGTGAATTTCTTTCGCGAATCCTCGTTTATCCCTCTGATTTTTTCAGGACACCGAAGAAGGTTTCCTCCACCCTACCGAAAGCCCCCCAGTGGGTCAAAGGTTGATCTTGGGGCTCTTTGGCCACCCCTCGCCCCAGCCGGAAATATGGGGTACCCTAACAGGCAATCCACGGCCCGTCCGGCCAATTTTCCCCTTTTCGGTGTATTGATTTCCCATGCCCAAACGCACAGACATCCACACTATCCTCATCATCGGTTCTGGCCCCATCGTGATCGGCCAGGCCTGCGAGTTCGACTATTCGGGCACCCAGGCCTGCCGTGCCCTGAAGGAAGAGGGCTACCGGGTGGTGCTGGTGAATTCCAACCCGGCCACCATTATGACCGACCCGGATTTGGTGGACGCTACGTACATTGAGCCCCTGACCACCGAGGCCCTGACCCAGGTGATTGCCCAAGAGCGCCCCCAGGCCCTGCTGCCCACCATGGGGGGCCAGACGGCCCTGAACGCCGCCCTGGCCCTGCACCGGGAGGGCGTGCTGGAAAAGTATGGGGTGGAGCTGATTGGGGCCAACGTAGAGGCCATTCACAAGGCGGAAGACCGGGAGTTGTTCCGCCAGGCCATGAAGAAGCTGAACATTAAAACCCCCGGCAGCGTGGTGGTGAAAACGGTGGAGGAAGCCCTGGCCTTCGTGGAGGGCCACGGGCTGCCGGTGATCATCCGCCCGTCGTTTACCCTGGGGGGCACCGGGGGGGGCATTGCCCGCACCAAGGACGACCTGGAGCGCATCGTGCGCCTGGGGCTGGTGTCTAGCCCCACCCACCAAGTGCTGATTGAGGAAAGCGTGCTGGGGTGGAAGGAATACGAGATGGAAGTGGTGCGCGACAAAAAAGACAACGTGATCATCGTGTGTTCCATCGAGAACCTGGACCCCATGGGGGTGCACACGGGAGACAGCATTACGGTGGCCCCGGCCCAAACCCTCACCGACCGAGAATACCAGCGCCTGCGCGACGACTCCATCCGGGTGATTCGCGAGATTGGGGTAGACACCGGCGGGTCCAACATTCAGTTTGCCGTGAACCCGGTGAACGGGGATGTCATCATCATCGAAATGAACCCACGGGTGTCCCGCTCCTCGGCGCTGGCCTCTAAGGCCACGGGCTACCCCATTGCCAAGGTGGCGGCCAAGCTGGCGGTGGGCTACACCCTGGATGAACTGCCCAATGACATCACCAAAAACACCCCCGCCAGTTTCGAGCCCACCATTGATTACGTGGTGACCAAAATTCCCCGGTTTAACTTTGAGAAATTTCTCACCGACGATGACCGGCTGACCACCCAGATGAAATCGGTGGGAGAAGTGATGGCCATGGGGCGGGTGTTCACCGAAAGCCTGCAAAAAGCGTTGCGCTCCATGGAAAACGGCCTGTGCGGCCTGGACCCCCTGCCCCCGGTGGATACCGCCCGGATGGAAGCGGAGTTGTCTCGCCCTGGGCCGGACCGCCTGCGCTATTTGGCCGACGCCATGCGAAGCGGCTACGACAACCCTCGTCTGCACAAGCTCACCGCCATTGACCCCTGGTTCTTGGACCAAATCCGGCGGATCGTGGACGAAGAAAACGAGATCGCCAAAGCCAAGCCCGACAACACGGGGGAGGAAACCTTCCGCCGGTGGAAAGGGATGGGCTTCTCGGACCTGCGGCTGGCCCGGCTGATGAACGCCAGCGAAGACACCGTGGCCGCCCGGCGCCGGGGCCTGGGGGTGCGCCCCGCCTTTAAGCGGGTAGACACCTGCGCCGCCGAGTTCGACGCCGCCACCCCGTATTTTTATTCTACCTACGACCCCCACAACGAAAGTCTGCCCACCCCCCGGCGCAAGGTGGTCATATTGGGTTCCGGCCCCAACCGCATTGGCCAGGGCATTGAGTTTGATTACTGCTGCGTGCACGCCGCCATGGCCCTGCGCGACGCGGGGGTGGAATCCATCATGGTCAACTGCAACCCCGAAACGGTGAGCACCGACTACGACGTTTCGGACCGGCTGTATTTCGAACCCATTACCTGGGAAGACGTTTCGGAAATTTTGCATCACGAAAAACCCCAGGGGGTCATTTTGCAGCTGGGGGGGCAAACCCCACTGAAACTGGCCGAAAAACTGGAGCAGGCTGGCTGGCCCATTTTGGGCACCCCCTACGACAGCATTGACCGCACCGAAGACCGCAAGCGGTTTTCCGAACTGGTGGCCAAGCTCAACTTAAACCAGCCCGAAAACGGCATTGCCAAAAGCCTGGAAGAAGCCCACCACATCGCCGAGGGCATTGGCTACCCGGTGATGGTGCGGCCGTCGTACGTGCTGGGGGGGCGGGCCATGGAAACCGTGACTGGCCCGGAACACCTGGAGGAATATTTTAACTTGGCGGTGAAGGCCAGCCCAGAGCACCCCGTGCTGCTGGACCGGTTTCTGCAAGGGGCCATCGAGGTAGACGTGGACGTGCTGGGCGATGGAACCGACGCCAAGGTGGCCGCCATCATGGAACACATCGAGCTGGCGGGCATTCACTCTGGAGACAGCGCCTGTTCGCTGCCGCCCCACACCCTGTCGGCCCCCGTGCAAGATGAAATCACCCGGGCCGCCCTGGCCCTGGCCCGCGAGCTGAAAGTGAAGGGGCTGATGAACGCTCAGTTCGCCGTAACGCCCCCCTCGCCAGAATCCCTGGGCCAGCCGGTGGTGTATTTGATCGAGGTCAACCCCCGGGCCAGCCGCACCGTGCCCTTTGTGTCGAAGGCCCTGGGCGAACCCCTGGCCAAATATGCCACCCGGCTGATGCTGGGCGAGTCGCTGGAAACCCTGAACATGCGGGGGCGGCTGCTGACCCCCTACTCGGTGAAAGAAGTGGTGTTCCCCTTCTCCAAGTTCACCGGGGCCGACACCACCCTGGGGCCAGAAATGCGCTCCACCGGCGAGGTGATGGGCCGGGGCCGCACCTTTGGCGAGGCCTTTTTGAAGGCCCAAATCGCCGCGGCCAACGGGCTGGTGGCCAAGGGCTGCGTGCTGCTGGGGGTGAAAGACGCCGACAAGCAGGGGGTGGTGCCCCTGGCGGTGGTGCTGCAAAAGCTGGGGTATTCTCTGCTGGCCACCCCCGGCACCAAGCGGGTGCTGGAACAAGCGGGCGTTTCTGAGGTCATCGAAACGTCGCTGGATACCGGCGCGGACAATTCGGTGTTTCACCGCATGGTGGACGACTCCCTGGCCCTGGTGATCAACACCACCCAGCCCAAAAAGCAGCGCATCGACCCCACCCATCTGCGGCGGCTGGTGCTGGCCTACAACATTCCTTACTACACCACCTTAGAGGCCGCGCGGGCCTTGGTGGCGGCCCTCGACACCGTGGGCCCCAGCCGAGACTTCGAGTTCAAGCCCTTGCAGCAAGGGGTGTAGCACACCCCTCCCGATACTCGAATCCATCGGTTATTCTATTCATCCGTTCTGTTCGTGAAAACTGGACGGAAGAAAGCGCATCACTTTTCGGCTTTGAGCTATTTCCCCGAACAACACCCCTCCCTGGCGGCTGCGCCGCCCGTCCCTCCCCGTCGGAGAGGGACAATACGGCTTAGGCCGAAAAGTGGAGAATAGAATCTGTTTGGTGAATGAAGCCGGACGGAAACAAGCACCCAACTTTTCGGCTTTGAGCTATTTCCCCTCCACGAAGGGGAGGGGATGCCCCGTCAGGGGCAGGGGAGGGGTGTTGTTGATTCAGCCGGACGGAAGAACGCGCATCACTTTTCGGCTTCGAGTATAGAGTGCTGTTGGAGGCACCATTCCGCTACAAAATATACCGGCTGAGGTCTTTGTCTTTCAGCACATCCCCCAGCCGGTCTTGAATGTATTTCGGGGTGACGCGGATGGTTTGACCCGACAAGCTGGGGGCCTCGAAACTCACTTCCTCTAGAATTTTCTCCAAAATGGTGTGCAGCCGCCGGGCGCCAATGTTTTCGTCGCGGCTGTTCACCATCGAGGCAATTTCGGCAATCTCCCCGATGGACTCCGGCGAGAAATCCAGTTCCACCCCCTCGGTGCGAATCAGCTCGATGTACTGCTTAATGAGGGCGTTCTGGGGCTCGGTCAATATCCGCACGAAGTCCTCCCGGGTCAGGGCCTTCAGCTCCACCCGAATGGGGAAACGCCCCTGCAATTCGGGGATGAGGTCCGAGGGCTTGGACACGTGAAAGGCCCCCGCGGCGATGAACAAAATATGGTCCGTTTTCACCGGCCCGTATTTGGTGTTCACCGTAGAACCCTCCACGATGGGAAGAATGTCCCGCTGCACCCCCTCCCGTGACACATCCGGCCCGGAATGGTTCGAGCGCCCGGCGATTTTGTCGATCTCATCCAAAAACACGATGCCGTTGGCTTCCACGTTACGCACCGCCTCGCGGCTGACTTCGTCCATGTCAATCAGCTTGTCGGCTTCTTCCTGCCGCAGGGCTTCCAGGGCTTCGGGGATTTTCATCTTGCGGGTTTTGTAGCGCTTAGGAAGGATGGAGCTTAAAATGTCGCGCATGTTGATGTCCATGTTGTCCATGCCGCCCATGGGCATAAACTCCACCACCGGACCCTTGGCCGATTCGGCCATTTCAATTTCCACCGTTTGGTCGTCCAGCTCTCCCCGGTGCAGCTTCTCGCGGAATTTTTCGCGGGTGGGGTTTGGGGCGTCGTCGGAAGGCTGGGGGTTCACCGTGGGCACCAAAATTTCCAGCAGGCGGTCTTCGGCGTGGCGGGTGGCGGCGTCTTTCACCCGGGCCAGGCTTTCTTTGCGGCCCATCAGCACCCCGGCCTCGGTCAGGTCGCGGATGATCGACTCCACGTCGCGCCCCACGTAGCCCACCTCGGTGAATTTCGATGCCTCTACCTTCACGAAGGGGGCGTTGGTCAGCCGGGCCATGCGCCGGGCAATCTCGGTTTTCCCCACTCCGGTGGGGCCAATCATGATGATGTTCTTGGGGAGAATTTCCTCCCGCATGTCTTTGGGCACCTGCTGGCGCCGCCAGCGGTTACGCAGGGCCACTGCCACCGACCGTTTGGCTTCCTCTTGGCCGATGATGTATTGGTTCAGCTCCACCAGAACTTCGCGGGGGGTCAGGGCATGGGTGGGGGTTTCTGCCTTGGGGGTCACGTCAGTTCCTCGATGACAATGTTTTGGTTGGTGTAGATGCAAATGGAGGCGGCAATGCCCATGGCCTGCTCGGCCACTTGGCGGGGGGTCAGGCTGCCGTGGGCGGCAAGCCCCCTGGCCGCCGCCAGGGCAAACATTCCCCCGGACCCAATGGCCATCAGCCCGCCCTCCGGCTCGATGACATCGCCCTGGCCCGACAAGATGAACGAGGTGGAGCGGTCGGCCACCGCCAGCATGGCTTCCAGGTTGCGCAGCATTTTGTTGGTGCGCCATTCCTTGGCCAACTCCACGCTGGCCCGGGGCAGGTTGCCGTTAAATTCGGTCAGTTTCTGTTCAAACTTTTCAAACAGGGTAAAGGCATCGGCGGTGGAGCCGGCAAAGCCCGCCAGCACCTTGCCATTATAGGCCGTGCGCACTTTTCTGGCATTGCCTTTCATGATGGTGCCCCCCAGGGTCACCTGGCCGTCGCCGGCCATCACCACGTTTTCCCCCCGCCGCACCGACAGGATGGTGGTTCCTTCCAGATGAATAGACATAAGACGGCTCTTGAAGAATTAGTGATCGATGTTCGGCCAAACCAGATCCCACGCCGTTCAAAAACTCTATCCCAGACCGGCGGGAATGAAAACGCCCGGCTTTTGCCCCAGCACGCACACCGCCGGAATGGGCCGCAAATCCAGGGTTTCGGTGCGGATGCGCTGAAAGCCCTGTTGAACCATGCGGCGGGCCAGGTCTTCGGCAAACAGGCGGGTGTCTTCCGGGCGGGCCCCCCGGTGGCGGGGCATGTACGCCGTTGCCAGTTGGCCCCCCGGCTTCAACGCGTTCCAACACAGGTTCAGGGCGGCATCAGGGTCTGGGAAAAACATAAACACGTTCACCGAATACACCTGGTCAAAGGCCTCGATCATCTCGGCCAGTTGATCCAGCCCCCCCTGTTGCAACCGCACCTTTCCGGCGGCCATTTCCCGGCGGTTGCGCCGGGCGGCCTGGCCCAGCATCACCGCAGAATGATCCAGCCCGGTCACCCGCCCGCCAGTCTGCCCCCCAGCCAGCCGTCCGGCCGCATACCCCAGGGCCAGCCCCGGCCCGCAGCCGATTTCCAACACCTGGTCTTCCGGCCCCAGGCCCAGCAGCTCCACGGTCCATTGGTTGCGCCGAATGTTCGAAGACCTGTGGGCCATGATCCATCCCGCCAGCCGCCCCAGCACCCCTTCCGGTTTGGCAAACTGCCGCATCAAGCCCTTCATCATCAAGCCCTGCATCCGTTCAACTCCTTTTTATTTGTGTTCCTCCCCCTCATGATTCCCAGCCCCACTGAAAACACCTAGGTCCGGATTATTCCTCTGCTTGCGGTGAGGGAAACTCAGACAGTATTTCTGCCAAGCGGGTTTGCAGTTCTCCCAGCACCCCCGCCGCCGCCTGAATGCGGCCAGGAGGAATGCCGTGGAACAACCGGCCCAGCCACTGGGCTTCCTTTTGGTTCATGGCCTGAAACGTCCGCACCCCCTGGGGAGTCAAAGCCACCAGGGGAGAGGTTTTATGAGCGGGATTGGGTACCAACCGCAGCAAGCGTTTTTCCAGCAGGGCATCCACCAGCCGCTGGATGTGCTGGCGAGACACCGGGCGGGCCCGGGCCAGTTGGGAAACCGTGGCCGGTGTCTCGGCCAGAGATTCCATCACCCCCCGCATGGCGGAGGAAATGCCCAGGTCTTGGTGCAGGGTGTCTCCCAGGGCTTTCAGCAGGTGAAATGCCTGCCGGATGTCTTTCACCAACCGGGTAGAATGTTCTGAATGGGGGGTCATGGGGTCATCTTATATATTGACACCTAAGGTGTCAAATTACCCTATATACTTGACAGATTCCCCCATGACCTGATAAAAAACCAACTAGTTGGTATATTATCATTCTACCCTATTGACCCAATAATTTCTGGAGATACCATGCGCCCAGCCGATCCCAAGGCCCACGAAACCATTGTGCGGGCAGCCCTGCAAGAAATGCTGGCGCATGGTTTTCATGGCACCAGCCTGGATCGGGTATGCCAAGCGGCAGGGGTAACCAAGGGCAAGTTCTTCCATTACTTCAAAGGAAAGGAGGATTTGGCGCAGGCTGTGTTAATGCATTTTGGAGGCGAGATGGAGGCCTTGTGGGCGCAGTCCGGGGCGTTAACCCAGGCTGACCCCATGATGGGGTTGATGGCCTACTTGGATAAGATCATTGGCCGCTTTCAAGACCCCATTCAAGATAGCTGCATATCGGGGGTGTTTATCCAGGAAGTCTCTCAAAACCATCCCGAACTGCGCCAAATGTGTAACAAAGGGCTTTCTCACATGGCGGAGCGGGTGGAGGGGCTGCTGAAGCAAGTGTTCTTGCAACAGGGCATGGGACCGCAAGTTTCTCCCCGCGGGTTGGCAGAGCATTTCATTGTGGTATTGCAAGGGGCTTTCATTCTGGCCAAAGCAAAACAATCTCCCCGGCCCGTGGCCGATCATTTGACCCACTATAAATATTACCTGATGGCCATGGTGGCTCGGCGGGTGGGCTCTTAATTTGGCCCCAGCTCGCGGGCAAATCTTTTCACTTCGAGGGTGCATGAAACAACGTGTCGTGGTAACGGGGATGGGTTGTGTTTCCCCATTGGGCAATGATGCGGCGTCGACCTGGGCTGGGATTTCTCAAGGACGTTCCGGCATTGGCCGGATCACCCGGTTCGATCCCAGCGAATTGCGCAGCCAAATGGCGGGGGAAGTGAAACGCTTTGACACCACGGGAGTCATTGACCCCAAGGAATTGAAGAAAATGGATGTGTTCATCCAGTACGCCCTGGTGGCCGCCCAGGAAGCCATAAAAGACTCCGGTCTGGAAATCAACGAAGCTCTGGCCCGGCAAGTGGGGGTGTCGGTGGGGGTGGGGTTTGGGGGCATTCAATCCTTCGAAAAATACCACGGCTTGATGCTGGCCGAAGGCCCCCGCAAGGTGTCGCCCTTTTTTGTTCCCATGATTTTGGGCAACATGGCGGCGGGTCACATTTCCATCCAGCACAATTGCCGCGGATACAACGCCAGTACGGTTTCCGCCTGTTCATCCTCCAACCATTCCATGGGCGATGCCATGCGCATCATCCAGTTGGGGCAGGCCAAAGCCATGATTGTGGGCGGAGCGGAAGCGGTGGTCAGCCCGCTCATTCAAGCGGGGTTTTCCGCCATGCGGGCGCTGTCCACCCGCAATCACGATCCGGCCACGGCATCGCGCCCCTACGACATAAACCGGGACGGGTTTGTGGTGGGGGAAGGCGCGGCCATTTTGGTGCTGGAGGAGATGGAATTCGCCAAAGCTCGAGGGGCACGAATGTATGGAGAACTGGTGGGTTACGGCTTCAGCGCCGACGCCCACCACATCACCACCCCCACCCAGGAAGGCCCGGCCCAGGCCATGGCCATGGCCCTGGCTGATGCCAAGATGAACCCAGAGCAGGTGGATTACCTAAACACCCATGGCACCTCCACGGGCATTGGCGATTTAAACGAGTTGGCGGCCATTCAGCAGGTGTGGGGCCAGGCATCGGGCAACCTTTCGCTCAGCTCCACCAAATCCATGACCGGCCATTTGCTGGGGGCCGCGGGGGCCATTGAAGCCGTGGTGTGCCTGAAGGCCATGCAACAGGGGTTGGTTCCCCCCACCGCCCACATCGAAGAGCTAGACCCCGCTTGCACGCTGGATGTGACACCCAACCGGGCCAAAGAGCGGAAAATCCAAGTGGCGGTGTCCAATTCCTTTGGGTTTGGGGGCACCAATGCCACGGTGGTTTTCCGGGCAGTGTAGGGTTGCAGGGAAATAGAGACGGGTGAGAGGAGGGCAGATTGGGGCCCAAGGGTGATCGCCAGTCATGCTATGGGACACCCCGCGCTTTACCCGGAAGAGCTTGTTTTTTTTCCCGAGAAGATTTGGCCTTGGCGGTGGTCTTGATTTTTACTTTGGGCTGGGCCTTGGGCTTGTTTTTAGCCCCGGATTTGGATGTTTGGGGAGGTTTTGGTTGAGGGGCTGGAACGGGAATATGGTTGGAGGTCACCTTTTTGGTAAACCGATGCACCGCCCACACCACCAGCAGCACAAGCACCCCCCCAACAATCAGCTTCAGCCGGGCCTGGTGCAGGTCGGCCATGGCTTCGTCCAACTGGTCTGAAAACAAATACCCCAGGCCCATCCACAGGGGGGCCGACACCAACAGCGCCAGCGAATCCCACAGCAGAAACAAGCGGGGCTTCATTTGGTGAATTCCCGCCAGGGCAAAAATGGGGGCTCGAATCCCCGCCACCTGCCGGGCCATGAACACCACCAACCCCCCGTACCGGTCGAATAATTTTTCCAGCTGCTGGCGGCGCTGGGGGGGCAAAAACCGGGCGATGAAGGGATGATCCGCCGCCGTGGGACCCCAGCGCCGGGCGGTGGTAAAAATAATCATGTCACCGATCAACACCCCCGAGGCCAGCACCGCCACCAGGGGAATGGGCTCCACTACCTGGCGATGAAGAAGAATGCCCCCGGCAATCATGGCAATGTCTTCCGGCACGGGAAAGCCCACCCCTGCCGCCAGCAGATACACAAACAGCGCCAGATAGGAGCCGTTGTCCAGCAGCCACTGTAGTTCTGCGTTCAAAATGAAACCTGAATGAGAGAAACCCCCCGCCTGTCCGGCACCCATAGCCGCTGACAAGCATAAACCCGACCTGATGGACTGGCAAGATCGGCGAAAACAAGCCACCCAGAGGTTAATCTGGCCTGCGCCAGGGAAGAATGTAGCGAAACACCCCTCGCCCCAACACCAGGGCCAGCCGGGGCAGGGTAATGGGGGCCCACACCAGCAGGCCATCGCCCTGGGCATACCCCGGATTGCGGGCCAGAAAAAACCGCACGGCGGGGTCGGGGTGGCCCTGCCAAAAGGCCCGGTCGGTGGCTTCTTCCCGGGTAATCCATCCCACCTTCACCACCAGGGGATCGGCCGGGTTCACCCGTTCCAGGTGAAAGCTTTCCGCCAGGGCGTTCATCCAGGCCAGGGTCTTGCCCCGGGGAGCCCGCCGGAAGTGAGGGGTAAACCCAGGCAGCCCCCGCACCCCATGCCGATAACTGGCCGGATGCACGGCGGTGTCGAGAAAACAGGTTTGCTCCCAAGGATGGCGCAGTTTGAAACGGAGAAATTCGTAGAAGGCAAAGGCTTGCAGAACCAGCCCCTGGCCCCGATAGGGGCGCAGCAGGCCAATCTCGCTGCGAAACACGGTGTGGCCCCGGCCCCCCACGGCGCGGCGATAGCCATGCACGGCGTGGTAGCCCACCCAGGCCGAGCCGTCGAGGGCCACCAAAATGCGGGTGCGCTGGGCGGGGGGGCAGACCACCCGGCTGTAGAAGCGGTCTTCTCCTACCCCGTCGAAGATTTGGCGATGCACCCCGTATAACCGTTCGGTCAGGTTTTTCCGCTCCCCTTCCTCCAAAGATTGCGGATCCATGACCAGGGTGCCGGTAATTTTGGGTGTCATTCCACACCTCCCGCCCAGCCCAACGTTATTCCCTCCCCCCAACTTCTCCATTTATATTACCACATTTCGTTGGGCATATCCCGGCGGGTCTTCCTGACCTCTCCCCCCTACCCCTCTCCCCATTCAGGGAGGGGGGGGTTCGAATCCGATGAGTGATGCACTTGCTTCCTTCCGGCTGAATCATCCGAACGGCTGAATTGAATAGCCGATGGCTTCGAGGATTGCCCCTCCCTGATTGGGGAGGGGGATGCCCGCAGGGCAGGGGAGAGGTGTTGTTGGGGTGAGAAGTGATCTTGCGCCCCATCCACTCCCTACCGTTCCAGTTCCACCAAATGTTCCCACTTGCCCCGCTCACCATAGGCTTGGGCTTCCCCCGGCACATACACCGGTCGTTTGACCGAGGCCCAGGAGCCGGTCTTCCAGCCGCCCTTTTGGGCCAGTTCCATCAGGGCCTGGGCGCCGTCTACCGGCAGAGGCCCGTTGGGGCCGGGCGCCAGCCAGTCTCCCAGCACCAGCCAGGCCCGGCCCCCCGGTTTAAGCACCCTGGCCATGGCCGAGAGGCTTTGGGCCAAGTCGGTTTGCCAGCGGGGTTCGGCCAGTTGGGGCTGACCCCCGCTTTTGCCCTGGGGAAATTTCCCCGCCCCAATTTCGCCCTGTTCCAGGGGGGAGGGGTCCAGCCCCAGCCAGTCCATGCGCAACCGGTGGTGTTCCAGGTAATGGTAGGTTCCGGGGTAGGGGGGGCTGGTGAGAATCACGTGGGCTTCGCCCCATTCCAGGTGGGTGAGCAGGCGGGCGTCATCGGCCAGCAGGCGGGGGGCCGGGGGGTTTCCGGCGGCCAGGCACTGCTTGTCCAGGGCGGCCTGGGCCTGGGCCAGTTGGGCGCACTTTAGGGTAAAGAACCGGCTGACGGCCCCCTTGGGGTAGGCCACGGGGCGGTCTTCCCCCGAGGAATCGCTTTCCCGGTTAGAAAACTTCACCGCCAGGGCGGAGAACACCGCCCGCAGGCTGTCGCGCTGGGGGCCGGGGGGTTCCAGGTCTATCAGGCGCATCCATTGGGCCAGCTCGGCGAACAGGTGGGGCACGTAATGGGGGGCCAACCGCCGAATGGCCGGGTGGTTCAGCCGAGGGGGGGATTTGTCCCGGCGCAGGGCTTCCACCTGGGCGGCCAGGTGGTGGGCATGGGCGGCCAGTTGGCGGGCCTGGGCGGGGGTGCGGCGGCGGGTGCGCTCGGCGGCCACCAGTTGGGCCACGGGGTTCAGGTCGCTGCCCAGGGCGGGCAGGCCAGCGGTCATGGCCTCCACCAGGGTGGTGCCGCCCCCCATGAAGGGGTCCAGCACGGTCTGGGGGGCTCCGCCCTGGCGTTCTTTCCACGCCGCCAGCAGAGTGCGGGGCAAGTGGGGGTGAAACCGGCCGGGGTAGGGGTGAAAGCCGTGGGTGCCCTCCAGCCCGCCATGGTCTGGGGTGTGCAGAGCGGCGGCCAAATGGGCCCCTTCTGGCCCGTGGTGCTGGGCCTCCAACACGGGCAGCGACTGCGAGCGCCGACCGGCGGTCCCAGGGCGGGTCCCTGGGGTTTTTCTGGTTTTATGTTTTTCTGACGACCTGGATGGCCGGTGATAATCTTTTGTTTTCATGCGGTATTTAAAAAAAAGGTGGCCAGCGGGTCATCCTTGCGTTGACAAACGGGCGGAAGACTTCTAGGAATACTCTTTATACACCACACGAATGGCGGGTCGTGTTTCCCCATCCTTCTAGCCTGCGGTTTTCCATGAGCGCCATCAGTCGCGAAGAGTTGTTGACCATCATGTTGTTCGGTCTGCATATCGCCAAGATCGACAACAACATGGATGTATGGGAGCGAAAAATGTTGGTGCGCTTTGCCGAGGCCATTCACCTAACCGACGAAGAGCGGGTAGGCCTGTCCAAGGGGGGCGTGAGCCTGAGCGAGAAGATGAAAAACCTGAACACGATCGAGTCTCGCCAGTTGCTGGTGAAAATGCTGTGCGCGGTGTGCTTCGCCGACGGCGCCGCCAATGCCCACGAGCTGGGCTTCATTGAAAAGGTGGTGTCGAAGCTGGGCAGTGAAGTGTTTGTTCTCCCCCGAGAGGAATGGGGCCTGTACGAGGGAGAAGTGTTCAAGACCCTTCAGGCCTTGGGGGTGTAATTCACGCCCTCAACCGGTGTGGCCCTCCAATACAAACCGCACCCGGTGCTCCATCCGCAGTGTGTTTTCTCTTCGTTCTCCCTTCCTGCGTTCTTCTTTTCCCCCGCTTTCTTTTTCACTCCATCCTAGCCCAAATGTTGGCGGATGTTTCGGCGATGGGTCTATTTTTTGTGCCCCATGCTGTGGGTGTTCGCCCAGGCCTCGCATCAGGGTGTCGGCCACCGGGCAGGGGCGCGAGGCCACCTCTTCCAACTGGGCCAGCCGTTCTGGGGTGGCCCCCCTGGCGGTAACCCGCCCAGACACCACCATTCGGGTGAACCCCGGCAGGGCTCCCTCGATGCCCAGGTACCCCCGCTTGTCCAACTGACCCGTCACCACCAGTTCTACCGAGGTCAACTCCACCCCCAGCAGGGCGGCATGGGTCACAATCATCACCTGTTGGCAGGCCCCCAGGGCCCCCAGCAGGACCTCCATGGGGTTCATGCCCCGTCCGGTTCCCCCCACCCCTGGGGATTCGTCTAGCACCAGCCGGTGGTGGCCCGCCTTCACTTCGGTTCGCATTCCCCCCAGCGAGCGCACCCGCACCGAGAGTTCTCCGGCGGCTTTGTCGGGGTGATGGCGGAAGTAGGCCCGCAACCGGGCCAGCCGGGGGCGGATCTTCCGCCAGCGGCCGGGGGTCATGACGGGGCGGGGCTGGTCGGCCATGGGGGATCCTGTGGTGGTTGAACGAACTTTCCCCCCATCCCTCTTTCAACCTACCTGTCTCTGTTTGTTGGGGTCAATGCCAGGGTGAATCGCGGGGTGAATGCCGGGGGCTCAAGTTTTTCCAAAACTGGCCGATCCTGTAAGTAACCACACATCAAACCACCCCTTGCCTGGAGAATACCATGATTCGCTCTGCCGCCGTTTCTGGATACGCCGCTGGGTCCCCCTGGGGCAAAAACCCCCACATTCAGGCCCGCAAAGAAACCTCCAACGATCAAAACCGCGATGCGTTTGCCCGGATGCTGGCCGAGGCGGGGGCCGTGGAAGACGTGGTGAAGTTGTCGAAACAGGAAGACACCAAAACCGTGGGCGACCGCATGGCTCAATGGGCCAAAGTGGTGAACCCCTTCATCCACAAAAACTAACGCTCAATTCCTTGGCAGGAATTCTCCTCCCCGTTATTCTCAGCCCCCTGTGTAGGGGGCTTTTTTTTGCCCAAAAAAGTCCTCACCCCCCTGCCCCCCTCCCCATTTAGGGAGGGGGAAATGGCTCGAATCCGATGAGTGATGCACTTGCTTCCTTCCAGCCTATATTTTTCCGAACGGCTGAAGAGAATAACCGGAGGATTCGAGTATTGTCCCTCTCCGACGGGGAGGGACAGGCGCCGTAGGCGCCAGGGAGGGGTGCTTTAACGGATGAATAGAATAGCCGGGGGACTCGAGTAAAGGGAGGGGTGCTTTAACGGATGAATAGAATAGCCGGGGGACTCGAGTAAAGGGAGGGGTGCTTTAACGGATGAATAGAATAGCCGGGGGACTCGAGTAAAGGGAGGGGTGCTTTAACGGATACATAGAATAGCCGGGGGACTCGAGTTAGGTTATTGGGTGTGCTTCAGCCACGACTCAAGAAATTCGAGGACTTCTCGCGGGGGGCGGATGTGCACGTCGGCGCTGGATTCCCGGGCTTTTTCGCCCACCAGAACGCTGAGCGTGGAAATGCCCGCGTTGCGGGTGACGTCTTGCTGTGCCGCGGCGGCTTTGTCGCGGTTCAATTCCAAAAAGCCATCTTCGTCGGTCAGGTCGTCTCCCAGGTAAGCCGCGGCAATTTGAAAGGGGAAGATGTTCAACCGTTCGGCGCCTTCGCGCATTTCTTTCAGCACCGTGGCCACCGCCCGGCTTTTGTTGATGGTGGGCACCACCAGTTCCATGCCGCCATCGAAGGATTTCACCGCCAGGCTGTGTTTTTCGCACAGGGTTTCCCAGTGGGGCCGCACTTGGTCTTCCATTTGTTGAATGGTTTCCGGCGGCATGGCGCGAAAATGCACGGCCACGCTGGCGGGTTTTTTTTCCCAATACAGGTCGGCTTGTTCGGGGGAAAAGTTGATTTCCCGAAGTTGGGCGGCGGCCATTTCCAGCCCCCGCAGCGCCTGAGACGACATGGGGCCCATTTCGCCCAGGCCATCCGGCCACAGCCGCTCCCAGCCGTGGCAGCCCCAAATTTCGGGGGGGCGGTCCAGCCCCAGCAGCGGAGAGACTTCCTCGGCCCAGCGGCCGCTCACCATCACCAAGCGGGTGTGGGCTTGGCGCTGAATGTTGTTCAACAGGGTGCGAATGCCGGGGTAGGGAATGGCCTTGCGCCGGTCGGTTTTAAAGGGGGCCAGGGTGCCGTCGTAGTCTAAAAACAGCACGCGGGCCCGGGCTTGGCGCACGGTGGACCAGAAGTCGTTCAGGTTCAATTCAGCGTTTAACACATTCATGGAAAGTCTCCGCTCATTCCCCGGTTCAGCTTTACCATACAATCCTGCCGTCACGCGCAGATTTCCCCCACCCTATCCGGGTTCAGGGGAAAACCGCAACGGGTGGGGGAATTCAAGCGGCGTTTATGGCTCGGCCAACTGGTTGATGCGGGCGGCGGCATAACCCGCCCCAAACCCGTTGCCAATGTTCACCACCGTCACGCCGGGGGCGCAGCTGTTCAGCATGGCCAGCAGGGCGGCCAGCCCGCCAAAACTGGCGCCATAACCCACGTCGGTGGGCACGGCAATCACCGGGCAGCCCACCAGGCCCCCTACCACCGAGGGCAGGGCCCCTTCCATGCCCGCCACCGCCACCACCACCCGGGCGGCGGCCAGGGTGTGCTGATGGGCCAGCAGCCGGTGCAGCCCCGCCACCCCCACGTCGGTCAGCCGCTCCACCCGGGCCCCCATCATGCGGGCGGTAAGTTCCGCTTCCATCGCCACCGGCAGGTCCGAGGTTCCGGCGGCGGCCACTACCACCCGCCCCTGGCCTTGGTCTTCTGGGGGCAGCCCCCAGGTAACACACCTCGCCAGGGGGTGGTGTTGCCCGCCGGGGCAGGCGGCCAGGGCCTGGGCGGCGGCAGAGGGTTCGACCCGGGTGGCCAGCAGCCGGGGGTGCACCGCCAGTTGGGCTTGGCAAATGGCTGCCAGTTGCTCCGGGGTTTTCCCCTGGCCAAACACCACTTCGGGGAATCCCAGCCGCAGGGCCCGCTGGTGGTCGGGCTTGGCAAACCCCAGGTCCTGAAAGGTGCGGGCCTCCAAACGCCGGGCGGCTTCTTCGGGGGGCAGGTCTCCCTTGGCCACTTCGGCCAGCAGTCGGGTCAGTTCGTCTCGGGTCATGGGGTTTCTCCCGGTACCTTCCAGCGCAGGGTCATGGGTTGGCCATCCCGCTCAATCTCCCAGCGGGTGTCTGTGCCGGGCAGAAGTTGCTCGTACTGCAGCCGTACCTGGGCCGGGCTAACCGTTGGGCGGCCGTTCAGCGACAGGATGACATCGCCGGGGACCAACCAAGCCAAGTGGGGGGCCCGGTGACGGATCAGCCAGCCCGTCTCTCCGCCGGAAACCTTCTCCACCCGCACCGGTGTCTGGCCAGCGGGTGCTTTCGCAGCCTTACCCGTCTCACCGCCCTTCGTTGCACCTCCTCCCGAAAATTTCACCCCAGCCAGGGATACCAGCCGGGGGGCCTGGGGGTTGGCGGGCAGCACCCGCACCACCGGGGCCAGCCCCGCGGGTACGGGCCATTGCTTGGGCTGCCCCGAACCGCCGGGGGAGACCTCCAGGTCGGTCACGGTGAGCTGGGTGACCGGTTTGCCCGGGTGGTCCGCCAGCCAGCGGGCGGCCCGCAGGTCCATCCCCAGGCCCCATTCCAGGTGCCCGGCCCCGGCTAGCACGATGACTTGGCGGATGCCCGTTTGCCGGGCCAGCCGGGCGGCCCGGGCCCCCATGGCTTGATCCCAGGCGGTCTGCACCCGGTACAATCCCTGAAAGCGGGGGTTGTCTGGCGCCAAGCCCTGCCCGTGCCCCACTCCCCGCAGTTGGGTTAAGAACCGGGAGCGGTGGGGTTGAACGCTAAGGTCCAGGGGTCCCCATTCGGCCAGCAGGGCGGGGGAAAGCCCTTCCCCGGGGCCCCCCAGCAGCACGGCTTTGCGTTCTTCCCGGGTTAGGTTCACCCCCCGCAGGGCGGCGGCCCGGCGCAGGGCCACAAACAAGTCTCTGTACAGCGGCCAGGGATAGCCCCAGTTGTCGTACCAGCCGGATTGTTCCAGGAAGGCTTCCTCACTCAGGGCCCCTCGCCGCCATGGCTCCAGCACGGGGTCGGCTTGGGGAGAAAACATTTCCAGGGCCACGGCCACGCCCCCCCGGCGGGCCAGTCCCTCCACCACGCGGGCTTGGAAGGCATGGCTGCGGGGGTCGGTGTGCAGTTCTCCCAGAAACACCAGCCCGGTGCCTTCCAATTTGGCCAGCAGTTGCGTTTCGGTCATGGGCCGGGCCAGCCGGGTGTCGTAGGGGGTTTCGGCGGAGACCCGATGCACGGGGGCAATGGGCCGGTCATCGGGGGTGGAGCGTGACGCCACTGGCTGGCAGGCCCCCAGGAGGGGAAACAGAGCCATCCAAAGCAGCTTGCCGCGAAACACACGCGTCCTCATGGGGCGCCTCCATCGGTGGCCAGGGGGGCCGCTACAACGTGTTCTTGGGGGGAGGTTCCAGCGGGCCCAGGAGCCAGGGGTTCCCCTCCCAGGGCCGCCACCGCGTCGGGCCAGGGCAGCCACCCCAGGGCGGCCCGTTTGCCCTCCCGCGCGAAACGGCTCAGGCTCGACAGTTGCCCGGCGGGCTGGCCGTTTCTCAGCAGCGGCGTGTCGGTGTGCCAGGGGCCTTCCGGCAAACGCAGGGCCACCAGTTTACGGTTGGGGTGGCCCCGGCGGCGCATCCGGGTGTGCACCTCTTGGCCCAGGTAGCAGCCCTTCTGGGGGTGCACCAGCCCTTCCAGCGAGGCCTCTCCGGGCAGGTCCCCCGGCTGGTAATCGCTTTTCCAGCGGGGCCACCCGGCCCAGACGCGAATCTCCTCCCAGGCTTCCTCTCCGCAGGGCAGGGCCAGGGGACCAGCAGAAAGCTCAGTGCCCGGAGATAGTGCCAGCGCCAGAGACTGGAGCGCCGGGGCCAGCAGGGTGTGGCGGGCCAGCCGCCCCACGGGGTTGGGCAGCACCAGCAGGGGCAGGTCTTGCCAGCGGGCCAGGGGCTGGGCCGGGTTCACCCCCGCCGCCGCCAGGGCGGCCGCTCCTTGGGGGCCCATCACATCCAACCGGGCCAGGTCCACCCGCCCCAGTTCCACTTCTTCCCGCACGTGGTGGCTGTCGAGATGGGCCGAGGCACTCTCAATCTCCCCTGGGGGCAGCACCAGCAAAAATTGCTCCGCCTTCGAGCGGATGATCTCCACGGGGGTGAGAATTTTTCCCCGGCCATCGCACAGCAGGGCCGGGGCCAGGGAACCCACCGCCATGCCCTTCATGGGGCGGGTCACCAGGCCATCCAAAAAGGCTTCGGCCCCGGCCCCCCGCGCCACAATCACCTCGGCCCATGGGCCTGCCCGCCAAGCCGCACCCTCCCGCAGGGCGGTCAGTTCCGCCGCCAGGCCGCTCAATACCGGGGGCAAACCAGGGCCGTTCCAACCCCAGGGAGAAAACCACGTTTTCGGGTCCGTCATGGGGGCCATAGCGAAAGCCTTTACCAAAAAATATCCATCGGTGAATCAGGAAAACCACTAAAACAGAGAAGACTAAGGGTACCAAGCCCAGGGGGCAAAGACACGCCCTGGGGCCAGACCTGGGGGGGCAACGGGCCAATGTGTTGTTGTCACAGGGGCTCGTCAGAAAAAGAGGGTTATGTAATATCCAATCAAAACAGCCATTTTCATTGATTTTCACTGCATTTTTTGATATCATCGCTGTGGCTTGGGTGAATATGCTTACAGGTTTCCCAGGGAAATCCTGACCGGGGGGTCAGGGTAGAAAGCGTTCGGCAGGGGGCTTTCTGATGGATTCGCTGGGACCGCGCCGCTGGAGGGACAACCACACCTCTCTTCATCGGTGAACATTCACCCGTGAAAGAAAGAAGGTGCCGTATGCATTGCACCCTGCACACCAGCCAAGGGAAGTATTTTTGCGATCTGGCCGTTCCGCCCGATCACCATGGCGATGATGTTTTATCTCATGTCACCTCGCAGATGTTTCAGGTGTATACCGACCACGCCCTGAAGCAGGGGGACTCCCCCATTCTGATGATGGATGAAATTGAATATCACTTGCCGGTGAAGGTGGAGCGTTGCGAGGCGGAGGGAACCTGGTATCGGGTTCTGTTGCGCCCGGAGGGCAAACCCAGCCGTGGGTTGGTGAGTTGAAATGGGGAGGGGGGCTTGGCCCCCCTTTTTTTTATGTTTTCTTCTTTTTCTCCGATTCTTTTATTCTTCTTCTTTTATTCTTTTTTTATTCCCGGCTGATCCTGAATTCCCCCCGTCACTCCCGTATTTATTTCTAGGCCTGTGGGCTCACAAAATACCCGCGCGCGGCAAGGGCTTCGGGCGGTTTTTCCTGGATGGTGGCTTGCCGTGCGGGTCGTTCCCGTGGTTTCTTCCCCCCTCAATGTTTTTGCCGTGAAGAAATAAATACCCCATTATTCGGCCTGGGCCAGGGCCATGAACTCCGCCCGCACGGTGGGGTCGGTGAGGAACACCCCCATCAGGGTGCTGGTGGTCATGACCCCCTTGTGGTTCACCCCCCGCAGCTCCATGCAAAAGTGAGAGGCCTTCACAATGACCCCGATGCCCAGGGGGTCCAGGTTGTCTTGCAGAAAGCGGGCGATTTCATGGGTCAGGTTTTCCTGCACCTGGGGCTTGCGGGAGAAATGATCCACGATGCGGGACAACTTGGACAACCCGCACAGTTTCTTTTGGGGAATGTAGGCCACCGTGGCCTTGCCCACGAAGGGCAGCAAGTGGTGGGCGCACAGCGATTTCACCGGGATGTCTTGCAGCACCACCATGCTGGGGTCATACCCCGCCATCAGGGGGAAGGTGCGCATCCGCAGCTCCGGTTCCTTCAGGCCCCGGCACAGTTCTTCCGTCCAGGCTTTGGCCACCCGTTGGGGGCTGTCGGCCATGTGGGGGTCGGACAGGTCCAGCCCCAGTCCCTCCATCACTAGCCGGAAGCCGGATTCAATTTTTTTCGTGTCCATTTTTTTCGGTTCCATGGCACGCCTTTCAGGTAAACGCGGTTAGGGTCTATCTTGACTTGAACTGTGTGCGGTTATTACAACGTAAATGCAATGGGTCATTAAATAAAGAGGCTGGCCTTTCCAACGGCACCCCTCCCCGTCGGAGAAGGACAATACTCGAATCTATCGGCGGAAAGATTCATCCTCGCAAATGGTGAAGCCGGAAGGAAGCAAGTACCCAACAATTCGGCTTTATGCCGTTCCCTTCTCCGATGGGGAGGGGATGCCCCCGCAGGGGGCAGGGGAGGGGTGCTGTACACGGCAACAGTCTGGCTCTGGGGATTGAAAAACCCGTGCTGGAATTGCTGGGGGCCGATGCCAGCACGCCCTTCGATATTTCCACCGATGGACAAGTTCTCATCCTTTCGCCAGTGAAGGATGCCGCCCGCAGGGAGGCTTTTCAAACGGCCTTGACCCAGGTGAACGCCCGCTATCCCAAAGCCCTGAAGCGCTTGGCGGAGGAGCTCATGGTGTTTCTCTCTCTATAATTTCACCAGTTTTTCCATGGCCAGTTTCCAGCGTTGAAAGCAATCGTCCAGGTCGGCCAGCCGGTTGTGCAGCGAGAAGCTGAGCCGCACGGTAGACAGGGCCCGCTGGGGGGGCATCCCCTCTCCCCAAAAAAAAACAGCCCGCAGTGAATAGCCGCGGGCTGAACAAGAAAACAAGAACCAGGGGAAGATCCCTACGGAGTGATGGTAAAATTGGCCCCAGCGCCGGACATATCTGTTACCCGAACATACACCTTGGTATTGGGGGAGGCTGTGCTCACCGTACAGCTGTCATTCACGGTACCGGCGTTTCCCGTGCATGTTCCGGTGAGGACAAGGAAGCCCGAGTCGCTGTAGGAGTTAGGATTCACATTGCCCGACATGCCGCTCACGGTAATGATGTGGTTCCCCGCCGATGGATAGGAAACTTCGTAATCACTCTTTGAAGAAGAAGCCACCGAGCTGTTTGTGGGGACACCAGGCGTTAAAACCGTCGTGGTAAAGCCAGGGCAATAACCATTGCAAGTTTGAATCGTGGTATCACCGCAACCGGCCAGCGCCAAAATCAACACCACCGTCACAGATTGAAGACCCCCCCAGGTCCATTTCTTCAGACACGGCATATCCATTATTCCTCTTTTTGATTGGGATGATGCGTTGTGTTCCCGGATCGCAAAAAAAAGGCCTATTGGCGCGCCTGTTCTTGCAACCTCTCCAACCCATAGTCTTATGATAACACGCGAGGGCGTTCTAAACCAATGGAGCATCCGTTTCGCTGTAAATCCGCTTCCTGTCGAATTTTGTTCAGCCCCCTATAGTTTCACCAGTTTTTCCATGGCCAGTTTCCAGCGCTGAAAGCAATCGTCCAGGTCGGCCAGCCGGTTGTGCAGCGAGAAGCTGAGCCGCACGGTAGACAGGGCCCGCTGGGGGGTGAACCCCGCCGCCAGCAAGGCGGGGGAGGGCTGAGGCTTGGCCGAGGAGCAGGCCGAACCGGTGGAGACGATGAGCCCCTGCTGTTCCAAGTGATGCAAAATGACCTCGGCGGGAACGCCCGGCAGGGAGACGGACACAATGTAAGGCAGGGCCGCCCCAGAGCGGAAGACCTGCAGCCGGGGGAAGCCCTCCAGAAAGTCTAACCAGCGCTGGTGATATTGGGCCCGTTCATCGGCTTGGGCGGCCAGCACGGCCTGGGTGCGGCGGGCGGCCGCGGCAAATGCGGCAATGGCAAACGGGTTTTCCGTGCCAGAGCGCAGGCCCCCCTCCTGCCCCCCGCCGGTGAGCTGGGGTTCCAGCTCGATGGGTTGAAAGCGGATCAGGGCCCCAGCCCCCTTCGCTCCGTGCACCTTGTGGGCGCTCACCGACAGCAGCCCCACCCCCGCCTCCCGCCAGGGGATATCTACCTTGGCAAAGGCCTGCACGGCGTCGACGTGAAACACGGCTTTGGGGGCGGCGTTCCGCAGCATCCGCCCAATGGCCTCCAGGGGCTGGCGGGTGCCCAGTTCGTTGTTTACCGCCATCACGCTCACCATGCGCAGGTCTGGCCCCAGCCGGGGGGCCAGGGCCTCCAGGTCCACCACACCCTCGGGGGTGGCGGGCAGGGTTTCCACCTGTACCCCTTGGCGGGCCAGGGCGGCGGCGGTTTGTGCCACGGCGGGGTGTTCCAGGGCGCTGATTAGCAGCCGGTTGGCCTTGGGCCGGGGAAGGGCAAACACCCCCCGCAGGGCCAGGTTCACGCTTTCTGTTCCCCCGCTGGTGAACACCACCCCCTGGGGCGGGGCCCCGGCCAGCCGGGCGATTTCTCGCCGGGCCTCCCCCAGGGCTTCCCGGGGAGGGGCGCCATATGCGTGTAAAGAAGACGGATTTCCCCCGTCCGTCTCCAGCCAGCGGCGTGATTCTGCCAAGACTTCCGGCAGCAACGGGGTGGTGGCGGCGTTGTCTAAATACAGTCTAAAATCCATCCCGTGGGGGGGGTTCATGGGGTTTATTCCTGTAATGGTTGAACAATTCAGATGTTTTCCCTAGGGCGGGAAGGGCGGGTGCGGGTTTATCTTATGCGGAATGCCCCAGGGGCCACAACCCCGGAAGTTTCCGTTTCATTGACTTATGGGGTGAATCTGGCACAATAGAAGATGACAAATCGTGTAAACGGACATGCAAAAGGACCATGGATCACCAAAGCCATATTTTTGGCTGTGGTGACTCCAGTGTTTGGATGAATGACTGGGTGGTGCGCGCCGGGTTCTGGGATTACAAACCGGGGCTCCGATGAAGACCATTCCGCTAGGTTTGCGCGCCGGGAACCGGACGCCATTCAGCCTCCTTGAAGATGTATGGTTTGCCAGAATCGTTGGTAAAGGGGGCAGTCCATCCGGAAAAACAACCGGCCTTCAACCGCCTAACGTTGAGAGAATCACCCATGGCATTCAATCCTCCTCCCCTGAAAATCCGCAATTTCACCGTTCCCATTCCCGTTGTACAGGGTGGCATGGGGGTGGGGATTTCTTGGGATAAACTGGCCGGCGCGGTGGCCCATGCCGGCGGCATGGGAACGGTTTCCACCGTGGGAACCGGTTATTGGAACACCGAGCACATCCGCACCATCAACGGCCGGCCCCTGAAGCCCAAAAACTTTCACAACACCGAAAACTTGATGGCCATTTTAAAAAGCGCCAAAGAGAAAGCCGGTGGAAACGGTGCCGTGGGGGTGAACATTCTTTACGCCATCACCGATTATGAGCGGATCGTCAAAGAATCCATCGAGGGTGGGGCCCAGTACATTATTTCGGGTGCCGGGCTGCCCCTGATGCTGCCCTCCTACGCGGGCGATGCCGACGTGGCCCTGATTCCCATCGTGTCGTCTCCCCGGGTGGTCGATTTAATTTGCAAGCGGTGGAAGCGCCACGGGCGCCTGCCCGACGCCATCATTTTGGAAGGGCCCAAATCTGGCGGCCACCAGGGTTACACCTTCGAGCAATGCTCCGAGCCGGAATACCAGTTGGAAAACATGACCCCCCGTGTGCTGGAGGCCTGCAAGGCCTGGGGGAACATTCCCCTCATCGTGGCCGGGGGTGTGTGGGACAACCGCGACATCGAACGCTTTTTCGACATGGGGGTGTCTGGCGTTCAGATGGCCACACGGTTCATTGGCACCCACGAGTGCGATGCCGACGACCACTTCAAGCAGGTCATTTTAGAATCCCGCAAAGAAGACATCCGCCTGATCAAATCTCCCGTGGGCTATCCGGCCCGGGGAATTGTGACCACCCCCTTGATTCAGCGGGTCATGGCGGGCGTGCGGCCCAAGATTACCTGCATTTCCAACTGCGTGGTGCCTTGCCACAACGGCGAGGAATCCAACAAGGTGGGATATTGCATCGCCGACTCTCTGGCCGACGCCCAGCAGGGCAAGTTCGAAACGGGGTTGTTCTTCTCCGGCTCGAACGGTTACCGGGTGAAGCGGATGCAAAGCGTGCAGGAACTGATGGAAAAACTCTCCGGCCAGCGGGCAGATGAAGACGCCTGGCAGGGCCGGGAGGATGACCAAGACGATGCCCCCGCCTCTGGGTCGGGGGTGGCAGCCTACGCCGTGCCCTAAGGCACGGCGGTTTTGTTTCGGCCCCCTGTTTCTCCCTCCGGATGTCCATGTCTCGTCCAACCCTCAGTCATTTCGATCCCGTCTCTGGCAAGGCCGCCATGGTAGACGTGGGAGAAAAACCCGTGACCCGCCGAGAGGCGGTGGCCCGGGCCTCGGTGAAGATTTCGGCGGGGCTGGCCCGCCTGCTGAAGGAGGGCCGGGTAGAAAAGGGAGATGCCTTCACCGTGGCCAAGACCGCCGCGGTGCTGGCGGCCAAAGACACCGGCCGGTTGATTCCCCTGTGTCACCCCCTGCCCCTGGACGTGGTGGAGGTGGATTTGACCCTGGATGAAACGGAGCTGCGGGTGCATATCTCCGCCACGGCTCGCACCCAGGCCCGCACTGGGGTAGAAATGGAAGCCATGGTGGCGGCCTCGGTGGCGGCCCTGACACTGTATGACATGTGCAAAGGGGCCGACAAAGAAATGGTGATTGAACAAGTGTATTTGGCCCGGAAAACCGGGGGCAAAAGTGGTCCGTTCCATCATCCGCTAGAGTCGGCCCCTTGAAGTGATCTCTCATCTTTCTTCTCTCTGCTTTCTCCCCCAGTAGATTCGAGCCATTCCCAACAACACCCCTCCCCAACGCCCTGCGGGCGTTTGCCCCTCCCCGTCGGAGAGGGACAATACGGCTTAGGCTGGCGGTGATTCTATACATCCGTTCGGCTGGTGAAGACTGGACGGAAGCAATCATATCCCCCACCGGCTTCGATCTATTCCCCCTCCCTGATTGGGGAGGGGGGCAGGGGGGAGAGGTGCGTTGGGAGAGGAGAAGACTGGACGGAAGCAAGCAGCGCCCATACGCCATTGAACTCCCCCTCTCTTCGGGAGAGGGGGGCGGGGGGTGAGGTCTCATTAAAGAGGGGAAGTAAGGGGGAATAGGTGTGGGGATTGGAGTTTTGTTGGGCAGTGCTGAAAAAAGCATTGCTTTTTGAGGGTGAGATCGTCCATACCATTGAAAGGAATGGCAAGGAAGACCACCTCACCCCCGGCCGTTGGGAGCGGCCCATCATGAGCGCCAGCCGCAAGGTTGAACATATCCTGGATCAACCCCCCCCCAGCCTTTCGGCCGGGGCCCCCGCGGATCTCCCCCGGACGCTCAGCCCCTACACCCAGGCCATGGCCCAATGCTTGGCGGGCCTGCAGGCTGGCCGCCCCCAGCCCCTGGACCCCGCCGTTGCCCAGCGCCTGACCAACCTGATTCAAGGCCGGATGCTTGAATTTCTGGCCGATCAAATCTGCGCCAACCACAAGGTCACGTCTCCCCGCTTGAGAGAGGGCATCATCCGGGCCCTGCTGGCCATTTTCAGCGAGGAATTCTTCGCGTTGTTTCGTTCCAAAATTCGGGCCCGGCCGGATCTGCTGGTCATCATATCCCGGCGCATTTTGCGGGTGGAGGGGCCCCAGCTGCGGAATCCCCATCCACGTTATGCCAGTCGGCTGTTCCCCGCCGTGTTCCGCAAATATTTTGAATACACCAACCTGAACCTGCTGCTGCAAATGGTGGAGTCGGACGCTTACGTGCAGCGGATGCTGCTGGAATCCTCGCTGGAGGGGTTGCCAGGAGCCAACCCGGCGGCAACCCAGGCCCTGCTGAACATTCTCGACAACGATGCCGAGGGCTTGTGCACCGGGTTGTTTTACGATCAGGTACGCAAGGGAAACCTGGCGGTTCTGCTGGAAAAAATCGCCGATGGCCGCTGGCGGGACGAGGTGGAAACCCTGCGCTTGCAATTATCGCGGCTGCGGGGTGGTTAGCTGGGTTTACGGGGAGAGAACCGGCGGGCTGTTAAAAAACGCGAAGGGGTGACGTTGGCACTTTGGAGCGTGGGAAAAAAAATCCCCCTCTCCCATCCGGGGGAAAGGGGGAAAATAACCAGAGGGGGTTGTTGCTACTTGGCCCCTTTGCTTCTCAGGTAGTCGGCCACCGAGCTTTGGTTTCTATCGTTGGCTTGTTTCAACAAGGTTTTCCCATCCAGAGTCAGATTTATAGCGGCACCGTTTTCCACCAGCGCTTTCACGGTGGCCAGTCGCTCCTCATTGGCATCGCTGATGATGGCGAACATGAGGGCGGTCACCTTGGTGTTTTCAATCAGCACCGGATCATCTACCTTCATGCCTTTCTTCAGCAGGGCCCGTATCACGTCGGCCCCACCGTTGTAGGCGGCCAGTTGCAAGGGCCGCATGTCATCGGCGGCGGTCTTTCCGGCCTTGGGGTCTGCGCCTGACTCCAACAACGCCAGGGCGGCTTCCCACTTTTTATTGGCAATGGCAATCATCAGGGGCGCATACCCTTTGGGGTTTTGCTCATCCAGCTTGGCCCCTTTTTTGGTCAGATAACGAATGGAGTTGGCGGCGCCAGACTGGGCGCACACCATGATGGCCGTCCATCCATCGTTGGCTTTCCGCTCGTTCACGTTGGGTTTCGCCGTTTGGAAAAAATATTCCGCAGTGTCTGGGTGATTGGCGGCCAGGGCCCGCATGAAGGGGGTCATCTGAAACTGGTCCCGCCGTCCAGGTTCAATGCCCTTGCTTACTAGCAACTTGGCGGCTTCGGTTTGGCCGTTGACCGCGGCAAACTCCAGGGCGGTCCAGCCGTCTACATCCTCTTGATCTAATTTGGCGCCTCGCTCTAGCAACAACTTTACCAGCGAAGCGTCTTTGGTGGCGGCCAGCATCAAGGCGGTGCCCCCGTCTTTATTTTTTTGGTTGATGTCGGCCTTGGCGTTGAGCAAAATTTTTACCGTTTCCGGGTGCTTGTTCGACACGGCCAGCATCAAGGCGGTCATCCCCTTGTCGTTGGCGGTGTTCACCTTGGCGCCTTTGCTCAGCAGGAATTGAATGAGGTCGTTGTTGCCAAACTGGGCGGCGTACATCAGGGCGGTAAATCCCTCGGCGTCTTGGTCGTTGGCGTCGGCGGTTTCCAACATTTTCTTGGCTTTGGCCGTTTGCCCGTTGGCAATGGGCCCCAGTACGGGCAAGTCCACCGGGCGGTTTCCGCCGCAGCCAGACAAACCCAGGGTCAACGCCAGCGCCAGCAGAATCATCCCTTTACGCGTGGCCGCAGAAAAAATGCGCCGAAAAAGAAAATGAAAATGATGAGATGTCATGGTTTTTCCTGAAAAAAATTGGGTGAAATCATAGGGTTGGAAAAAAGGATAGAAAAAATAGATGGGTCATTGAAGGCGTTTCAAGCCCCTGCTCTTTCCAAACCAAATGCTCATCCGCCGGTTCTCCTGATCTTGCTTTGGGGAGAGGAGAGGCCAATGTGTTTGGATGGTTATTCCGCTTTATATTTGAATCAGGCTGTTCACGCAAGTATTTTTAACCAGAGTTTTTCTGTTCTTCTTCTCTTTGATGCAAAGCTCGAAGCCGAAAGGGAATGGGCTTGTTTCCTTTTGGCTTCAACTACGCCCCATTCCGATCATTCAAGCCGCAATGTTCAGCACCGGCTTCCGTCCAGTATTTTATTTACAGTCAGAACGAATGAAAAGAAAAACCGTTGGATGCGCGTATTGCCCCTGGGGAGTTACTGCCCGGCTGCCCGCAGGGTGTTGGCCATCAGCATGGCGATGGTCATCAGGCCCACCCCTCCTGGCACCGGGGTAATGGCGGAACACTTGGGGGCCACCTGGTCGTAGTCCACGTCTCCCGCCAACCGGGTGCCCTTGGGGGCCGTGGGGTCCGCCACGCGGTTCATGCCCACGTCAATCACCACGGCGCCGTCTTTCACCATGTTGGCGGTGATGAACCGGGGCTGGCCAATGGCCGCCACCAAAATATCGGCCCGCAGGGTGTGGGCCGCCAGGTCGGGGGTGCGAGAGTGGCAGACGGTGACCGTGGCGTCCAGGCCCTTTTGGCTGAGCAGAATAGACACCGGACGGCCCACGATGTTGGATCGCCCCACCACCACCGCGTGTTTCCCCGCCGTGGCAATGTGGTTGCGCCGCAGCATTTCCACAATGCCCGCGGGGGTGCAGGGCAAAAACCGGGGAGACCCCGCCGCCAGCAGCCCCACGTTTTCCGGGTGAAAGCAGTCCACGTCTTTGTCGGGGCGGATCAGCCGCAAGATGCGGGATTCATCCAGCCCCTTGGGCAGGGGAAGCTGGCACAAGATGCCATGGATGGTGGGATCGTTGTTCAGGCGTTCCACCAGGGCTTCCAGTTCGGCCTGGCTGGCCGAGGCCGGCAGGCGGTGATCGACCGAGCGAATGCCCAACCGCCCGCAGGTTTTGATTTTGTTCCCCACGTACACCTGAGAGCCCGGATCTTCCCCCACCAGAATCACCGCCAGGGCGGGCTCGATGCCCCTGGCCTTCAGGCGGGCCACCAGGGCGGTTTGCTCGGCTTCAATGGCCGTGGCCAGTTCTTTGCCAGATAGAATCTTCACAGACATGGGGTCCTGGGGGTGAGGGTTCTGGGTGTAAGGGTTCTGGGTGTAAGGGTTCCAGTGGCGATGGGGGGTGTGTTTACGAGAGGGTTGGGTGGTCTTCCAAAACTACCCGGTCTCCCCCCTTGGCGCTACCCCCTGGGTATTTTCTCTCCTTTGAGCGAAACCCCTTGCCCAACCCCCACCCTTTCAGCCAAGAATAGAGGGAAGGAGACATCTGTATCACCCGGGTTTTTGCCGTGAAAAGGGGGACGGGGGGCGAAGCCCCCAATATTCCCCCAGGGAAGGGGGCAGGGGGATGGGAAAAAATAAGGTATGCAGAGGTCTCATCAGGGAAAACCATAAGCCCGTTCCGATCCACCGGCTGTTTCTCTTCAGGGATGAACCATGTTTTTTAAAAAAGACCCCCGCACCGAGGCCCTGCTGGAAATGGCGCTGAAGCAGGTGGAAAAAATGCTGAGGGAAATGACCTCGGATGGCAAGGACCTGGCCAAATTAAAGCTGAAGAAATATCAAAAGACCCATTACACCGACTGCTTGTGCCCCAAATGCAACATCGCCAAGAAAAAAAACAACCCCCACCTGCGGGGGCTGCTGGAAGAAGGCTTTAAGGTATATGTGGGCGAAGGCGGCGGCGAGGAAGACTGATCCGGCGGAGTTAATCCGCCGGTTCGGCGATGTGGGCCCGGTTGATGACGTATTGCTGGGCGATGGACAGGGTGTTGCTCACCGACCAATACAGCACCAGACCCGCCGGAAAGTTGGCCATCATGAAGGCGAACACCACCGGCAGCCATTTAAACATTTTGGCCTGCACGGGGTCGGCCGGGGGGGGAGACATGCGCTGCTGCAACACCATGGTGACCCCCATGATCACCGGCAGAATGTACAACCCGTCACGGGAGGACAAGTCCTCGATCCACCCAAAGAACGGCGCGTGACGAAGCTCGATGGAATACAACAGGGCCGTGTACAACGAGAAGAAAATGGGAAATTGCAGCAACAGCGGCAGGCACCCGCTTACCGGGTTGACCTTGTGCTTTTTGTAAAACTCCATCATTTCCTTGCCCAGCCGTTCCCGGTCGTTCTTGTATCTCTCCTGCAAGGCTTTCATTTTGGGCTGAAATTTTTGCAGGCGCTTCATGCTCAACATGCCTTTGTAGGTCACGGGGAACAGCACAAAGCGCACCAGCAGCGTGAGCATAATAATGGCCAGCCCGTAGTTTCCAGTAAACCCGTTGAACCAGCGCATCACCGCCAGCAGCAGGTGAGATAAAAAGTTCAACCCCAGAAAATCCGTGGAGAAATCCAGGGCGTTTTCCAGGGTGTGGCCAAACTTGCGCATTTCAAAGGTGTCTTTGGGGCCCATGTACAGCCGAAAGGGAGAAACAAACTGATGGCCTGGGGCCAGGTCCACCGGGGGCAGGGTCACCCCCTGGTATCCCACCAGTTCCACCTCGTTGTCTTTTTCGGGCCGGTGCACTGGCACGCCCCGAACGAAGGCCTGGGCCACCGGGCCTTCCGGCCGGAAGGCCGACAAGAAGTAGTTGTCGGAATAGCCCACCCAGTCGGGGTTTTGAATGAGCAGAGGTTCTTCCAGGTCCTTGGGGCGCTCATCTTTCACCTTGCCCCCGGTTTGATACACCGCCCCATACCAGCCCGACTGAAACATGGCCCCATGCTGGGCAAAGGGGCGGGGGCCTTCTCCAAAACTGATCTCCGCTTGCAGGGGCTGCTGGGCCTTGCCGTTGTTGTGCACCAGCAGGCGGAAGTCCACGATGTAGTTGTCGGGGTAGAAGGTAATGGTTTTTTGCAAAATCACCCCATCGCTGGTGCGCCCCGTCAGGGTCAGGGTGCGGGGGCTGTCTCCCACTTGCAGGGTGGTGGGGGCCGGGGCTTCGCCCGTTCGGGCGGAATACACCACCGCCGCCGCTTGAGAGGTGAGGCCAGGGTTTCCGGCGAAGGCCACTCCCAGCATGTCGGCCTGGGGCAGTTCATGCTTCACCATTTCCATGGGGGTGGAGTCTTCCGGCGGGCGGTTGCCGCTAAACAAATGGGGCCATTCCAGCACCGGGCGGCCATGGTTGTATTGAGACAATTGCAGCCCCACCAGCCGCCCCCCCTGGGTGGAGACCTGGGCGGTGTACAGCCGGGTTTGAATGGTGATGAGCTGGGCCTTGGCGCCGCCAGCCTGGGGCGCGGCCCCAGACACGGCGCCGGTTTTGGCCCCGGTGGTCGGGGTCCCTGGGTTTACCAGGGCTGCCGAATGCCCAGGGGGTTCTTCCATTCCTGGGGGCTTGGTTGGGTTGGGGGGGGGAAGCAAAGTGTAAAACAGGGCAAAGGCCACGAACGACCCGAACATTACCCAAAACGTGCGCTTGTCCATGAACAGAGATCAGGGAATGGAAGTGGAAGGGAACGATCAAACCAGCCGATCAAGAGAAACCATCAGGCATTCTTTACTTGTGAACCAGGGGTGCCAGCCAACGGGCTTTTCTCCGGCACGGGGTCGAACCCGCCGGGATGAAACGGATGGCAGCGGGCCACCCGCCGCATGGTCATCCACCCGCCCCGCAGGGCCCCGTGCACCCGAATGGCTTCCATGCCGTAATGGGAGCAGGTGGGGTGATACCGGCAAACCGGGGGCAGCAAAGGAGATACCAGCAGCTGGTAGGCGCGGATCAACCCCATCAATAAAAATTTCATTCCGGGTCTCCTACGCGGTTGGCGCGGCCTTTTTGGTTTAAATACCGAAAGCAGGCGCTGATTTCAACGGCCACCTTGTTGAAGGTAGGCAACGGCTCTGGAGCGTCTCGCACGAAGAAACAAATATCGTAGGGCTGTTCCAGCAGCAGGCGGTTTTGCCGCAGAGCTTCCCGCATCAGCCGCTTCAGGCGGTTTCTCACCGGGGCCGAGCCCACCCTACGCCGGGCCGACACCATGAAGCGGCTTTCTGGCCCCGCGGCGGGCAAATACTTGGCGTGCAACAGTCCCAGCCTGCGGTAGGCTCCGGCCTCGAACACGCGGGTGATTTCTTTGCGAGAAGACAACCGGATTCGCTTTGGGTACCCCCCGCCTTTCGTTTGGGCGCTGTCTAGCGGTCGTTCCTCCCGCCTTTCGCTTGGGGCGCTGGCTAGCAGGGGCTTGCCCCTGCCTTTCGTTTGGGAGCGTGTTCCCGCTTTGCTGGGGGGCCGGGCGGTCATGGAGCTGCCTGGAGGATGCTTTTATGCAGGGGCTTGCCCCGAATATCCCTGGGGTAAATCAGACCGACAATACGTGGCGGCCTTTGGCGCGGCGGCGGCTCAGCACACCCCGTCCACCGGGGGAGGCCATTCGCTTGCGAAATCCGTGCTTCATTTTCCGGCGGCGGGCGTGGGGCTGGAAGGTCCGTTTCATGGCTGGGGGTCTCGCCTTTCAAAAGGATGGAAGAATAAAACGGGGCTGAAGACCCCTTCAAACCTGAAAAAGGGGTGTCTATGCACCGGTGTTGAATCAATTATTTAAAATAGCCCCGCAAGGGGTGCCTGTCAACCGTCCATTCCGATCGTATTCCGATTCACCCCCGGTGCTTTGATATTTTGATCTAAAGCCGAACCGTGATATCATCAAACATTATCTTTTAATGATTATTGTGATTATTTAATAAACCAATGAATCAACCAAGCGCCTAGGCAAAACAGGCCCCCGGTAGGCTGAAAACCCTAGATATCAGCATCAGCGAAACCAGGGTTTTTGCCGTGAAACGGGGGGATGGGGGGCAGGGGATTGGGAAAAAAACAGGTTACGCAGAGGTTCTGCCTAGGAAAAAGAAGCCCACGAAATGCCCATAACAATTCCGCCCGGGGTGGGGCAGAATATGACCAACTATTTCGAACTGGATGAATCCCTTCAGTGCAAGTATCCCGCGTTAAATCAGGGGCATCAAACCCTGCTGCTGCACATCAACGGCCTGCTGCGCTGGGTGATGGAAAAACAGGCGGGGCAGCCGGTTCCACCCCCTCAGGTGTTCGATTTGTTGATGGACTTGCTGCAATACAGCCGGGAGCATTTTTGCGCGGAAGAGTCTATCATGACCCGCTTGGCCTACCCCCTGCTGGAACCCCACCGCCACCAGCACGACGCCATGTTCGAGGGGCTGGTCCGGCACACCCGAGATTTCTACCACCAACGGGTAGATGTGGTGGTGGTGACCCTGTTTTTATTGGATTGGTGGAACCTGCACATTCAAGAAGACGACCGGTTGTTATCGCTCTTTCTGCAACGGAATCCCCCTCCTGCCCCTTGACATTCCCCGCCCAGAACAGGATTCTAGTGAATTCCTATCTTCGTATTTGATACCACCCGCTGCCAACGCCAAGGATACCCCTGCCGTGAGTAAAACCATTGTAGGCAATTGGAAAATGAACGGCAGTCTGGGGCACATCGCCCAGTTTGTGCCAGCACTGCGCAAGGGCCTGCCCCAGGGGTTTGCCCAAGCTGGCGGGGTGGTGGGGTTGTGCCCGCCCTTTCCCTACTTGGCCGCCATGGCCCAGCAGCTTCAGGGGTCCGACATTCTGCTGGGGGGGCAAAACGTGTACCCTGCCGTCCAGGGGGCCTTTACCGGAGAAGTGTCTCCGGGAATGCTGAAAGAACTGGGCGCCAGCCTGTGCATCATTGGCCATTCCGAGCGGCGGGAGCTGCTGAAAGAGGACGACGCTTTTGTGCGGGCCAAGCTGCAAAGCCTGCTGGCCGAAGACATCACCCCCATTTTGTGCGTGGGAGAAACCCTGGCCCAGCGGGAAGGCGGGCGCCAGGAAGAGGTGGTGAGCCGACAGTTGAACGCCGCCCTGCAGGGGCTAGACGTGGGCCAGGCGGCCCGGTTGACCATCGCCTACGAGCCCATCTGGGCCATTGGCACGGGCAAGACCGCCTCTCCCCAGCAGGCCAACGAAATGCACAGCCTCATCCGGTCGCTATTGGCCACCCTGTTCGGCCCGGTGGTGGCGCCCAAGATTGATATTCTGTACGGGGGCAGCGTAAACCCCGGCAACGCGGCCAGTCTGCTCAGCCAGCCAGAGGTCAACGGGGCCCTGGTGGGGGGAGCCAGCCTGAAAGCCGAAGATTTCCTGGCCATCTTGGCCGCGGCGCCCCTTACCGGCCGCGCCTGAACCGCAACCCTTTGGAACACGAACCATGTTCACCTCGATTCTAATTGTTCATACCCTGATTTGCCTGTTGATCATTTTTGTGGTGCTGCTGCAAACGGGTCGCGGCGCCGAGCTGGGCGCGGCCTTTGGCAGCATGGGGCAGGCCACCTTTTCACGGGGGCGGCTCACGTTTATTTCCAAGTTCACCTGGGGTTTGGCGGTGTTGTTTGCCTGCACCTCGGTGGGGCTCACCCTCCTTTCCAGCCAGCAGCACAAAGGTTCCATTCTGTCGCCCGACGTTCAGCCGTCGGAAGCCATGCCTGTGCAGGGTTTTCCTGGTCAACCGGCGGCTCCGGGTCAGCCAGCCCCTTCCGCCCTTCCTCAAACCCAGGCTCCGGCTTCTCCGCTGGCTCCCCAGGCCGCCCCGGCCCCGGTGCAATAACCGCAATAACCTTGCGCTAAGCCCATCCGCTCCCAAGCCCTGGCCTGCGTTCGTGTAACGCTGGCCAGGGCTGTTTTGTAGGAGGGTTTGAATTCTCTTTACCCCGCCCACAAAATGGCTTACTAATAAGCCATATCCAATCATCAAACATTGTTATACCTTTCCGGCTTTTCCTGGGGGAAAAGGATGGAAACGTGGTTCAACATGGCGAAAAGACAGGGGTAGTGAAGATGGGGGGGGCGGTGTATTTGGCTCACCCGGTGCCGCAGGAGGTGAACCAAGTGTGGGCCGAATGGAAGGTTTCTGCCGGAGACGGGGTGCTGGTTCTGTTGGCGGAGGGATCCCAAGAGGCCGTGGCGGGGTTGCAACAGGCCGCCCGCGACGCCGGGATGGAACTGGCGGGGGGGGTGTTTCCTGAACTGGTGGTGCAGGGGGCCTTTGTGAAAACCGGCGCGGTGTTGGTGCGCTTGCCGAAACCCTTCCGCTTCCTGCTGACCGACGGCATGGCGGGCCCCCTGGCCGAATGGGAACCCAAGGCCGAAGAAGTGGCCGGGGGGTTGGAAACCCTGGTGCGGGGCCTGCCAAACCCCACCCTGTTCTTCATGGTGGATGCCCAGGTGGTGTCGACGGCTTCTCTGTTAGACCGGATTTATTTGCGGGTGGGGCGGCAGGCCCGCTATGTGGGGGTGAGCGTGGGCAGCGAAAGTTTTACTCCCATGAACTGCCTGTTCGACCGGGAGCGGCTGCTGGGGAGCGGGCTTTTGGCCCTGGCCCTGCCGGGGCTGCCCTCGGCCCGGTTAAGCCATGGCTACCGCCCGCCCAAGGTGGTCATCCACGCCACCTCGACCTGCCAGAACCGCGTCAATACCATCAACTGGGAACCCGCCTTTGCCGTGTATGCCCGCTTGGCCAAGGAGCAATACGGGGTAGACATTCACAAAGAAAATTTTTATCAAATGTCCGTTCACTTTCCGTTTGGATTGATGCTGATGGACGGCACCGTGCTGGTGCGCATCCCCGTTCAATTAACCGATGAAGGGCATTTGTATTGCGTGGGGGAAATTCCGGAAAACGCGCTGCTGACCCTGCTGCAGGCCCCAGAGCAAAACCTGATGGAATCGGTGGAAACCCTGGCGGGGGGCATGAACCAAGACGGATGGAAACGGGCCCTGACCTTCTATTGCGCCGGGCGGCGGATGCACCTGGGGGCCAGCCAGGCCACCGCCGAATTAAACGCCCTGGGGGGCGGCGGCCGGGAAATGGTGGGGGCCTTGACCCTGGGCGAAATTGGTCATGAACGGGAGGGGGGTTATCCCCATTTTCACAACGGGGCGGTGGTGTGCGCCCCCTGGATTTAAGGGCATGGATTCTCCCTACATTCTAACCGTGTTGTACGACCTAGCGCTGGTGATGGGGGGAGAAACCGGGTCCCGGCCCCTGGTGAACCGGTTTTTGCAGCGGTTGATGTATCACACCGCCCTGCCCAGCGGCCTATTTTTTTCTTGGGAGGGAAAACCCTCCTCCCACCGGGCCAGGATGGAGACCGCCCTGGGAGACCCCCTGCTGGCGGTGCTGGCGGGCCATTCCATTTCTGTTCCGGCGGGCTTTCCCCCGGCCCAGGCTGGGGTGGTGGGCCATCCCCAGTGGCTTTCTAGCCTGCTGGGAGAGGGCCACCCCTACACGTTCTTTCTGGCCGTGCCGGTTCCCCAACAAGGTTTTTTCTTGCTTCTGTCTCCCTCCCCGCTGCCCGTGGACCCCGTGCTGGGGCCAGCCATGGCCCCTTTGCTAGGGAACTTTTCCCGAGCGCTGGAACTGTGCCGGACGCACGACGAGGCCACCCAGCGCCTATTGGCCGAGCGGGAACACGCGCGATTTCTCTCCGCCCGCTTTGCCCAGGCCCTGGATGCCGCCCCCGACGCCATTTTTCTGTTCCAATTTCACCCCCCCCGGGTGATGGAATTTAACGCTGCCACCGTGGATATGACTGGCTATGCACCGGAGGATTTGGCCCTGTGCCCCCCTGGAGACCTGCTGCCGGATTTGGGGGAGGATTTTTGGTTGGAGCACCATGCATCTGTTGGGCCGGGGCAGCCGGTGAATACCCGGTTGAAGCGCAAAGATGGCGTGTTGATTCCGGTGGAGTTGACCATGACCCAGACCCTGGGAGAAGACGGCACCCGCACCGGGGTGGTGGTGGCCAGGGATATTTCCCGGCGGGACGCGGCGGAAAACCAAGCGCGGTTGTTGTCACTGGCTTTGGACCAAGCCAACGAAGCGGTGGCCATCACCGACCGGAAGGGACTGGTGCATTACGTCAACATGGCGTTTACCCGGGTGACCGGCTACTCCGCTGGAGAGGTTTCTGGCCAGCCCCTGGCCATGCTCCAGGAAAAGGAGCTGCATTCTCAGTATGAGGAAATCCGGGCGGTGTTGGAGCAGGGGATTCCCTGGCAGGGGCGGGTGCAGGTGCGGCGAAAGATGGGAGACACCTACCCGGCCAGGGTGTCTTTTGCCCCCGTGGCCGACGCCCCCACCCAGGGCGGTTTGGAATCCGCTCAGCACTTTGTGGTGATTCACGAAGACTTGAGCGAGGTGGAACGGCTGGAGGAAAGATTCCGCCAGGCCCAAAAAATGGAAGCGGTGGGCACCCTGGCCGGGGGAGTGGCCCATGACTTTAACAACATGCTCACCGGCATTAAGGGCAACCTGCAGTTGGCCATGGAGCGAACGGCGGGCAACGACGCGGCCCAAAAAAACCTAGAGCGGATCGCCCGCATTTCCGAGCGAGCGGCCCAGCTGGTGCAGCAATTGCTGGTGTTTGCCCGCAAGCGCCCCGCCCGGATGGAGCGGGTGTCTTTCCACGCCTTGGTGAATGAAACCATGGGGCTGTTTCAGGCCTCTTTACCCTCGTCCATCGGTCTGCGGTTGGATTTGCCTTCCGACGCCATGTTGATTACGGGAGATTTTTTGCAGCTGCAGCAGCTGATGGTGAACTTAATCCACAACGCCCGTGACGCCTTGGAAAACCGGGACGACCCGATCATTCATGTGCGGGCCCGGCGGCTGACCCCCCACGGGGAATTTTTCGCCCGCCACCCCAAGGCCCGCCGGGGTCCGTTGGTCTGTCTGACGGTCTCTGACAATGGGGCGGGGGTAGAGCCCCAGTTGCTGGATAAAATCTTCGACCCGTTCTTTAGCACCAAAGAAGTGGGCAGGGGCACGGGCTTGGGGCTGGCCATGGTGTATGGCGCGGTGCAGGCCCACCAGGGGGCGGTGGAGGTGGAAAGCAAGCACGGTCAGGGTACGGCTTTTCATGTGTACCTGCCCCTGTTGGAGGAAGATTCCAATCAGAACCAAGTTTGACCCGGTAAGGCACAGGGAAACCTTTGTGGAACTTATTTTTTCCCATCCCCCTGCCCCCTTCCCTGGGGGAAGGGGGTTGATTTGGGGGGGGCTTCGCCCCCCCTGCCCCCTTTTCAGGGCAATCATCCTGTTGACGCAATCCTGTTGACGCAATCCTGTTGACGCAATCCTGTTGACGCAATCCTGTTGACGCAATCCTGTTGACGCAATCCTGTTGCCGAAATCCTGTTGACGCAGTGGTTTCTTCCTGCCCCTGCTGGGGGAAGATTCTGACCGCAGCCAGGTAGAAGACTGGACGGCCATAGGGGATAGATGGGGGTGTGAGCTAGGGGATAGTGCGGGGACTGTGCTGGAGGATAGTGCTGGCGGGCTGTAACGGGATGGCACTGGAGACATGGGGGCAAACCGGCGGCGATTCACCGCCGGTGCTTTGTTATTTTACTTTCTGTGTTTCTTTCCGATATTTTTCTGTGCCGCTTCTACGAAGGTTCTTCCGGGTTATTCTCCCACGATGGCGTCCGCCTCGATTTCCACCAGAATGTGGGGGTCAATCATGGCCACCTGCACCAGCGAAGTGGCGGGGGGAAAGGCCCCCACGGCTTGGGCGTGGGCCCGGCCGATGTCCTCCCAGTGGTTCATGTCGGCCACGAAAATCCGGGTGCGCACAATGTCGCTCAGGTCTCCGCCCAGTTCCTTCAGGGCTTTTTGAATAATCACAAAGCAGCGCTGGGTTTGGGTAAAGGGGTCGTTCAGCCCGGCAATCTTGCCGTCGTCGCCCACCGGGGCGGTGCCAGACACGGCGATGAAGTTTCCCTTGCGAACGGCGCGGGCGTAACCCACTTTGGGTTCCCAAGAGGAACCGGAGAAAAAACGCTTGGTGGTCATGGACATTCCAAGAATCAGGGTGAAAATAGCGTGAAGATGAAGGAACCTCCCGGCCTGAAAAGACCGGAAAACAGGGTAATGCCAAACGGGGAAAAAATCAAAGCGGCCCAAACTGGGCCAAACGGGTTTCAGGGGAAGGGTTGTTGAAAAGTTTTCCCTTGAGATAGGGTGGTCTGGCTATGGAAAATGATTTCGAGACGGTGACCTATCCATCGTGAGCCGGGGGGCAAGCCCCCATGAAGTCAACTTGTTTGAAGCGGAACTTTTGATGAACCGATCTTCTTGCCAATGGTGCAATCTCCAGCGCTTGTTATTTTTACTGGTGCTGGTGGTTGCCTGGGGCCCTGGGCCAGCTTTTGGGCAGACCCCGACAAAGCCCTCTGCCACAGAAAAAAAACAGGCCCAGACGTCCGCTCAGAAATCCCCCCAGAAACCGGCCCCCAAGAAAAAGCCCAAACCGGTGAACAAAGAGCCGGTGTTTCTGGTGCCCCCCGGTTACAGCAAAAAGAAAAGTTACCCCCTGCTGGTGGCCATGCCCTACACCGGGGGCACGGCCCGAAACTTTGTGGAGTATTACCTGTTCACCGAACACAACCCCAAAAAGTCTCCTCAAAAAAAATGGGAAAAAACCCTGACAGACCTGTACCCAGACCCCAAGGTGCGAAGCCAGCGGGGGTTTGTCATCATGCTGCCCTATGGCAAGGGCAGCACGGCGGAACATTCTCCCGCTGGATTTGCCGCGGCCATCCGCCGTTACGAAAGCCGAATTTTGGGGGGAATTCAAAAGGGGAAGAAACGCATGGGGCTAAAACCCAGCAAAATCGTGCTGGCGGGGCATTCGTTGGGGGGAGACCTGACCTGGGCCATGGTGCTGCGGAACCCCAAACGTTTCACCGGAGCGTTCATCTCTGGCAGCCGCACCAGTTACTGGGAAGATCAACGGATTGAGATTTTGGCCCAGCGAAAATTCCGCATCGAATTCAACATGGGGGAACACGAAATCCCCGACCGGCTGAACGGACTGAACGCCACCATGGAGCGGCTGACCGCCGCCGGGGTGCCCTTCCACTACAACCGGGTGCCGGGGGTGGAGCACCGCCCCCCCAGCAAGGCCGACCTGCTCCACCAACTGGAGTACCCCTTGTTTGGCTTGGTGCCCGAACCCATGTTGAAACCAGAACCCCCGCCCACAGAAGAACCACCGGCGGATGACGCGGATGACAGCGCCGAAGACGAAGGGGGCGAGGATGAAACCCCCCAGGGAGGGGATGGAAGTGTTCCTTAGGCCGGATGAACTCTCCCAAAGAGATATGCCTTCGCGTTAAGACAGAACTTCATAGCAATCTTGGGTGTACCCGTTGGGGTAAGCCCGGCTTTCTACCCGCTTTAGCCAAATGTCCTCCGGCACCGCCCCGAACAATGGCCGCCCCCGCCCCAGCAGCACGGGAATGCGGGTGAGGATCATGCGGCCTACCAAGCCTGCCCACAGGAACCGCCGGATGGTCTCTCCCCCATCCACATACACATGCTTGGCCCCTTGGCCTCCCAGGGTCGAGAGAATTTCTGCTGGGGTGCCCGCCAGGGTGAACACGCTGGAAGACAACTCCGGGGGAATGCTCACCGGCTTGGTGGCCAGCACCACCACCCGCTTGCCTTCATAGGGCCAGGGCCGAAAGTCCCGCACGGTCTCAAAGGTGAGTCGCCCCATCACCAGGGTGTCTATGGTTCGCATGAAGGCGCCGTAGCCACAGTCTTCCCCCGGCGGGTTGGCTTCGTTGGCTTGGTCCAGCCAGTCCAGGCCGCCGTCCTCTCGGGCAATGAAGCCATCTACGCTAACGGCGATAAATACGGATGCTTTGGGCAGGGTCATGGTGTTCTCATCCTCGCTTGTAACCATACAGCCACCGTGATGTACCCCGCCCCCGGTTGCGCACGCTGTGGGTCACCTCCGCCGGAATGAACACTTCCTCCCCCGGCGCTGGGCGCAGCACCTGGCCGTTCATCTCCACCTCCACCTCGCCCTCCACCACCATCAGCAGTTCGTCCACCGGGTGAACGTAGCCCTCCCACACCTGCCCCGGCGGGTCCGTCCACAACCCGCAAGAAAATCCACGGGCGCGCCAATTCTCGGAGATAACGGATGGGTTTGGGGCGGGCATAGGGGTTATTTCGTAAGCAACATTTTCCGTTTTGAGGTGAAGGCCCACCAAGGCTTGGGCGTGCCTCCGTTCATAAAATCCACCGCCGCCATCAGGGTGTCGGCCATGCAGGGGTCGTGGCGCACGCCGGTGGCTTGATTGAGTTTTCGGTAAAGCTCCAGCCCGTCTTTCCCGATCAGTTGCTCGGGGCGAGTGATGCCCAGGGCGCGCAAGTCTTGGGCAACGGCTTTGCCGATGTTGGGAATCTGCTGAAGTTCGACGGCTTCGGATGATTTCTTGGCTTTCATAGAATTCACTTGCGGGGGTCAGGTACGGGGATAGGTTTTACCTTGTTGCCAACCTACCAAAACAAAACGGGTGCCGCCAGTTATGGCAGCACCCGCGTGTGAAAGCGCGCAGGGCTTAGAAATATGGTTCAGGGAAAAAAAAATAAAATTTAGACGCACTCTAATACGGATCGGGATCGTTATTTTCGAACATATAGTCCCTCGATTCATCTTGATCGATGTCTTTCAAGTTGCCAAGATATTCATTGCATCCATAAAAGTACCCATCAACCGCCTTTATGCAATCCGCAAGTGTCGGTAGGTGTAAACGGTCATAATCGGCTGGAACAGGATTTCCCTTCGTATCAACGGGGTATCGAAAGGAAAAAGAATTGGGGTCAATTTTTGCAAACTCAAGGATGTTCTCTTTAACTACGTGATCGCTTTCTGTTAAGTCAAACTTGTTAAGCTCCAACACTTTCATGAATTCCTTCCAAAGTGTGCCGAGGCAGTGGCTTTTCCAATTGGCTTCAATGCCGACAATAGGGCCATATTCTGCCAACAGATACTTAAGCCATAACTCCAAGAAATGGCGATAGTTGAAGATTATCGGGAAGACAAGTGAGTCTCTCATATGGTGCTCACTCACTGATTTGTCTACCATCAGGTCAGCAGCTTCCTTGTAGCCTTGGATCATCCGTTCAAACCGAAATGCACCTGTGATGTTGGCGTTGTCGTGTGGGTCGTCGGCTACGGCAAATAGCTTATCGCCTTTTGTGGGCCATCGGATTTCAGATGCCGATAAAAGATATTCGCCCGATTTATCATTGGTCATATCTTTCCCCGTCTAAAAGGTTTCTTCACGTCCGTTCCTCCTCTACAAGGATCCGGATTCTAATGGCATTCTCTCATCAGAGATTGGTGGTCTGGTACCTTCACTGTTTGTTGGCATTAGGGTTATTTATTCTTCCAGTAGGGGGCGAAGCCAATCATTTTCGATAAACACCACGCCACCAGTTTGTTGTGGCCGCCGTGGACCATGCCAGCGTAGGCCTTTTTTTGAAACGCACCGAGCGTCATTCCTTCGGCCAACAGCTTCCCGTTGACATAACAATTGCTGCAATACTTCTCCGAGCCGCTTTCTTTGGAGTCTTTTGCCAGCGGCATCATGCAGCACTCGCAGTTTTTTGCTTTCATGCTTTTCCTCTGGAGTCTAATTTTTAAGGCCAACCGTTTTCGGGTGGGGGTTATTTATGGCAAACCACTTCAATGTTGTGGCCGTCTGGGTCCCACACAAAGGCCCCGTAGTAGGTGGGGTGATCATGAGGGCGGCCTGGTAAAACGGCAGGCTTTTTTTCAGGTCGCTTACGTTGATGCCGGTGTGGTCAATCATGGGGTCTCCCGCAGGCGGGGAACAGAAAAAAAGGCCAACGAAAAATCGTTGGCCTTGTGGAAACCTGCAACAGAAGAAAATGGAGGCGGCGGGAATCGAACCCGCGTCCTGTAAGGCGAAAACCGGGTTTTCTACAGGCGTAGCCGTTTTTTTCTATCCCGGCGCGGGGTGTTGGCTTACGGCGGCCTCACCCGCGCCCGCCCCGGTTGGTTGTTTCCGCCAAGCCCCGGGGGATCCTGTCGGATGAGCGTGAGGAGTTATGCGGCGACCCCTCTATCACGCCTCAAGGGGGCCACATCCGGCAAATTGGTCTAACTGCGATTAGGCAGCCAGAGCAACCGGAGAATAGTCGCTGTTATTGGCAGCTGACATTGTGGGCGATTTTTAACGTGGCCATTCGTCCAACCACGGCCTGCTTGCCCGATCTTCCTCTCCTTCAGTCGAAGCCTGGTCGCCCCCATGAACAGTGAACCACCATGGGTGGGGAAGAAGACGAGAAAGTCACTACTTTGTAAGTATAGCAAGAATGGTGCACGGGGGGCAAATGGAGCGCAAATGGAAGGCCTGGTGAGTGAGGGTGAGGGGCGGGTGAGGGAAGGGGGGGCGGGCGCAGGAAGGGCAAACAGGGGCTAGCCTGCGCCCCCGGTACCCCGGACCGTCATCAGGTGAAAGATGCCAAAGAACACCCGCCGCTGCTGAACGCATTCCAAGCCCGCCTGGGCCAAAAGCTCCAGGGGCCGCCGGTTCCACTGGCAGCCAAAGGGTTTGGCATGGGCCTCCGCCCGGCGGTCCTGCCAGCGGCCCAGCCATTCCCGGTCGCTGCGGCCGTGCTCCAGCAACAGCAGGTGGCCCCCCGCCCGGCACACCCGGCTCATTTCCCGCAGCGCCGCCACCGGGTGAGGAAAGGTACACAAAGACAGAGACGTGACCACCGTGTCGAAGTGCCCGGAGGGGTAATCCAGTTTCTCCGCGTCCATCACCTGCAAGGACACCTCCAGCCCCAGCCGCTGGGCCCGTTGCTGGGCCACGTCCAGCATCACCGGGCTCAGGTCGCAGGCGGTCAGGGGGGTGTTGGGGGGGTAAAACCGAAAATTCTTCCCCGTTCCGGCGGCCACCTCCAGCACCCGCCCTTTCACTCGGGAGATCATTTCCCGGCGGAGCCGCCACAACCCCAGCCATTCGGGAATGGCCTCCGCCCGGTCATACCACTTGGCGGCGGCGTCATACTTTTGGCGGATGTCTTCGGCGGTGAGGGGCATGGGGGTCTCTGGTTGAAGAGGGTGTGATCAGGCCTTCGCACACCCTGGCTGGGAATAAAACCAATCTCAAAAAGGGCATTGGACACATTGATGAGATGATCAGAAGGCCATCTCAGTTCGTGCTGCTTAATACTTGCGCGGCGGCAAGGGCAGCTTCTTGATATTTCTTTAACTGTTGGCACTTAATAGAACCGACACCCTGAATCCGTTACCTTATTGTGCTGCCTCCTGTATCTTCTGCTGCCACGCCAGCACCACGGCTTTGTTTCCCTTGGCCACCGCTTCAATGATTGTTGCCAATTCCGCTGTTTCGGCTTTGTGCGTTCCAATATAACCTGAACGGATCAACCCGAGCATATCGGCCTCTCGGAGGTAAGTTCCGTCCAGGGCGTTGTAACTGATACGAACTCCACCCTTCGGGCCTTTGGCCTCAGGGGCGGAAAGGATATGGTTTAGATGGTCAAGAGAGACAAGAAACGATTTATGCGTGTTGCCTGAGATTTTGCGCCTCACAAATTTGAAGAAAAATGGATTACGGCTCAGCCTGTAATCGCTCAAGGAACCTTCAAAGTCAGGAATTTGCATGCGGGCTATTTCATCACGCAACTGCTGGTTAGGACGAAACAGCCAATCAGGGTTGTCACTGTCTTGCTTGTCTTCTTCAAGCATCTTGTACTGGAGCATAATGATGTTGCCCCGGGTTTCGTTGATGTAGATGAGGTCAACACCCAACAGCCTCTCCAAGGGCAGTTTGTTGGCGGTGTAAATCACTAGTTGCTCGCCGTCCTTCCGAAAAACGGCCCGCCCTGTCACATCATGGGATATCTTATCGAAGCCGGGCAGTTGTGTTGCATCATGATGCACCACGTTATCCTCATAGAGGTAAGTTCCGATAAGACCGAGGCAGGATGATGCGCCCCTCTTCAGAACAACTTGTTCCGGTGTGTCATTACCCCGAATTCTAAAAATATCCATTGCCGACCTAATGGCATCTTCTTGTGCCCAGGGGTTATCTGTAACGCGCCTCAACCCAGGTAAAAGGGAAAAAGCCATATCCAGGGCCGAATGATTTTCAGGATTTTTTGCCAGAGTTTCGACTAGGTGAGCACTAAGTTTGGGCGTGAGGTTTGTAATTCCCCCTTTATCAGGCATGCGATCAACCAGGATGCGCTTCATTTTTGCGTCAGAGATTAACGCTTCAATGGCTTGAAAGGAATCAGGGTGCAAGGCACGCAGTTCTTTAATGGTGAGGCGAGAATCGAACGTGCTCACGGTTGTTTTGCGGGAAACCGTGGCCAGGTAGCACTTGGTTCCATTGCCTTCTTGTATTTCCAGCAAACAAAGCGTTGGTGGTTTGATCGGCTGGAGGACAGAGTGGGTCTTTACTATGGTGAGGTGTTTGAACCCCTGCCGCGAATTGTGCAAGGACTCCGAAAAATCCTCATCAAAGCGAATCAAAATCATGGGCTTCTTCTGAACCCATTTGCAGATGTCTTCGGCGGTGAAGGGCATGGGGGTCTCTGGTTGAAGAGTGCGCTTCAATTTGAACCATCACTTAAAATCCCGGAACACGAAGAACACCGCTCCCATCAGGCACAGGCCCGCCCAGGCCGAGAGCGATGCCGAGATCAAGAGGGTCACCGGGCGCGTCATGGATCAGGGGCCTGAGCGCATGAGTTCGGGTTGGTGTTTTCCCTAATTTCGGATAAAATAGGTAAGAAATCCAACTTTATTTCCAACATTCTTACTCAAAACCGCCATGACCACCGTCCGGGTACGCCCCAAACACCAAATCACCCTACCGACCGCCATTGTCAACCAAGCGGGCCTGCACCCCAATGACCTGCTGGAAGCCAGTTACGTCAACGGGGTCATCACCCTGGTGCCCAAGGGCAGGGGGGCGGGGGAGGAAGATTTGATGGCCTACGCGGGCATTGCGGAGGGCCTGTATGGAAAAACCCGCCAAGAAATTGACGCGAACATCCGCCAACTGCGTGACGAGTGGGAACGATGACTACTCCCCTGGCCTCCCTGCGTGGGCACCGGGTGTATCTCGACACCAATTGCCTCATCTATTTTTTCATCCGCGACCCCGATTATTTTGAGGCGGCTTTTGATATTTTGAATGCCTGTAAACAAGGGGAGATCATCGGCATGTTTGGGCAGGTGGGGGTGGCGGAGCTTTTGGTGAAACCCTATCAAGCCAACGACGCCGCCCAAATCGCCCAATATAAAAAATTCCTATTCCAAAGCCATACCCTTCAAATCCTGCCCCACGATTTGACCACCTTTGACCTAGCCGCTCAAATCCGCGCCCAGCAAGGCGTCAAACTCATGGATGCCCTCCACTATGCCACTGCCCTCCATGGCGGCTGCCGCTTCTTTCTCTCCAACGACCGCGCCTTCAAATCCACCCCCCGCATGGAAGTGCTGACCATGGCCGATTTCGCGGGGGAAAAGCCATAAACTTTCCCCAATCATCCCAGCACACAGACAGAAACCACGAGGCCTCTACATAGACCGGGTTTTTGCCGTGAAAAATTCACCCGTCTCACCATCACTTAAAATCCCGGAACACGAAGAACACCGCCCCCATCAGGCACAGGCCCGCCCAGGCGAAGTTCCAAGAGGGCTTCACGCCCATGTACAGGGCGGCGAACCCGGCGAACACCAGCAGGGTGATGACTTCTTGCATGATTTTGAGCTGGGGGAGGGAATATTGGGCGGCCCCCAGGCGGTTGCCCGGCACCTGAAAGCAGTATTCAAAGAAGGCAATGCCCCAACTGGCCAGCACCACCAGCCACAGGGGCTTGGTGTTCAGGTTTTTCAGGTGGCCATACCAGGCAAAGGTCATGAACAGGTTGGAGATGGTGAGCAGCAAGATGGGGGCGTAGAGGGTCATGGGTTGTACGGGGGAAAGGGATGTTTTGAGAATGAATGGAGTGGAACAGGGGTTTTGTGGGGCCAATGGGTTCGGTCTAGGGCCAGGGGCCAGAAACTAGGGCCAAGGGCCAAAAAGGGGGCCAAGAAGCAGAATGTAGGAAGCATGAAGGGGGGAGAGCAGGGAGAAGGAGAAAGCAAAAGAATAGTAAGGAGAATAGGAATAGGAAGAAGTAGGCCGGGCAAAGGAATGAAACCCCAGGGCCATACTCTTTACGATTCATCTCCCCTGCGCCGCTCCCGGTCCTGGTCGCGCTTTTTAATGGCGTCCCGCTTGTCGTGAAGTTTCTTGCCCTTGGCCAGGGCAATTTCTACTTTGGCGATGCCCCGGGTGAAATAGATTTTGGTGGGCACAATGGTCAGCCCCCGTTCTTTCACTTTTTGGTGCAGCTTGCGAATTTCCTCCCGTTTCAGCAGCAGTTTGCGCTTGCGGGTGGGGTCGGCATTAAAGCGGTTGCCATGGGAATAGGGCTGAATTTCAGCGCCGTGCAGGAACATTTCTCCCTGCTCCACTTGGCACCAGGCGGCGGTCAGGTTCACCTTGCCGTCCCGCAGGCTTTTCACCTCCGAGCCCACCAGCACGATGCCGGCCTCGTGTTTTTCCAGCAGTTCATACTCAAAGCGGGCCTTGCGGTTGTCCACCACCAACTTGCTCATGGCTTTGGGCCCTGGGAAAAAGCGATTCGAAAATGGGGTTTCCCAACGGCGCGAAACCGATTTGGGGCGGAATACGATCTGGGCTGATTTTACATGGCCTTTGGGGGGAACGCCACCGGGCGTTGGGGGGTGCCTTTTGACAGCGGAGAGCCTTCGTTCTACCCTTGGGTTTCCTTTCCAAGGCCAGGATGGGTAAGATGTGGCAGATTCATTCTTTCTGGCAGGACGGCGTTGGGCGGCAATCGCCCCCCGAACCGGTCTTTAACGGTCGGTTATCCAAAAAAATCTTCTGATCTCATATGGTTAAGCAGACGCAGGGCCGGAAACAGGTGTTTTTGGAAGCCGAGAAGTTTGCCAGTGATTTAGCTCTCCTTTCCGGAAAGCGGCCGGATTTTCTGAAGGAAGACCTGGAAGGGGTGCTTTCCCCCGAGCGGGTGGACCAGGAAATCAGCCGTTTGCGCTCCTTGAGCGTGGATGAATACATCCGGGCCACGGTGAACCCCTCCGAAAACCCCAAGCGCAAAACCGCGCCCGAGGTGATCCGCCAGCTGGGGGGCCGGGTCATCAAAGAAATCTCCGACGGGCCGCTGTTTCTGGCCGAGGTGGAGTTTCAGCAGCCAGAGAACCGGCGGCGGCTGTTGTTTTTGGCCCAGAACCGCAAGAACAAGAACGGCGTGTGGATGCCCCACCACCACAACCGCGCCGCCGACCTGATCCGCTATTATTCCTCCTACGGTATGCCGGTGGTCACCTTCATCGACACCCCCGGGGCGGACGCCGGAGAAGAAGCCAACCGCCAAAACCAAGCCCACAGCATTTCTTGGCTCATCATGGAGATGGCCAACCTGCAACTGCCCACGGTGGGGATCATCCTGGGCAACGGGTATTCCGGCGGGGCCATTCCCTTGGCCACCACCAACGTGCTGCTGAGCGTGCGAGACGGGGTATTCAACACCATTCACCCCATGGGCTTGGCCGAGATTGCCTACAACTACAATCTGTCGTGGCAAGAGTGCGCCAAGTACATGGGGGTATCTCCCTTTGAATTGTACCGCCAGGGGTACCTGGACGGCGTGGTGGATTACTCTCCCCTGGACGACCGCCCCCCCACGGCCCTGGCCCAGGCCATCTTTTCGGCGCTGAACAGCATCGAGCAGCGCTCCGCCCAGATTTTACGGGACCCCACCTACGAGTTCTTTTTTCAGCACTACCAAGAATCCATTGGCCGGTACCTCAATCCCTCCCGGCTGCTGATCGAAGAAAACCGCATTTCGGAAAAAACCCCCACCGGAATGCTGAACGTGTTCGGTTCGGTGTACCGGTTTCACCGGTATTTGAAGAGCCGCCTGCGGCTTTCCAGCCAGAACACCCTGCGTTATTCCCGCGCGGGGCACGTGGATTCTCCCAAGGGTCAGCTGCTGGGCCGGCTGGAGGCCGACCGCTTGGACCGGTTCAACAAATGGCTGGCCGCCCCCCTGGAAGTGCGCTACGACGACGACCTGGCGGCCCGCTATAAAAAATTCTTAGACACCCTGCGGGAGCAGGGCACCGAACGCACCCGGCTGGCCAGCCTGTTTAAAGGCAACCCCGAAACCAATTATCGCCGGGCGGTGACCCGCCTGACCCAGGGGGTGGCCCTGTATTTGTACAATTATTGGAAGGACCAGGCCCGCGACAACCTGGGGGCCTTGCTGGAACACGTGGGCGAAGGCACCGATGCGGCCCCCCCAGCCCCCCACGAAGCCAACCTGTTGAGCATCTTAAAACTCAAGCCGGTGGCCGAGTTGTTCCCCTGGGAGGTGCAAAACCTGATTCTGTTCGATCTGGCCTTCGACAAGATGCTGGACAACATTACCCTGACCGCCCGGGAACTGAAGGAAACCAACCAGATTACCCAGGAATCATTGGAAGGGCTGCTGGACAAAGTGGTGCACGAGGCCACCGAGGCCTTCCAAAGCGTTTACGCCGGAGAAACCGAAAAGGAAACCCGCGGAAACTTTTTGCGGTGGCTGGAAGGGTTTACCAGCCAGAAGACCACCGAAAAAACCATGCGGCAGATTAGCGAATGGAAGCGGTTGGCGTCTCCCCGCATTTCCGAGCCGCTGTTTGGCCTGATGGCCTATTTGTTTACCCACCTGCTGCCCTCGCTGTACCAGGCCCAGCGTGGAGAAAAACGCTTCGACGGCCGGATCAACCCCCGCAACATCGGCATCAAAGACTTCTGGAACCGTTTGTCTCAGGCCTACGACGACCTGCAGATTCAGACCATGCTGGCCGAATACAAGCGCACGGTGCGTATTCAACCCCAGCAATTGATCGAGACGTTCTTCCAAGGCTACGAAGAACTGAACGGCCACCTCATGACCTCGGACCCTGTGCGGTTCCCTGGGTTCCGTCAGTCCATCAACCGCGCTTTGGAAACCGGCATTCCTCCGGTGGGGGTGCTCACTGGCATCGCCTCCTTTAAGCACGAGGATATCTCCACCCAGGTGGGGGTGGTGGTGAGCAACACCAACTTCCAGGCCGGGGCTTTCGACATGGCCAGCGGCGAGAAGGTGTGCAAGCTGCTGGTGGAGTGCGCCAGCCGCCGCCTGCCGGTGGTGATGTTTATCTCTTCCGGCGGCATGCAGACCAAAGAGGGCGCGGGGGCCCTGTTCTCCATGAGCGTGCTGAACGACCGCATCACCCGCTTTGTGAAAGACATTGACCTGCCGGTGATCTGCTTTGGCTTCCGCGACTGCACCGGCGGGGCCCAGGCCAGTTTTGTTACCCACCACTTGGCCAAGGTGTTTTACCTGTCGGGGGCGGTCATTCCCTTCGCCGGTCAACGGGTGGTGCCCAAGCACCTGCCGGTTCAGGCCATCCTGGCCAACTATTTGTCTCAAAACGAGGGCACCATGCACGGCCTGGTGCACAACCCCTTCGACCCCGGCCTGGACGACAAACTGCGGGAAATTGACCCCAGCATTCCCCTGCCCTCCGAGACCATTCCCCAGGCCATCGCCCGCATTCTGCGGGGCGAATACCAGGTGCATGAAGGCCTGGGGGGGCCGGCGGTGGGCCCGGTCATTTCCTTCGAACCGTTGCAGCGGGTGCTGATTCACGCCCGGGGCTGCACCGCGGCCCGGCTGGTGAAGGGGGCCCAAGACGCTGGGCTGGAAGTGGTGCTGGTGCAGTCAGACGCCGACATGGAAAGCCACCCGGCGGAAATGCTGCGGCCAAACGACCGTTTGGTGTGTTTGGGGGGCAACACGCCCCAAGAAAGTTACTTAAACGGCCTGTCGGTGATTCGCATTGCCGAGCAGGAAGACTGCGACGCCATTCACCCCGGTATCGGGTTCCTGTCGGAAAACCCCGACTTCGCCAAGCGCTGCCGCCGCCACGGCCTAAACTTTGTGGGTCCCAGCCACATCTCCATGGAGATGATGGGCAACAAATCCAACGCCATCGCCACCAGCCGCCAGTCGGGGGTGCCGGTGGTGCCGGGCAGCCACGGGGTCATCACCGAACCCCTGGAAGCCAAAGCCATGGCCGATGAAATTGGCTACCCGGTGCTCATCAAGGCGGCCTTCGGCGGGGGGGGCAAGGGCATTCGGGTGGTGTACGAGCCCGACCAGTTCGTGGAGGCCTTTAACCGCACCACCACCGAAGCCCTGGGGGCCTTTGGCAACGGCGACGTGTACCTGGAAAAATTCGTGGAGTCCATGCGCCACGTGGAGGCCCAGGTGCTGCGCGACAGCCATGGCAACACCCGCATCATGGGCTACCGCGACTGCTCGGTGCAGCGCGACAACCAAAAACTGGTGGAGGAATCGGGCTCTTACAAATTTACCCAGCGCCACATTGATGACGTGACCAAGGCGGCCGAAAAACTGGCCAAGGCGGTGGATTACGTGGGGGCTGGCACCGTGGAATACATTTACGACCGGGTGAACGATTCGTTCTATTTCATGGAAATGAACACCCGCCTGCAGGTGGAACACCCGGTGACCGAAATGGTGTGCGGTTACGACATCGTGGCGCTGCAGTTTGCCATTGCCCAGGGCAAGTCCATCGCCGACGTGAAGCCCCAGGTGAACGGTTACGCCATGGAAGTGCGGATCAACGCCGAGAAGATGGAAATACAGGCCGACGGCAAGGTGGGCTTTACCCCTGCCCCAGGGAAAATCTCCCGCATGGTTCTGCCGGAAGACAAGCGCGTGCGGGTGATTCAAGCCGTGAAAGAGGGCAAGCAAATTCCCCCCTACTACGACAGCATGGTGATGCAGGTGATTGCCCACGGCAAAGACCGGGAAGACGCCGTGGAAATTTTGCTGGCCTGGATGGATAAGCTGGTGCTGGAGGGGGTGTACACCAACACGGCCCTGATGATGGCCATTTTGAAAGACCCGGTGTTCCGCCAAGGCGACTACGACACGGGCTTCTTGAAGGGCTTTTGGGGGCGGGCCAGCCTAACCGCCATTCGGCAGGAAATGGAGCGGCGCTCCGGGGCAACCTCGGTGGCCATTGATAAAAACGCCATTCTGATCGAAGGCTCTCGCGAGTTGAAGGTGCTGGCCCCCCGCACCGGGGTGTTCTACGCCTCGCCTTCTCCAGACGAGCCGCCCTTCGTGGAGATTGGAGCGGAGTTCGAGGCGGCCAAGCCCCTGTGCCTGATGGAAGCCATGAAGGTGTTCGACAGCGTGTCGCTGGCAGACTTCAACAAGGCGGGGGTGGTGCTGTACGACCCGGCGGTGAAATACAAACTGGCCCGCCGCATGGCCGAGCCCGGCAAAACCGTGAACCAGGGCGACCTGCTGTTCGTGGTGGAACCGGTGGGCTGAAAGGAAATTGCCCCCTGTGTCTTGACATTTTCAATTGAAAAGCGCCCAGATGATCTTAAGAGAATAGCGCCCTTGGCAGTAGGCTTATCCAATCATTCGGGATAGGCCGAGCCCAAGGGCATTTTTTCAGGTAAATCCCATGAGCACGGCGATTTTAATTGATGGGGAGTTTTTTTAGGGGAATAGATTTTGTTTTGGATCCCATGTGGAATCCAATTCAGCCATCTTTGTTTGAGCATATTGATGGTTTGCGTTCAACCTGCCCAGATCCCGCGCGCAATAACTTTAATAACGTTGTAAATTCATCTCCCGTTGAATGAATTCCCACTCTCCCCTTTGCCTGGGCATTCTGGCCTCCCACGGGGGGTCGAACCTGCAGGCCATTCTAGATGCCATCGCCAGCGGTGGTCTGCCCGCCAAGGTGGGGCTGGTGGTCTCGAACAATTCCCAAGCCATGGCCCTGGAGCGCGCCCGCCGGGCCGGGGTGCCAGCCCTGCATGTTTCCGCCGCCACCCATGGGGGCCCCGAGGGGGCCGACCAGGCCCTTGCCCTGGCCCTGCGAAACCACGGGGTGAACCTGGTGGTGCTGGCGGGCTACATGAAAAAAATCGGCCCGGCCCTGCTGGGGGCCTTCCCCCGGCGCATCCTCAACATCCATCCGGCCCTGCTGCCCAAGTTTGGCGGCCAGGGGCACTTTGGCATCCATGTTCACCAGGCGGTGCTGGCCGCGGCCGAAAAAGAATCCGGCGCTACCGTTCACTTGGTGGATGGGGAGTATGACAAGGGGGCCGTGGTGGCCCAGGCCCGGGTGCCAGTGGAGCCGGGAGACACCCCGGAAACCCTGCAGGCTAGGGTGCTGAAGGTGGAGCATCAATTGTATCCCCAGGTGCTGGCCGCCCTGGCCAGGGGTGAACTGGACCTGGACCAACTGTGACGGGCCCTGGTCTTTCCCATTTTCCTCCCGCCGGATATAATGCATCGGTCCGCATTTCATTTCTCATGGCTTCAATCGCCATGATGATCCCCTTTCATTTCCAACGGAATTCTCCATGGCCAAAGCCCCCGTTCAAAAAGCCAAGACCGCTAAAAAATCCGCGGCTGGCAAAACCTCCACCCAGGGAAAATCCTCGGTGAAAGCCCCAGCGGCCAAATCTGCCGCTGGCCCCAAGAAAACCAGCGGAAAGTTTCAGGCCGCCAGTTTGCCCACGCGGCTGGCCAGCGGCGTTCCGGCGGTGCTGGCGGTGGCGGCCCTGTTGGCCTGGGCTCCGCTGGATTTGGGGAAGTTGGTGGTGTTGGTGCTGGCGGTGTGGGGTGCCCACGAATATCAACAGATGATGGCGGGCCGGGGCCTGGAATTGCCCCGCTGGTTTTTTTTGGGTGGGGCCGCCCTGATGGGGTTGGGCGGCATGGCGTGGGGCTGGCTGGGGCTGGCCGGATTGTTGTTTATTGCCATCCACATGATGATGACGCCCATCCTGCTGTCGGTGAAAGACCGGAACGAAGTGAAGCGGCGCTGGAAGGTGGGTTGGTTGGGGCTGATTCTGGTGCCCTTCGCCATCAACCATCTTTCACTGGTGCTGGGTTATGTCCCTCCGTTGGGCCCAACCGCTTCTGGCGAGTTGCTTCCCACCGATGGCACCCAGGCTTCCATAGAAACCGGCCGCTGGGCGTTGGCCTTTCTGGTGGCGGTGATCAGCCTGTCGGACACCCTGGCCTACTTCACCGGCATTCTCATCGGCAAAACTCCGCTGATGCCTTCCGTCAGCCCCAAGAAAACCGTGGAGGGGTCTCTGGGGGGAATCGCCGGGGGGGTGTTGGCGGCGGTGGGGTTTCAGGCCATGGGTTGGGTAACCCCTGGCTTTGAGGGCGCCATGGCCCTGGTGGCGGGGGGGGCCTTCAGCCTGCTGGGCCAAGCGGGAGACCTGACCGAATCCAAAATCAAACGCTTCTGCGGGGTCAAAGACTCCGGGCGGTTTTTGCCGGGGCATGGGGGGGTGCTGGACCGGCTGGATGCCTATTTGCTGGCGGCCCCGGCGTATGCCTGGTGGCTGCTGATGGCCTGACGCCATGAACAAAACCGGCGTCACTCTTCTGGGTTCCACGGGTTCCATCGGCGTGAACACGCTGGATGTCATCGCCCGCCACCCGGACCGCTTCCGGGTAGAGGTGCTGGCGGCCCACTCTAGCGTGGAAAAAATGGCCGAGCAGGTGCGGCGGTTTTCTCCCCGGCTGGCGGTGCTGTTTGACCAGGGTGCCGCCCGGAGGCTGGAACAGATGAACCTGGGGGTGAAGGTGGCCCACGGCATGGACGGCCTGCTGGAGGCCGCTGGCTGGCCCGACACCCAGCTGGTGGTGAGCGGCATGGTGGGGGCGGTGGGTTTGCGGCCCACCTATCTGGCCCTGGAGCTGGGGCGGCGGGTGGCCCTGGCCAACAAAGAAACCCTGGTGCTGGCCGGAGAGGCCATGGTGGCGGCGGCCCAAAAATCTGGGGCGGTGATGCTGCCGGTGGATTCGGAACACAACGCCATTTTTCAGTGCTTGGCGGGCAGCCCCAGGCGGTTCGTGGAGCGGCTGCACCTCACCGCCAGCGGCGGGCCCTTCCGCGACCTGCCCCTGGAGCGCTTTGGCGAAATTACCCTGGCGCAGGCCCTGGCCCACCCCAACTGGAAGATGGGGCCCAAGATTACCATTGATTCCGCCACCATGATGAACAAGGGGCTGGAGGTGATGGAGGCCCGCTGGCTGTTTGGGGTACCGCCGGAAAACATCCAGGTGTTCATCCACCGGGAAAGCATTGTTCACTCCATGGTGGAATACACCGATGGGTCGGTGATTGCCCAACTGGGGGTGCCCGACATGCGCACCCCCATTGCCTATTGCCTGGGCTGGCCGGACCGGCTGGCCATGGACACCCCCCGCCTGGACCTGGCCCAAATGGGCAGCCTGCGGTTTCAACCGGTGGACCCGGCCAAATACCCCTGTTTGGGCTTGGCGGTGGCGGCCCTGACCCGGGGGGGCGGCGCCCCCGCGGTGCTGAACGGGGCCAACGAAGTGGTGGTGGCGGCCTATCTGGAAGGGAGGTTTCATTTTTCACGGATTGCCGGTATTTTGACCCAGGTGATGGAGGGGCTGGCCCAGGAAGTTTCCCGCCCCCAGGCCCCCCCGTTTCTCACCCAGATTTCCGGCGTAGACGATGCCCTGGCCGCCGACCAGTGGGGTCGTCAGGCCGCCACGGGGCTGTTGCCCGGTTAAATGTTCGCGGGATGCTTTCTGGCAAGGCTCCCGGGTATTTTGTTCATGGTGTATTCAGCGCAACCCTGTCCTCCAAGGAGCGGTTTATGTCCATCTCCACCATTCTCATCGCGATTCTCGTGCTGGCGGTGCTTATTTTCATCCACGAGTTGGGTCATTTTATGGGGGCCCGTTGGGCGGGGGTGCGGGTGAACCAGTTTTCCATCGGCTTTCCGCCATTCGTGTTTAAAAAAACCGTGGGCGAAACCGAGTATGCCATCGGGGCCATTCCCTTGGGGGGGTTTGTTCGGCTGGAGGGCGAAAACCCTGAGGACGAAAACGCCAATGACCCGGCCAATTATGCTTCGAAGGGAGCGTGGAAAAAATTTGTCATTCTGGTGGCAGGCCCCCTGATGAACCTGATCTTGGCCATGGCGGTGATTCCCTTCGTCTTTATGATGGCGGGAGAGCGCCCCGCGTTTCTTTCTCAACCCGCCCAAATTTTGCGGGTAGAGCCGGGGTCCCTGGCCGAGCAAGCGCAATTGCGGGCGGGAGACATCATTGTCAAAGTGGAAAACGTAGAAACCCCCACTTGGTCCGATGTGCTGACCCAGATGACTCCCCGCACCGTGTCTCAAGAGCGCACCACCCTGATCGTTCAACGCAACCAGATGGGCGTGCCCATTACCATTCCGCCCACCGGGATGAAAATCAAAGATTTCGGCTGGGTACAGTGGGAGGAACCCGTGGTGGGAACGGTGCTGTCTGGCTCGGCCGCCCAAAAGGCTGGCTTGAAACCCGGAGACCGGGTGGTGTCGATCAACGGCAAAGACGTGAACAACTGGGAAGACGTGGTAACCCAAGTGCGGGTGAACCAGGGCAACACCATGGCCTTCACCCTTTTGCGGGGGGGCAGCCAGCTCACCATCCCCGTGAACCCGGCGCAAGACCGCGATGGAAAATTCCGGGTGGGCATCAGTTCCATCATTACCGAATCCTATGGGTTCGGTGAGGCGGTGGTGCGGGGGGAATCGCTGCTGTTAGACATTTCCGCCCAAATGTTCGAATTTTTGGGCCGGCTGTTCACCGGCGGGGCTTCTCTGGGTGAAGTGGTGGGGCCGGTGGGCATCTTCCAGGCCATCGGGTCCACCGCCGAGCGGGGGTTTGCTCCTCTCATCATGCTGGTGGCGTTGATTAGCCTGAACCTGGGGCTGCTGAACCTGCTGCCCTTCCCCCCGTTAGACGGCGGCCGTATTTTAATCGTGGCGGTGGAGAAAATTCGAGGTGCCGCCCTGCCCATTGATTTCAAGCTGCGGATGCAGATCGGTGGGTTTTTGCTGCTGATGCTGCTGATGGTGTTGGTCACCATTCGCGAGTTGACCCATTGAGGCGGCCCTGAGGTTTTGTTGCAAGGAAGCCCTAGGTGGCGCAGCGTACTTGGGGGTTGGTTTTGAAGCCGAGCCCCCGGGCGACAGAAAGCCGGATATGCCATGAAGGAACGGCTGGATAAACTGCTGGTGAGCCGGGGCTTGGCCCCCAGCCGTGAACGGGCCCAGGCCTACATTTTGGCCGGGCTGGTGTGGGTAGAGGATGAGCGGCAAACCAAAGCCGGTTATCCGGTAAACCCAGAGGCCAGGGTGGAGGTACGGGGGAAAGATCACCCCTATGTGTCGAGAGGAGGGGTGAAGCTGGCCGGGGCCCTGGATGCCCTGGCCGTGGACCCCCAGGGGATGACCTGCCTGGATATTGGCGCTTCCACCGGGGGCTTCACCGACTGCCTGCTGCAACGGGGGGCTGCCCGGGTCTTCGCGGTGGACGTGGGCTATGGTCAACTGGCCTGGGAAATCCGCCAGAACCCACGGGTGACCGTGTTGGAACGAACCAACATCCGCCATTTATCGCCCGAAGCCCTGGGAACCCCCGTGGAGCTGGCGGTGATGGATCTCTCCTTTATTTCTCTGGCGCTGGTGCTGCCCTCTGCCGCTCGGTTTCTGGGGCCGGGGGGGTTGGTGGTGGCCCTGGTGAAACCCCAGTTCGAGGCCGGGCGAGAGCAGGTGGGCCGGGGCGGGCGCGTCAACGACCCCCTGGTACATGCCCAGGTGATCGAAGAAGTGGCCCAGGCCGCCCGCCAAGCCGGGTTAGAGCCCCTGCGCTGGGTGCCCTCGGAACTGCCCGGAAAAAAAAGCGGCAACCAAGAATTCTTCTGGCTGCTGCGCCGGGGAGAAGAACAATAGGGCGCGAAAGGCGGGGCCAAGTGGCCTGAATTTTGGCCCCGCTGGCGCCCCCCGTCGGAGAGGGACAATACGCTTTAAACCAAGGGGTGGAGAATAAAATCTGTTCGGTGGGTAAGGCCGGAAGCAAGCGCGCAACTCCATTCCAAAACATAACCCCAGCCCAAGCCCCAAACAAAGATGCCTTCACCCCCACCGAAACCCATCCCCGACTACGCCGCCCTGGAGGTGAAAAAATCGGCCTGGACAAAACCCCTGCGCCGCTGGCTGCAGGCCGTGGTGTTCCGGGGGGCCCTGGCGGTGATTCCCCTGCTTCCCTTCCGTTTCACCCAGGCCCTGGGCAAGGGCACCGGGCGGTTGTTCTTCCGCTTTTCTAAAAAATCCAAAGCCACGGCCTTGGCCCAGTTGGCCATGGCCTTTCCAGACTGGAGCGAAGACCGTCGGCGGCAAACGGCCCGCGATTGCTTTGTTCACCTGGGTTGCACCCTGTGGGAAATTCTGGCCATGGCCCGGGTGCAGCGAGAGGCCCGCCGCTGGCTGGTGATGGAAAACGAGGAGGTGCTGCGGGCGGCCCAGGCCGAAGGCCGGGGGGTGCTGGCCCTGGTGGGGCACATTGGCAACTGGGAGATGATGTCTCCTATGCTGGGGCTGCTGGGGATGAAGGGACAGGCCATCATGGCCCCCCGCAGCAGCGAGGAACTGACCCGCATCATGGTGGAATCCCACCAGGCTCCCCACTTGGGCATCATCATCCGGGGGTCACCCCAGGCCCCCCAACAGATGATCCGGGCGCTGAAGCGGGGAGAAATTATTTTAATGGCGGTGGATCAAGACATGGAAGCGCGGGGGGTGTTTGTGGAGTTCTTCGGGCGGCTGGCCCACACCCCGCGGGTGGCGGGGTCTTTGGCCCTGAAGCATCGGCTGCCAGTGGTGGCTTCGTTCGACGTCCGCCGGCCGGACGGCACCCATGCCGTGCGGTTTCAACGGCTGGAAGTACCGCCGGATATCCCCCCTGGAGAGGAAGGGGTGCGCCAGATGACCCAACTGCTCACCCGCGCCACCGAAGAGCATATTCGCCAGCATCCAGCCCAGTGGGTGTGGTTTCATCACCGCTGGAAACGCCGCCCCGAAGAACCAACGGGGGCTGGACCCGTGGAGAGTGCCGGTTAGGAAAAAATCGAGACGAAGAGCAAGACGAAAAAAAAAGGGGGGGGAGGAATGATCGAGTGAATGGGCCGGAAATAGGGGGGAATTTTTAGAGATGGGATAACGTTTTGAAGAGCGAAAAGTGAGGGGCCAGTTGTGGATGCCAAAGAGAAAAAAGCCGTGCTTGGGTCAACCGCAGGGCCCGGTGAATAGGAGACCTCTTCATGACTAGGTTTTTTGGAGGGCAATAGGGGGCATAGCCCCCAATAAAATAGATATGCAGATGTTTCAATAGGTATTGTACATGCGCTGAACGATGATATCGGCAAGGCGGTTGACCGCCAGTTCAATCCCCTGGTCCCGCAGGGCTGGGGTTTCCATGGTGAGAACGGTAAAGTCTAACCGTGCTGTGCCTTCCACCGGTTGATGGTCCAGCAGCACCCGGCCGTTGCGGCGGTCTCGCAGGGTCATGGTGCCAGAGAGGGTAAACTGAAAGGTATAGGCGTTGTTTTGAGAAATATCCCGGAACCGGGACACATCGAAGCGGGTCAGGTCTACCTCTAACACCAAGTCGCTGTCGTTGGGAGAGACCAAGTCGGCACTGCCAATGGCCATCACCCGCCGCTGCAGGGCCCGGTTCATCCGCAGGTCTAGCTCGCCCTGGAAGGTGTGGTTGGTCACGGACCCCAGGCCCAGGGTGGCGGCCTGGGCGGGAAGGCGGACGGTTTCCAGGCTGTACCCGCAACCCCCCAGGGCGGCCAGCCCCAGGGCCAAGGCGGCGGCTTGCAGCCGGAAGGTCCGCTTTGCAAAAAGGTTTTGCTTGGCCCTGGGCCAAGCATGGGGCCAAACACGGGGCAGAATGGTGGAGAGAAGCGTGATCATGCTTTATCTTCGGGCTGCCGGGCGGAAAACACAAGACCCTCTCTCTTTTCACGGGAATGCTTATGGCGGCCATTGTCAACAATCATCGGATTACCTATTTCCGGGTGGAGGGCGAACGGGGGGCCTACGTTATTCTCTACCACGGTTTGTTTGGCTCTTCCGAAGACTGGTACAAGGCCGGATATGTGGAAAAAATGGCCCCGGAGTTTCGGTTGATTGTGCCAGACGGCATGGGCCATGGGCGCAGCGACACCCCCACGGACCGGGCGGCCTATACTCTGCCCGCCCTGGCCGATGACTTGGTGGCGGTGATGGATTCCATGGGCATTCGCAACGCCCACTTTTTGGGGTATGGGTTGGGGGCGTTGGTGGGGTTCCACCTGTTGTTCCATTATCCAGAGCGGGTGCGGGTGTGCGTGCTGGGGGGAGAAAGCCCCCTGGTCTCGGCTGAAGCCAAAGCCACCTGGAAGACCCTGCAAATTCCATCAGAGGCCGGAGGAGCGGCGATTTCCGCCGAGCAGCAGGCCGCTTGGGGGGCCCTGCTGGCGGCCATGGGGGAATGGCCGGAAAACCTGGAGGCGGTCAACCCGGTGCAGTCACCGTTGATTGTGCTGGCGGCCCGCCAGGACCCCGCCCTGGAGCGGGCCAAGAAGGCGGTGCGGACCATCCCCCGGGCACGGTTTCAAGAGTTCGAGGGAACCCATGCCGGGTTGTTTGCCATGGTAACCCCCCTGTTTGCCGAGTTTCAGCGAATGGCTCATCCGGCTCCCCGCGCCGAGCCCGCCAAAGAGCCGGTCCAGCGGCAAGAGGGGCCCCTGGGTCCCCATCCCTCTTGGGAGGGCTGGGACGACCTGCTGGCGCCGCCAGCAGATCCACTTCCAGATTCACAAGTGATCGGGAAAAAACGTTCGGGGGGTAACCAAGAAGACCGGCCCCAAGAAACACCCCGCCCAGAACCGGGAACCGGTGAAGCGGGCGCAACCGGGGGGTTGGCAGGCAACGGTGAGGGAACCAAGACTGGGGACTGACCGACAAGCCCAGACGGGCAGGGCTGGATGACAGCCGCCCGGGGGGAAATGGGGGGAAATGAGAGGAAGTTAAGAAGAGAACGGGCCCATCAGTTTGATGCGTTCTTCGGGGGGGATGACATGGGTGATGCGGCAGGAAAATTTTTCGTTCATCACCACCACTTCACCGCGGGCCAGCAGCCTGCCGTTCACCAGCAAATCCAGTTCTTCTCCCACCATGCGGTGCAGTTCAATCACCGACCCTTGGCCCAAAGTCAAAAGGTCGCTGATGAGCATTTTGGAGCGGCCCACTTCAAAGGTCACGTCTAGTTTAATGTCCAGCAGAAATTCCAGGTTGACCTTTTCTTGGGGGGCCAGGGCAACCATGGATTTTGGCGGGGCTTTGGGGGCTGCCGAGGCGCTGGCGCTTCCGCCCCCCATGTCTCCTCCCATCTCTCCCCCCAGGTCTCCGCCCATGTCTCCAAAAGCATCCCCCAGGGCATCACCTCCTCCTCCGGCGTCTCCGCCCAGGTCGAGATCGTCCATGCCCTCGATGGAAATATCGTTGTCCCCTCCCCCGGCACCGCCAGCATCCATGGAATCTCCGGCGTTTCCCGCCGAATCATCCCCGGAAAGCAGGGCTTCCAACTCTGGGTCTATAACCGAATCATCTGCCATGGAAGTATTCTCCATTCCCTGTGTTCAATCCAAATCCCCTGATGGGCTTGGATAAATGATGGGGGGGGCCTGTGGCCTATTTTTTCTAATGTGTTCTTCTTTTTTCTTAATTCTTAGCACGGAAGGCGCTGTCCCGGTCAACATGCAGGGCTTTTCACAATTTGGCTGCCCACTTCTGCAAGGGATTGTTCTGCCTTTCACCGACCCACAACAACCCCAAAATCACAATATAATATCATAATATCAATAAGATTCATTTTGTCCGCCTTTAAATAAAGGGCGGAATGGACAGACCTTTCCCTCAAGTTATGCAAACCCGGCGCCTAACGCAATCAAATCGGCAACAAACCTAACCAGAGGTTGCGGCGCCACACCATGGCAAACCCAGGGCTTTTGCCGTGAAAAGGGGAGAGGGGGCGAAGCCCCCAAAAAAAATCCCCCTGACCCAGGGCAGGGGCAGGGGGATAGGAACAGCCGCAACAGAGACCCGCTGGTCATTGACCTACAGGGACTTGGTTTTCAACCGCTCCAAGGCCCAGTGGGTGTACTTCCGAACCCGCTTGTCGGGGTCTTTGTTCAGTTGATCCAACAGGTCTTTACCTTCTTTGGATTCCAGCTTTTCCAGCGCCCGAATCACCGATACCCGCACGTCTTCGTCGGGGTCCCGGGCCGCTAGCACAATGCCACGGAAGGCCGCCAAACTGGCCACGTTGGAGAGGAACGCGGCGGCTTTGCGGCGCACCTGGGGGTCACGGTTGTTCAGCAGGTGAATCTGCCGTTCCACCGCTCCGGTTTTATCCAGCACTTCCATAATAAAGGGGCGCAGAGAGGGGATGTCCTGCTTCAGCAGGTCGGCCATGATTTGGGCTCCCTCATCGCCCATTTTGCGGAAGGACTGGGTGAGCAGGTCGCGGACCCGGGGACCGGCATCCTTGAACTCCTCAATCATTTTTTCCACTTCATCCGGGTTCTTCTTGTGGCTCAGGGCCTGAACGACGTCTTCCTTCAATTCATCTTCCTCCCCTTCCTGCTCCAGTTTGGTCACCAACAGGTGAATGGAGTCGGAAAGTTTGGAGTGACCCAACCCCAGGGCCGCGGCGCTTTTCACCGGCAGCGATTCGTTGGGGTCGTTCAGCAGAGATTTGAAGGCATCGAGCACCCGGCCGGTTCCGTGGGCGCCCAGGTCCCGGGCCACCGCCACCCGCACCCGTTCCACCGGGTCGCGCAGCACCTGAAAGTCTTTGGCCAGCACGTCCTCATCGCCATATTCGCTGAGGGCGATGATGGTGGCGATGCGCACATCGGGGTCGATGTCTTTCAGGGATTTTTTAATCAAGGGGATGTATTTTTTATCACCGGTCACGGGCAGGGCGGCAATGATGGCGGCCCGTACCTTGGAATCGGTGGTGCCGAGATAATTTTCCACCTTGGAAGACAACATGTCTTTGGGGTACCCGCCCAGCACCTTCATAAAGTCTCGCGCTTGGGCCATGGGCATGATGTGCAGGTTTTCCAGCACGGTTTCCAGGCAGTAGGGCAGGTTCATTTCGCCCAGCAGCCGCAAGCTTAACACCCGTACAGCGTGGGGCAGCCCGGCCCGTTCCACCCGAATCATGTCCAGCAGCGGCGGGAGGACCAAGTTTTGGGGCATCCGCTTCAAGGCGGTAATCAATTCTTCCTTGTCCACGAATTCAGCGTCGTGCAGCAAATCAAACAGCGACTGGATGAAGTGGGTGGCGCCAGCTTCTGGCAGGGCAGGCAGCAGGGCGTCCATCACTCGCTTGCTTCCCCGCCAGCGGTAAATTTGGTCTGGCAGCAGCCGATAGGCCGCGTCGGTGCCGTGCTTGCCCACGCATTCCAAGGCCGTGCGGTACAGTTCCATGTGGTCCGGTTCGCCGTTGAACTGGGCAAATACTTTTTCTGCCAGGAATCCCGACAATTGGGTTACGTGGTTCATTTGGTTAATGACCCGACCCGCCACCAGCAGGGTGGCCGGATTGGACGATGTTTTCACCACGTCTAAAAACCCGGTCACGTTCACTTCGGCGGCGGCGGCCAACAGTTTGAACGCGCGCTCCATGCCGGGGGGGTCGCCCAGGTCCAGTTCCAAAATCAACCGGTTTAGGCCGCCGCTTTTTTCCAGCAGGCGGGCGGCGGGCAGGCGCAGTTCTTTGTTTTTATGGTCCAAGAACCCCATGGCGTACTGTTCATCGTTTTTCGAACCCGGCCGGAGAAGCTCCAGCACGTGGATGGCCTGGGTGTCGGTGTGTTTACCGGGGGCTTCGGTGTATTCCTGGGGGAACTCGGCATGGGCGCGGTTCCAGGCGGCCTGGCGGACCTCAAAGTAGGGGTCGTTCACGAACAGGTCGTGCAGGGCTTTGGAAAAGCGGTCGGTTTCGCTGGTTTTGAATTGCTGAATAATCGTGGTGCGCACCAGGGGATGGGGATCCTTCAGGGTATCCCACACCACCCGCTGAGAGCGCTCCTCCGGGTCGTGCATCAAAATTTTAGCGGCGAAAAACCGGGAGGGCCATTCGGGGTCCCCGGCGGTTTCCCGGATCACGTCCAACTTATCCTTGAATACCGCCATGGCGTCGGGGCCGCTGAATTCTTTTCCCTTGCCGGCTTCGGCCAGCCGCCGCACGTAGAAATCACCGCTTTTTTCCAGCCAGCTTACAAACTGAGGTCCAAAATCTTTATTTTGCAGGGTCACCTCAAAGCAGGTGTACAGGCCCTCTTTGGGGGCATACTTCATTACCCGTGAAAAATCTTTGGCCGTTTTGTTGGCGGCCAATTGAGCCACCCACAACGAGCCCGCCCCCGTCAGCCCCACAATGGCCGGGCCGTGTTTTTCGGCGAATTTCTCAATCAACGCCGAACGCTTGTAAACGTCTTGGGCCGAATAACGGTCGTGGAACAAGGCTTGCGCTTTGTTGGGGTTTTCCAGGGTTTTCTTCAAGGCCTTTAAAAACCGTTGGGTGGCCAGAAACCGGCTAAGAATGACGTAGCCGGTGATCAGCGCCAGCAGGGGGATGGCAACGGCCGCGGCTTGAATTTCCACCGGTTGGGCCTGGAAGGCTTGAATCAATTCATCCATGGTTGGCAATCCTCGGATAATGAAGGGTCGTGGTGGTTGAACGAACGGGTGAAGTGAATGAATACGAATGTTTCTTTTTCTATTTTTCTTTTTCTATTTTTTCTTTTTCTTTTTAGACACAGGTGCCGCGCGAATTTCTTTGTCGGCCGCGGCGGGGGGTTTTCCGGCAAACCCCACCACGTTGTAGATGGGAATCGGATTGGCCTTGCCTTTTACTTTCACTGGGGTGCGGGGGTCTAGGGTAAACAAGTCTCCCAGGTAGTCGCGGGTGTCTTGGGTGATGATGATTTCCCCCGCTTCGGATTCACCCTCCAGCCGGGCGGCCACGTTTACCGTGTCGCCAATCACTGTGTAGTTCATTTTCCGGGCGGACCCCAGGTTGCCCGCGATCAGCCGCCCGGTGTGCATGCCAAACCCCACTTTTAGGTGAGAGGCCTTGCCCTGAAAAAATTTGCGGTTGGCCGAGTGGACGATTTGAATGATTTCCACCGCGCAAGACACGGCGTTGATGGCGTCTTGCTCGGGGTTGGAGATGGGCACCCCGAAGGCGGCCATGATGCAGTCGCCGATGTATTTATCAATGTACCCGCCGTATTTAATGACGATCTCCACCGCTTCGGTGAAGTATTCGTTCAGCACGTCAATCACGTATTCCGGGGGGTGGCCCTCGGAAAACGAGGTGTACCCCCGGATATCGGCAAAGAACACGGTAGAGGTGAGGGCGTTGCCCCCCAGGTTGATGCTCTCGGGGTTTTCGGTGAGGTGGCTTACCAAGTCTTCCGACAGATACTTGGCAAACATGTCTTTGATCTTCCGTCGGTCTTCGGTGACCCCCGCCATTTGAGTGGCCAGGTTTTTTTCGCGGGTCTGGTCGGTGAACAGCAGGGTGGTGCCGGTGATTTTCCCCCCCTCGCCCTTTAGCGGAGAAAGATTTAGGGAGAAGTCGATCTCTTTCTCTCGGTCTTTGTCTTCGTAGATGCCCTCGACCCCCGCCAGTTCTTTGCCGTCTTTAGCGGTGGTGGAAATGGCCTTCATGATTTTGTTGTCGATGGTTTTTTTGAACACATCCCCCAGGGGTTTCCCCATGACAGTGTCGTCGAGGGACAGGGTGTCTTTGGCCGCCCGGTTGACGTAGCGGATAAACCCGTCTTTGTCGGTGGTGACCAGCAGGTTGGTCATGGAGGTAAAGATAGATTCCTGGTAGTGCTCCATTTCTTCAATTTTGGCCAAGTACTCTTTTAACTCTTGAAACATTTTGGCGTTTTGCAGCATGCCCGCGGCCAACTTGGTGTAAGAGTCGAGGAAGTTGAAGCGCTCCCGGTTGAAAAACAGCGGCGACAGAGAGTTCAGCACCATGACCCCCAGGCTGCCCCGGGGGGTAGACAGGGGAAAGGCCATTCCGCAGTTCATCTTGTCGTCGAGCAACAGGTCGGCGAAGGGACTTTTTTTCCGTTCGGTTAGGCACACCGACTCTCCGCACTCGTGCAGAAACCAAAGCAGGTCCGAGTCAGCTTTGAGGAAGGCCGGGGCGCTGTATTTTCCCCGGCGAAAGATCAGGCGCAGGTCGGTGCGGGCTTCTGGATTGGCATACACATACAGGCAAGCCAAATCCGAGCGGGTGATGTCCAATCCCTGTTCCACCAGGGTAGACACCAGGGCCTTGAATTCGGTTTGTTCCGACAACAGGGTGCCCGCCCGAACCAAGTCATCGAAGGTTTTGGCCTGCTGGGTGCCGGTAAGGGTGGTGGATGCTGTGGCCATAAACAAAGGACCTCGGAGATGCGGTTTGCTGCGATAAAAAGCCGTTCACAAAAAGAAAAAATGAGACCCCTACAAAATCTGCGTCATCTTTCCCCCATCCCTGAAGGATATGGGTTGATTCGGATGGATGATTTATTTATGGCAAAAACCCTGGTTATGCAGGGAACTCAAAATGGCAACGATCAACGAACCATTGGAAGGCCGGGGTGGAAGGGCGGCTTGGGAGTAAACGGACCCAAGACCCCCGGTCTTCTTGGCTCCCCCCAAAAGGATGTTTCATAAAAAGTTTCTCTCCTTCTATCGCAAAAGGGCATGCCCCCGCAAGGAAAAAAAACGGGTCAAATATATTGCGGGGTTACATGTCTTCATCACGGAAGGAAGGATTGGCGAATTTGGTGAATTCTGGAATGAATACCAGCTTTACCGTATCAATGGGCCCATTGCGGTGCTTGGAAATAATGATTTCAGCCATGCCCTGATGCTCGGTTTCTTTGTTGTACACCTCGTCCCGGTAGATAAACATCACGATGTCGGCGTCTTGCTCAATAGAGCCAGACTCCCGCAGATCGGACAACAAGGGGCGCTTTTCCGACCGGCTTTCCAGGGCCCGGTTCAGCTGGGCGCAGGCCACCACCGGCACGTTTAAGTCTTTGGCCAGGGCCTTCAGCCCCCGGGAGATGTCGGCGATTTCCTGCTCGCGGTTGTCGACCCGCCGGTGGGTGCGCATCAACTGAAGGTAGTCCACCACAATCATGCCCAGGTTTTTTTCTGCCCGCACCCGCCGGGCAATGGCCTTCATGGCCATGGGGGTGAGTTCGGGGGAGTCATCAATGTAAATATCGGCCTGAGAAAGCCGCCCGGCGGCGGCGGCCAGTTTGTCCCACTCGGTTTCGTCGAGGCTGCCCACCCGCAGCTTGTGGCTGTTCACCCCGGCGTCGGAGCACAGCAGCCGCACGGTGAGTTGCTCTTTCGACATTTCCAGGCTGAACACCAGGGCGGCGGTTCCGGTGGACAGGGCCGCGTTTTTGGCCAGGTTCATCACAAACGAGGTTTTGCCCATGGAGGGGCGGGCCGCCAGAATGATGAGGTCGGAGGGTTGCAGCCCGTTGGTTAGTTCGTCCAGCCGGGTGAAGCCGGTGGGCAGGCCGGTGAACTGCCCGCCCATGTCTTGCTGGCGTTCGATGACCTCGAAGGAGGGGCCCAGCAGGTCTTTGATGTGGGCGTAAGACCGGCGCACGCTGGCGTTGGCCAGGTCTTGAAAAATTCCCTCGGCCGATTGAATCAGCCCGCTCACGTCGTCGGAGGCATCGCGCCCCTTGCGGGCAATTTCTACCGCGGCGGTGATGAGGGAGCGCAGCTGGTGTTTTTCCCGCACGATTTCGGCGTAGGCCATGACGTTGGCGGTGACGGGGGTCATGTCGGCCAGTTCGGCGATGTACACCAGCCCCCCGGCCCGATCCAGCTGGTTCTTGGCCCGCAGGTGGTTGGCCAGGGTTATTTCGTCGATGGGTTCTTTACGCTCTCCCAGGTCCAGCATGGCCTGGTACAAGTCGCGGTGGGCGGGGGAGAAAAACGCATCCGCCGACAGGATTTCCATGGCCTGGTAAATGGCCTCGTTGTTGTGAATCACCGCCCCCAGCACCCCCTGCTCGGCCTCTTTGTCGTGGGGCAGAATCTGGGCGGTTTGAGGAGATTTGGCTTCTTGGCTCATGGCCTGTCAATCCAACAAAGTGAAAAGAATACACAATGAAGTGAATGGTGAAAAATGATCTTGAGAACATCCACCGATCACGGGGAGCGTTTAACGGCGCGCGAAACATGCAGGTGATCCCAGGGTAGCGCACTTGCGTATAAAATTGGAGACAGGGACACCTTTAACCGGAAAGCCATGTTTTGATAGGTCAAAAAAAACCCCGCCAGACGGGCTGGCGGGGTTGTCGTCTATATCACAGACGTTGGACAAGAAAGATATGCCCTGACCGTTAGGCTTGGGTGGCCTGGGCGGGTTGCTCGGCCGCGGCTTCTTCGCTTTCGGCGGGGGCTTCCTCTGCCGGGGCCTCTTCGCCCTTCACCTTCACCGCCACAACCTTCACGTTCACTTCAATTTTCACATCGCTGTGCAGTTTCAGCGCGGCGGCATAGTTGCCCACGCCCTTCACCGACGACAGGAAGGAAATGGCCTTGCGCTCCAACGAGACCCCCAGGCCCTCCAGCACTTCTTGCAGCTGGCGGTTGGTCACGGCGGCGTAGAGCTTGCCGGTGGGGCCAGCCTTGGCGTGAATGACCAACTCCAGGGCCTTTACTTTTTCGGCCAGGGCGTTGGCTTCTTGCACGGCCAGGGCCCGCTTGGCTTCCAGTTGTTTGCGTTGGTGGGCAATGGCTTTGGCGTTGCGGGTGTCAGACAAAATGGCCAGCCCCCGGGGAATCAAAAAGTTCCGCCCGTAGCCGTCTTTCACCCTCACCTCGTCTCCCAGGGAGCCGAGATGGCGTACATTGGTGGTTAGAATCACGTTCATGGTCGCCGCTTTGGAATCAGGTGGTTGAGTGGTCCCCGTGGTGAAACGGGGAAGGGGAAATTATCCCCGTTGAGTTTGTTCCTGGCCCACAAAACCTTCCGAGAAGGACAGCAGACCGATGTTGCGGGCCCGCTTGATGGCCTGGGTTAACATGCGTTGGGTTTTGGCCGAGTTGCCGGTGATCCGCCGGGGAACAATGCGGCCCCGCTCGGTGATGAAGGTCTTCAGCAGCTCAACGTCTTTGTAAGGAATTTCGTTCAGCCGGTTCAAATCCGACGACTTCCGCCGGGGGATGATGATCCGGTTGGCGGCGTTCCGCCGCCGGGGGGCTTTCGCTTTAATCTTCCGTGCCATGGTGTTCTCCTGGTCTTGGGGGCGTGTGGGTTAGATTTCGGGGGTCTGGGGGGTCAGGGTGCCCTCGGTCTTCAGCCGCTCGAAATCGGCCATTTCTTTTTGCACGTCGTTCACGGCCACCGACTGCCACAGAATCACGCTTTCGTTGTGGCGCAGTTGGGTGTCTAGCTCTTTGAGAGACGCGGGGGTGCGGTCGAGATAGAGCAGGTGGTAAATGCCGTAATCGTGCTTGCCCACGGTGTAGCCCAGCTTGCGCCGGCCCCAGGTGGCGGCGCCGACCACTTTGCCGCCATGGGTTTTCACCACGCCGGAGAATTTTTCCAGCAGATCTTTTTGTTCGGTTTCAGTGACGTTGGGTTGAAGAACCACAACGGTTTCGTATCCTTGCATGGGACGGGTCTTTCTTGGGTTGGGGTGGCCACCCGCCTGGACTGTTGGCGGGCCGACCGGCGCGGAATGGCCCGGCGGTATTGCCGGAACCATGGCTTGGGGGGCACCCAGGCCGCCGGTTCGACGACGGATACAACTTACTTCACTCTTCTTTCTTCATACTTTTACTTCACATTTCTTTCTTCTTACTTCAAAACATCCATGCTTCAAAACATTCCTCCATCAGGCACAAGCAAAGTCGGGCACCATCGAAGTCCAGTACAACTCAAGTCAAACCACACAACGTGTATGTCTATGTTTGTGTATCTATGTATATCGGAGACCTCTGCATCACCTGTTTTTTTCCATCCCCCATTCCCTCTTTTTACGGGAAAAACCCTGGGTCTCTATCTATGCATGACTCAGGAGGGAGACGGAGTCACAATCCGTTGATCTTGTCCGTTGGTCTTGGGGGTATGGCTTTGGCCAGCCATAACCCACAGAAAGAATTCCGATGAGCCTTCGGTTGTCTCACGGCATCCAACAACGACCTGTGATTCTTTGCTATCTTTTCCTATCCCTTCCGATCATTTCGCGATTACGATGAGCTCCAGTTTTCCAACTGGCCCGTATCGAGAAACTTCAGGGCGATGTCGGCGGCCTGTTGGGCGGCGTCCTCCAGTTGAGTGGCTTCTTCGCCGCCCACTTGGCCCAGCACATGGCCGGTGACCCCCCCCCGTTCGGGGCGCCCAATGCCCACCCGCAGGCGTTTAAAGTTTTGGTCGGCCAATTGCCCGATGATGGAGCGCAGGCCGTTGTGGCCCCCATGGCCGCCTTCTCCCCGGGCGCGGATGCGCCCCACGTCTAGCTCAATGTCATCCACCACCACCAGCAGGTCTTCCAGGGCCACCTTGTAAAACCGCAACAGGGGCACCACCGACTGGCCGCTTAAGTTCATGAAGGTTTGGGGCTTCACCAGCAGGAAGGGGGTTTCTCCCCGCTTGCCCTTTAGCGTTAGGGCTTGGTGCTCGGCCTTCCAGGCCGATAACTCCAGCCGATTGGCCAGCATGTCCACCACCCAGAACCCCAGGTTGTGCCGCGACCGTTCGTATTCACGGCCGGGGTTGCCCAGCCCCACGATCATCTTCATGCCGCGTCACAAGTTTGTTCCGTCTCGTGATTGAGGGACCAAGCCTTCTTGTTGCTATGTGTTTCCTTGCTGCCGATGTTTTCCCATCGTTTCCCATCGTTTTCCCATCCCCCTGCCCACTTGTTACGGCAAACCCATCGAGGAATGCGGGGTGAAGCCGGGGATGGCAGAGGCCATGAACGTTCTGTCCCGCGACAAGCGGCCTGTTCCCCTCCGCTGGCTTCAACCCGCCGGTTCCCACCGGCCAGTTTGCTGGGGGCTTGCTTAGGAAGCCTTCGACTCGGCGGCAGGGGCTTCGCCTTCGGCGGCTTCGGGCGCCACGGCCGGCCCGATTTCTTTATCCAAGTCGTCTTCAGCGCCACGGCCAGAGACCACCACCACGGTGGCGCCGGGATCGGAGAAGGCGGTGACGCCAGCGGGGAAGGTTAGGTCTTTCACGTGCAAGTTGTGGCCGATTTTCAGGTGAGACACGTCCACCTCGATGGTGTTGGGAATTTCCTGAGGAAGGCATTCCACCATGACCTCGTGCATGATGACCTGCATGGTCCCGCCGAAGGTTACCCCCACGGGTGTTCCCACGGGGTGAATTTCCACCGCCACCCGCACCTTGATGTTGGGGTCAATTTCGTTGAAGTCCATGTGCAGCAGGTGGCGCCCCACGGGGGTGGATTGCACCTCTTTCAGCAGGGCGGTGTGTTTGCTGGCGGGCTGGCCGTCGGCGGCGGGCAGGTGAACGGTAACCATTTGGGTGGTTCCGTGCAGGTGCTTCACCAGGCGGTTGGCTTCTTTTTCGCCCACTTGAATGCTGATGGGGGTCTTGCCGCCGTACAGAATGGCGGGGATCAGACCTTGGCGGCGCAGTTTGCTAACGGCCGATTTCCCGGTTTGGTTGCGGCGGGCGGCCTCGAGAACGAGAGATTGGCTTTTCATAATCGGGGTTGTCCTGTGTGTGGTGTGGTCAGACGGTGGTGGTTGTTTTTATATGTTTGGCGCGGCTGTTGTTTTCGTCGCTATTCTTTTGTTCTTTGTTCTTTGTTCTTTGTTCTTTGTTCTTTGTTCTTTGTTCTTTGTTCTTTGTTCTTTGTTCTTTGTTCTTTGTTCTTTGTTCTTTGTTCTTTGTTCTTTGTTCTGGGCTGTCCCAGGCCAACAGCACCTCTCCCCCCTGCCCCCCTCCCCATGCAGGGAGGGGGGAGTAACTCAAAGCCGACAAGTGATGGGATGACTTCCGTCCGGCCTTGGTCTTCCGAACGAATTTTATTCTTCACCCTTCGGCCGAAGCCGTATGGCTCCTCCCCGACGGGGAGAGACAGCCGCCACAGGCGGCAGGGATGGGTGCTGTTGTGGGCCATCGAGCGGTGCGATGGGCTTAAACCAAGATTGTTCAGCAATTTATAACCTTAAATCATCTTCCCGCGCACGGTCAACTGGTTTTTCAGACTTGACCCGATTGGCCCATGGATTGCTTGAAAGAAAGCGGTTATTGTAGGTTTTTCAGACATATTCATGGACTGTTTCATGGAGATGCCCGTTGCCGTTGGGGGGAACACCTGTTCAAAAGAGACGCATGTTGCCGATGTTGGGAAAAATTCCAAGAAAAACGATGATAAAACAGTGGGTTTTATTGCTGGCGGTGCTGTGCTGGGCCGGGTTAGGGGCGGGGGCTGCCCTGGCGGCCAGGGAGCTGGACCATGGTCTGGTGGCCTTGGCCGAAAAGCACTACGACAAAGCCTTGAAGCAGTTGCAGCCCCTGGCCGACCAAGGGGACCCGGTGGCTCAGTTTCACCTGGCCTGGATGTATGAGCATGGCCAGGGGGTGAAAAAGGATCTGCGAGCGGCTTTTGTTTGGTATCAAAAGGCCGCCCTGCAGGGCAACGCCGATGCCATGAACAACCTGGGCGCGCTGTACCACACGGGAGAGGGAACCAAACAAAGCTTCAAACTGGCCGCCCATTGGTATCAAAAGGCCGCCGAACTGGGCCAGCCTCAGGCTTTCTTCAACATGGCCATGATGATTTCGGAGGGCCAGGGATTCCGCCAAAGCGCCAAGGTGGCCGCCCAATGGCTGGACCGGGCCGCCCGCACCGATAACCTGGAGGCCCAATACCGCCTGGGCTTGATGTATGAGCAGGGAGACGGAGTGGCTCAAAACTTTGAAACCGCCGCCCAGTGGTACGAAGCCGCCGCCACCCGCGGCCATGCCCGGGCCAGCGCCAACCTGGGGGCGCTCTACCAAATGGGCCGGGGGCTGACCCGTTCTTATGCCGAGGCCGCCAAGTGGTATGCCATTGGGGCCGACAAGGGCGACCCCATGGCCCAAAACAACCTGGGGGCCTTGTATCAACAGGGGCGGGGGGTGGAAAAAGATCAAGCCCAAGCGGTGGAGTGGTTCCGCAAGTCTGCCGAGCAGCATTTTTTGGGGGGGGAGTACAACCTGGGGCTGGTGTATTATCAGGGCCGGGGGGTGGAAAAGGACCCCAGAGAAGCCTTCAAATGGTTTGAGCGGGCCGCCAACCAAGGGGACCCGGTGGCCCAAAACAACGTGGCCATTCAATACCAAAAAGGGGTGGGGGTCACCAAAAACCTGAAAAAAGCGGCCGAGTGGTATCGCAAGGCGGCGGAACAAAATTATGGGCTGGCCCAAATCAACCTGGGCACCATGTACCGCCGGGGGCTGGGGGTGCCCAGAGACCTGGAAAAATCGGCCTATTGGTACCGCAAGGCCGAGGCCAACGGAATGCCCCAGGCCAAACAGGCCTTGGAAATGTTAAACCAGCCCATGCCTCCGGAAGAAGAAACCCCCCAGGGTGAAGACACTCCGGTGGAGGAATCGGCACCGTAAGCCGCGGCACCATGACCCACCCCCCGCTTTCCCGCGAAGTGTTTCTGCTGTTCGCCCTGCTGTACGGGCTGGCCTGGGGGAGTTTTCTCAACCAATGGGCCGACCGTTGGTCCTTGGCCTGCCCCCCTGGCGTGACCTGGTTTTCCCCCCGGCGTTCCTGCTGTTTTCATTGTCAACAAACCATTCCCTGGTGGTGGAACCTGCCGGTGGTGTCGTACCTGTGGCTGGGGGGGCGCTGCGGGTTTTGCCGGGCGCCCATGGGGGCTTCTACCCTGGTGGTGGAGTTGGCCGTGCCAGCGGGCATCACCGCCCTGGCGGCTTGGGTGGGCCCGGAGCGGCCTGGGGTGCTGGCGGCGGGGGTGGGGGTGTTGAGCGGGCTGATATTGCTGGGGGCCAGGGCCTGGAAGAGCCGCCATTTATAAGCCGAATGAGGATGCAAGACTTCTGCATAACCAGGGTTTTTTCCCTGAACAGGGGGAGTGGGGGGCGAAACCCCCAATAAAATTGAATGGTTCTGTTCCTCAAGTTTTCTTGGTTTCTTCCGAAGTTTACGGTGAGAGAAAATATTCCACATAAACCGGGAGATTTGACCATGAGGAATTGGAAACAGACGGCCCTGCTGGGGGTGGTGTTGGCCTCGCTGGCTGGCTCCCCCGCCCTGGCCCAAAACACTTCACCAGTGGTGAACGTGTACTCCATGTGGGTGAAGCTTTCTTTGCGGGGCTATGCCCAAGAGGAAATTGAATCGGTGTTGAAAAACATTGACCCCAAAACCCTGGACGAGGTGAAGGGGCGCCTGCGGCGGTCGGTGATTTCCAACCTGCAATTGAAGAAGATTGACCGGTTGTACGCCCGCAGCCGCGACTACGACGACCAGAACCTGGTGATGGAGTCCATCCGGACGGAAATCCGCTTTGCCGGGCTGGAAACCGATCCGGAGCTGAAACTGTTGATCAAGGACCGGTTTGGAATTTCTCTGGCCAACTAGGGGGGGGGTTGCCCCGGCCGGGGTGCCCTGGGAATGGCCTGCCGCTGGATTGGCGTTCAACAAAAAAGCCCCCGGTGTTTGGCCGGGGGCTTTTTGTTTGTTTGGGGTGCCTTTACGGGCTCAACTTCCACAGGTCGTTTAGATAGATCTGCGCTGGCGACACGGAATCAAAGCCCCACCCTCCGATCAGCCATAAATTTCCCGCTGCATCCGACCAAGCCTTTGGGGCACTTCTGGCCCCCGGAGTATTCGTAGCTGCGGGGGTTCCTTTGGTTCCATAGACCCCGGTGGTGTTTCCTGTGCTGCTGCCGCCCATCCAAGTCCAATTGGTACCGTCCCACTTCCATAGGTCGTTCAGACTTTTTAAGGCCCCCCCCGCGGAATCATAGCCGAATCCACTAAACAGCCAAAAATTCCCGGCGGAATCTTTCCAACCAATGGTATCCATTCTTGATCCCGGATTGTTGGTGGCGGCAGCCACCCCTTTTGTTCCAAAAACCCCAGCGGCATTGGCCGTGCTGCTGCCGCTCATCCAGGTCCAGTTGGTGCCATCCCATTTCCACAGGTCGTTCAGGTAGCCAGCTACCGCCAAGGAATCAATGCCAGGCCCTCCAAACAGCCACAGGTTTCCGGCAGCATCGGTCCAGGATGTTGAACTATACCTAGCGCCCGGATAATTGGCGGCGGCAGCCACCCCTTTTGTTCCATAAACCCCGGCGGAATTCACCGTGCTGGCACCGCCTATCCAGGTCCAGTTGGTGCCATCCCATTTCCACATGTCGTTATAATAGCCCAACGATCCGGACCCCCCAAACAACCAAGCATTTCCTGCGGCATCTTTCCAAGTAGTCACGCGTTGTCTGGCCCCCGGCACGTTGGCGGCGGCGGTTACCCCCAAGGTGCCATACACACCGGTCGCATTCACCAAGTTGCTTCCACTTACCCAGGTCCAGTTGGCCCCATCCCACTTCCACAGGTCATTCAGGTTGCCTATCCCGGTCCCTGAGTCATAACCCGTGCCCCCAAACACCCATACATTCCCCGCGGCATCCAACCAATTCTCCGAATATGCTCTTGCTCCAGGCATGTTGGCGGCGGCGGCGGTTCCTTTGGCCCCATAGACCCCGGTGGTGTTTCCTGTGCTGCTGCCACCCATCCAGGTCCAGTTGGTGCCATCCCATTTCCATAGATCATTCAGATAGACGACCGTGGCTGCTGAGCCATAGCCATATCCGCCAAACATCCAGAAATTCCCCGCTCCATCCACCCAAGTGATGGGACTATGCCTGCTGCCCGGCTGGTTGGTGGCGGCGGCAGTTCCTTGGGTCCCATAGACTCCAGTGACATTCCCTGTGCTGCTTCCGCTCACCCAGGTGGTTTGCATCACCACGTTCAGCGGGGTGAAGGCGGTCACCGCCCCGCTGGTGGCGGTGATGGTGCTGGTGCCCACCCCGGCGTAGGCCACGGTGGCCAGTCCGGATGCGTTGATGGTACTAGACGCAGTGTTGCTGCTGGTCCAGGTGGCCGTGTAGCCGTAGGTAGGTAGGGGAGCCACCGTGGTATCTGAGAACGTTCCGGTGGCCGTGTATTGCTGGGTCTGACGAGTGAGGATGGTGGCATTGGCCGGAGAGAGGGTCATGCTCAGCAAGTTGGGGTTGCCCACAGTGAGGGTGGCGGTTCCCGTCTTTCCGCTGGCCGGGTCGGTGGCGGTGATGAGGGAAGTACCCGTGATGTTTCCGGTGTTGATGGCGGTGGCCAAGCCAGAGGTGCTGACAATGGTGGCGTTGGTGGCGGTGCCGCTGGTCCAGGTCATCAGGGTGGTGATGACCCCGGTGGTTCCATCAACAAAATTTCCCATGGCGGTGAGCTGCTGGCTGGTGCCCCTTGGCACGGTGACCGGGGTCACGGCAATGCTGACAAGGGTGGGCATATCCACGGTGAGGGTGGAGGTATTGCTGAAACCCCCGCTGGTGGCGGTGATGACGGACGTGCCGGTGATGGTCCCCGTAGAAGGCAACGAAGCCAACCCGGTGCTGTTGATGGTAGCGTTGGCCGGGGTGCCGCTGCTCCAGGCGATGGTGTTGTAGGCGTTTGGCAGAGTGCGATTCATGCCATCGTTGTAGGCCCCCGTGGCGGTAAACTGTTTGGTGGTGCCCCTGGGCACCAAAGTGGTCGCCGGAGCCACCGTGATGCCGGTGAGGTAGGGGGTCACGGTCACATTCACCGTGGGTACCAGCGATGGATTGGGGGTGGGGGAGTTATCGGTGGCCTTCAAGTCGAAGGAATCCGCCCCGCTTAACGCCGTGTTAGGAGTATAGGTGCCCGTGAAGGTAAACGTATAACCGCTGGTCATGTTGCCCGTGGTGGTGGCCAGGGTAAACGCCGAGAGCGTGCCCTTGGTGGGGGCCTTGACCGCCGCCAGGGTCACCACCGGGCTGTCGGTGTCGGTGACCGTGTAGGTGAGGGTCACCGGCACGTTGGCCGGGGTGGTCACCGCCGCCGGGGGGGCGATGTCTGGGCAATACAGACAGGTGGGCAGCAGGTGATCCGTTCCCCGGTACACCTTGGGAATTTGGCAACCAGACAAGACCAGCAGCAGGGTTAGGGAGACAGGCAGAAAAACACTGCGAAGAGAAAACATCACTTTACCCTGGAGAAGGAAACCATAGCCCCCATATAAAGGTGCATAATAATCACACATGATAAAAAAGACAACTGGCGTAAAGACGCAATCTCCATGAGTCAACTTGGGGGCGGGGTGTTGCGGAGGGCCTATTCTTCTGAACCCAGCACTTCTTCTTCGGGGTAAAAGGGGAAGGGCGGGTGGTGGTTCGCGCGCCGCTCGTGAGACAGGGGCAAACAGGAGAAAAACTCCACCAAGTGGTCGTGTTCTCGCTTGGCGTCTTGATAGCCCAGATCGAGCAGGGTTTCGATGTACTCCTTCTCGAACATTAAATAACTCACCAGGTCATTTTCTCCGTGGGGAGAGTCTTCCAGCAGGTTGCCGAAAAACCGGTGCATGGGAGAGACCGCCCGGGAACTGGCGATAATTTTGCGCAGGCTTTGGGCGGCCACCTTGCCCAGGTTTTCGGTGGGTTGAATGGTGAAGGGCCGCACCTTACGCATTTCATGGATCACCTTGCCGGGCACCATCATTTCCCGACGGTGGCGGTTGATCCGTTCCAGGGCGTCGTTCCCAAAAATTTGCTCCATGTCGCGGATGAGGTAGTTGATCCGCTGCAACTGGTTCAGGTCGTAGTCTAGTTTATCCAAGAAGATGGAGTTCAGCAGTTGGCCCGCCAGGGTTCCCAAGGGGGGTTGGGGGGCCAGGACCTGGGGCATTTGCAGGTCGGCCATGGGTTCGGAGGGGATGGGCACCGCCGCGCTGGGGGGCCGCAGGGCAATGATGAACAGGTGATCGGCCCCCAGCTGAATGGCGGGGCTAATGGGGGTGTTCTGCCGCAGGGAACCGTCTCCAAAGTACTGCTGGTTGATGCGGATTAAGGGAAAGATGATGGGCAGCGCCGCCGAGGCCAAAATGTGCTTGGGGGAAAGGCTGGTGAAAATGGGGTGAATGCCGCCCTCTCGAAAGTGTACGTCGGGGTGTTTTTCCACAAAAATGGCCGGAAGGCCCGTGTTGATGTGGGTGGCCGAGATGGTGAAGGCGTCGATAATGCGAGAATTGATGTTTTTATGGATGTTGAACCAAGAGATGTTCCGCCGCAGATAAAACACGAAGGGGGTGGTGTCGAGAACGCTTTTGAAGGTGAAGGGCCCCAGGGTGCCGTAGCGTTTTTCCAGCAGGCGGTACAGCCCCAGCATGTTGGTGGCCGCGAAGTACCCGGTTTTGGCCAGAAAGGTGAACAGGGCCTGGGTGTCTGTGTAGTAGATATCTTTGGAGGTCAGGCTGTTCCACAGTTTCCAGATATGCTTGCCCTGATACACCGGGTCGTGGGCGGTGGCGGCCATGAAGGCGCAGTTGATGGCCCCCACGCTGGTGCCGCAATACAATTGAAACAGGGGGCTTTCTCCCAATTCTGGGGGCAGTTGGGTGCGAAGGTAGTGAATCACCCCCGCCTCGTAGGCGCCCCGGGCCCCCCCGCCAGAAAGCACCATGGCAAACCGGGGGCGGGCGTCTGGGTAGCCGTTTCGGCGCTCGTGTTTGCGGGCACCCCGGCCAGAGTGCTGTGACAAGGAGGGGCTGGATTTCTTGGTGGCCAAGGGGGCTCCGGGAAGGGGGGTGAACAAACACGGAAAACAAACGTAAAAATTGGGTTGAAAACCCCGGATGGAACGGCCCAGGGTTGGCGCTCACTTCAACCCCAATGTATCTGTTCTTCCCCCGCACTTGAAGGGCCCTGCCCGCCAGGGGTTCCCTCGCAAGCGTTCCCTGGCTTAGGTGTTGCCCGATTTTCTCAATTCCTACCTATACTCATATTTACGAAAGGTCGCATTGACCCGGTCCATGGGCTGGAGGGAACGGATTTATGGGATAAAATCCCCCAGCAGGTTTTCCGTAAACACCGCGCCACCGTTGCCTTCTTCGTTGCTTTCCCAAAACAACACCGCACGGGTGCGGGTGTCTCCCAGCGAGGGCAGTTCTTCCATCATCAAGGTCAGTTTGCCCTCGGTGGTTTCTACCCGCGCCAGGGGGTGCTTGAACACCCGGTAGTAAAAACCACTCACCACCCGGTTTCCCAGCAGGGTGTTCAGCAAGGGGGCGTTGTTCCAGCGTTCTCGCTCTTCGGGGGCGGGGGCTTGGGGGTTCCCCAGGGTGTAAAATCCCGAGGAATAGGTTTGCTCCAGGGTGGCGGTGACCCGCCAGCGGGTAAGCAGGGGGGTGGCGGGTTCCAGGTCAATCTGGGTTTGGGGGGGGTACCAATCTCTGGTGTGGGCCCAGGCCAAGCTGTATCCCCCCAGCCCCGCCAGCAGATACAGGGCGGTGAGGGCCGCGGCCCCCCGCAACAGGTTTTCCCAGGCGTGGGGAAATCCTTCCAGCAGCACCAAGATCAACCCCAGCAGCAGGGCCAGGGCGGGGTGGCCATCGGGGTGCAGGGGCAGAGAAATCGGCTGGGTAGAAAAGGGGGCCAGCCAGGGAAGGCCCTGGGGGGTGGTGAGCATGAGCAACTGGTGCCCCAGCAACCCGGCGGCGGTGGTGATGACCTGGGGCCAGGGAAAGCGGGACTCGTTCCAGAGGAACACCACCAAGCCTCCCATGCCCAAAATGCCCGCGGAATAAAACAGGGAGTGAAAGGGGAGCGGCCCCAGAATCATGTCGGCTTGGTTTCCGGTCAGGGCCAGCCCCAGGGGGTAGTCGGCCAGGGGCAAAATTACCCCCAGGGCCAGCCACAAAAACGGGCGGGGGCCCAGCCGGGCGGCCCAGTTGAGGTGAGAGCGCAGCAACACCACCATCATCAGGCCAATGGCGGCGGTGAGAAGATCGTGGGAAAGAAACATGATGGAAAACCCCAAGGAACGGACCGGCGCAAACCGGTTAGGGACTGGTGGGGGTGGGCCCTGAAGACAGCGCCCCCGGTTTGGCGGTTGCGGCGCCGGGTTCTTCGGGCTTGGCTGGTGGGGCTTCCATTAAGCCCAGCAGGTACCCCGCCACCCCGGCGGCGCACACCCCCTGATAGGCCAAGCACCGGGCCTGCCCTTTTTTCTTCATGGAGGTGTCGTACACGTAACTCCAGGTGGGCGTGTAGTAATAGTATCCCACCAGTTCGTTGGCCGGGTTGTACAGCCGGTGGTCCACCGCCCAGCCGATGAACGCCCGGTCGTCGTCGCGGTTGACCAGGTACAACCGAGAGCGGCCGGTTTCTACCACCACGCCCACGGCCCCGCGCAGCCGGCCGTCGGTTCCGGCCAGTTCCACAAAATTAAAATACACCCGGGCTTCCCCCAGGGGTTTGCCCGCCGGGTCCTGAATGGGGGCGGTAATCAGGGGGGTGTTCAGGGTTTGGGCTTGGGCGGGGAACGCCCCCGCCCAACCACTGGCCAGCACGACCGCCCACAGGGCCAGCCGCCAGCCTGCCGGAGCCATTAGGCCCCTTTGTTCATCAGCAGATAGGCGGCTACCGCGCCGGCCACCACCACGGCCAGCACCACCCACACCCAGCCTTTTCCGCCATGGGAGCCATAGCCCGAATGGCCGCTGGGGCGCACGGTGTGGGGGGGGTAGGTATAGGACAGGTTGACGTGTCTTTCGCTGCTCATGGTTGGATTCTCCAAAAGGAAGGTGAAAAGGATGAAAGGAAAAAAAAGGGTGTCACCCGGATGCCGCCACGGCGGCCCCCAAGGCGGTTAGGTTGATTCCAGCATGAAACGCCCAAGGTTGCCATAGCCCCCCCGAACGGTAACGCAACCAGGCCAGCACCATGGCCATGGAGAAGATAAGGATAAAATAAAACGGATAAGATTCCCACTGGTCGTAATGCAGCAGGGTAAACAGCAGGCTTACCGCCCCAGCCGCCCACAACCCCCCCAGGGGCCGCTGCAAGGCGGGGAACAGCACTCCCCGAAAGGTGATTTCCTCGACCAAGGGAATCAACACCCCCAGCAACAGGGCAAACCCCAAAAAGGGAAGGGGCCCCAAGGTCATCACCTGAGAAAACTGGGTCTCGAAGGTGTGGGGTGGGGGCCAAGCGATTTCGATGGGAATGGCGGCCACCTGGATCAGCATTCCACCCAAAATGGCGGCGGGCACCCCCCCCAAGGCTTGGCGGGTAAGGCCAGCTTTGGTGAATCCGGCCATGGCCCAGCCATGGGGCCCCCGCCGGGTGATCAGCAGCACCAGCAGCGCCAAGGTCAACAGGCTAGAGGCGGCGAGCAAGACATACATGGCCCCGCCATGGATGGGGGTATTTTGTTGGGGCATCCACGCTTTGGGCAGCAACCCCTGGTGGATCAATACGCCCATGGCAGCACCCGCCAACAATTGGGCCAGAATAAATATGCCAAAGGCCACAGCGCCTTCCCACCAGGTCCATGTCTCTCCCGCCAGGGTATTCCCAGAAGGACGAACGGTGTGGGGCGGGTATGAGTATCCCGTGGGGCGGCTTGTCTTGGAGGGTTCCATTCTGTTGGCTCTTTTCTGTTGAGGCTTAGAGACTTCTGCGTAATCTATGTTTTCTCTTTTCTCTTTTCTCTTTTCTCTTTTCCCTTCCCCCCTGGTCTTGTTCGTTTGAAATTTTCTCGGCGGTGTTGGATTGGGGAATGGCGCAGCCAGTGGAGTTCAATGAGTCCTTCAAACCCTATTGCCATTGGGGAAGAATGACAAGAGGAAACAAAATTAGTTGAGCGTTTTGCATGACCAGGGTGTTTTCCAAAAATAAGGGGGCATGGGGGCGAAGCCCCCCATAAACTAAACCCCTTTCCCTGGGGGCAGGGGGATGGGAATAAAATGGGAGATGCAGAGGTCTCTAGTTTTCTTTCACCCGGGCCAGGGGGGGCGGCAGCCGCCAGATGTCTTCATCGGGGATGGGCATCATGGGATACAGATTCAGGGGATCGCCCCGCAGCAGGTCAGAGATTTTCACAAACCCGTCCACCAGCCGGTCCAGGTGGCGGGGGGGCTTTTGGAGAGAGAACAGGGTGGTGTGGAAAGGTTTCAGGGCCGCCAGGTCGTCTAAGCGGGGCAACGTGAGCAGGGGGAAGGATTGGGTCTTCTCCACGTAGCGGTTGAAGGCCAGGGGGTTCTCGGAGAAATTGTTGATCACCCCCAACATGCGGGCGGGGAAGTGAAACTCGTGGCCGCCAATCAGCACCGCCCGCACCATGCGGTTCAGCACGAACAGCGATTCGGGGGCTTCGGTGGTGACCCCGATGACCCAATGGGCTTTGCGCAGCAGGGGGGCAATGGCACTGTCGAAGCGGTCGTCACCCACGTCGAACAGCACCACCTGATACAGAGCCGTGAGGTGGTGGGTCTGAAAGTAATGAAAGGCTTCGTCCAGCACGCCCCCATAGGCCCCGGTGAGCAGGTTCGAGGGGCCCAACTCCAGCACGTCCAGATAGGGCGTGGCCGCCCGAACGATGGCTTCTGGCTGTAGTTTATCGTAGGCAAAGTTGTTGCGCTCCAGCCCTTCCATCAGCGAATCCCCCCGCTCTTTCATCAGCGACAACACGGTGTCTTGCTTTTGGTCGCAGCCCACCAGCAGGGTTTTAATGCCCACGTAAGACAGGGCCATGGCCGTGTGCACGGCCACCAGGGTTTTTCCCGTGCCGGATTTTCCGCAAATGGCCACCAGTTTGGTCATGGGGGGGGCTCATCGCGGGGGGCGGGGGGTTCGGCGGATTCCAGGTCTTTTTCGTAATACCGGGCGTACACCATGCGCCGGTCGGGGAACCGCACTCCGTACACGTTGGAGCGGATGTCTCGCTGGTAGTAAGACACCTCCACGTCTCCCCGCCAGCCTTCGGTCACGTGTTTCTTTAACTTTACTTTTACTTTTTGGCCGGGCTGATATTTGGGGTTCACCGGCTGGGGCCGGGGGCAAACCGCTTTAAAGTCCGATGTATCTCCGTAACACATCCAAGTGGCCAGCAGCACCACCCCAATGCGGTACACCCCCCCATGGGTGCGCTGGTATAAGTCCGGCGCCATAGAGGTTTGCACCACCCAGGTTTTGCATTTCTCCAGCTTTTTCATGCGGCATTCGTGCAGGTCGGCCACTTCCAGTTCGTAGGCGCGGTATTCGGCCCGGGCTTGGGGCGCCACGACCATGCTGACGGCCAGGCTGAGGGCTAGGCTGAGGGCCAAGCCCCCGGCGGCCCGGGCCAACCGAGCAGCCAGAGAGATTAGCGCCCGTTTTGCCATGAGGACAGGCAAGGTGGGGATCATTTCACTGTATTGTTGAAGGTCGCGCCTTCCATGCGGGCACCCTCGGTCAGGGCACCTTCCATGTGGGCGCCGTCGAACACCGCTCCGGTAAACTCTCCTTCCTTCATCACGGCCCCCTTCAAAATGGCCTGCAGGAACGAAGCCTTTTCGGCCTTCACCATGAACAGCTTGGCCTGTTCCAGGTTGGCTTTCACAAACTGGGCCCGGCCCATGCTGCAAGCCATCAGGTTGGCCATTTTCAGCGCGCATCCCCGCACTTTGGCGTCTTCCAGGTCGGACATGGTGAAGTTGGCACCCATCAACACAGACATGTCCAGCACGGCCCCCTTGAAGGTGGTGCCGGTGAAATCGGTTTTCACCGCCCGCAGCCGGTCGGCCTTCACGTCTACCATCAGGCAGGCCAGGAAGCGCCCCCCGTTCAAAATGGCCCGGCGCAGCTGGCTTTGGCTAAAGTCGGCTAGGTGGGCTTGGGCCCCCACCAAAATGGCCCCGTTCAGCACAGAGTCGATGAATTGGGCCTTGTGCAGGGTGGCGTTCCAAAAGCTGGCTTCTTGCATCACGGCCCCCGACAGGTTGGCCCCGGTCAGGTTCACCCGGTTGAACACCGATTCTCTCAGGTAGGCGTCGCGCAGGTCGGCCCCCACCATGTTGCTGTCCGACAGGTCGGCGCATTCCATGTTGACGCCTTTCATCACCACGCCCTTCAGGTTGCTTTTTGCCAGCAGCAAACCCGACAGGTTGGCTTCCGACAAATTCAACCCTTCCAAATTCAGCCCATACCAGCGCTGACCGGATTTGGCTTTGTCTTCCAATTCTTCTTTGGTGATGGCCGCCATGGATTCTTTCCTGGGGGAATTTTTTAATTGCGCTGTTATTTCTATTTTTATGGGTTACAAATCTTGTTCGTTACAAATTTTTCACAGGTCTCTTCCGGTCTGGTCTGTGTGGTCCCTTCCCAGTTGCCCTCTCTAACAGCACCCTTTCCCTGCGGGCATCTCCTCCCAACGGCACCCCTCCCCTGCCCTTCGGGCATCCCTTCCCCTTCGTGGAGGGGAAATGAATCGAAGCCGGGAGGTTGAATGCTTGCTTCTTTCCAGCCTCCTCATCCGAACGGATTCTATTTTCTACCCCTCGGCCTAGGCCGCATTGAGACCTTTGCATAACCTATTTTTTCCCATCCCCCTACCCCCTTCCCTGGGGGAAGGGGGATGATTTTATTGGGGGGCTAAGCCCCCCATTCCCCCCTTTCACGGCAAAACCTCGGGTTATGCAGAGGTTTCGTATTGTCCCTCTCCGACGGGGAGGGACGGGTGCGGTACCAGGGAGGGGTGCTGTTCGGGAACCCCTCGCACCCGAAAGGTTGGGTGCTTGCTTCCGTTCGGCTTCACCCGCCGAAAGATTCTATTTTCCACCCCTTGGCCTAAGCCGTATTGTCCCTCTCCCACGGGGGAGAGACGGGTGCCGTTGGGTCTGCCAGCCCAAAAATTGCCTGGGCCCTAAAACGGCAGTTTCCCACCGTGGTGCAGTTTCAACACCGCCTTGGCTTCATCAAAGGGGTGGGGTTTCATGGTCCCCCGCAAAATGCGGAAGCAGCACGACCCCAACTCGGTGGTCACCTTCAGCCGTTGGCGGCGGATGGACACCTGGGCCCCCGGATGGGCCACGTTGGCCACGAACACAAACCCCGACTCGTCGGTCATTTGCGAGACGGCTTCGATCATGTGGTTGTAGTCTTGCAGGCTTTTCCAAATTTCCTCCCGCAGTGGCAGGGCTTTTTCCAGGGTGGCGGCGATTTGCTCCACGCCCTCGCTGCGGCCAGACTTGGTTTCAAACTGGCGCTGTAAAAGGAAAAGATTTTTAGAGTATCGGTCGAAGTTGAGCAGGTTGGCATCCAGGTCAGACTGCAGCTTGTCGAACTTTTGGCGCATGGAGGGCCCCATGCCCACCTGCACTTCGGTGATCAACTCGGCGGCGCTGGAGCCCAGGGCGGGGGTCCACACCAGTTCTCCGGCCCGGGTGAGCCCCCCGTTGATAAAGCCATCGGGGCCTTTCACCACCCGCACAAAACGCCCGGCCTGCACGTCCGAGTTCAAAATGTATTCTTGAGAGACAACATCCATGCCAGCCCGCACGGTGGAATCGGAGATGAATTTGGCTTCCACGGTGTTTTGGGTTTCCAGGTGGCCGCCCATCACCCCCCCGCGAATAATAATGTTGCCCTTGCTGATGAGTTTGGCTTTGCCCACGGTGCCCATGATGTCGATGCCCTGGTCGGCCTCCACGGTAAAGCCGTCTTCCACGGTGCCCTGCACATACACCACCCCTTCAAAGCGGATGTTGCCGGTGGAGGACCCCACGCTGGCCACCTGATAGACGTTCTCTACCCCAATTTTTTCTCCTTCCACCACCATATAGCCGGGAATGGCAGACAGGATTTGGGTGCCATCTTCGTTCAGCGAAGCGTTTTTTCCCAGGCGGAAGGGGGCTTTTTTGCCGCTTTTGGCCCGCAGGGGTTTGCCCAGCACGGTATAGCCCTCCAGCCCTTCGGTGGGGGGCACAATGGTGGCCACCACGTCGCCTTCCGACACGGCGTGGATCAGGTTCATTTCCTTCAGGCTCACTTCCTGAGAGGAATAGTCGGGCTCGTCTTCTTTTTTGTTTTGGGGAAACTGAATGTAGCCATCCATGCCGTTTTCCGGCTGTTGGCCCCGGGCAATCACCACCGCTTCGCTTTCAATCCGGTTTTTCACCACCCGTTGAATTTCTTCCAGCAGCAGACCCTTGGTGACCCCCGCTTCTTTCAGGGCCTCCTTCACCTTCATGGGGTCCAGGCGCTTTCCGGCGGGGTTGGAGGGGGGGAAAATCGTGAGGGTGGCTTCGCTCTCGTCTTGCGAAATATCCACGTACACTTCGTAGTCGGTCAGTTCGCGGGTGGTCAGGGTTTCAAACTGGTTCGAGCCCCGCCGCATAATGGCGTTCAGGTGCTCCATTTTAAAGGCAATGCCTTTGGCCTGAAGCTCGTTGACGATTTCTCCCGGGTCGGCGTCTTTGCCGCTGGGAGAAACCCTCAGCCTCACATGGGTGGGGGTATATTTCAGTTCGTAAAATTTATCGGCCATGGGTTTTGTCTTCCGTCAGTCTGGTGTCATCCAGGTTTTGGCCATCAACTTCAGGTGCTTTTCTTTTCGCGCGCCGGGTTTTTTGTTCCCCAACAATTCAGCCACCTCATCCCGGGTCAGTCGGCGGGATTCTCCCGGGTTCAGGTCTCCCAGAATTACCGGCCCCACCTGCCAACGCTTTAATTTCAACACCCGGTGCCCCATGGCCAAAAAAAACTTCTTCACATGGTGCTTCATGCCTTCCCGCAGGGTCAGTTCTACCCAGGTTTTGTCGTTCACCGTGTGCAGCACCCGGGCCTTGGCCGGGCGGTGCCGAACGCCTTCAATGACGGGCGCCTTGGCGTGGCGGGCCAGGGCGGGCGGGTCTACCAGCCCTTTCACCTTGACCAGGTAAATCTTGGCCATGCCGTGGGCGGGGTGGGCCGCCCGTTGGGCCAGGGCCCCATCGCTGGTCATCAGGATCAAACCTTCCGCATCATAATCCAGTCGGCCCACAGGAAACAACCTTGTCTTTGTTTTGGGTAAATAATCCCGCAGCGAGGGGCGGCCTTGGGGGTCGCTGAGGGTGGAGACCACCCCCTTGGGTTTGTAGAGCGCCCAGGTTTCTTGGTTGGCGGGGGCCGCCAAAGACACCGGGCGGCCATCCACCGACACTTGATCCAAGCCGGGGTGAACCAGGTCTCCGGGGCCGGCGGTGCGGCTGTTGATGGTCACCCGGCCATCGGCAATCCAGCGCTCGGCTTCTCGCAGGCTGGCCAGGCCCGCTTTGGCCATGGCTTTGTGCAGGCGGATGCCCTCGGTTTCGGGCGGGGTGTGGTCGGTGGTCATGGGGTGATTTCCCCCCGTTCCATGGATTTCAGGGCCCCCTGGGCGGCCATTTGCTCGGCTTGTTTTTTGTTGCGGCCTTGCCCCCGGCCCAGTTCTTTGCCCTGGAACACCACCGCGATGGTGTACCACTTGTCATGGTCGGGGCCGTGGGCTTCAACCACCCGATATTCCACGGTGTCGCGGTGGCTTTTTTGCACGATTTCCTGCAGCCGGGTCTTGAAATCATAGGTGAGGGTTTGTTCCGCCACGGCGTCGAGCCGGCGGCTGAATAGCCTGGCCAGCCAGTCCGATACCGCCGTCAGGCCGTGGCTGCCGCGGCTGTCTAAATACACGGCGGCCACCACGGCTTCCAGGGCATCGGCCAGAATGGAGTCTTTTTCTTTCCCCCCCGAACGCTCTTCCCCCCGGCCCATCCGCACCATGCCGCCCAGGCCCAGCTCACGGGCCACCTCGGCCAAAGACGATTCGCTGACCAGCGAGGCCCGCATTTTCGACAGCCGCCCCTCCCGCTCGGCGGGAAATTGAGCCATCAACAATTCGCTCACCACCAAAGACAGCACCGCGTCTCCCAAAAACTCCAGCCGCTCGTTGTGGGTGGGGGCTTCTTGGGGGTTCTCGTTGCAATAGGACTTGTGGGTCAGGGCGTCGGCCAGCAAGGCGGGGTTGTGAAAGCGGTATCCCAGGTTGAACGGCGTGGGGCTGGAGGAGGGAGTGCTCATGAGAAAACAAAGCCCGTGGAGGGAAAAGGAAAGAACGCTGGGGAAGGACGGAAACTTTGGCTTAGGCCCCTTGGGGGTTGGCCATGGGAAGGGTGACCACAAAGGTGGAGCCAGAACCTGGCTGCCCCAGCACTTCCACCTTTCCGTGGTGGGCCGCCACGATTTCTTGCACCACGGTTAACCCCACCCCCATGCCGCCCCCCATGAAACTGTTTTTCGATGAGTGATGATACATGGTGTCGGTGACCTCGTAAAACATCTGGAATATTTTTTCTTTTTCCTCGGGGGGAATGCCCACCCCGGAATCGGCCACCTCAAAAATCATTTGGTTGTCTTGCTGGCGCCCGCCAATCCGAATGTTCCCGCCGTTGGGGGTAAACTTCACCGCGTTTTCCACCAGCTCCCACACCACTTTTTTAAATTTCATCCGGTCGGCGGTAAACAGCAGTTCGGGGTCCATGTCGAGATTCACCTGCAAGCCGCGCTCTTGAATAATTATGGACAACTCATGCAGAATTTCCTCGCACAATGGCCGCAGCGGAAAACGAGAAGGGTTCAGCGCCAGCCGCATCTGCCCCAGCTGAGACAGCTCGTGCATCTGCCCCACGATTTCAGACAGGTGCTGGGCGGATCGCCCCAGAATTTTCACCATGTTTTCCGCTTCCCTCCCGGCCATTTCTTGAGAGAGGATTTCCACCACGTTTGAGATAATGCTAACCGGGGTGCGCAGCTCGTGGCTGGTAATGGCGATGAACTTTTCCTTCATCAGGTTCAGTTCTTCCAGATCGCGGGCTTTGGCCACCAGCCGGCGGTTTTCTTGCTGAGAGTAGATTTTCTCCAGGCATTTCTTAATGACGAACTCAGCCCGGTTAAAGCTGATGGGTTTGGTGATGAACTCGTAGGCCCCGGCCTTCATCATTTCCACCGCGATTTCGATGGTTCCCTGGCCAGTGGTCACGATAATCTCCACCTCTGGCTGCTCGCTTTTCATGGTGTGCACCAGCTCTTGGCCGGTCATCATCGGCATGGTCAGGTCGGTGATGAGCAGCTGGTAGGGCTTGCGGCGGGCCATCTCTAGGGCCTGCTGGCCGTTTTCGGCCAGGTCGGCCTCCAGCCCCCAGCGGCGCAGGAAGCGATCCCAAATGGTGCGGATGGGGGCTTCGTCCTCCGCCACCAGGATGGACGTCTTGGTGTTTAGGTTGGTCATCACTTCCACGGATTTACCTCATGTCAATCGAAGGCCCAAAAACAAAGAGATTGAGTTAAGTTGTTCTCCACCCGGCAGATTCCTTCCAGACTATCCAAAAATCGTCCGGTTTCAAACCTCTTTCCCCAAAAACCGGCCCGGCTTGGTTTGGGATAAAAACCCACCCCGTGAGTGTCGCCGATATAAAAAACGCCCACCGTTTTATTCTATTGTTATTCTTGGCAAATATAAACAAATGAAAAAAATATGTTGCCAAAAACAAACCTCCGGCCAATCCTGATATACAACAAAACGATGGCGGGGGGAGATTCGTCTCCGGCGGAGAAAATCAGGAGCTGGGTTTAGGCCTAGGGCTAGGTACCGGGTGAGAGAAAAAAGAATGAAGAGAATTGAGAGAAAGAAATAGGGGAGGGTGAAGATGGCGCTGGATGAGAAGGGACGAGAGGATATGGGGCTGGATGAATTGTATCAGGTGATTCTGCGGCGGCGGGCCCAAAACCCCCAGGGCAGCTACGTGGCAAACCTGTCGGCCCAGGGAGAAGCCGCCATGCTGCGCAAAGTGGGGGAGGAATCTCTGGAGGTGATTCTGGCGGCCCGGGAAGCGGACCCCGGCCCCCTGGTGCATGAACTGGCCGATCTGTGGTTTCATCTGCTGGTGTTCATGGCCCACCGGGGCATTACCCCCGCCCAGGTACAGGCCGAACTGGCCCGCCGCCGCAAAGGAAGCGAAGGGGTTGCTCCCTAAAGCACCCCTCCCTGGCGGCTTAGGCCGAAGGGTGGAGATAGAATCCGCTCGAAAGAGGAGACGGAAAGGAAGCGAGCGCATAACCCGTCGGACTCGGGTTGTTCCCCAACGGCACCCCTCCCTGGCGGCATACGCCGCCTGTCCCTCCCCATCGTGGAGGGACAATACGGCTTAGGCCGAAGGGTGGAGATAGAATCCGCTCGAAAGAGGAGACGGAAAGGAAGCGAGCGCATAACCCGTCGGACTCGGGTTGTTCCCCTCCACGAAGGGGAGGGGATGCCCCCGCAGGGGGCAGGGGAGGGGTGTTCTGGGGATGCCCGGCAGGGGTGCTTCATGGAGGGACTCTACGGCAGTGCGAATAAATGAAACCCAGAGTGAATCAACGTATTTAATGTTTTCAGATTTTCTATGTCAGCCTATTTGTTGTTCATTCTAACCAAAAGAAAGAAACCATGGCGCAGAAATTTTCGTTGTTTGACCCGCTGGTGATGGAACCTTTTAAGTGCCGCAACCGGGTGGTGTTTTCTCCCTATCAAGAAAACATGGCCAACCGAGACGGCACGGTGTCTCCCCATTTGTTCAGCCACTACTTGTCGGCGGCCCGCGAGGGAGCGGGGCTGGTCATTCTGGAGTCGGCCTACGTGGCCCGGCAGGGCCGGGGCACCTACAACCAACTGGGCATTTCAGAAGAAATCCACCTGGAGGGCCTGTTCCGGCTGGTGTCGGCCCTGAAGGCCGAAGGCGCCAAGGTGGGCATTCGCCTGTCTCACGCCGGGGCCAGGACATCGGAGGAAATTTGCGGTGAGCAGCCCCTGGGGCCCTCGGTGATGAACCTGGGAAAAGACTTTACCCAAAACCGCGAGATGGACGAGGACGACCTGGAGGAATTGATTCTGCTGTTCATCCACGCCGCCGAACGGGCCGAAGAAGTGGACGCCGACCTGATCGAAATCAACGGCTCTCAGCAGTATCTGCTGGACCAGTGCCTTTCCGCCCGCTACAACAACCGCTCCGATGCCTTTGGCGGAGAGATCAAGGGGCGAATGCGCTTGGCGGTGGAGATCATCAAGGCCATCAAAAACCGCACCTCGGCCAAGACCCCCATCTCTTACTATTTTTCCATCCACGACAAACTGGAAGACGGCTTCGACGAGAAGGAGCTGAAAGACCTGTTGAAAACGTTGAACGACGCCAAGGTGGATTTTCTGCACCCGGTTTCGCTGCACGTGATGAACAAGTTCTTCGATGCCGACCTGACCCTGGTGGAGTGGGTGAACAAATTCGCCAAACAGCCCATCATCGCCGACGGCAACCTGAAGTCTCCTCAAATTTTAAAAGAGGTGATGGCGCTGCAATCGGCCGATCTGTTTGCCCTGGACCGCACTTTGTTCTCCCGGCCCAATTGGCTGGCCTTTCTGCAAAAGAAATTCGTGGAGTAACCCCTGCTGAACGGGAAGGTGGACGGTTTTGCATAACCTAATTTTTCCCATCCCCCCGCCCCCTTCCCCCAGGGAAGGGGGTTGATGATATGGGGGGGCTTCGCCCCCCAATCCCCCGTTTCACGGCAAAAACCTGGGTTATGCAGCGGTCTCGGTTTGGTAATTGTCAGGGGCATGATACACTGCCCCGTGAAATGGTTTCCCATTTAATCTTCTTTTTTGGACGGCATGGACTTCGAAGCCCTCTCCGGCGAATACAGCCAGGATTTAAAACGGGTGGAGGAAGAGATTCTCTCTCACCTTCACACCGACATTCCCCTGCTGAACGAGTTGTCCCGCTATATTTTTGACTCGGGGGGAAAGCGCCTGCGGCCGTTGGTGCTGATTTTGGCCGCCCGGATGTTTGGCGGGGCGGGAGACCACCTGTATCGGGCGGCGGGGGCGGTGGAATTTTTGCACACGGCCACCCTGCTGCACGACGACGTGGTGGACCAAACCGACCAGCGCCGGGCCCGCCCCACCGCCCGCGTGGTGTGGGGAAACCCCGCCAGCGTGCTGGTGGGCGATTATCTGTTGGCCACTTCCTTTCGCAACCTGACCGCCCTGGGCAACATGGTGATTCTAGACACCATCTCCCAAACCTCCGCCCTGATGGCCAAGGGAGAAATCTTGCAGTTGATTCACCGGGTAGACTCAGCCACCCCCGCCCATTACATGGAAATCATCATCGCCAAAACCGCCTCGCTGTTTGCCGCGGCGGGAAAAATTGGGGTGTGCTGCGGCGGGGGGCTGCCCGACCACCAGGAGCGGATGTACCGCTATGGCCATGACCTGGGCATTGCCTTTCAAATGGTTGACGACGCCTTGGACTACGCCCCCCGGCGGGACAAAGTGGGCAAGCCCCAGGGCACCGACCTGAAGGAACGCAAAGTGACCCTTCCCTTAAGCCGCCTGCGGGAACTGGCCCAGGGAGAGGACCAACGGGCCCTGGAAGACATTCTGGGGGGGCGGGAGATCACCGATGCCGATGTGGCCTTGGTGGTGGCCATGATGGAGCGCCACCAAGTGCTGCCCTATACCTTGGCCCAGGCCCGCACCTTTGCCACCCAGGCCAGGGAGCAGCTCTCTGGTCTGCCCGCCGGGGTGGAGCGGGATCGGTTAGACGCCTTGGCTTCGTTTGTGGTGGACCGGGAGTTCTAACCGGACTTCCGAACCTCTCCCAGGATTTTGACGTTTGGAAAGTGAGGCAGGTCATGGCGCATCCCCTCATCCACTTGGCCAGAGAAACCCTGGGGGCCTACCTTGCCGGAAAGCCTTGGCAGCCCCAGTCGGGAAGCCTGCCCCCCCAGGCCTGTTTTGTTTCGTTGAAAACCCCATCCGGTGACCTGCGGGGGTGCATGGGTACCCTGGCCCCGGCCTGGGACTCGGCGGAGGAAGAAGTGGCCCGCAACGCCGTAGCCGCCGCCGTCCGGGACCCCCGGTTTCCTGCCGTGGGGGCCCATGAATTGCCCGGTTTGGTGCTGTCCATAGACTTGTTGAGCCCTCCAGAGCCCATTTCTGGCCCGGAGGCGTTGGACCCCAGGGTGTACGGGGTGATTGTGCGCTGGAAAGGCCGCAGCGGGGTGTTGCTGCCAGACCTAGAGGGGGTGGACACCCCCCAGCAGCAAATCTCCATCTGCCGCCGCAAGGGGCAAATTCCCCCAGATGCCCCGGTGTCCCTGGAGCGGTTCCGGGTCCAACGGATCCGCGAAAAAGAGGAGGGGGAAGAATCAGGGGGAGACTAAAGCAGCGAAAATAAAAAATATAACAGTAGAGTACGGAAATAAGGAAAGAAGAAGGAAAAAAGAAGAAAAGGGCAAGGAAAGGGCAAGGAAAGACTTTCCCTTTTGGCTTCCAGACTATAATATAAAGGGAGTCTATTGGATACCTGACAGGCCGGCTTCCGGCCCAAGAAACCGACATCGGCTCAACAGGAAAACACTCGGATGATCCGTCGGATCCGCATTGAACAACTGGTTCCCCAAATGTATGTCTCCCGGCTGGACCGCAGCTGGTTGAACATGCCCTTGTTCCGTCCGTTGATTTCCTCTGCCCAAGAGGTGGCCTGGCTGAAGGCCCAGGGCATCCAAGAGGTATACATCGACACCGACAAGGGGGGAGACATCCCCGCCGGGGTGGCCGACACGGGCCTATCCGTGGCGGCCCAGGCCGCCCAAGAGGGTCACGATACCCGGCCGGTGCCCTTTGCCCAGGAGGTGCCCCAGGCCACCGCCCTGCTGCGGGAGGCGGAACACGCGGTGTATCAGGCCATGATTCAGGCCCGGGGGGGCCACCCCCCGGCTCTAAAATCGGCCCAGGCCGCAGTGGACCGGATGGCCGCCTCGATTTTGCGCAATAAAGACGCCCTGGCCAGCGTGGTGGCCCTGAAAAGTTTTGACGAAAACGTGTATCTGCACTCGGTGCGGGTGTGCGTGCTGTCGCTGGCCTTTGCCAGCCACCTAGACATGAACTGGAAAGAGATCAAAACCGTGGGGATGGGGGCCCTGCTGCACGACATTGGAAAGATGCGGCTGGCTCCGGCCCTGGTGGCCAAAGCGGGTCCCCTCGACACCCAAGAATACGCCGACTACAAGCGCCATTCCCTGGAAGGGGCCAAGCTGCTGGATGACTCTCAAGATTTGACCCGGGATGTGCTGGCCATTATTCTGCAGCACCACGAGCGGCCCGATGGCAGCGGTTTTCCCCGGGGGCTTTCCGCCGGGGAAATTTCCGACTACGCCAAAATGGTGGCCATTGTAGACGCCTTTGATAACCTGCTGCACAAAACCCAATTTCAAGAGAAGGTGACCCCCTTTGACGCCCTGCAATGGCTGCGAAAATGGGCCGGGGCGGCCCTGGACAGCCAGCAGATTGAACAGTTTATTTCGGCGGTGGGCATTTACCCCCCCGGCAGTTTGGTGCGCATGAGCGACCAGCGGATGGGAATTATTTTATCGGTGCACCATTCCCCCACCCAGCTTCCCAAAGTGTGGGTGGTGTTCGACGCCAACCACCGCCAGCTGGCCCAGCCAGAAGTGGTGGACCTGGCGCTGCAAACCGGGGCGAACCCGGTGACTATTTTGGCCCCCATGAACCCAGACAAAATTGGGTTCAATTTGTCGGGCTATTTGGAAGACAAAGGATTGTTTTCCGGAAACCTCCCCATGGAGAAACCTGCGAACTAACCGGATGCGGGTTTCATAGGTATCCGCTTTTCATTTGTTTCCACGTTGATTGTCTTCTAAAAATAGCCAATATTCGTCGGGATATTGCACGTTTATCCGCAGGGTGGAGTCCTATCAACCACCCCATTGTCAACAAAGTTGAGAACCCAAGCCTTATGAAACGGTTAAAAGAAAAATCTCGTATATATGATTATCTGACAACCCCATACCCGGGCCAGGGGAGGGTCGTCCGTGCCATTCAACGCGGTTCACACGGAGGGTTCTTCATGAACAGACAAACGTGGGCAGGTGGTCTGGCCGTATTGCTGGCCCTGTTGTGGGCGGGAGAAGGACGAACGGCGGAACCTAGGCCGGTTCTGCCGGAGTCTCCGGTGTTTTTGCAAAGCTGGACCCAGGCCCTGCGGACCTACCTGGACCGTTACGCCGAGGGGTATGTGATGACGGCCCGGGTGGAGACCGGGAACTCGATGGATTTGTATGAAAACCAGAAGGTTCGCCGCTACCTAGCTTTGTACGCCAACAATTGGCGGCCCATGTTTCAGCAGGGGCTGGACCGAGCGGGGAAGTACCTGCCCATGATGCGCCGGGTGATGGCCGAGGAAGGCCTGCCCCAGGAGTTGGCGTATTTGGCCATTGTGGAGTCGAACCTGGACCCGGCGGCCCGCTCTCAGCGCGAGGCTTTGGGGCTGTGGCAGTTCCGGGCGGTGACCGCCCGGGAGTTTGGCCTGCGGGTGGAGGAACCCTGGTACGATGAGCGCCTGGACCCGGAGCTGTCTACCCACGCGGCGGCCCGGCTGCTGAAACACCTTCACGCCCGCTATGGCTCGTGGGAGCTGGCCCTGGCCGCCTACAACGCGGGTGAGGGCCGGGTCAACAAGGCCCTGCGTCAATCCCAGGCCCGGGGCAAAAGCCAAGACTTTTGGGGGCTGCCCCTGCCTAACGAAACCCGCTCGTATGTGCCCATGTTCATGGCCATCGTGCTGGTGTATCAAGACCTGGAAACCCATGGCTTCAGCCAGCCAGAGGAAGAACTCCAGCCCCGGCTGGACCTGCTGCGGGGGCCCTATCTCACCACCCTGTCCGATGCCGCCCAACGGGCCGGGGTGCCCACGGAAGAGATGGCCCGGTTAAACCCCGCTTGGCGCTTGGGGTGGCTTCCTCCCCGCGCCATGGCGGGCCGCAAGGTGGCCCTGCGGTTTCCCCTGGGCATGGGCCAGCGCTTCCAGGCTTCGGTGGCAGAGGCCCCCCTGGAAGACCAATGGCCCATCCACCGGGTGCGCCGGGGAGACACCCTGGTCAAGGTGGCCCGCCAAGAAAAAGTTTCTTTGCAAGATCTGGCCGGGTTTAACGGTCTGAAGCCCCGCTCGGCCCTGCGGGCCGGGCAGGAACTGCTCATTCCCCTGTCTGGGGAAGAAATGGAAACCCGGCGGCTGGCCCAGGAACGGACCCTGGCGGGGCGGTAGGGGGGTTTGCTATTCTGACCCCATGGCCCGCATCCCCTTCACGGTAGACATTCCGAACGTGCCCCCGGATTCCTCCGGGGAATCCTCCACGCCTCCCGCGGACCGGGTGTGGAGCGTGTCGGGGCTGACCCGGCAAATTCGGGGCGCCCTGGAACAAGCCCTGCCCCACGCCGCCGTGGAGGGAGAAATCTCCAACCTAAAGCGGGCCGCTTCTGGCCACCTGTATTTCAACCTGAAAGATTCTCAAGCCCAGTTGCGCTGCGTGATGTTTCGCGGGGCGGCCCAGTCGCTGCGTTTTCAGCCCCAAGAGGGCATGCAGGTGGTGGCCAGGGGAAAGATCACCGTGTACGACCAGCGGGGGGAATACCAGCTGCAAACCCTGGTGCTCGAACCCCTGGGGGCGGGGGCCCTGCAGGCAGCCTTCGAGCAGTTGAAGGCCCGGCTGGCCGCCGAGGGCCTGTTCGACCCCGCCCGCAAGCGGCCCCTGCCCCTGCTGCCCAGGGGCATTGGCATTGTCACCTCGCCCCAGGGGGCGGCCATCCGCGACATGCTCACCGTGCTGGCCCGGCGGTTTCCCTCCATCCCGGTGGTGATTGCCCCCGCGGCGGTGCAGGGAGAACAGGCGGCGGGAGAAATTGCCCGGGGCATTGAATGGTTGAACCGGCTGGCCGAGGGAACCCTGCCGGGGCTGCCCGCCCAGCCGCTGGATGTGCTGATTGTGGGGCGGGGCGGGGGCAGCGTGGAAGACCTGTGGGCTTTTAATGAAGAGCGGGTGGCCAGGGCGGTGTTTCATTCCCGGCTGCCGGTGATTTCAGCCGTGGGGCACGAGGTGGATTTCACCATCGCCGACTTTACGGCGGATGTGCGGGCCCCCACCCCCTCGGCCGCGGCGGAACTGGCCGTGCCGGACCGCGAGGCCCTGCGCCAAACGGTGGCCGGCTGGCGAGAGCGCATGGCCCACGTGCTGAAACGGCGGATGACCCACACCCACGACCATTGGGAGCACCTGCGGGCCCGCCTGGGCACCCCAGAGGGGTGGATGGCCAGGGCGGCTCAACGGGTGGACGGGCTGCAAGAAGCCCTGGAACGGGGGGCCGCCAACCGGCTGGCATTGGCGGCCAGCCGGGCCGACAACGGGCGGCGGCAGCTGTTGGCCCTGCGGCCCGACCGGGCCGTGCCCCTGCTGCGGCGGCAGGCCCAGGGGTTACAACAGCGCCTTGCCCCGGCCCTGCACCGGGCGGCGGGGCTGGCCCGGGAGCGGCTGACCCAGGGGCTTGCCCGGCTAGACGCCGTAAGCCCCCTGGCCACCCTGCGCCGGGGCTACGCCACCCTGGCCGATGCCCAGGGAAAGCCCGTGACCCTGGTGGCCCAAACCACCGTGGGAGAAACCCTCACCGCCCGCCTGGCCGATGGCACCCTGGAAACCCAGGTGCGGCAGGTTCACCCCAAAGGATCGGACGTCTAGTTATCCCTTTCCTCGAATCCTCCGGCTATTCTGTTCAACCGTTCGAAAAATATAGACTGGAAGGAAGAAATCACATTACTCATCGGATTCGAGCCATTCCCCCCTCCCTGACTGGGGAGGGGGGCAGGGGGGAGAGGTGCTGTTGGGACAATCCTCGAATCCCCCGGCTATTCTGTTCAACCGTTCGAAAAATATAGACTGGAAGGAAGAAATCACATTACTCATCGGATTCGAGTAAAGGTGCTGTTGAATGCGTGGGAGATTATGACCGGCGAGTGTTGCTGGCCCGAAGTTTTTGGGTGACCAGAATGGCGATTTTTCGAAACAGTTTTAAGGCCAATATGTCATCGGGTTCGTTGAAAATTTGGCTGTGCACTTCCATGGCCATGCAATCGGAAACGGCCACGGCGGCGGCGGAGCGGGGTTCGGCATCGACCACGGCCATTTCACCAAAGCAGTCTCCAGACCTGGCCTGGGCCAGGGTTTCTTCCCGCCCGCCCAGGTTTTTCACAATGTTCACTTGACCCGACAGCAGCACATACAGCCGGTCGCCCTGCTCTCCCTCGTGAAAAATAAATTCCCCCTGAGAAAACTTGCGGGCTTGGCAAATTTTTAACAGGCGCACCAGTTCTTGATCGGTGAACCCGGTGAAGAAGGGGATGCGGCGCACCTTGTCCAGGGTATCCCGGAAGTTGGTGGAGAACCGCCCTTGAGAATCCCGCAGGGCTTTTTCCAGCCCGTTGATGTCGAAGGGTTTGGGAAGAATGGTGTTGATGTTGGCTTCAGACGCCAGCTGGCGCATGTACATGTCCACCTGGGGGGCCATCAGGATCAGCCCCACGGATTGGCCAACCTGAAACTGGCGGATGGAGCGGGCGGCGTCGAAGGCGTTCATTTCGGGTGGCTTGTGGTCCAGAATGATGACGTTGGCCGGGTAATCGGCCAGGGTAAACTCGATGTCTTCCGTGCTCTGGCGGTCGCGCACCTCTTGCACAAAGGGCACAGAGCGCAGGGCGGTTTTCATCAGCATCCGGCTTTCTTGGCTGGGATCGATGATGAGAACGGACAGCGCCCGGGCCCCCCTGGCGGGGGGGCGTTTCAGCAGAGGATTGGCGGCGGGAAAGTTCATCCGATGGGACCTTGGGATGGAAGCATCGAAATTCGGTGGGTTGGGTTATTTGTTGATGTTGGCATGGTAGTAGTCCCACACATCATCGGGCCACAGGTTCATGAAATAGGCCATCACCGCGTTGGCTTGGTCGCTGGTCAGCCGTCCGGCCACAGCCCGCATGGGCGATTCAGGCGCGGAGCCGCCTTCCAGAATCACCCGTTTCAGGTCTTTCATGGGGTGGTGCATGGCGTGGCCCGTGTGGTTCAGGGCGGGGGCCAGCATCCGGTCGCCGATCATGCCCCCCTTGGGCTGAGACGGGTCTTGGCCTTGAGCGTTGGGGCCGTGGCAAACTTGGCAGTTGGCCTCATAAATAGATTTCCCTTGGGCCACCATTTGGGGGGAGGGGCGTTGCTTGCCGCCGGGAAGCCAGAAGAACCCCAGGGCCAGGGCCAGCACCCCCAGGCCAATGGTGACGGCGGCCAGCCGCACCTGGGGGTTTTGGATATCCCAAGAGGGAGAAGATTTGGAGGACTTTGCCATGGATCGAAAACCAAAAAAAAGAAAAAGGTCGTCAAAAAAATAAGCCGGGAAATTCCGGCTGTTTCCCCCAAACTTTACCCTTGATTCCCCCATGGATGCAAACGGTAAGGCGGAGAAACCACGCCATCCGGCGGATTAAGGGATGGTGAGGGTGAGAATGGGCGGGCTGGAGGAAGGAACCCGGCCCATGCGGCGGCTGACCTGGAAGATGGCGTTTACGTAAGAGGTGGAGTTGTTGTAGGCCCACACGGCTTTTTCCAGCTCAGGCAGTTCGGCATTGGGTTTCCAGCCATGTTGGTGCAGGTAGTTGCCCACGCTCAGCACGGCATCGGGCAGGGTGTTTAAATCAACCCGCCCGTCTTGGTCTGCGTCTACTCCCCAACGCAGGTAACTGGAGGGAAGAAACTGGGGCATGCCCAGGGCCCCGGCGTAAGAGCCCTTCATGTCGTAGGGGTTTTGGCCGGTTTTTTCGGCCAACACGAACAAATAGAACAATTCTTGGTAGGCCCAATCGGCTTTCCGGCCCATCCGTTCGGCCACTTGTTCCCGGGTTACCGTTTTGCTGCGGCGGTAGAGCTGCTGGTATTGCTCGTCAATCATGGCCTCTTGACGGGCCAGGGCCATGGTGGAAAACACCTCCAGGGCCCGGTGCCGCATGGGAAAGGTGCCGAAGCGGGTTTCCACCAGCAGCACGGCCACGATCACGTCGGAGGGAACCTGATAGCGGGCTTCGGCCTGGGCCAGGATATCGGCGTGTTGCTTTTTGAAGGATTCGGCCAGCCGCAGGGCCGACTTGTTGTAGAACTGCCGGTAGCGGTGGTCGCCCCCCTGATACACAATGTTCAACGACAGGGAAAAGGGAGACTTCCGCAGGCGGGGGTCTTCCAGGGCCGCGGTCACCACCTCGCGGCGCAGGCCGTCTTGCACCAAATTCTGAATCACGGGAGAAAGCTCCCCCTGGGCAAAGGGCCGGGGGGGCAAGCGTTTTTGCTTGGGTCGGCGGGTGTGTTTGCGCCGGGGAGCTTTGGGGGTGGCCGAGACCACCGGGTGGGCCTTCACCACCGGTGGAGGCGGGGGGGGCGGAGGGGGGTCGGCAGCGTACAGCGGCGCCGCCGCCACGCACCCCAGGGTGAGCAGGACGGCCAGACGCTGGCGTAAACCCATCGGTGGTTGCATTTGGATTGCCCGCATAGAACCCTTGGTTATCCCCCAGCAAGCCTTCCTCCATGCATACCAAACGCCAAATGGGGAAGAAAGGTGAAAAAAAAGCCCCCCCCAGCACCCCCCCCTGCCGTACGGTTTAAGCCGATCAGGGGAGAATAGAATCCATTGGGTTGATCAAATCCGGAGGGAACCAAGCGCGTCACCAAACAGATGAGCGCAATCCCCCTCCCTGATGGGGGAGGGGGGCAGGGGGGAGAGGTGTTGTTCGGAGGGGACGAGCGTTCCTGATTATCCCCCGAAGTTTTTAGAGACGAAATCCCAGTTGACGAGCTTCCAGAAGCTTTCCACGTATTTGGGCCGGGCGTTGCGGTAGTCGATGTAATACGCATGCTCCCACACGTCGCAGGTCAGCAGGCAGGTTTTGCCCTCGGTCAGGGGGGTGGCGGCGTTGCTGGTGGAAACAATCTCCAACTTGCCGTCTTTGGTTTTCACCAGCCAGCCCCAGCCAGAGCCAAAGGTGCCCACGGTGGCCTTGGTAAAGGCCTCTTGAAAGGCGGCCATGGAGCCAAAAGCGGCATCGATGGCCTTGGCCAGCCCGGCGGAGGGGGTGGTGGGTTTGGGGGAAAGGCAGTTCCAATAGAACGTGTGGTTCCAAATCTGGGCGGCGTTGTTGAAGATGCCCCCGGAGGAAGTTTTCACAATGTCTTCCAGGGATTTGTTTTCAAACTCGGTGCCCTTGATCAGGTTGTTCAGGTTGGTGACATAGGCCGCGTGGTGCTTGCCGTAATGGTATTCCAGGGTTTCGGCGGAAATGGTGGGGGCCAGGGCGTCTTTGGCGTAGGGCAATTCGGGCAGGGTAATGGCCATGGAAATCTCCTTTGGATGTGGGTGGTTCTGGCAGAGTCACGAAATTATAGTAGAGCCGAGACCGCCTGCGAAATATTTTCTCTCTAAAAAACGAGGGAAACAAGAATTGTTCTATTTTACGCAATCTCCGGCAGAGGGCAAGCCTAACGTCCATCTTCGGTCAGTTTGCGGCGCATCTGCTCCACCAGCCAGTCACTTTCTCGCCGGGCGGTGGCCAAATAGGGGCCCAGGTAGCCCGCGGCGTGGGTGAACAGGTCATCAAATCCGGGGCCGTCGGCGGAGCCCACCATGGCTTTCAGCCGGCTGGCGTTGCCCAGAAATTCCTCCAGAATGGGCAGGTTTTCTGGGTTGGCCAGCTGAATTTCTCGGTACAGGGCCGGGTCGCCGCTGAGAATGCGGCTGAGCATGGCAAAGGCCACCCGGTACACCGGGCTGCACACCTGCAGCACCTGCTCCAGGTTTACCTGGCGGCTTTCCAGGGTGGCGGCGAAGGAGATGTTGATAAAATGGGTAAGCCCCTGAATGACCGCCATGGAGCGGTCGTGTTCCTCCGGGGTCATCCGGCTTACTTTCATGCCCAGGGCCAAGTACAGGTGTTCGTACCAATCCAGCCAGGGGCCGGGCCGGGCCGGGCACAGCACCACGTTTTGCCCGGCGGGGTTGGGCATGGGTCCAAAAATGGGGTGGCAGCCAATCACCGCAGCCGGGGAGGCCAGCATGGCCTCCACCGGTTGGCGCTTGATGGAGGTGAAATCGCTGAACAGTTTCTCCGGGCCCAACAGGGGGGCTAACCGGGCAATGGTGTCTTGGGTGTGGTGAATGGGCACCGTCACAATCACCACCTCGGCCCGGCGGGCGGCGTCCTCTGGGGTGAGAGGGGTGCTGCGGCCCGCGGCCAGCACGGTGTGGCCCAGCCCTTCCAGCAGGGGGGTCATCATTCGCCCCATGCCGCCAGTGCCCCCAATCAGGGCAATGATTTTGGGGGTGCCGGGGGGGTGGGGCGTGGGTTGGGCGGTCATGGTGTTCACGAAGGAAAGGGGGTGAAAGCCTGATTGCATGGTAGCGAAAAAATCCGTACTTTTCCTCTGGATTTTTCATTGACAAACCCCCCCCCCGGCCCTACATTGAATTCCAGCAATCCAACACAGATGGTCCGACAAATTGGCAGGTTGCAGGAATCCCCGTTGTATATACAGTCACGCACTTGATCTTGTGTCTGAGGTGTTCGGGACGACGGGGGTGCTCCATATCAGGTGAAATACCAATGGTAATTCACCTGAAATGAAGGCCCAAAACCACGTTTGAAGGGCGTTTTAACCCGCTGTTTTCCCCTTCCGGAAAACACCGCGGGAAACGAACGACCCCGGCAAACACCAGGCCAGTGAACCGGCAGGCGGTGATCGCCGTTTCACAAACCATGGGGGTATAAGGGTTGGGGCAGAAAAACCGGGAGCCGGGGGCAAGTGTAGCCAGGCAGACCGGAGGGTATCGGCAGGCGCGGTGCGGCATCACAGCCAAACCGGGAGCCGCCGGTGGAACATTCGGCCAAAATCACGCCCTGTACGGTGGCGTTTGGTGGGAGGTGAGAGACCTGAAAAATTGAAAACCCAACTGAAGATGCATCCCGCGCCCGCGCGCGAGGCCCAAAAGGCTCATTCTATTCCTGGCAGCGCCCTGTCCAACGGCCCTGTGTTCAACGAACACGCGCCGCAAGGACACCTCGGCCCCCTGTCCTCCAATCCCGATTCCCATCGCCCAGAGTCCGGCGCCGTCCGGCATTGCGAGGTGGTGCAAATGCACACCTCCAAGGGAAAATTCCCCACCCCCTATATTGACCATTGGGTGGTGGAATGCCACGGCGTGAATCCGGACCGCATCAACCACCCGGACGTGCTGCTGAAAAGCCTGCAAGACGTGGTGGACAACCTGCACCTCACCCGGGTGAGCGATCACAGCCATTATTTCGTTCCGGGGGTCAGCACGGTGATCATCCTGTCGGAGTCTCACCTGTCGGCCCACACCTGGCCCGAAACCGGCTATATGCACGTAGACATTGTGACCTGCGAGCCCAAGCTGACCCGGGAAAACCTGGAACGGGAGTTTCTGCAGCACTTTGCTCCGGCGGCTCTCTCTCTGGTGAAGCTAGACTACTAAGCCCCCGCCCCGGGGATTAACCCGGGGTGGTGTGTTTAGGGTTGACGGGTCCTGGCAGGGGGCTGGCACAGAGATCTCCCAACAACACCCCTCCCCGCCCGCTTTGCGGGCTGCCCCTCCCGTTTGTGGAGGGACGATACGCGAAGCCATTGGCGGAAAGATTCATCCGTTCGGATGAGGGGGCTGAAAGGAAACACATAAATAACCCATCGGATTCACGCTGTTTCCCTCCACCAAGGGGAGGGGATGCCCCGTCAGGGGCAGGGGTGTTTCGGAGAGGGGTGCGGTTGGGAGGAAACGTCAGCACGGGGGGAATCGTCATCTTCACGGCTTAGCCAAGCCAGCCCTTGTATTCTTAATATTCTTGGTTCTTCCATGACCGACTGGTTTACCGAAAAGCAAACGCCGCACCTGGGGCTGACCCTGGAGGTGAAGCGCCGTCTGTTCGACCGCACCGGCCCCTATCAGCGGGTGGAGGTGATGGAAACCGTGGAGTTTGGAAACCTGCTGGTGCTGGACGGCTGCGTGATGGTGACCGACCGGGACGAGTTTGTGTACCACGAGATGATTGCCCACCCCGCCCTGGCCCTGCACCCCAACCCGGAACGGGTGCTGATTATTGGCGGGGGAGACGGCGGTAGCGTGCGGGAGGCGGTGAAGCACGAGGCCGTGAAGTCGGTGACCCTGGTGGAAATTGACCAACTGGTCATAGACGCCTGCCGCGAGTTCTTCCCGGCCCTTACGGCCTCGTTTCACCACCCCAAGGCCCAGGTGCTGGTGGCCGATGGCTTTGCCCACCTGGACGATCACCCCCAGGCCTATGATGTGATTCTGGTGGATTCCACCGACCCGGTGGGCCCGGCGGAAGTGTTGTTTTCCCCGGCGTTCTTTCACAAGGTGCGGGCGTCTCTCCGCCCTGGGGGGTTCGCCGTGTTCCAGTCGGAAAACCCGTTTCTGATGGGGGGTATCATCCGCAAAATGCACCAGGACCTGCGGCCGTTGTTCGGCCAGGTGGCCCTGTATTTGGCCCTCATTCCCACCTATCCCGGGGGGCACTGGTCGTTTACGCTGTGCGCCGACCAGGTCAATCCCGCCCAAGTCCTTCCCCGGCCCCTCTCTTTCGAGGATTCCCTGAAGTATTACAACCAGGGCATTCACACCGCGGCATTTCAACTGCCGGGGTATCTGCGGCGCCTGCTGGCCCCCTGACGACCCTCTCATTCCCCCCCCATAAGCTTCGTCTCGGAATCGCTTGATTCTTTTGGCCGTTTGCACTAGGAATGAGGGTGAATCCAATCCTCTTTCTCCCTCCCCCCTGTCAAGGAGTCCGGCGGATGTTTACTCTGATCAACAATCTCCGCATCGGCGTGAAAATCTCCCTCGGTTTTGGGGCTCTTCTGCTGATCGTGCTGATGTTTTTGGCTTTCTCTTGGGTGGTGTTCTTGCAGTTAGAGGGGCAAGCCCGGGGGACCCTGCTGGAAGAATCCGAGATGGTGCGGCAGGTCGGCTCCATGCGCACCATGGTTTTGGAGATTCAGCAGCAAATGACCAACGCCGCCCTGGCCCGCTCCCCCGCGGTGCTGGCGGCCAACCAAGGCGAAATTCAAAGCAAGAAAAAAGAAGTGACCCTCACCCTGCAACGGGTAAGCGCTTTTTTCTCCAACTCCGACCGCTCCCGGATGGAGGAGGTCAACAAGTTAACCGCCGATTTTGACACCTTCATGACCCAGGGAATGCGCTTTGCCCAGACCTATGCCGGGGGTCGGTCTGATGAAAACCTGCGGCGAGAGTTTAACAAAACATCCGATGCGTTGTTGTCGAGCATGGAGTCGCTGAACGATGACTTTGTGGCCAAGGAACGCCGGGGGATGATTGACCTGTTGAGCGCCTTGGAGTCCTTCCGCTATCAGTCTCTGATGCAGGGAGGGGCGGCCTTTGGGTTGGGGCTGCTGCTGGCCCTGATCATCACCCGCTCCATTACCGCTCCCCTTACCCGGTTAATGCGGATGATTCAGGATTTGACCGAAGGAAACCTGCGCAACCGCATGAACCTGCGCCGCAAGGATGAAATTGGGCGCATTAGCCGGGCGTTGGACACCTTTGCCGATAACTTGCAGCACGAAATCGTGGCGGCCTTCCATAAGCTGGCCAGCGGCGACCTCACCTTCCAGGCCCAGGGGGTGATTCGTCAGGGGTTGGAAGACACCAACATTCAGTTGAACGGAACCATTCTGGGTCTGCGGGCCGTGGCCGAAAAACTCACCGTAGACTCCATGAGCATCTACGGCCTCAGCCAATCCATCTCCTCCGCCGCCGAGGCCCAGGCCGCCAGTCTGCAAGAAATTTCCTCCACCATGGCCGACCTGAACAGCCGCACCCGCAAAACCGCCGACAACGCCAAGGCCGCCAACCGTTCTACCCAGGTGGCCCTGCAAGAAGCCCAGGTGGGGAACAACCGGATGACCGAAATGGTGATGGCCATGGGCGAAATTTCTAAATCCGCCGAACACATTCAAGACATCATTAAGGTGATTGACGAGATTGCCTTCCAAACCAACCTGCTGGCCCTGAACGCCGCGGTGGAGTCTGGCCGGGCTGGCGCCCACGGGCGGGGGTTTGCCGTGGTGGCCGACGAGGTGCGGGAACTGGCCGCCCGTTCCGCCCAGGCGGCCAAAGAAACCGCTTCCCTCATCGCCGACTCGGTGGCCAAGGTGCAGCACGGGTCCGACACCGCCACCAAAACCGCCGAGTCTCTGGGGCGGATCGTGGGGGAGATTTCCAAGTCCTCCAGCCTGATGAGCGAAATTTCAACGGCGGCCTCTGAGCAGGCCCACTCCATCAACCAAATCTTTAACGCACTCAGTCAAATCGAAAACATCACCCACACCACCAGCAAGAACGCCACCGAGTTCATGTCGGCCTTTGAGAACATTGCCGCACAGTTGTCGGTGATGGGCGAGAAGCTGGATCACTTCCACTTGCGCCAGTCGTTGTCGTCTCCGGCCCCCCGGGCGGGGGGGCAGCCCCAATTGATGGGCCCCACCAACGCCATTGCCTTGGATGAACACCGCTTCGGGAAGTATTAACCATGGCCGTGACCATTCACCCCAGCGCGGTGATCGGCCAGGGGGCCGTGATTGGAGAGGGCACCGTTGTTGGGCCCTTTGTGGTCATCGAGTCTGGCGCCCGGCTGGGGGAAGGCAACCAGATTGGGGCGGGGGCCTATATTCACGGCACCGTGGAAATGGGCAGCCATAACCGGGTATTCACCCACGCCACCCTGGGGGGAGAGCCCCAAGACAAGGGGTACAAGGGCGAACCCACCCGCCTGATTATCGGCAGCCGCAACATCATCGGCGAACACATCACCATCCACCGGGGTACCCCGGCCTCTGCCCACAAAACGTCCGATGCCACCGAGGTGGGGGATGACAACTTCCTCATGTCGGCGGTGCACATTGGCCACGACTGCCGCCTGGGGAACCACACGGTGGTGTCGAGCAACACCATTTTGGGGGGGCACTGCTTGGTGGAAGACCGGGTGGTGTTTGGGGGCGGGGCGGCGGTGCATCACAAATGCCGCATTGGCCGCATGGCCATGGTGGGGGGCCAAACCGCCGTCACCCAAGATATTCTCCCTTTCGCCATGGTGTCTGGGCGCAACAGCCTGCACGGTTTGAACCGGGTGGGCCTGCGGCGAAACGGGTTTTCTCCCGCTGAAATTGCTCCACTGAAAGAAGCCTATCGGCGGTTCTGCCGCCAGCGCCAGGGGCGGGAGGACGTGCTGGCCTGGATGGCCTCTCAACCAGCCAACCCCCTGCTGGCCGCTTGGCAGGCCTTTCTGGCCCAGGCCAGCCCCCGGGGTTACGCCCGCGACGCCCACACCGGCCCCAGTGAAGAAGAATAGGGAATAACGGGAGCCAGGAAAACAGGGCAGCCTTGCCCAAAGAACCCTTCCGATCCATCCCATGACCAATCCCATCTCCCTCATTACCCTGCCGGAATATTACCCCCTGTTCGCCGTGTATTTCGATTACCTGGTGAACCACCAGCACCACTTGGCCCAAGAGCAGCTCCGGCGGATTCAACAATCCTTGCGCTCCGTGCATGCCAGGGCAGAAGTGGGCGCCCCTTGGCGCAAGTCGTGGACCCTGCGGCTGTTTACCGAACGATTCTTGCTGGAACGCTTCCCTCCCCACCTGGTGAAGGAGGCTTGGCTGTTCCTGCGGGAGGAACTGGAAGGGCTTCCCCTGCAGGAAGCTGGCGACCAACCGCCGAGAGGGGAGAGAACCCCCCGCCGTGCCCGGCCCAAGCCGGCCTCCCTGCCCGAAACCCCCGCCGAATCCCCCGCTTTTCCCCGGCCTCCGTTTCTTCCGCCAGAATCGGTATAATCCATCCTACCCAAACCCGCCTCGTTCCAGTTCACCTCCTGCTCCCATTCTCCCTCTCACTTCATGAATATCTGGGCCATATCCGATATCCATTTGTCGTTCACCCGTGACAAACCCATGCACGTGTTTGGAGAGGGCTGGCGCAACCACTGGGAAAAGATTGAGCAGAACTGGCGGCAGCGGGTGGCCCCCGAGGACGTGGTGCTGGTGCCGGGAGACGTGTCGTGGTCCAGAAAATTCTCCGACGGGCTGAAGGAACTGGAGTGGATTCACCGCTTGCCGGGGCGGCTGAAATTGCTGGTGCGGGGCAACCACGACCATTGGTGGCCCCTCACCCCAGCGGATGCCGCCCGGGTGCCCGCCACCCTGCGCTTATTGGCGGGAGAAGCCTTGAGCGTGGAGGGAGAGGTGTTCTGCGGAACCGGCGGCTGGCTGGCCCCCGGCGACCCCTACTACACCGACCTGGACCGGCCATCCTATCAGCGAGAACTGGAAGCCTTTCGCCGATCCCTCGACGCCGCCCTGGAACTCTCCGGCGGCAGGCCCTTTCATGCCCTGCTGCATTTTCCGCCCACCACCTCTCAGGGCAAGCCCACGGCCTTTCAGGCCCTGCTGGCCGAATACCCGGTGAAGACCCTCACCTTCGGGCACTTTCACTTTCCCCACGAATGGCAGGCCACCCCCCAGGGCAATGTGAAGGGGGTGCGCTACGCGTTGGTGTCGGCGGATTACGTGGATTTCGCCCCAGTGCGAATTGGGGAAGGATTGACAGGTGGGAATACCCAATGAGAGGGTGTTTCAGTTGTTCACGCTGTTTCCAACATTTCGAATGGCCCATGCCCCCCAAGCGTCCCCCCTCCCGTCCATCGCTGCCCCACCCGCTGCCGCCCCGGCTGGGGGTGCTGTCTCGCATGGCGGCCAAGCCCGCCCGGCTGGTGCTGGGGCTGATGAGCGGCACCAGCCTGGACGGGCTGGACCTGGCCCTGTGCCGGGTGCGGGGGGCGGGGGAGCACACCCGGCTGGAGGTGGTGAACCATGCCACCCGGCCCTACACCCCAGCGGAGCGGGCCCACTTGGCCCAGGTGGTGTTTCAGCCAACGGCCCCCCTGGAGGCGGTGTGCCAGCTGAACGGCTGGCTGGCCCGGCTGCACGGCAGGCTGGTGTTGGAACAACTGGAGGCCTGGGGGCAGGACCCCCGGGGGGTGGACCTGCTGGCCAGCCATGGTCAAACGGTGTTTCACCGGCCGGGGCAAACCCCAGAGCCCCCCACGACCTTGCAATTGGGAGACGGGGACCTGCTGGCGGGGTTGACCGGAATGCTGACCGTGTCGGACCTGCGGCAGAAAGACATTGCCGCCGGGGGAGAAGGCGCCCCCCTGGCCCCCTTTATGGACGGACTGTTGTTCCGCCACCCTGGCCGGGGGCGGTTGCTGCTGAACCTGGGGGGCATGGCCAACTTTACTTGGCTGCCGCCGGGGCCGCCGGGGCGGGGCGGGTGGCTTTCCGCCGACACGGGCCCGGCCAATACTTGGCTCGACCGGGCCGTTCGGCGGTACGCCCCCCACCTGCCGGGGGGCTTCGATCAAGACGGGCGGCTGGCCCTGGCGGGGCGGGTGCAACCGGGATTGTTGGCTGCCCTGAAGGAACACCCTTACTTTGAGCGCCCGGCCCCCAAGTCTACCGGGCCAGAAGCCTTTGGGGCCCGGCCCCTGGCCGAAGCCCTGAATCGAGTTGGTGTGGCTGGCTTGGCTGGCGCTGACCGGGCTGGCGATGGCCTAGCAGGTGCGGGCACAGCCGAGGACTTGCCCCCCCTGGCGGGGCTTTCGCCAGAGGACCTGCTGGCCACCCTGGCTCAGCTGACGGTAGACACGGCCTCGGCTTGTATCCTCCGAGAAGTGGGAGAGGCCCTGGCGGGGGGGGAGTTGTACCTGACCGGGGGTGGGGCCCACCACCCCCTGCTGGCCCAGGGGCTGGCCCGCAGCCTGCCCATGCTGACCCCCGCCTCGTTTCAAGACCTGGGGGTTCCTCCCGATGCCAAAGAGGCCGTGCTGATGGCGGTGCTGGCCCACGAAAGTTTATTTGGCCTGGGGTTCTTTCCGGCGGGGCAGACCCAACCCTGGGGGTTCGGCAAGTTGTCGTTTCCCCGGTGAAAAATTATTTCCGTCAGGATAGAATACAAAATCGTTCTTGACGCAATTATTTCTCACGCTCCTTTTTCTGATCGTTCTCAAGGTTTCTAGGTAGGAAAATACAATCAAACACCTGCGGATAAACCCCCGTAGGTCATGTTTGTTTCCGCAGACCCTAAAAAATTTTCCAACGGAGAATGTCCATGAAACAAACCGGATGGACGGTGGGGCGATGGTGCGCGGCATGGGTGCTGGCGGCAGGCCTGCTGGCGGCGCCCGCCTGGGCCGAGGGGGCCGCGAGGGTGACGTTTATCACTCAGCCCGCCGAAATGATGCCCAAGGGCAGCACCCGCTGGCGGCGGCTGAACCTGAACGATGAGGTGCGGGAGGGAGACCGCATTCGCACCGGCATGGGCGGGCGGGTGGAAATTCTGCTGTCAAAAAACCGGGTGCTGCGGGTGGGCCAAGCCAGCGAGATGGATCTTCCCCGCCTGTTTTTCTCTCGGCAAGAAAACCATGTGGATGTTCGGCTGGTGTTTGGGCAAATGTGGACCACCCTGGCCCAGCCCCTGAAGAAAGGCCAGGAATCGTACCGGGTGCGTACCCCCACCGCCACCCTGGGGGTGAAGGGAACCCGCTTTAATGTGGATGCCGACAAAGACAGCAGCGAGGTGGTGTTGTCGGTGGTGGAGGGAGAAGTGGTGACAACCCCCCCGCCGCCCCCGCCGCCGGAGGCTGGCCCCCGCCGGGAAATTTCCGGCCCCCAAGAAATTGCCCCGCCCCAAGAGGTTACCCGGGAGGAATGGTCGGTGATTGTGGGGAAAAACAAAAAGGCCGTGTTCCGCCCAGGGGCTGGCAAGCCTCAGGTCACCGCCCTGACCGAGGATGACTTAGATCAAGACTGGGAGGCGTTCAACCTCCAGCGCGACGCGGAACTGGGGAAATTAGGAAAATAAGAGAGATGGAAAAGGAAGAGAAGGAATTAGCGGGGGGTGGAAGCACCCGTAAGAACGGGGGATGGGGAGCCGGGCCGCCCATCCTCAATTTATTTGGGTTTGATCTCTTCTTGAAACCCCCGCACCATTTCGACCACGGCCCAGTCTTCGTCTTTGAACAGAATTCCTACTTGGTAGGTGCCATTCTGCGGCAGGCACCAGCGCACCACCCCAAAAATGGTGACTTTACCTTCAAACACCTCCACCTCTACCATGTCTCCCGGAGTCATGGGGTTCTTTAAGGTGACCCCCATGCCTTTGGCGCTGATATCATGGCAAATTCCCTCGCAATTGTGAGGGGCGTGGAACTTGACGTGCTCGCCAAATACCATCCGTTCTGTTTGTCGGTCTTTGATGGATTTCGTCATGATGACCTGGAATTGTCCGAAAAGGATACCTTTTTACGTCTCATTGACTCTCCCGTTCACCCTGCCCTGCCGGGCTTTGTTTAGCAAGCAGATTTTCAGGTCAACTCTCCTAAGATTGGCGTTGTTTTTGCTTTCTAACGGGTATCCCGTGGAGTGTTTTCCCCTACACGCAGTGAAAAACAGCCGATCTTCCAAAGAGGCCCCATGACCAGCCCTTGCCGATGGACAAAAAACTTCCTGACCCGTCTGTTGATTTCAGCCGGGCTGGTGGGGGGCTTGGCCCTGTGGGCGGGGCCTTCCCCCGTGGCCTGGGGGCAAGAGCGTTTTCCTGGGTCCGGTTTTGGCTCTCCCAGCCCCTACACTTCGGGGAAGGGGGAACTGTTTCAAAACAACGGCCGGGTGAAAATTTTAATTCTGGCCTTAAGCCCCTTCGACATCACCGAATCTGCCGCCGAGCAGATTGGCCTGATGCTGCAAAAAAACCTGAGCAACACCGGGCATTACTCGGTGGTGGGCTTTCGTGAAGCCAATATGTTTTTTGAAAACGAACGGACGGAACTGGTGGACTGCCGGCAAATTGCCTGCGGTGTGGAAAGCGGCAAGGTGCTGGGGGCCGACCGCGTGTTGGTGGGCAGCATCCGCCAAACCCCGCAAAGCATCGAGCTCAACATCCGGTTGATTAACGTGGCCAACAACCTGACCGACTTCAACGAGCAAATCTTTTTTACCGACCAGAACATGGACGATCAGATGTTCCGGCTGGCCAACGACATTGCCTCCAGCACGTTGATTGTGGGGCGGGTGCTTTCAACCTCGCTGCGGGGGGTGGTGCTCGACATGGGCGAACGCCATGGGTTGGCCATTGGAGACTTTCTGGTGGTGTATAAGCAGGATGTGTCCATCAACGACCTGGGGGGAAAGGTCATTGATTTTCAGCGAAAGAACATTGCCATCGTGAAGGTGCTGCGGGTGAACGGAAACTCGGCCGAGGCCATTTTGATTCACTCGGTGGAAGACCCCCAGCCGGGGCATTTTGTGCAGACGTTTCTGAACCCTACCCGCCAGACGGCGCTGATGGAGGACACCCGCCGAGAGTTGGATACTGGTATTCGCATGGAAAACAAGATCAAACCCCTGGAGCTGGCCCCGGTGGCCCTGACCGACAACGAACGCAAAGACTGGGAGACCCGTTTCCTGGCCGCCAAGGCGGAAGAAGATACCTGGTACACGTATTCGCTGTATGGGGCGGGGGGGGCGGTGGGGGTGCTGTATTTGTCTTCGCTCACCAAAATGACGCCCATTGTTCCCATGGCGGCGGTGGGGGGGGCCGGATACGTGGTGTATCAGTTCCTGCAGGCACGCCAAGTGGTGCAAGATATTCAGTTGGAAGGCCGGGCCAGGGGTTATCTCACCATTGTGCCGGGGCCAACCACCACCGTGGCCTTTACGGTAAAATTTTAAGCGTCCTCCCAACAGCACCCCTCCACTGCCCCTTGGCGGGGGCATCTCTAAACTCGAATCCGGGGGGTGAGGTCTGGTCTCCGCTTGATGAGACCTCACCCCCCGCCCCCTCTCCCGAAGAGAGGGGGAGTTCAATGGCGTTTGGGCGGTGCTTGTTTCCGACCAGATTCCAACAACAGAACAAATGAATTGAATAGCCGATGGCTTCGAGCATTGCCCTTCCCATCGGGGCGGGACAGCCGCCTGAAAGGCGGCAGGGAGGGGTGCTGTTGGGAACAAGAGGGAAGCCGAAAAACACCCCTCCCCTGCCCTACGGGCATCCCCTCCCCTTCGTGGAGGGGAACAGCGTGAAGCCGGTGGATTGGGTGCTTGCTTCCTTTCAGTCTCCTCATCCGAACGGATTTTATTTTCCACCCCTTCGGCCTAAGCCGTATTGTCCCTCCACGAAGGGGAGGGACAGCCGCCTGAAAGGCGGCAGGGTGGGGTGCTGTTGGAATACCCGCAGGGGAGAGATCAGGCGGTCCGCCTTAAAACCACACCCCTAAACCTACCGATAAAATGCCGAGTTCGTAGTCGCGTTTTTCTTGGCCCATATATACCCCAAAGTTATATAAACCCACATCTTTTTTCAAATAAGTATAATTGTAAGACAGTGACCCCACAATGTTTTCGGCCCTGTAACTCAAGGCCAAGTATTGATAGCTTCCCCCGCCGCCGCCGCCGTTTGATTTCACCGTATAAGTATTAAATAATGACGATTCTGTGTGCTCGGGGAAGTTAAAGTCTACTCCCCCCAACCCAAACTGAAACACCAAGGCGTCATCCATGGGGATCCGGAACAAGAATCCTTGCATGCTGGCCGTAAAGGGGGCCGTTCCCGTAAACCCAGGGGGAGGGTTGAGATCACCGGAATAACTGTGTAAATCCAGCCCCAGGGCCGTGCCCCCACCAAAATCGATCCCGCCCAGGTACAGGTGATAACCTCCGATTCCTTTAACCGTATACCGCCCTCCGCTGTTGATGGCCGCCGGGCCTTCCAGTCCCCAGAACAATTTGCGATCTTCTCCGGCAGACTGGGCTTGGGCGGGCAGGGCCAGCGCCAACAGGGCCATCCCCACCAGCAGAGGCAGCAGGCCCCGTCCGGGCCGGTGTTGCTGTTGGCTTGCGATCATGAAGATTCTCCGTTCAAAAGCGTGTGGGGGGCCGTGGCTGGTTTACATGGGGAAGCCAAAACCCAAAGTATTGATTTTATTAGATACTCTTGAGGGGGATCCACCAGAGCCTTGTATTTGCCCATTCAATTCTTCATGGGTGATGTTTAAAACAAATCCTTCCATTCCCACAAATTCCCCAACATCTGTTCCCAGGGTCAACCAATACCCCTCCGTTGCACCTTTGGACATGGGTGCAAAATAATTTTCTACGGTTATGAATCCTGTGTTGTATCCGGTTGAAACTATTATGGCATCTAGGCGGTGGGCATATCCCAGTCCAAACAGGTCTGCCTTGAGCATTCCTGTGGAAAATGTGTTGATCATCACATTTTGGTGGTAAATTCCCCGGTTGAGCACCAAGTAGGAATTTTCAGCCGACCCCCCCATCACGGTAAAGGGGACATCGAAGGACAGACGGTATCCATAATGTGAAATATAGGTGAACGAGGCATTAGTTGTTAAATCTTTGGCGGTAAAATCCATGATCAGGCCCAGGTTCACGATCACCGGGGATTGTTTGGCCGCCGGACCAGCGGTTTCTTGCCCCCAAACGGGGGTAGCCGCCAAAAACAGGGCTGCCAGCAGTGTATAGCGTAGCGTTTTAATCATGGGCTTCTCCCTGGGGTATCCGTGGGGTGGTGCGTCGCTTCTCCCTTATTCTTCCTAAATTTTCAGAAAAATCTCAAGGGGAATCCTCAACGCCTAAAAAAAACCCTCCCAGGCCACCTAGGCTGGGAGGGTGTTTGGCCAAACACACCAGAGGAAGTTAGAACGAGAACTTCACCCCCACGGTGACCAGTTTGCCGCTGAGGTCCACTCCGTTGGCGGCGCCGCCCATGGCGGTGCCTTTACTGGCAGAGACGATATGGTACCCCACGTGCGCGTCCAACATGGGCATCAGGGCAAACCCAGCGGTGAGATACAATTGGCTGGCAGATACCGATGAAGTAAGGGGCACCGTGGCACCGGAGGCAGTGTTGATGCTGCCCATGCCCAGGCCCACATCCAGGTGCAGGCCAGTGCTTAACACGTTGTAATACAAGTCATACATGGCGAAGTCGAAGGTGTTGCTGCCCAATGAGGTATTGGCTTTGACCGAGTATTGCTCCATGGCTAGGCCAAAACTGCCCATGAAAGGGGGGCTGACCGACAAAATGAAGCCCGAGGGGTTGGTGCTGTTCACGGCTACCCCACTGAGGTTTGAAGCATTAAAACTGTACGCCACGGGAACATCCAACCCCACGCTGAACAGCATGTCGGCTTTGGCGCTTCCTGCGCCAAACAGCAATGCGCCAAATACCATCAACGACGCCAAACGTTGCTTCATGGGAATCTCCGGAGAGAATATGATAGGTTAACCCCTGGGTGACCCAAGGATGAATCGGCCCCCAAGGGGATAGACCATGGAGCGTCATTCGTGACACTCCTGTAGCGGCTATTTTACCCCAACCGTCTGGCGTTGGCCAATGATCAGCTGGAGGATTTGACTTTTTCGGCAGGAACGCCGGAAAATACTGGTTTTTCACCGGCTTCCCCCAAGAAAACATGAAACATTGCCTGTCTTTAAAAGATTTTACCCCCGGCGAGGTCACTGGCCTGCTCGACAACGCCCTGCGGCTGAAGAAAAACCCCAGCCTGGGCCGGGGATTGATGGCTGGCCGCTGGCTGTTCATGTTGTTTCAAAAAACATCCACCCGCACCCGGCTATCGTTCGAGGTGGGGGCGGGGCAACTGGGGGGGCACTCGGTGGTGATGGATTGGGACTCTAGCAACTTTGCCATTTCCCCCATCCGTTACGAGGCCCGCTATGTGTCGTCCCACGCCTCCATCATCATGGCCCGCCTGAAGAAGCACAGCGACCTAACCCAGTTGGCCGAGCATTCTCGGGTGCCGGTGATCAATGGCTGCGATGACATGTTTCACCCCTGCCAAGCCTTGGCTGACCTGTTAACGGTGTATGAAACGGCGGGCAGCCTGAAGGGGCAAACGGTGTGTTACGTGGGGATTCACAACAACGTGGCCAACTCGTTGGCGTTGGGCTGCCAGCGGACGGGCGTAAAGCTGATTCTGGTCACCCCGGAAGGCAACCAGCCCGCCCACGACCCCCGCATGTTGGAAGAATGGGAAGCCCAAGGAGTGGTGGAGCGCACCTTGGACTTGAAAGAGGCCGTTCTCCGGGCGGATTTTGTGTACACCGACACCTGGGTGGATATGGAGTTCTTCCGGGACCCGGCCTTTAAGGCCGAAAAGGAGCGGCGGATTAACCTGATGCTGCCCTATCAGTTGAACGAAAAAAACCTGGCGGGCAGCCAGGCCTATATTCTGCACGACATGCCCATTCACCCAGGCTTTGAAATCTCGGAAAGCATGGTGGAATCTCCCCGCTCGCTGATTTATCAGCAGGCCGAAAACCGCCTGTATGTGCAACAGGCCCTGATGCTGCACCTGTTGGACATTCCCCTGCCCTAACCCCAAGCCTTCCGTAACCCCCTCCCCCGCATTCCCAACCCCATTTCCCTTGTTGATCTCACGATGAGATGAGACCTCCGCATCACCCAGGTTTTTGCCGTGAAATAGCATGTCGCTCGTCCGCTGTTCTCATCATGACCCTTTTTGTTTGGGGCTAGCCCGATACTCGAATCCACGCATAACATTTCTGCTTCCAGTGATTCCCAACAACACCTCACCCCGCCCGCTGGAGCGGGCTGCCCCTCTCCCGTAGAGAGGGGCAATGCTCGAAGCCATCGGCTATTCAATTCATCTGTTCTGTTGTTGGATACTGGTCGGAACTAGCAACGCCCAAACGCAATTGAACTCCCCCTCTCTTCGGGAGAGGGGGGCGGGGGGTGAGGTCTCATCAAGCGGGGATCAGACCTCACCCACCGGATTCGAGTCATGGGAGGGGTGTTGTTCAAGTTAGACCATGCGACAGTGCGAAAAGCGTTTATAAATAGTTCCATTAAAAATGGGTCATGCCTAGAACAGCGGTTTATCCCCCTTCCCCCAGGGCAGGGGGATGGGAAAAATCCCATGGATGCCTAGAATTTGGACGGAAACGGGTTTTCCTAAAGAATTTGGTTCGCCTTTTGCTTCCTTTAAAGAGCAAACACCCGAACCCACTGGGGCCCGGCCCCAGCCCTTATTATGGAGAATTCCGATGGCCATGGACATCAGCGCCAACCCGCCCAAAACCCAGCCCGCCCTTGGCCCCACCGCCGACGGCCCCCAGGGGCTGAACAAAAAGTTTCTGGAAACCTTCAAGGTGTTGCCCGAAGAGCGTTTCCGCACCACCGATTCTGGTTTACGGATTGCCGTGGTGAAGGAAGGCGAGGGGAAACCCCTGCTGAAAGACATGCAGGTGACCGTGCAATACAGCGGCTGGTTGGAAAGCGGAGAGAAATTTGACACTTCTGTGGGCAAAGACAAGCCGTTTTCCTTCACCCTGGGGCGGGGAACGGTGATTAAAGGCTGGGAGGAAGGATTGCAGGGAATGAAACCGGGGGAACGCCGCCAGTTGATTGTTCCGGCCGAGTTGGCCTATGGCGACCGCCAAGTGGGGAAAATTCCCCCAGGTTCCGTGCTGATTTTTAACGTAGAGGCCTTGTCGGTGGAAGAGGCCAAATCGCCCAACCCCAAGGGCAACATGTCCATCACGGCCTAAGGGGTCATTCCATCACCGGCCAATTTGGCTGGAAGGCTTCCAGGGCTTCCGGCGTGGCCAGCGTGTCTAGCCCCACCGTGGCGGGAAGGTCCCGCAGGGCTTGCCGGGCCAGGGCCAGCCGACTTTCCTGGGCGGCTTGGCCGGTCTCCTTCGCCCGTAATATCAATCCATCCGTTTCCGCCAGTCTCTTGTTTCGCTCCGCTCGAATCTCCGCCATCTTCTGCGCCCTGGCCAGGGGCATGTCCACCACGATATTCTTTACCCCTCCCGTCTCATGTTCTCTCCAACAATTGCGAAACGCCCGGCTTTGGGGCAGGTTGGCGGCCTCTTCCACCCAAACATTCAAAGCGTCCGGTGGCACATCCTTTCCTTGGACGTGAGCGATGGCGTCCAGTTCGGTTTTATCCGCGTTGGCGGCCAGCCATCCGGCAATATACGCTGGCGATGGAATGACAATCGCCAACCCACCATCTGATCTTGTGTACACAATGCACTTCGTGGTCATGGCTCTCTCGCTAGTTTCCGTGAATGTCGACAGACACGTTTGTATAATCACCAAGGGTTGTTGTCCTTGTATCCCCCGTAAAAATTTTGCACTGGGTTGTCGTTTTAAGCGGAGAAACAGTAGCTAACCAAACAATTCCAGGGGCCTCCATGTTTCCTGAAAGTGTGTAGTTTGCGTCGGCCAGGGCGGTGGCAAAATGGATGATGTAAGTGCCTACGCCTAAATCACTGATCGTTGAAATGTTGAATGCCGCTAAAATTGCCGGGGTCCCCGTTCCATTGAAATGGATCCAGGCCTTGGGAATGTTGTTTTTATAAAGCGTATACGCCGCCGGGGTGGCCGAGGAGGCGAGGCTGACCTGCACGGCTCCCGTGGAAAATTGAGTCACCGTCATGGCGGCCAGGGAAGCCACCCCGGTGGCTAATAAATTTCCCGTGGAGAGATTGCCCAGCGAGGCAGTGCCCGTGACCATGGCGTTTCCGGCCGACAGGGAAGAGAAGGAAGCAGGTCCAGTGATCAAGGCGCTGCCCGCGTTAAGGGCGCCGAGCGAACTTACCCCCGTTACCACCGAGGCATTGGCAAACACCACCCCCACCGAAGCCACCCCGCTGGTTTGGAAATTCCCCACGGTCAGGCTTCCCAGAGAAGCCTGACCGGTGACCATGAGGCTGCCCACCTGAATGGGCGGTGCGCCAGAATTCCCCGCGGCCAGGGCCCACAGGTTGTCTCCCATCTGCCGGACCATGGCGGCCGTAAGGCGGCTGCCAAGGGCCGGGCTTACCACATCCCATGCCATGTTGGTTTCTCCTGAAGTTGGCCCTTACAGCAGGGCGTTGAAGGTTTGGTCCAGCAGCCCCAACAGGGGATCATCCAGCCGAAAGGGCCGCCCACTGAGTGGCTGTTCCGCTTCTGCCTCTAACGTCAGCTCTCCTTGAAAAACATCGGAGTAGGGTTCCCGCAGGCTGTGGAGGGGCGGGTGATCTCCGGTCAGGTACCCCGTTAGGGTGCTGGCTTGGTGGGAGGTGTTCAGGGTGAGGGCCATGCGGTGACCCTCTCGCCACCAACGATTCAGCCGCTCCTGGTCCGCCCGGTCCATCCAATCCAGCGGAATCCGCACTTGCCGATACACCGCCCAGGTTTGGGCGTACAACCGGCCAGAGAGGGTGCGGAGGTCGGCCTCTAAACGCAGAGATCCCTGGGTCATGTCCCATCCCAGGGGCAAGGCCAGCTCCCAGGGAGAATCGGTCAGCGAGGTGAGGAGGCAGTCTCCCATGGCGTGGATTCCTTTTATAGAAAGAAAAAAGAATGAATGCTTTGGAAGGATTATGTTGAGGATGGAGGGTGAACCGTTAGCGGAAAGACAACTCTCCTCCGGTGAGTCCTTCCAGGGTAAGGGTTCCCTCCCACCGGTCAGATTCGCCCGTGACCCGCTTCCAGACCGGCTGGCGGCTGCCGCCCAGGCGGCAAATCATCACGGCTTCCGGGTCTGCCGAGTTTTCATGAAACACCAAGCGGTGTTGTTCCTGCCACCATTCGTTCAGTTGGGCCGCGTGAGAATCGCTCAACCAGGAAAGAGAGAGCTGAAACCCCTGGGCAACGGCCCCGGCCCCCACAAACATTTTGGCCGACCCAGAGCGCTCGGCGTAGCCCATCCAGCGGCCGGTTCGTTTCAAGTCCCATCCGGGCACCAGGGGAATGGGATCGGCTTCCACCAGCACGTCATCCAGCCACCAGGTGGAGGTTTGGCTGTGCCCGCCAGTGCGGGCCACCTGGAACAGGGGGAACAAACCGTGGCTGGTGACTAGCCCCGCCAGGTCAAAGGCGTGGAGCATTCCGTCGGCGGGCAAGACCCATTCGTTGGCGGCCAGGGAGGATGTCCACAACCTTGCGGTGTAACTGCCTGAATCGGCCCCGCCAGCCCGGAACCAAAACCTTGCCCGCAGGGTATGGGTTTGCACCTGGGAGAAAAACGGCTGGGTTCCCCCATAGGCAAAGGAGAACCCAGGCTGGGCTAGGCCGGTGGAAAAGGCATGGCACACCAACCCCCAGGCCGAGGAATGCACCCCGGCCACCAAAAAAAAACTGGCTTGATCGAACGCCGAAGACTGCCAGCCGGAGGGCAGGGCCCCAGCCTGGGGCAGGTCATCAAAACTTTGGTTGGTGCCCAGCAGGGCGCCCAGGGAATAGCCGCTCATGGGGGGGCTCACAAAATGAAGCTGGGTTCATAACACCGGTAGCGCAGGGTTACCGCACCGGCGGTGGGATAAGACACAAAGGCGTCCAGGGTTTCCCCCGATCCGGGCTGAAGGCAATGTTTCCCTGAAGATTGATCCAACTGTCTTCCTCCCAGTGGGAACCCTGATCGAAGGTGCGGTAGACCATGCCCCCATACCCGATGTTATTTTGGTCGAAGGGCAGCAGGGTGACCCCCGAGGAGATGTCCCACGCCTGAAAAAAACAAATGCCAGACAACACGTTGGTCCAAACCGTGGAGGAGGGGGCCCATGTTTTCGAACGATAGAGGCCCACCTCTGAAATGCCATTGCCTGAAATCCCCACCAGGGTTTCCCCATCGCTTGTGGCATGCATGCCATGAACAAATCCCTGGCGGGAGGTGACGATGGTGTGTTTATTTGCCCAACTGGCCCCGGAATCGGTGGATTCCCAAATATCCACGGCGCCATAACCGGGGTAATTCATCCCGGTTCCGCCCCAAATCACCCCGGGGGCGGGGGAATAAAAACGAGAAAGGTAAAAAAAATAACTGATGGTATGGGTGACAGCCCAGCTGGAACCCGCGTCGGTAGACCGCCAAATGCCTCCGTTGGCGGCCCCCGCCAGCAGGGTTCCGCTGCAGACTTCGAACAAGTCGTAGACCTGTGCCACCCCTGGGGCCAGCGAGCAGACGGTGGCAAAGGATATGCCGCCATCGGAAGAGCGTTGAATGACCGCTTGGCCAGACCCGGAAGAGGGGGGCCCCGCCAGAACCAAGCCGCCCCCAGACAACACCCGCAAGGCACTGCCGAAATGGGACAGGGGGTTGAAGAACCCCGCGGAATCGGTGCGGAACAAGCGAGGCCCCCCCAACAGGCTGCCCAGGGCCACAAAGTCTTCCGACCCCACGGCTTGCAGGGTGTGGGGCCACAGGGCGGCAGAGGCCACCGTGGAAAGGTACTCCCAGCGCGGATGGAAGGCCTCGGTCAGCGTCAGCGCGGTTTGCCCCCCCGCCAAGTCAATCTCCATGCCGCTGACCCTGAGCAATGCCTGCCCCTGGGGGAACAACGAATGGGTCAGGGTGAGCACATCTCCCACCGAATAGGCGAACCCGAACCCCAGGGGCATGCGGGCGCGGAGGGTTTTGCCGGGGCGCCCGCCCTGGCGCAGCCTGTTTTGCACCAGCCCGTAGGCGTCTATCCCCCGGGCAAACCAGATTTGCGTCTGGCCGTATTGGTTAGAGCGGCGCCCGAAGGCTTCTACCGAGCGGGAGTTTACCCGGGTATGACTGGAGTAAAACCGCCGGGTTTGGGGCAGATACAGCACGTTCATCTGGATATCGTTCTCGACCTGGGTAGGGTCTACCGACAATTCCAGGCTGAGCAGGTCTTGGGGGTCTAGCCGGGGCGGCACGCCCAGGAAGGGAACGTTCCTGGGTTTAAAGGTCAGCCGCCCGTTGTCGAAGGCGATGGCCCGTTGGTCTAAAAAGGCCAGGTGGGCCAATACCCGGTAGAGTTTTTCTCCGGTCAACTGGGCCTGCACCCGGATGTCTTGAATCAGGTTTTCCTGGCGCCAAGCCTGCCAGCCCGGATAGTCCAGGTCGGGGTTATTGCTGCCCGCCAGGGAAGACATTCCCCCGTATTGGGTGGTGAGCAGCCAAGCCAGGTCGGCTGGATAGTATTGGCTGCCAGTGAAGGAAAGCTCTTGAGAGGTGACTTGGCTGCCCAGGGTAATGTCGGTGAGCCGTTGGGTGGAGGCTTGCAATTGCAGCCGCAGTTCTTTTCCTTCCCGAGAAAACGCTGCGTGGCTGGGGGTGCCCTGATACAGCGGAATCCATTCTGGGCCGCTAAGCGGATGGGTTAACCCCAGACTGATTTCGCCAGGAAGGGTCAGGGCCAAGTCGCAGCCCACCAGAAAGGTAAACGGCCCCTGGTCGTTGGCCAGGGTGAGCTGGGTGGTGCCGAGGTCAATGGAGTCATCTTTGTAGGCCAGCACTGGCCAGCGCAGTACCCGGTCAGACCAGTCGCGGTCCCCCAGGGTGAACCGCCGCTGCCAGCGCACCCGCTGGCTTTTGGCGGTGGACAAAAACCAACTGGAGACGGAGGTCATCATGGCAGGTCAGAGGAATAGGCGGGTTTGATTCCTTGCCGGGCCAGGCGGTCCAGGGCCGGCAGAATTTTATCCCGGGTCAGCCGGGCCATGTCTTCCGGCGCCATGGCCAGCAGGGCATCGGCATGGGTGGCGTTCTCGAACATATGAATGGCCAAGTTTTGAATGACCAAGCCGGAAGAACTTTTGTCTTCCGACAAAAAGCGGGTCAGGTCCCGGTTCTGGGTGGGCGACAACACCCGCTCGCCACGCTTTAATAAAAAGGTAGAATCCTCCGGCACTTGCTCCAGCCCGCCGTGGGCAATGTTGACCTGTTGAATGTGGGCCACGTTGGCCAGCCCCCGGGCCACCACCCCCGCCATGGCCACCACGTTTAACGGAAAGGGCAGGTTGGAGGCCAGGGTCCGGTTGGCGGCAAGGTAGGTAGAAATCATGGCTTCGGCGATGGCCAGGGCCTTGGCGGCCTGGGCCATGGATTTTCCCTGGGTGGCGGCCAGGGCGGCCAGCCCGCCGTAGAAGTCTCGAAACACCTCCAGCCGCTGGTTCAAAGATACCCGCTGCTGGGCCTCTTGGGCCAGGGAGAATGCCTCCATTTGGGCCAGGCGGCTGGCCTGAAAGGTTTCGGCCTCGGCCGATTCTTGGGCCTGGGCTTGGCGGCGGGCCTCGGCCCGGCGTTGGGCGGTGGCGCTGTCTAGCGCCACCATGCTCTCTCCAAACCGCTGCTCCATGTCCAGCAGGCCAGCGGTGAGTTCCTCCCGGCTGGCCAACTGAATCTCGCTGATTTGCCCCACTTGGCGGGAAAAACTTTGGCCGAAGGATTCGGTTTCCCCCCTGGCGGTGGCGGCATTTTGAGAGACTCCGGCCAGGGCGCTCTCCAGTTTCAAAAACACCGGGGAGAACTGGTCTTTCCCGGAGATGACAATTTCAATCCCTTGGGTGTCCATCAGGGTTCCTTGGTGAGTTCCGGAGGAAAACGGCGAAAGGATCAAACTTCATTTGTAGCCCCCTCCATCCCCATTCTTCTGCCATGGGAGGTTTTGTTCAGCGGGGGATCAGATCAGAAAACCTGTGATGGTGGTTCTTGGGGGTGAGAGGTGTTAAGAGCCGAAAAAACCAATCGAAAAGCATTGCGTGAAAACGCACAAAGCAAACATACAAAGTAAGCACCACATGAACATCAGAAACGCAGAAGAAAGGATCAAAAGAACAACACAGGGGAAAAGAAAAACGAAGGAAAAGGCGGAGGAAAACGTAGAGAAGAAAACAGAGAAAATAAAGATCATTTCAAGGCTGGCCCCAGATGCGCCGTAACCCCTGGCGGCCCTCACCGGGGCGGCCCGTCCAAGTGCGCTCGGTATCCTCTCCAAACCGCCATTGGAAACGGACCACTTTTCCCTGGGCCGCCACATACAAAAACAGGGCCTTGGTGGCGGGAGTAAGGGCCTGAGCGGGAAACACCACCCTGGGCCGCAGGGTGAATTGATCGGGCAGGGGCATCTCTCCCTTGCGCTCGTGGCCGCGGTCGCCGGGAATGTATTCTCCCCGGCCATATTCGTCTTCGACTTTGATGGGGTAAAACTTGTTCCCGGCATCGTCCATCAGGTACAGCCCCTGGCGGGCAGCATAGGTCGACAAAAACAAATCTCCCCGCTCCGGGCCAATCAACTCGCCATCGAACACCAAGCCTTCCTTGAACAGTGTTTCCCGTTGGGTTAGGGCGGCTTCATGCTCGGCGGGGCTTTGGGAGTAAGCCACCCGGTCCTGTTCCAGCCGCATGGCTTCCACGGGCCACATCACCAGGGTAAAGGTGGAGCGGGAATGGAACGCGTTCCAATCGCCCAGCTTTAGCGGATTGGTTTCCGCTGGAACGGTGTACAACCGCATCAGTTGGGCCGGGGGGACATCCGGCTGGAGCTCCTGGGGGTGGGGAACGATACGGGGTGCCGAGGACAGGCAGCCCGCCAGCAGACTGACCAACAGCCCGGACCAAATCCCTCCCAACCCCCACCCGGCCCACGAAGCCCCCCCTTCCCCCTTTTCACGGCAAAACCCCGGGTGATGCAGAGATCTCGTTTTTGGCTGTGGATGGTTCATGATGTTCTTTGTCCGCTGGTGAGCGGGAAAAATCAAGCCGGGGATGTATGCTTGTTTTCAAGGTTCATCCGCTGGTGCTCATCGGCCAGGATGTGAAAGGCCTGCACCCGGTGCCAGGGCTGGGCCAGCAGCGGCAGGCCATCGGGCCATTCCACGCGCTGCCAGCCGCCCCTTTGGGGAAAATGACACCAGGCAAACAACCGCAGGGTTTCCGAATAGGGGCGGCCCCCTGGGCCATTGCCAGTGGGCAGGGGGTACCCCAGCCGCGCCAAGCGGGCCGCCCGTCTCAGTTTTTTTCTTGCTCGGGGCGAACGGCCGACAGGGCCACCAGCCGAGTGATGATTTCCCCCGTCAGTTCGGCCAGGGCGGTTTCCTCGCACAATGATTCGATGGACGCTGGCTGTCGGCTGCCCGCTTGCAGCAGGGTGATTCCGGTAAGGTTTTGCAGGTGGTCGGGCAGCACCCTGCGGGCCACCGCCATCAGCCCCATGGTTTCGGCAGACGTCAGGGGTTGGTCAGGGTGCGCTGCTGTGTGGGTTTCCCAAAACCTCAGCAGCTCTTGAAAGGCCCACACCCGCAGCGGGCGGATGTCGTATCGGACTTCAGGCCACAAAGAAGACGTATGGGTCTGCCAGTCTAGGTTTAGTTCCATGGGGTTAATATCCGGGTTGGGTGTTGACCAGGGTGGCTCGCAGGGCATACCCCAGCCCCGGGTCGAACACTCCCTTGGCCGAGAAGCTGACTTCCAGCAGGCCTGGGCCAGACAACGCGGGCTTGAACTCGGTAAAGCGGAGCTTGGGAACGTGGAGGGTCAGTTGGTTGGTGTAACTGCCCGCCACGGTTTCTCCCGCCAGGCTGAGAGACAGGGGCCGTTCGGTTTGGGCCAAGAAATCGGAAAACAAGGCTTGGTCTTGAAACACCATGGCCCCCTGCACCGCCACCCGCTGGGGGCCGCCCCGTTTCACCCGGCTGGGCCAGCGCCCGCCGTCTAGGGTGTGGGCCAGGGCCAGTTGGTTTTCAAACCGCACCGACAACTGCCGCAACTCGGTCACGGCCTGCCCGTTGTAGGCGGCCGAGGCCACGTCCCAAGTCCAGGGGCGCCCGGCAGGAAACACCGCCGCCGCCGGGGCCTTGCGGGAGAACAACCCGCCCTTGACCGACAACGAGGCAGACAGCAGCTGGCCCTGGGAAATTTCCAGGCTCAGGGCATCGGCCAGCAGGTTGCCATACAAAAAAGCCGAGCCCACGTCGCGGTGAATTTCCAGGGTCATGGGGGGCAGGGCGGCCAGGGCATCCCAGTCGGTGGCGGCCGGGCGGAAGTCGTGCAAGAAGGCGGAGTTTTGGGGAGTGGTGGTGACTTGCCCCAGGGCCGCCTTCAGAAAGTGCCCCAAGGCAATGGGGTGGGCCTCGGTGTGAATTTCGCCCGCCACTTCGTGCAGTCCTTCGTGGACGGGAGATTCTGCCAGCCGCCCGTAGATGCCGCTTTCCACCACCTGGCCGATGGTTTCCATCACCGACTCGGTGACCAGCGGCAGGTAATGGGCCGAGGTGGTGAGCAGGGTGCCGAAACTGTTTTGGAAATGCAGGGCCAGATGACCCGAACGTCCGTATGCCATGGCAAACCTCCAGAGGGAAAGGGAGCGGGGTTAGCCCCGCAGTTCTGCCGCGATGCTGATTTCGTTGGTGAAGAACCAGGTGTCTCGGTCGAGGTCCCGTTGATAGGGCTGCACGGCCAGCCGCCCCAGGGTAAGTACCGTGCCGCCCAGGGTGCGGTGGCGGTTCAGCACGTCCAGCACGACTTGTTGGTGTTGGGCCAACTGCCGGGTGGCTTCCTGGCCCGACTGGCGGCTGGCGGCCTGCACATACACCAGCAGTTCCAATTTGGCCTGCCAGGGCTGGGTACCGCCCAGGGTGTGGGGGTTCACCTCCAGGCCGCCTTCATACACCCCCACCCAGGGGGTCAAGCGGCCGTCTTTGTTCAGGGGCTCCCCTTCGCAAACGGTGAACCCGGCCGCCGTCAGGGCGGCATCGGAAGACAAGAGGGTGTACAGGGCGGCGGTGACGCTGTTCACATGGATCATTTCAAAGCCTCCCGAAGGAAGTTCCGCAAGGTTTGCTGGGCCAGCTCTTCGGCCTGGGCCGGGGAGGGCAGGATGGGCCGTCGGGGCACGCCCAGCCCCTGCTGGTGGTGGGCGGCATAGGGCACCGAGTTTTTCAGCCGGGCGGCCTGGGCATCCACCGTGGTGGCGAAGCCACGACGCAGCCGACCGGTGGCTTCCAGGGGGGCGGCGGGCCAGCCCCGCCGCCGTTTGGCGGCCAGGGTGGCGGGGGCCAGGGGGGGCCACCCGGATTCGCTGAAGCCCCCTTGGTTGGCCATGTTGTCTTGCGCCCATTGCAGCAGGGACTGAGACACCCCGGCATGAAACACCGCCATTCGGGCCAAGTGTTCCCGGCGGCGGGTCAGAGCCTTCGCCAGGGTTTCAGGATTCAACGACCATTCCAGGGTCATCATTCCAGGTACCCGTAGCCTCCCTGCAGGCCCGTCAGTTCTTCCAGGGCAAACACCGGGGAACGGCCAGAGGTGCTGCTCCACACCCCGCCATGGGGGCGGGCGGCAAACAGGGCCGTGCCGGAGGTGGTGATCATGGCTTCCCGGGCATCCAGCAGTCCCCGAATGCGGGCGTCAATTTGCTCTGCCAGCGGCACGGCTTCGGCGGGGTTTTTGCCCCGTTGCAGCACCAACAGATAGGCCAGATCCAGGGTTAAGTCCTTGGCCGTCAGGTTTTCTGGGCCAAAGGGAACCGTGAACCCCAGGGCCAGCAGAGCCTCCAACCGCAACGAAGCAAACGGCAGCAGATGGGCGCTGACCTCGGCCTCGGGGAGGCGGGTGGGGTAGCGGGCGGCGAATTCGGCATAGGTGGCGTAGGTCATTAGAAGTACCTTTCTTGGAACACCTCGGTTTTTTCTTTGAGCAGCAGGCCCATCAACCGGTGGATGTCTTCGGATTCGGCAAAGCGCCCAGAGACCCTGGGCAGGGGCTGACCGGGGCGGTCGCCCAGCCCATCTTTGAAGGCCCCCAGTTCGGCCTCGAAGGCAATGCCCCCCTGGGCCAGCAGGGCTGCCGCTTCGGAGTAGTAAGGCAGGCTGTCCAGGGCCAGGCGGGTGTGGCCCTCGGCGGTTAAGGCCCGCCACATGGCTACAATTTGCCTGGCCCTGGCCTCCATGGCGGGGGTGACCACGGCCATGGCCCCGTCAGTCTGAGACTCTTGGTCGTAGCGGATAAGATGGGCCAAGTCGCGGATCCATAGAAACCGGCCCAGCAGCCGTTGGGGATATTTTTCCCGGTCTCGAATCATCAGCGGCAGGTTGCGGGCAAACCGCTGGCGGCGCACGGCCTCGGTTTCATACCCGTTGTGGCAAATGGCCACGTCGGGCAGCAGCATCACCGCCCCCAGGCCTTGGTTCAATTCCCGCTCGGGGTGTTCGTGCACCACCCCGAAAAACTTCACCCCCGGAACGCGGCGGAACAGCCGGCAGGGATAGTCGGTTTTCAAAATGCCCGCGGGCTCTACGGCATAGTGGTGCTGCTTCACCGCGTATCCGGCGAAGGCGTTCGGCCGCAGGTATTTCCACAGCCGTTCGGGCCATTCCAGCACCTCATCGTCGTCCAGCCACAAAATCCAGTCGCCCTCGGCCCGGGCCAGGGTTTGGTTGCGGGCTTCATCAAACCCCGTTTCCAGGGGAGACCGCAGAGAGAATGCCTGAGCCCCGTACCGCCGGGCAATTTCCCAGGCGGGGGCGTTGGGGTCTCCCTGGTCATCCAGCCCCAGCACCAGTTGGGCGGCCATGGGTTTCACGCTTTCCAGGGCCCGGGCCAGGGTGCGGCCATGGCCCGCCGCCACCATGCACACGCTGACTGTTTCCGGGGGTGCTTGGCGGGTGAGTTTTTCAGTGGGGTTCAGGGCTTGAGAGGGCCGACCCCCCGCCTGCCAAGTCATTTGATACACCCCCAGGGGTTCTCCCAGGGGGGTAAACCCATGGGGAACCGCCAGTAAGGAAAAGCCCGGCTTGTGCCCCCACATGGTTTCCAGATCGGCCCGTTCCAGGTGGTGAATATGGGCCCGCAGGGGGCAGGTTTCAAAAATGGCCGCCTCCCAGGGGCCGTAGGGCACGGTGAGGCACAGGGTTCCTCCAGGGGCCAGACGGCGCTCTAATTGGTCGGCCAGTTCCCAGGGGCGGGGGGTGTGCTCCATCACTTCCAGGGCCAGCACCAAGTCAAAAGTTCCCCCCAGGTTGGCGGCCTCGCCGTGGCTGAAGAACAGATGGGTCAGCCCTTCTTTTTCGGCATGGGCGCGGCCCACCGCCACCGCGGCGGCGGAGATGTCAATTCCCGTGAAGCGCAGCCGGGGAAACCGGCGGGCCAGGGCCAGGGTGAAATGCCCTTGCCCACAACCGTAGTCCAGCACCCGGGCGTTTTCCGGCAGGGCCGCCACGGGCTCTGCCGCCACCTGAAACCTGGGCATGGCCCACAGACCTTCTGGGTGAACGATGCCGGGATCTTCTCCCCCTTGCAGGTGGTGGCGGGTGAGGGCCTCGTTATGGGTCGGGTAGTTGTTGTTTTTCACAAACCCGTAATGCGTTGCTAGGTCTTGAACAACGTTTTGGCCGATGGGGCCGGTCAAACCTTCCTGGCCCAGGGGAGATTCGGCCAGGGCGGTCAGGGGGAAAATATCGGAATGGCGCAGCAGGTGCCGGGCCAGCCGAGATGGACTGGCGCACCGTTCAGCCAGGATTCGCTCCGCCAAAGAAACCATGCCGCTGGCCGAGCGAGCCCAATCGTAGCGGGGGGCGGCTTGGCGGCAGCGGCGGTGGAGGCCCGCCCATGTTTCCGGGGCTTGTTTCAACCGCAGAATTTCTTCCGCCAAGCGGGCGGCCAGGGTGTCGGGGGCCGGGTCCAGCCAAACCACCCCCCCATCCCGCAGGGTTTCCGGCAGGGCTGCTACCGGGGTGGTGAGGATGGGGGTTCCCGCCCCCTGGGTTTCCATGGCGGTGATGCAGCTCACTTCCTCAAAGGCCGTGGGGTACAGGTGCAGCCAGGCGTTTTCCATCTGCCGGGCCAGGTCTTGCTTCGACAACGCCCCGGCCAACTCCACGTTGGGCAGTCGGCGGCAGCGCTCCCACAGGGCCTGGTACAACCCCGCCATGGCAGGGGTGGTGTTTTCATATCCAGCCACCACCAGTTTCAGTTCCGGGGCCGAGCGGGCCAGCCGCTCCATCACCCCGCCGGGGCCCACCAAATATTCCAATCCCCGCTCTGGGCGGGAGGAATACATCATCCGGCCCCCTGCCAGCCGCCGGGAGAATTCCTCTTCTGGAGTGCCAGCTTGTTGGGGCGGCAGATACAAACCGTGGTCAATGCCGTTGGGAATGACCTCCACCACTTCCGGGGAGAACCCATACACCTGAACAATTTGTTGTTGGTGAAAGGCCGAGACGGCCAGCACCCGATCTACGTTCCACATTTGCCCAGCCACCGAGGGCAGGTGGCGCTTCAGGGCCAAGTCATGGGTCCACCAAAAATTCACCTTAGAGGCATAGGGGCGGTGAAAGGCCATGGGGGCCCGCTGAATCACCAACAGATCGTGGGGAGTGTGGGAAGCGTACCATTCAAACCGCTCTCCCAGGGGGCTTTGCCCCGTGGGCGTACCCGCCGACAGGTAGCGGACCCCGTCCCACACGCCCTCTTCTTCTGGGGTAATTTGGGTGAACAGGGTGACTTGGTGGCCATGGCGGGCCAGCTCCCGGGCCGTATAATAGGCGGCACTTTCAGAACCCCCCAGGCTTTTTCCCTGGGCCAGGGTGCCGCCATGGAAGGGAATTCCGGGGCAGAGGATCACGATGTTCATTCAGGCTCCTTCAAACAGGGGTTCCCAACATTGGGCGATGACGTCGTTCCAGCCGTGAACTGGCAGGTCGGGGGAGCAGGCCATGGTTGGCCTGGGTTCGGGGTGGCCCGCCAAAAAATTGTGGAAATCCCAGCGATTCGCTGCGTGTGTTTCCAGGTCGCCTAAAAAGGGCGCCACCAGCCGCGTGCCGCTCCAGGCGGCCCGCAGCAGATTCACCACCAGGGCTTCGCGGCCGCAAAGGGGGGCCGGGTGCAGCCAAAACCGGGCTTGGTGAAACGCCCGCCAAACATCCATCACGGTGGGGTCTTCCGTTTGAACAATCCCTGGCTGGACCAGGGCCTGCTCCAGGCGCGCCAGCCAGGCGGAACCTCCCTTGGCCTGGAACCCCGCCCACAACCGGCGGGGAGACACCACCTCCAGCGTGATGTGGGGGTGGACTTGGCGGATGGAAGGCCACAGGGCCAGCAGTTGCTCCAATCCCTGGTCTGGGGGGCCAGCGAACACGGCCCGTTCAGAGACGGGGGGTTCCGCCGGCAGCAGCAGCGGCGGGGTGATGGCCAGGGGCGCCACCCGGTGAAAACGCTCCCCGCCCAAGAATGCAGCCGAAAGGGCATCCATGGCCCCGGCCCCCCAACTGGTGACGTAACGATCCACCCGGTTCATCCAGGGCTGGGGGGTGGAGATGTCTCCATGGTGTTCTGGGGCCAGTGGCTCCCAGTGAATCCGCTGGTGGGCGTTCACCGGCATGGCCCACAACCGGGGGCAGCGCCAGCTAATGAGCACATCCCTGGGCTCCTGGGGGCGAAAGGCCCCCAGGGGCAAGTATTCCACCCCATGGTGCATCCACCCGGTGCCCCGGGGGGCGTTGTGAAACACCCGCACCCGGTGGCCCCGGGCCGCCAGGGCCTGGGCCCAGTCGGACAGCAGTTCTTCCAAACCCCACCAGCCTTGGTCGGCATCCAGGGGTGTCCACCCGCCGGGAACATACGCGCACCACACATCCACCGTTCGGGCGGGGTGCCCCGCCACAGGGCTGACCCAGGGGCTGAAGGGAGCGGGTTGAGGCAGCAAGGTTTCCATGGGGCGGCCGTTTTAGGGTGAAAGCCAATCGTTCTGCTCTCGGCGGGGGTGGACATTCCACCCGCTCCGGCAGCAGTGGAAGACCGGGGCGGAACTCCGCGCCCCGGTTTCCATCGCCAGTCCAACAGCCCTCCAGCCCTTACAGCGTGCTGGAGGTAACGTTGCTCACCAAAAAGCCCAGGGGCTTGGCGGTGATCACTTCATCTTGGTAGTAGCCAATCTCGACCTCGGTGCATTTGCGCCGGGGGTCGTAGGGGTGGCGTTCCACCTGCATGTTGGGCACTTCCGAAGAACTCCATCGGAAGTTGTACCCGAAGGAGGGTGTTTCCATGCTGGGTTGGTCGGGCGCGTAATACACCACCACGTGGTCGCCCCAGATTTGCTTCAAGTTGATGGGCAGGCCTTCCTGGGCCGTGTTGCGCCAGGCGTTGCCTACCAGCACCTTCATTTCCAGCAGGTCTTCGGCCTGGGAGACGCTGGGGTAACCGCCGCCCCCCGACACATGGGGGTTGACCGCCCGGTTGACCACCTTGGTGCTGCGGCGGAAGTGCCGCCAGGCCGTGCCAGAGAACAACACCCGGTTGGGCCGGAAGCCCGTGGCGGTCTCGACGTTGTCAACCGCCGTCAGCAGGTCGGTGAGGGGGTCGGCGTTCACGTGGTCCGTCCACGATGAGCCCACCGCTTTGAAGGACCCCACGTTGCTGGGGGTGGTGAGCAAGTCGGCCAGCCGGGTTTCCCAGTCGAGGAACAGGCCGTCTTGCAGACGCATCACCCGCCCTTCTTCAAACTGCCGAACGAACAGGGGGTCGGCGTTGGCCCGGTCTTCCAGGGTCACGTCGGACTTGAGGGCGTAGTTCACGCAGTAAAACCCAGCGGAAGACACCCGGGTGTGGGTTTTGTTGGCCTCCCCGCCCCGGGCGCGCAGGGTGCGCTCTTGGCGGAACAAGTCGTCTTGCTCAAAAATCACGTAGGTATCGGACTGTTTGGGCACCAGCACGGTGGGCAGCACGCTGCTGGCAATGAACCCCGCCGGACGGTAGTTCAATGCCACGTTCGACAAATGCTGGTCCACGTGCACGGCTCTTCCTTGGAGGTAATCGCTCATTTAGGCAAGCTCCCCGATGTGGCCCATGTAGGCCGTGGTGGCGAAGTTGAACAGCCCGGTGCCCACGCCGCCAGAACCCACGTCGGCGTCTAGGCAGCGGCCCACCACGTAACTTCCGCTGGCGGCCTCGGAAAAATAACCGGACTGGGTGACGGTGAGGCGGCGGCCTTTGGCCACGGGCGCCCCGGCGGTGAATTTCATCACCCCCCAGGTGCCCAGGGAAACCGGCTCTCCCGATTTTCCGCCGTACAACAAAATGCCCCCGGCCTGGCGGCCGTTGGAGGCAATGGTTCCGGTGTCCAGCGCCACGGCTTTGAAGATGGCACCGGTGCCCGGGCGCAAATCGCTTAGATCGCCCCCGGCCTGGATGGCCCAGGAATGGTTGTGTCCTTCCACAGACATAGGTTTAGGCTCCCCAATGGGCGGTGAGGGTGTAATCCCGGTAGGCCTGGGCCAATTCCGGGTCGGTTTTCAACACCAGTTCGGCGGCCTGGCTGTAAGACAAATGCTCCGCGCTCATGCGGGCTGAAGCCAGCCGGGCCAGCCGTTGGGAGGGATCTTCATCCTCTCCGGTGAAGGCGGCGGCCGAGCGGGCCGCCCCCTGTTCTCCCGCGGGCAGCCGGGGCACGGCGCCGGAGAGAAACTCTCGCACCCATGCCCAGGACACCCGGGGGGAATCTTGCTCGGAAAACGAGGCGGACGGGTTGTTCATTTCGGCCGCCAGTTGCTGAAACAGGTAAGGAGGCAGTTTTCCCTCCCCCACGGCTTGGCGGGCGAAGGTCAGCACCGCTTGGTGGTGGTCTGGTTCACCCTGGGCATGGAAAGCCCGCGCTTCCGTGGGGGGAGTTTGTTCTGGCCCATGGGTCACCGCCCAGGTGAAGGTTTGGACCAAGCCCCAGTCGGTGGAGGAGGGCGGTGGGGTAAGATATACCGCCAGGTCCTGAAGGTTGGTGACCGCCGGAAGGTCGGCCCCCAGCAAGGCCACTGCCTTGAGGGCTTTGCCCAGGGACTGGCCGTTTTGGCGGACCTGGGTGTAGATTTCCGCGCTGACCCGGCGGTAGCGGCCCTGGGAAATGGCTTGCCACACCACCTCGGGCATGTGGGTGAAGGACGCCATCAGTTTGTCGCCCGCCACCCACAGCCGCTCCACCCAGCCCAGGGATGGGTCCCCATCGGCTTGGCCGGTGAGGGTGGCGCCAGCCGGAGTTTGACCGACTGCGGCTTGACGAACAGATGTGGGGGCCGATACCGGTTGAGCGGGATCGTGGCCGAATTTCAACGGGGGTTTCAGCTCATCCTTCAATCGCTCGAAGTTAGCGGCCAGCTCTTCCAAATCTTGACGGGTGAAGGTCTGGCCGTTCCAGGTGCCAACGCTGAAAATTTCGGCCGATAAAGAACGGCTGGGTTGGGTGGGGGTCATGGCTGCTCCAAGGGGATGGCGGGGGGAAGAGGCACCCCCAGCAGTTCACGGATTCGGGTTTCATCTTGGGGTTCTGGTTTTACCGCGCCAGCGCGCACCGCGTCGGTCCAGGCCCGCACCAGTTCCCGTTTCTGCTCTTCGGTATGGGGGCTGAAACGGAACCGGGGTGGTTGGGCCAGGCCGAAGTTCCACCAGGCCAACTCCTTGAACAACTGCTCGTTCAGGGTTTCGGCCAGAGTGTCGGCCAGGGCGTTCATGATCAGGAAGAAAATATCCTGATGGGTCTGGCTTTGGCTGTAACTTCCCTGGCTGCCCTGCTCCGACAGCCCCAGCAGGTTCGGCACCAGCAGGGCCTTGGCCATGGCTTTGTCTCTGGCCGCCACCGCCCGTTCAAAGGCATCGGTCGAGGGGGCGCTGACCATGGACAACTCTACCCCCGCGGGGGTGATGAGAGATGTTTGCCCAGATACTCCCTGCATGGCGGCTTTCAGCTCTTCCCGTTCTTCGGGGGTCAGGGGGGCGGTGATTCGCCCGTGGATGAACCCGGAGGCCATCCGTTCCAGGTACAGGTTCCAGAAGGCCAGAATGTTTTCCTTGGCCCACCAGTGCCGGTAACAAGCCTTCAGGTCGGATTCCCCGTACAGCGGGTCCACATCGGGCTGGTTCACGTGATGGATGAACCGGGCCAGGTCCAGTTCTGCCCGGGTGCTGCCCTGGTATTGCAGCAGACCGGTGCAATTGCCGTGGGGGTCGGCCTGAAAGGTGAACGATTCCGCCGGGCGGAGTTTAAGACTTTGAATGCCCCACAGGGTTTGGCCCCGCCACTCCACCTGGCCATATACTTTTTCGGTGAGGCTAAACCCGTACACCTGGCTAGAAAGCATTTGCCCCAAGGCCTGAATGAAGGACCCGGCCAGTTGATCTTCCAGCAGATGGCGAAAGAACCCGGCGCATTCTTGATGCAGAGGGCTGTCGGCGGGGGTGTCGAAATGCCAAGCCCGCCCGGTGACCATGGCGGTTTTCAGGCGCACCAGGGCTCGAATCTGGTCGTCGGACATCATTTTTCGATACAACCGGTACCCCCGCTGGGCCACCAAGCTGTCTGGGTTCCAGCGTTCCATGGGCACTTGGCCGAAGAATCGGCCAAAGCCCCAGGCGGTTTCTCCGGGAGCCGACGGTGGCGCGGGGACTGCCGCCGGGGGGTCTCCCAGCCAGCCCCGCAGGGTTTGGAAAGTTTTAGACATCAAGTTCACGGGACACCATGGGTTTTCCAAGGATGAATCCCTGGCCCTGCCCGGGAAGGGCGTGAACACACAAGGCCAAGGCAAACACGCAGTCGTCGTGGCTTCCCGACGGGTGGTCGGGGCGGCCCTGGGTCAGGCGGAAGTTCTCCAGTTCCTCCAGGGTTTCCGGGTGAGGAAACAAGGTGAACCGCCCCTGTTCCAGTTCCATGGCCAGCCGGTCTAACAACTGGCGGCGCACGGCTCCGGTAATGACCACCGGGCGGACGGGCAGCCCCTGGGCGGCCATTTCTTCGGCCACCGGGTCGCCCGCACCGGTGGCATCCACCACCAACGGCGCTTGGTTGAACCGCCGGGAGAGGTCTCCCAGGCGGCTGATTTGTTGGCGCCAAGCGGTCTGCTTGAAACGCTCGCACCAGACCCCCCGGCGGGGGTGCAGCCGGGCCACCCAGGCCACCGTGTAGTCGGCGCGGCGGGCCAGGTCTACCCCGATGACATAGGCGCTGCCGGGCTGACCCGATGTTTCGGGCGCCCCTTGGGCCGCCTTGCGGGGCTCTCGGAAGAAAGCCCCTTCGCTCTCCACGAATTCCGCCAGGATTTCCTGGCGGAATTCTCGCTCGGGCATGTGGGATTCCATGTGGGCCAGCATGTCGCGGCTAAGCAGGGTATTCACGTGAGACGGATGGCGGAAGCTTTTCCAATCCGGCTTGCTGTCGGCTTGCCCCCAGGCGAACATTTGTTGAAACAACCCCGGCCCCTTGGGAGAGCCGATGATGAACCAGCGGGCCCCTTGGTTTTCTGCCCCCATGGGAAACAGCGTTTCCCAAAACAAAGCGGGGTCTTGCAGCACAATGCCGGCCTCGTTGATCCAGATGTAGTCGTAGCCAAACCCCGCCAGCAGATCGGGCCGCTGGGCCGAAACGAAATCGCAATAGCTGCCGCTGGGAAAATTCAACACCCGCTGGCTGGCCTGCCAGCGAAAATCGGTGCCCTCCAACAGGGGCCGGAAGTAGCGGCTGACCAGCTTGGCAATGTTGCGGTGCACAGGCTCTACCCACAGATGGCGGGAGCCGGGGTGCTCTTGCTGGGCGATTTCAACCAGCCGAAACACGGCACCTTTGGTTCCCCCCGCCCGGCGGCCCTTGACGTACACCACGAACCGCTCTTCGGCATCGAACACTTGTTTCTGGTGGGGCAGGTAGGGCAATTCAATCCGCGTCTTTCGCGGGGTGTGTTTCTTCTCCTTTCGTTCCATCGGCCTCAATCCGGATGACCTGCACGGTGTGTTCGTGGGACGGGTTGTCCTCCGCCAGTTCGGTGAGGCAATGGTTTTGGGCGGTGACGCTGCCCTGAATGGCCGCTTGATAACGGGCCAGTTTGACTTCCGCGGCCCCCAAAGCCCGGCCCCGGCGCACGGCTTGTTCCACTGCCTGCCGCAGGGCCGGGGGCATGGGCCCCCGCCAGCGCAGCTTGGCCAGAATTTCTCCCAGGTTCAGCCCGGCGGAAGCCCATTGCTCGGCCTGCCAGGCCAGGTCGTCTGGCGTCATGGCTTCCCGCGCCTCCGGTTCATCCCCCGGCTCCTGGGCGCCACCCGCTGACTGGGGCCGTTCCGGCAGGGGGGAGGGCATGTCTCGTTCCGTCAGCACCCCGGTGGGTACGGGGTGTTTGTAAGCGTTGGATTCCAGTCGGAGGATTCCCCGCGGAGTTCTTTTTCTTGCTTTTGGTCGGGGTGCCCTTCCGGTTTCTCTCCTGCCTGTGTGATTGCCTCTGCCCTTGCCCGCTGCCACGCCCGCCTCCTTGCTGGGTGTTGAAAGTTCACGCCACGGTGGTTATTCCATCCAGCACACCGCCCCGCCGCGGGGCCGGGGTCGCACGTCCAGGTGCACTGTCAACCGGGCGGGGTAACGGCCCACGCCCCCAATCTGCCTCACCTGCTGGGCCGCCCCGGCCAACTCCGCAACCTCTTCCAGGGAGCCGCAGCGGATGTCGGCCGCCATGCCCCGGGTGTGATAGGACCGGGGCCGCCCCCCCGCCAACCGGTGCCAGGGCTTGCAGTGAAACCCCGCCGCCAAGGCCAGCGGGCGGCCCAGCATCATGCGCAGGGTTTGCAGGGCCAGCACCAGCCGGGGGTGCACCAGGGTATGGGTGCAGGTCTTGTCTCCACAGGGGCAATGGAAGGCCCCCAGGGTAAAATCATTACTTAAAGTCGTATCCAAGCCCTTGGGGTATAGCCACAACACCTCCCCATCGGGTCCTGGATCCGTCCGGGTATAGCCCGGTGGGGTGTTCCAGGAGGGTTGGGAAAGAACATGGCTCTGCTGAGAACCTTCCGAATTAAAATCATCCATCATGTGAATGTGTTCCCCATAAAAAGGTGCGGATGACCGGAAAAAAAACGATCCAATCCCAACCAGGACAGAGAACATATGTTCACTTATCTGGCTCAAAAAAAACCGGAAGGTTCCGGGAATTGCGGTTTTGGATGGCTTGGTGATGTGGGAGATTCCCCCCGATGAATACAACTATGACACAGGGAATTTAATTAATCAAGCAAAAAAGAGAACGCATGTACACCTATTTGATTGGATGAGGAAAATTGAAGGGAAGGGAAAAGTAAAATGAGGGGTTCCCGTTTTGATCATGAGACCTAATTTGCCCATAATATGGTTCTGTTCACATTCTTGAGAGCGAACCATGAAATACTCCGCGCAAATCAAACCGATCAGTTCCTTGAAAGCCCACACGGCTGAAATTGTGAGCCAGTTGGAGGAGGGCCGCGTAAGGCCAGCCGCTGGGGTCATTGGGCGGTTGCGTGAAAAGAAAGGGCAGAGGGATGGGATTTGAGGTTGGGCTGACCCATGACGCGGAAAATGATCTGGCGGATAGATAGGAGCACATTGCCCGGAATGATTCCCCAGCCAAAGCCGATCATGTGATGGCCAGGGTTGAACACGTGTTGGAGGGATTGACCGAAACCCCCGAACGGGGTTTCTATCCGCTGGTGTTGTCGGCGTTGGGGATTCGAGAGTATCGGCAGGTGTTTTTCAAACCCTATCGGATGATATACCAAGTGATGGGGCGTCATGTGGTGGTCATGCTGATTTCTGGTGGCCGCCGTGATATGCCGTCTTTGCTGCAACGCAGACTTTTAGGGGGATGAACCTCCGCCATGCCAACCATCATCCTTGATCCGGAGGAACAATGGCCATTCCAGATTATCAAACGCTGATGCTGCCTTTGTTAAAAGCCTGCGCAAAGGGCCCTATTCACAGAAAGGAGGCATATGATCAGTTGGCAAGGGAGTTTCAATTGACCCAGGAGGAAATAACCCACCCACTACCAAGCGGGGGTCTTTTATTTCAGAACCGTGTTAATTGGGCATCTACCTATCTTTTTCGGGCCGGACTGATTGAGCGACCAAAGCGTGGTTTTATGAATATTACCGAACGCGGCAGGGAGACACTAAAAAATCCTCCTGGGCGGATTGATAATAAATTTCTTTCACAATTTGATGAGTTTTTAAGGTTTGCGGGCAGGTCGCGCTCTGAGCATCAGTCGCAGTCCGGGTCGGGTGAAGAAGAAACGATCAATGACTCAATTTCAGGTCAGGAAAACAATTCAGGAACTCCGGAGGAGCGAATTGATTCTGCTTACGAGGAAATTACCAGCACACTAAGAAATGACCTTCTGGTCAAAGTTCAGGGGATGGAGCCAACCGATTTTGAAAAACTGATCATTCATCTGATGACAAGCCTTGGCTATGGGCAAAACGGTTCAGCCCAACACCTGGGCAAATCCCACGATGGCGGGGTGGATGGGGTGATTAACGAAGACCGGTTGGGGCTGAATAAAATCTATCTGCAGGCAAAAAGATACGCAGATGACAACGTGATTGGTGTCGAGCAGATCAGGTCTTTTGCCGGGGCATTGATTGAAAAGAGGGTATCCAAAGGTGTGTTTGTCACCACCAGCCGGTTTGCTCAAGGGGCTAAAGACTTTGTAAAAAACAATCCGAGCATTGTTTTGATGGACGGCCAAGAACTGACTCGATTGATGGTGGACCATGGGGTGGGGGTTCGCACCATCCGGACGATCGAAATGAAAAAGATAGACCTGGAATATTTTGAAGCATTTGAGGAGTAGTGAGGTTCCTTAAAAACAAACAGGGCCGTGCCTTTTGGCGCGGCCCTGTTTGTTTTTTAGGAGAAATTTGAGAGCGGGAAACGGGGGTTGAACCCGCGACCCCAACCTTGGCAAGGTTGTGCTCTACCACTGAGCTATTCCCGCTTAAGTCCAGTTCAAAAGGGTGTCTCAAGCAAACGGGGTTGTCAAGGCGGTGGCTGGGGGGTAGGGTGGAAAGAAACCCGATTCCCTTTCATTCCGGATATTTCCATGGATTTTTCTCCCCCCCCTTCCCGGCCTGGGGAAACCTCCCTCCAGGGTGTTCGGCCCTTGTCTTGGCGGCAGGGGCTGGCCGTGTTGGGGCTGGGGGGGCTGGCGTCGGCGGTGGCTTGGTGGACCGATGGCGACCTGAAGCTGGCGGCGGTGTGGTATGACCCGGCGGGGGAGCACCCTTGGCCGGTGGGAGACCAGCCGTTTTGGCATTTCTTGTATCGGTGGGGGGAGTTTCCGGCGGTGGGGCTGTTGGCCGGGGCGCTGCTGGTGTGGGGTTGGGCGGGGCGGGGTAAGGCAAGCAGGGGCGGGGCCAGTGCTTGGAAACGCAGGGGGGCGCTGCTGGTGGTGGTGGCCATGTTGGTCGGGCCCCTGCTGTTGGTAAACGGGGTGTTGAAGGAGCACTTTGGGCGGCCCCGCCCAAGGCAGGTGGATATATTCGGGGGCACCCGGCCATTTCAGCCGGTGGGGGTGCCCACCTTTCAGCGGGAGGAAAATAGTTTTCCCTCGGGTCATGCGGCGGCGGGGTTTTCCCTAATGCTGCCTTATTTCGCCCTGCGGCGGCGGCGGCCGGGCTGGGCGCGGTTCGGCCTGGGGGCAGGGCTTGTTTTGGGCAGCCTGGTGGGGGCTGCCCGGATGGTGCAGGGGGGGCATTTCTTCACAGACATTGTCTGGGCCGGGGTGGTGGTGTGGTTGACTGGCTGGGGGTTGGCCTTGCTGGAACAACGTTGGGAGCAACGTTGGGAACAACGCTGGGAAAAGGGTGGGGGAAAAAGGTCCGTGACGGCCCAGGTGGTGTTGGCCCGGGGAGCGGTTGGGGGGACAGCCACGCTATTGGCCCTGCTGGTGGTGGTGGGGTACCTGGTGAGATTTCCCTATGGGGCGCACCTGGAATGGTCCGCCCCCGCGGCAGACCGGGGCAAGGTGAACAAGATGACAGTGGAGCTGGCAGGATTTGGAGAACAGCAGGGAGGAGGTTCAGGGAATATGCTGAGGCGGGTGGCGGCCCCGGCAGGGAGCCGGTTGAAAATTATTTCCCGGGTAAACGGGCGGGGGCTGCCCCAGGCTTGGGCCGAAATGCGGGTGGAGCAGAAACCGGGAAAGTACACGGTTCGATTGGAAACGGCGGGGTTGTTTCGCCAAGACGTGGAAACGGATATTCTGATTCCCGAAGGACTGGATGTGACGGTCAATGTGTTGCCCGAACCCTAAGCTCGATATTTCTGAGACCGATGCATAACCAGGGTTTTTGCCGTGACAAGGGGGAATGGGGGGTGAAGCCCCCCAATGGTCTTATATCTAGCAAAGAGTTTTCAATTCAACTTATCTTGGGGTGCCCATGAACTGGTTGGCGCTGATTAAATTTATGGTGTATGGCGGGCTGGCCGTGGGGGCCATGCTGGTGTGGTGGGTGTTTTACACCCGGATGCTGACCCGGGGATTCTCGGCCCGGGATGCGGTGTTTGGCCAGAACCCCAAACCCGCGGTGGCCCTGGACCTGATGGGTGGGGTGGTGGCCATGGGAATTCTCATCCGCTCCGCTTTGGTGCGCCCGCCGTTGGAGACCTTTGTCCAAAACATGGAGGCGGCCCTGGTGACCCTGGCGATCACCATTGTGCTGCTGGGGGTGCTGCGCTGGGTGGTGAATGGCGTGCTGTGGGTGTGGTTCCGGGGGAAAACCGATATCCATGGGGATCCGGTGACGGTGAACAACGAGTTGTTTCTGCACAACAACCTGGCCGCGGGGTTGTTTTCGGCCACGGTGTATTTGGTGCTGGCGGCGGGGTTGATTCAAGAAGACATGTTGAATTTGGCAGGGTACCGCCAGGAAGGCACGTTCAATATTTTGGGGGTGTGGGCCCTGGGGGCGGCCACCATTTTCTTTCACTCGCTGTTGTATTTGGGATTCAGCCGGGAGAAAAGTATTTTGTACCAGGGGTTCCACCACAACAATCCCGCCGCCGCGTTGTCGCTGATGGGCCTGATGTCGGGGATGTTATTGCTGAACCACATGATTACCCGCACGTTCATGCCCGGCCAACACATGTTCAATCAGCCAGAGTTGTGGGCCTATTTGGGCACGGCCATGGTGCTGGTGCTGGTGGTGAAAACCCTGGCGCGGGTGGTGTTCTGGTTTACCCTGGGGCTAGACGTGCGCAAGGAATTGGTCGCGCGCCAGAACGCCGCCTGGGGGCTGATTGACGGGGGGTTGATTCTTTCTCTGTTTATTATTCTGGTGGGGCTGTTGGCCTAAGGGGGTTGCTTTGACCCGTTTCTCCTCCGCTGGTAGAATAGCCCCCAACCCCATTGTTTCTCTTGTTCATCTTTTTTCCTCCGCGCGCCATGACTCCATCGGCTTCTCCGAAGTATCCTCCGTCTTCCATGGACCAGGCCCAGCACAGCTCGGTGACCCCGCGGCACGACTGGACCGAGCAGGACGTGGCCGACATTTACCATCAGCCCCTGTTGGATTTGGTGTATCAAGCGGCGGCGGTGCACAGGGCGGTGTTTCCCGCGGGGGAATTGCAAATGTGCGCTCTGCTGAGCGTGAAGACCGGCAAGTGTTCAGAGGATTGCGGCTACTGCGCCCAGTCGGCCCACCACCACGCGGCCATCGAGCCGGAAAGCCTGAAGGCGGTGGACGAGGTGCTGGCGCGGGCGGGGCAGGCCAAGGCCCAGGGGGCCACCCGGTTTTGCATGGCGGCGGCTTGGCGGGGACCCCGTGACCCTGCCGCCTTCGAGTCGGTGTTGGACATGGTGCGGGGCATTCGGGCTCTGGGCATGGAGGCCTGTGCCTCTTTGGGAGAATTGAGCGAGGGCCAAGCCGAGCGGCTGGCGGAGGCGGGCTTGAATGCCTACAACCACAACCTAGACACCGGCCCGGCGTTTTACCCCCAGGTGACCCACACCCATACCTTCGACCAACGCTTGGCCACCATCCGCCGAGCCGCTGGGGCTGGCATTGGGGTGTGCGCGGGGGGAATCATCGGGCTGGGCGAAAGCCCCCAAGACCGGGTGGCTTTGCTGCACATCCTGGCCACCCTGCGCCCCCACCCGGAAAGCGTTCCGGTGAACGCGCTGGTGCCGGTGGAGGGCACCCCTTTGGCCGGGCGCCCGCCGGTGGACCCCATGGATTTGGTGCGGGTGATCGCTACGGCCCGGTTGCTGATGCCTGCCACCAACGTGCGGCTGAGCGCCGGGCGGTTGACCCTGAGCCCAGAGGCCCAGGCCCTGGCCTTTTTGGCGGGGGCCAATTCCATTTTTACGGGGGAAAAGCTGCTCACCACCCCCAACACTGGCTGGAACACCGACCGGTCGCTCATGGAGCGGCTGGGTCTTTCTCCCCGCCCCGCAAGGTATTCCTCTCCCACCCATGCCTCTTCCATTCCAGCGGGAACTTGACCGGCTGGCCGGTTTGGGCCGAACCAGAGCCCTGCTGCCGGCCGCCGGGCTGGATTTTTCCTCCAACGATTATTTGGGGCTGGCCGCGCACCCCGCCCTGGGGCAAGCTGTGGCCCAGGCTTTGGCGGAGGGACTCCCCGTGGGGTCTGGGGGTTCCCGGCTGCTGCGGGGGAACCACCCAGCCCACCAGGCCCTGGAGACCCAGGCCGCGGCATTCTTTGGAACGGAGGCGGCCCTCTATTTCAATTCTGGGTTCGACGCCAACCTGGCGCTGTTTTCCACCCTGCCCAGCCGCCACGATCACGTCATCCACGACCAATTCATCCACGCCAGCGTGAAGGAGGGGGTGCGGGCTTCCTTGGCCCGGCGGAAGGCCGTGCCCCACAACAATGTCTCGGCCTTTGCCCAGGCCGTGGAACAGGCCCGGCGGAAGGGGGCCCAACAAGTGTTTGTGGCGGTGGAAAGCCTGTACAGCATGGACGGCGACCGGGCGCCTTTGGCCGATTTGGTCAACCTGGCCCGAGATCAAGACGCCGTGCTGGTGGTGGACGAAGCCCATGCCACCGGGGTGTATGGCCCAGGGGGGCGGGGGCTGGCCCACGAGCTGGACCATGGCCTGGGCCATGGCCTGGATCCCGAACGGATCATTTGCTTGCACACCTGCGGAAAAGCCCTGGGGGTGAGCGGCGGGCTGGTCACCGGCTCGCGGGCGATGGTTGACACCCTGGTGAATGGCGCCCGGAGTTTTCTGTTCACCACCGCGGCTTCCCCCCTGATGGCCCGGGCGGTGAGTTGTGCGCTGGAATTGTCTGCCCAGGCCGATGAGGCCAGGGCCCGGCTGGCCCGGCTGACGGCCCTGGGCCGCGCCCGACTGGAGGGGTTGACCCGCTGGCGGCTGTTGCCGGGAGACACGCATATTCTGCCGGTGGTGGTGGGAACGGACAGCGCCGCGGTCTGGGCGGCGGAACGACTGCGGACAGGCGGGTTTGACGTGCGGGCCATTCGGCCGCCCACCGTGCCGGAGGGAACCGCCCGGCTGCGAGTATCTTTGAACACCCAGCGAACCCCGGAGGAGGTGGAGGCCTTGGCCCGGAGGATTTTGGCGCTGGAGGAAGAATGGGCCCAGGACGCCGGGCGGAATCGAAACGGAGAACACCTGTGAGCGAAAACCGGCTGGTGATCACGGGCACCGACACGGGGGTGGGCAAAACCGTGGTGGCGGCCATGCTGGTGGCGGCCCTGCGGGCGGCCTATTGGAAACCCATTCAGGCGGGCCTTGAGGAGGGCGAGACCGACAGCCAGCGGGTGGCCCGGCTGGCCGGGGTGGGCCCAGAGCGAATGTTGCCGGAGGACACCCTGTTGGCCCACCCCCTGTCGCCCCACCGGGCGGCGGAGCTGGAGGGCCTGTCGCTGGATGTGGAGCGGCTGGCGGCGGGGCCGCCAGAGACCGGGCGGCTGGTGGTGGTGGAAGGGGCGGGGGGCGTGCTGGTGCCCCTCACCCGGCAGGTGTTACAGGCGGACCTGTTTGCCCGCTGGGGGTACCCGGTGGTGGTGTGCGCCCGCACCACCCTGGGAACCCTGAACCATACCCTGCTGACCTTAGAGGCCCTGCGGGTGCGGGGGGTGGAGGTGCGGGGGGTGGTGTTTGTGGGGGAGGAAAACCCAGACAACCAGCGCACCATTCAAGAACTGGGGCGGGTGAAAGAACTGGGGCGGCTGCCCTGGCTGCCCAGGCTAGACGCCGCCAGCCTGGGGCAGGCCTTTCAGCAGAACTTCCGCCGGGAGGACTTTTTGTCAGGCGTTTTGCCGATAGGCCGTCAACAGGGATTCTAGATGCTCGGCCAGCCGGGCGGTTTGGCTGGGGGTAATGAGCGGAATTTGGGGGGGCAGGCCCCGCAGGAATACTTCGAGGTCGCCAGCCCGCTGGCTGAGTTCTTTGCACCCATAAATGGCCCCGCTGCCCGACAACTTGTGAGCGAGCTGCAACAGCCCGCTGAGGTCATCGGCGGAACCCCCACCCTGGATGAGCCGCCCCCCCAGTTCTTCCATCTGATGAATTTTTTCCTCCAGTCGTTCCAGGTACCCTTTGCGCAGCATTTGGAACTGTTCTTGAACGGCCGCTTCGGTGGGGTTAGCCATGGGCGCCTCTCCAAATGTCTCCAACGGTTTGGGACAGGGTCATGGGGTCAAAGGGTTTGGGAATGATTCCCACCGCCCCCAGGCTGCGGTAATGAGAAACATCGGCAGGCTGCACCTTGGCCGTCATGAAGATCACCGGAATGGACGAGGTGGCGGGGTTTTCCCGCAGGGCTTTCAGGGTGTGCGGGCCGTCCATCCCCGGCATCATCACATCCAGCAAAATCAGGTCCGGCAGAAACCCCGGAATGGTGTTCAGGGCCTCCTCTCCGCCGCTGCACACCCGCAGGGTAAACCCCCCCAGCTGCTCCAAAGAAATGCGGGCCACGGTTTGAATATCGGGCTCGTCTTCAACCAGCATGATTTTTTTTAACTCCGGCATGGGTTGTCTCCTTTCATCCGTTAAGGGTGCTGGCGTGGAGGGGGGCCTCTGGCAGGCTGGCCTGGGTTTTGCGCAACAAGTTGTTCACCACCTGCTTCAGCTTACCAGGATCGCTTTCGTATTTCATGAACACCGAAGATACCCGTTCTTCCGCGCCCTGGGGCAGGTGAAACGCGGAAAGCACCACCACTGGCAGTTTGTGCTTTTGGGTGGCGGGCAGGTGGGCAGTTAAATCCAGTCCATCGCCGTCGGGCAGCTGCTGGTCCACAATCATCAAATCCACCGTGCGGGTTTCTAAAATGGCCCGGGCGGCGGCCAGGGTTTTGGCTTGCAGCACCTCGGCGGAATTTCCAAAGGTGGCCGCCACGAAATCCAGCACGTCTTTGTCGTCTTCCACGTGCAATATAACGGGGCGGTGGGGGCCCACGGCCCACCCGGTTTTGCTCAGGGCCTGCACCAGCCGGTCGGGCGAAAAGGGTTTGTCGACCATGTCCACCACCGAGGCCAGCCCGCCGGAAATTTTTCTCACCCCGCTGTCGATGTAGGCGCTGAGGACCACCACCGGCAGGTGGCGGGTGCGGGTGTCTTGCTGAATTTCGTGGATAAGCTGCAGGCCGTTTTCTCCTGGCAGAGACAAGTCCATCAGCACCCCTTGAAAGTGATAGCGGGCCAGCAGGTTTTTGGCTTCCTCGGCAGAGGTGGCCACCATGGCCTTGAACCCCAGTCCGTTCAAAATTTCGGTGACTTGGCGGATGTCATCGGCGTTGTCTTCCACCACCAGCACCTGGTCGTGGTCGGGGTTTTCCTCGGTGTGGGCCAGTTCCAGGGGTTGATACACCGGCAGCTCAAAGTGAAACACCGTTCCGCCCTGGGGGCCGGAGGAAAACCCGATGACCCCCCCATGGCGTTCCACAATGGCCCGGCAGATGGAAAGCCCCAGACCCGTGCCCCCCTTTTTGCGGGTGTCAGAGGAATCGGCCTGGGCGAACTTGCTGAACACCCGGGGCTGGAATTCTTTGGGAATGCCGGCACCGTGGTCTTCCACCTCCACCCGGATTTTCTTGCCCTTCACCAGTTGGCGCACCACCACCCGTTCCCCCCGGGGAGAAAACTTAACGGCGTTGGAGATGAGGTTGGACAGCACCTGAATCATCCGGTCCGGGTCGGCCATGACCCAGGTTTCGTTCTCGGCTATTTCTTTTTCCAGGATCACGCCGTACTCGCGGGCGTAGCCTTGGTTGCTTTCCACCGCCTGAACCAGGACCTGGTGCAGGTCCAGGGGGCGGTGGTTGAACACCAAGTTGCCCGATTCAATTTTTTCAATGTCGAGGATGTCGTTGATCAGCCGCACCAGCCGTTCGCTGTTGTTGTAGGCAATGTTCAGCATGGCCAGGGTTTGTTCCGGCAGTTTTCCGGTGACCCCCCCGGTGATTAGCCCCAGGGAACCCCGGATGGAAGTGAGGGGGGTGCGCAGTTCGTGGGAGACCGTGGCGATGAACTCGCTTTTCATCCGCTCGATTTTTTTCCGCTCGGTAATCTCTACCCACACGGTGATGACCCCCCCCTTCCGGCCGCGGGCCTCCAGGGCGGGAGACACCCGCACCTCGAAGATGTTATCGCCCAGGTCCACCTCCACCGTTTCGCTTTCCAGGTCTCGGGCCTGGTTCAGGGCCCGGTCCAGCATGGGCTGCCCAGAGAAAACTTCGTGGAAGGATTTGCCTTCCATCTCTTGGGGGTTGAACCCCAGCTCTTTGGCGGCCCGGCCCCGCACCAGGGTAATCTGGTTGTTGCCGTTCACCGCCACCAGCATGATGGGGGCGCTGGTGACCACCGTGGCCAGTTGGGCCATGCTTTGTTCCAACTGGGCGCCGATCCGTTCCCGGTCCAGGGCGGTGGCCAGCATGCGGGCCATGGATTCGGCAAAGTGGAGATCTTCCCGGGAGAACTCCCGGGGTTGGCTGGTGTAAACCCCCAGCAGACCCATGGGGCGGGTTTTCCCCGGCAAGATGACGCACAGCCCCCCTTGAATCCGGGCGCGGGTCATGTGGGCGGGCAGGGCGGTCTTCCCCTCCAGGGGGATGGGGGTGGGGTTGTTGGCCGCAAAGGAGGGAAATGAGCGGGAGATGTCCTCTGGTTTCAGGGGGGGCAGATGTTCCAAGGGCCAGCCCATGGCGGCCGTGGGGGTCAAATGCCCGGTTTTGGGGTCGGCCAAAAACACATGGCCGAAATTCATGTCCAGGGTGTAGCCCAAAACGGACAGGCCGTGTTCCAGCAGCCGCTGGGAGGGCATGCCCTCCATGACCTTTTCCAAAATTTCCTTCAGGGCCGACTGCTGAACGGCCCGGGTGGTCAATTCGTTCTGAATGGCTTTCAGGTCGGTGATGTCTTGAACAGTGCCCACCATCCGCAGGGGGGTGCCCGCCGCGTCGCGGGAAACCTCGCCGGTTTCCAGCACGGTGCGAATCTCGCCGCTGGGGCGGACCACCCGGTGTTCCACCCGGTAGGGGATGTCTTTTTCGACCGCGTTGCCCACCCCCTGGGTCACCTTCTCCCGGTCATCGGGGTGGATGGCCTCTAAAAAAGCCGGATAGGTGGCGGGGAAGGCTTGGGGTTCATGGCCGAAGATGCGGAACACCTCATCGGTCCAGGTCAGGCCCCCGCTGGGGATATCCCACTCCCAAGAGCCCATGTGGCCAATGGCCTGGGCCTTGGCCAGGGAGTTTTTGGCCGCCCGCAGCTGGGCTTCCACCGTGGTGATCTCCGACAAGTCTCGCAGCACCCCGGCGAAACGCACCCCCGGTTCAGAGTCTTTCAGGTCGGAGATATTCAGGTGCAGGGGAAATTCGGAACCGTCTTTGCGGCGGCCAGTCACTTCTCGCCCGATGCCGATGACGCGGGCCGGGGCCCCGGCCAAGTAGCGCCGCAGGTATTCATCGTGTTTGCGGGCGTGTTCTTCCGGCATCAGCAGGGTCACGTTTTTACCCATCAGCTCGCCGGGCTGATAGCCGAACAAGGTTTCCACCGCCGGGTTGATCCATTGAACCAGGCCCTGGGCGTTGATGAACACCACCCCGTCGGAGGAACTGCGGGTCATCAGCCGCCCCACCCGCCCCTCCAACTCCCGCAGGGCGGCCTCTCGCCGGGCCTGCCGCAGGGGCAGCCACACGCCCAGCCAAAAGGCCAACCCCCCCGCCAGCAGGGAAATCAGCTCCAGCCACAGAAAGGGGGCCACCCGGTCCCACAGGGGAAAGCCCAGCAGCAACACCAAGCGATGGGTGGGAATGGGGGCATAGGCCGAGACTTGCAGCTTGCCGTCCACCGAAATCAGTTTCACCCCCTTTTCCCCAGCCAAACCCTGGGCCAGGGGGGCCAAGAAGGGAGAGTTTCCCTCCAGGTGTCCCACGGGCGCTAATTGGCCATGGACCTCTGCCAGATACACCCGCAGGCCCTCCGGCGTGTCACCGACCAGGTACAGAAAACCCCGCTCGAACAGCGATTGGTTTTTCTCCAAGCTTTCTCGCACCTGCCCCAAGGTGCTGATCAACGGCTGGTTGGGGCTGTGGACTTTGTCATAGGCCGCCACGGAATCAATGAGGGAGGCCATCATGGTGGCCCGCCACAACAGCCGTTGACTTTGGTCTTGCAGAGAGTGCCAACCGGCCCATCCCAGGGCCAGGGTAAACAACCCCACGCTCAACCCAATTTGCAATACCCTGATCTGATGTTTTGTTTTCATAGCCCCCGGAGGACGAATGAGTGCCCCTGAATGGAATAGAATGGCCTCCCCCAGACATTCAACGAAAACCAAGCCCGACTGGGCTTAAAACTTCCTAAATAATAAAGATTAGTATTTTAGAATTAATGGCGTCATGCTGACATTAACGAAAGAAATAGGAAATGATCATTCCGTTTGGCCGTCTTCTTTCCATCCGTTGAACGGACGGACCCTTGACACTGCTGGAATCTTTGTGTCAATTTGCAGTTTATCGCCCGAATCCCCCGGCTGGCCCTTCCTTGCGGAAAGATCGAAATCGCTTGCCGCCTCAATGGCTTGCGAAAAAAGCGGGAGGGCAAAGCAGTAGAATGTTAACCGGAATGTTTACCTTGGCTCTCCCAGGCCCCTTGGGCCAGAGAGGGCTTCCCTGACCGAAACCTGACCTTGGATAAAAAGATCATGAAACGAAACAGACCTATCATTCTTGGTATCGTGGGGGACAGCGCCGCCGGAAAGACCACCATCACCGGGGGGTTGCGCAAGCTGTTGGGCCACGAAAACGTGACCGAAATTTGCACCGACGACTACCACAAGTACGACCGGAAGGAGCGGTCCATTCACAAAATCACCGCCCTGCACCCCGATTGTAACTACCTGGACATCATGGAACTGCAACTGGAGCGGCTGCATTACGGTCAGCCCATCCTGAAGCCCGTGTACGATCACGATGACGGCACCCTGACCCGGCCGGAATACGTGACCCCCCGCGAGTACGTCATCATCGAAGGGCTGCTGGGGTATTACACCCCCCCCATGCGCAACTTCTATGACATCAAGGTTTACCTGGCCCCGCCGGAAGACCTGCGGATGGTGTGGAAGATCAAGCGCGACTGCTCCAAGCGGGGCTACACCGAAGACCAAGTGCGCGATGAAATGGTGAAGCGCGAGCCCGACTCCGAAGCCTTCATCCGCCCCCAGCGTAAGTTCGCCGACATCATCATCGAGTTCTACCCCAAGCCTGGGGTGGATTTGAAAGACGCCGGCCCCAACCTGAACGTGCGGCTGATTCTGCGGCCAACCATTCCTCATCCAGACATCAGCTATCTGGCCGACAACAAAGACGCCCACGAGGCGGGAATCCGCTTCAAACTGGGCCGCGACTCTGGCATGCCGGTGGATATTTTGGAAATTGACGGCGACGTGACCCCCGAACACGCCCGGGAATTGGAAAAGCGCATTTGGGACCACCTGCCCGAGTTGGAACCCATCAACCCCGACCAGTTCGGCAAGTTCATGGACGCCGGGAAAGAACGGCACAGCGACCCGCTGGCCATTACCCAGCTGCTGCTGACCTATCACCTGCTGCGGGAATATGAAGGCAATACCGTGCCTTTCGCCCCCCCCGTGGCGGCCATGTCTCGCCTGAAAGGCCCCGGCAAGTAACGCCGGGGCGGTTTTTTAGATCACCCACACTCCCAGAACGCTCCATTCCTAGGAAGGCCCGATGACCGAAGAAATTTCTGCCAGCCAGCTGCCACAGTTTGCCGCCAACGCCCTGCGTGCCCTGGCCATGGATGCCGTGCAAAAAGCCAACTCTGGCCACCCGGGCCAGCCCATGGGCATGGCCGATGCGGCCTCGGTGGTGTGGAACAAATTTTTGAAGCACAATCCCTCCGACCCCAAGTGGTTCGACCGGGACCGCTTCGTGTTGTCCGGTGGCCATGGCTCGATGCTGCTGTACGGTCTGCTGCACTTAAGCGGCTATGACCTGCCCATGAAAGAACTGGAAAACTTCCGCCAACTGAACTCGAAGACCCCCGGCCACCCCGAATACGGCCACACCGTGGGGGTAGAGGTGACCACCGGCCCCCTGGGGCAGGGGGTGTGCAACGCCGTGGGCTTTGCCCTGGCCGAGCGGATGATGGCGGCCCGGTTTAACAAGCCCGGCCACGAGATGATTTCTCATTACACCTACGTGTTGGCTGGCGACGGCGACATGCAGGAAGGGATTTCTCACGAGGCCGGGGCCATGGCGGGCCACCTGGGCCTGGGGCGGCTGATTGTGCTGTGGGACGACAACGGCATTACTATTGACGGCCACACCGACCTGTCTACCTCGGAAGACGTGCTGGCCCGGTTTGCGTCTTATGGCTGGCACACCCTGAGCGTGGACGGCCACGACCAGAAGGCCCTGGAAGAGGCCATCAAAAAGGCCCAGGCCGAAACCGGCAAGCCCACCCTGATCGGTTGCAAAACCGTGATCGGCTATGGCGCCCCCACCCGGGCGGGCACCCACAAGGCCCACGGCGAGCCCCTGGGCGAGGAAGAAATCAAGGGCGCCCGGCAAAAGCTGGGCTGGTCCTGGCCTCCCTTTCAAGTGCCGGCCCCGGTGCTGGATTTCTGGCGCCAGGCCAAAGACCGCGGCCAGCAGGCCAACAAAGCCTGGGCCGACAAACTGGCGGCCTATCAAAAAGCGTTCCCCGCCGAAGGGGCCGAGTTGGCCCGTATTGCCCGGGGAGAAGACCCCAAGGATTGGAAGGCCGGTTTGGACAAGCTGCGCGACAGCTGGCTGAAAGAACCCCCCACCCTGGCCACCCGTGCCTCTTCCGGCAAGGTGCTGGAAGCCCTGGTGCATAACCACCCCGACATGGTGGGCGGCTCCGCCGACCTGACCCCCTCCAACAACACCCACCCAGGGAAAGTGGAGGACGTGAACAAAAAGAACAACTATGCCGGGCGGTACATTCGCTACGGCATTCGGGAGCACGGCATGGGCTCGGTGATGAACGGCTTGGCCCTGCACGGGGGGGTGGTTCCCTACGGCGGAACCTTCCTGGTGTTCTCCGACTACGCCCGGCCCGCGGTGCGCCTGAGCGCCCTGATGGGGCTGCGGGTGGTGTATGTGTTTACCCACGACAGCATTGGGGTGGGGGAAGACGGCCCCACCCACCAGCCGGTGGAGCATTACGCCGCCCTGCGGGCCATTCCCAACTTGGCGGTGTTCCGCCCGGCGGACGCCCTGGAAACCCTGGAGTCTTGGGAAACGGCGGTGACCATGACAGACACCCCCAGCGCCCTGCTGCTGACCCGCCAGAACCTGCCCCCCCTGCCCCGCTTGGGCAAAGACGGCGCGGCCAAGGGCGGCTATGTGGTGAGCGAGCCCCCCAACGGCTTGCCCCTGAAAGCCGTGGTGATGGCCACCGGGTCGGAGGTGCATTTGGCCGTGGCGGCCCAGGCCGAACTGGCCAAAGAGAACATCGGCGTGCGGGTGGTGAGCCTGCCCTGCTGGAAACTGTTTGAAGACCAACCCCAGTCTTACCGTGACCAGGTGATTCCCCCAGGCGTGACCGCCCGGGTGGGCGTGGAAGCCGGGATTTCCCTGGGTTGGGACCGCTACATCGGCCTGAAGGGCCGCATGGTGTGCATGAAGGGCTTTGGGGCCTCGGCCCCCGGCGGTAAACTGTTCGAGCACTTTGGCATTACCGCCAAGGCCGTGGTTGCCGCCGTGAAGGAGCAGGTATGATCAAAATCGCTCCGTCTCTGCTGTCGGCCGACTTTGGCCGCATCAACGAGGAAATCGCCGCCGTGCACGAGGCCGGTGCCGACTGGGTTCACCTGGACGTGATGGACAATCATTTCGTTCCGAACCTGACCTTTGGCCCGCCCATTGTGGCCCGCATGAAGAAGCGGGAGGGATTGGTGTATGACGCCCACCTGATGGTGCAGAATCCGGATTCGTTGGCAGAGGCCTTCGCCAAGGCGGGGTGCCACTACATCACCATCCACGCCGAGGCCACCCACCACTTGCAGCGGTCCATTAAGCACATTCAGTCGTTCAAGGTGAAGGCGGGGGTTTCTCTGAACCCCCACACCCCCTTGAATGTGCTGGATTGGGTGCTGGAAGACCTGGACATGGTGTTGCTGATGAGCGTAAACCCCGGCTTTGGCGGGCAGTCTTACATTCCTCAGGTCACCCGGAAAATTGCCCAACTGCGGGAAACCCTGGACAAACGAGGATTGGGCCGCGTGGAAATTCAGGTGGACGGCGGGGTGAACAACGACACGGTGAAAGAGGTCGTGGCCGCTGGCGCCACCTGCTTGGTGGCGGGTACCGCTGTGTTTGGCCAACCCGACTACAAAAAAGCCATCGCCACCTTGCGGGAATTGGCTGCCCAGGCCAAAAAATAAATCTTCCGTTTGATTTCCTGGTTGAGTGTGATAGAAACCATAACCCGAAGCCATCATCCGAAGATTGTGTGTCGGGTGGAAGGGGGGGGCGCCTAGGTTTTTTCTGGCCGGAGCGCTCCGGAATTTTGAACTTGTTGAATGCAAAGCCTTTTCAGGATGATGCCCATGCCCGGTTTTTCCAGCGCAGTCATGAAAGAGGTGGAAGGGATCTTCCAACGATACCCCCGGAAGGAGCACGCCCTGCTTCCCCTGATTCATTTGGTTCTTCGGGAGAACAAGGGCTGTGTTCCAGAGGAATGGGACCAGGTGTTGGCCGACATGGTGGGGGTTTCCCTGAACCATGTGCGGGGGGTGATTACGTTTTACGATATGCTGCAGCGCGAGCCCCGGGGCAAGCACCACATTCGGGTGTGCACCAGCATTCCCTGCGGTCTGTGCGGCGGTGACAAAGTGCTGGAGCGGATGGAAGACGCGCTGGGCATTCACGCTGGGCAAACCACCCCGGATGGCATGATTAGCCTGGAGGAAGTGCAGTGCATCGCCGCCTGCGACAAGGCCCCCCTGATTCAAGTGGATGACCACTTTGCCCAACAGGTGGATCCGGATCGCGTGGAAGAGGTGGTGGCTGCCATGAGGAGAAAGTAACGGATGCTAAAAGAAACCTTGCTGCTGGCTAAAAACATCCGCACCGATGGCTACGATGGCTCGTTGGAGGCCTATCGCCGAGCCGGGGGTTATACCGCCCTGGAAAAGGTGATGAAGTCCATGACCCCTGATCAGGTGATCGAGGTGGTGAAGGCTTCTGGCTTGCGGGGGCGGGGCGGGGCGGGCTTTCCCACCGGCATGAAGTGGGGGTTTATACCCAAAGACCGCAAGCCCACCTACATGGTGTGCAATGCCGACGAAGCCGAGCCCGGCACCTTCAAAGACCATTTCCTGATCAACAACGATCCCCATTTGTTTCTGGAGGGGATGATTTTGGGCTCTTACGCCATTGGCTGCAACCACGGCTATATTTATATCCGCGGCAGGTCGGTGCGCCCTGCCCAGCGAATCAACGAAGCCATTGAGTACCTGTACAAAGCGGGACTGCTGGGCAAAAACATTCTGGGATCGGGGTTCAGCTTAGACTTAACCGTGCACCGGGGCGCTGGCGCCTACATTTGTGGCGAGGAAACCGCCCTGCTGGAATCGCTGGAGGGCAAGCGGGGTCAACCCCGGGTTAAGCCCCCCTTTCCGGCCACCCATGGCTATAACGCCTGCCCCACCAGCGTGAACAACGTGGAAACCCTGGCCTGTGTGCCCTTTATCGTGAAAGAGGGGGCCGAGGCCTTTAAGAAAATTGGAACCCCCAACAACTATGGCACCCGCCTGGTGGGCATTAGCGGGCACGCGGCCAAGCCTGGCATTTACGAGGTGGCCATGGGGGTCAGCATGAAGCAGATCATCAACGATCTGGGCGGCGGCGTGCGGGGCGGCAAAAAATTGAAAGCCGTGATTCCTGGCGGGTCTTCGTCCAACGTGCTGCGCCCGGAGGAAATCGACATTCCCTTCGACTTCGACTCCGTGGCCAAGGCGGGATCCATGCTGGGCACCGCCGCCCTGATGCTGTTCGACGAAGATACCGATATCGTGGAACTGGCTTATCGCACGATTCTGTTTTACAACCACGAGTCGTGCGGGCAATGCACGCCCTGCCGCGAGGGAACCTTTTGGCTTCGCAACCTGGTGCGAGACTTCCGGGAAAACCTGGGCGACAGCCAAAAGTTAGAGCGGATCGGGCGGGTGTCTCAACAGATGTTCGGCACTTCGCTGTGCGCGCTGAACGACGCCGCCGCGGGGCCCATCAAAGCGTTTGTGACCAAGTATCCAGAAGAATTCAAAAAACATTTCATCTGACCCGAAAGGGGCCGATATGCCCACCTTTTATCTGGACGACAAGCCGGTGGAGTTCCAGGAGGGGCAAACCATCCTCCAAGCGGCCATGGCCGCCGGCACGGAGATTCCACATTACTGCTACCACGACGCGTTGTCGGTGGTGGCCACCTGCCGCCAATGCCTGGTCGATATCACCGACCTGGGCAACGGAAAGGGCCTGCCCAAACTGGCGACCTCGTGTTCTACCCAGGCCGCGGCGGGGATGAAAGTGTCGTCCACCAATCAAAAAGTGCGAGACGGCCAGAACATCATCAACGAATTGCTGTTGGTGAATCATCCCCTCGACTGCCCCATCTGCGATCAGTCGGGCGAGTGCGATCTGCAAAACTACGCCTTCCGCTATGGCACCGGCCATTCGGAAATGGCCTACGAAAAGCGCACCTATGGCTGGCGCGACGTGGGCACGTTTATCATGCTGGAGCGCAACCGCTGCATTCATTGTTCCCGCTGCGAGCGGTTCTCGATGGAAATTGAAGGCCACCACGATTTTGGCCATTTTCTACGCACCCACGAGCTGACTTTCGACACCTACAAAGACCACCAAATTACCCACAAGTTCCAGGGAAACCTGGCCGACCTGTGCCCCGTGGGGGCCATCACCGAGCGGGAATTCCGCTTTAAAAAGCGCGCCTGGAAACTGGAGCGCACCCCCTCGGTTTGCCCCGGTTGTTCCACTGGCTGCAACATTACCGTGGACCACAACGACGGCAAGGTGGAGCGGCTGAAGCCCCGCGAGAACAAGGACGTCAACCAGTGGTGGATGTGCGATGAGGGCCGCCTGACCTATCGCAAGGCCAACGATAAAACGCTGCGCCTGACCGAGCCCCTGGCCCGGGTGAAGGGCGCGCTGGTCCCCGCGGCTTGGAACGCCCTGCTGGAAGCGGTGGCGGGCAAGGTGAAGGATTTGAGTGCCTCTGGCGATCAAGTGGTGGCGGTGGCCGATCTGGATTCCACCCTGGAAGAATTGTTTCTGCTGAAGAACCTGCTGGCGGGGGCCTTTGGCTCCGGGCAGTTTTTTGCCCCCCACGCGCCAGAATCTGCCGCCCCGGCGGGCGCCCGCTTTTTGGAAACCCTGATTACCCCAGACAAAACCCCCAACGCCCAAGGGGCTAAGTTGCTGGGTTTCCAGAGTGAAGCCGGAAACAAAGGCATGGAAAAAGCCCTGGGCAAGGCCAAGGTGGTGTTCGTGCTGGGTGCCCCAGAGGCCTCTCCAGCCCTGTTGAATGCTGCCCGCAAAGCCGAGTTGGTGGTGCAAGTGGCCGCCTACCGCTCGGAGTGGTTTGACATGGCCGATGTGATTCTGCCTGCCCTGACCTGGACGGAAAAATATGGCACCTGGGCCAACAAACAACGCCGGGTGCAGGCCCTGCGGCAGGCGGTGAACGGGCCCGGCGAAGCCAGGGACCCTTTAAGGATTCTCCCCGACCTGATGCGGGCCCTGGGCCAAGAGGCCAGCTTTGCCCCGGCACCAGACGTGCTGGACCGGCTGGCCAAGGGCGAGAAAAAATTTGCTGGGGTTTCTTGGAAGGTCGTGGGCCAACAGGGGTTCACCCTGGCTTGACCCCCAAAGATCACGCTCGAACCCAATCATATTCACAATAAAACGGCTGGAAATATTTTTTACACTCAAGAAGGCGATCCATGGACCTGATGTTCTACTTTTTTGGCGGATTGGCGGTGCTGGGCGCCCTGGCGGTTCTGGTGCTACGCAGCCCCGTGTATTGCGCCCTGGCTTTGGTGGGGTCCTTCTTCTGCTTGGGGGTGGTGTACATTCTGTTGAACTCTGAGTTCATCGCCGCCGTGCAGGTGCTGGTGTATGCCGGGGCCATCATGGTGTTGTTCTTGTTTGTCATCATGCTGCTGAACGTGCAGGCCGAGGCCCGCTTCCCCTTCACCGGGCGCCTTCCTCAAATCACTGGGCTGGCCCTGGCGGTGTCTATTCTCACCCAGTTGGTGGGTTTGTTCCGCAGCCCCCTGGTGGGACCCAAGGGGGTGTACCCCGTGGAGCGGATCGCGGAGGAGGGGTCCGTAGAAGTGGTGGGGCAGTTGCTGTTCACCGATTACGTGCTGGCCTTTGAGGTGATTTCGATTCTGCTGCTGGTGGCGGTGGTGGGGGCGGTGGTGCTGGCCAAGCGGCGGGTCAAAAGCGAGACGGGAGAGAACGCATGATTCCCCTGGGGCATATTTTAATTTTAAGCGGTCTGTTGTTCTCCATTGGCGTGGCCGGGGTGATTCTCCGCCGCAATGCCATTGTGGTGTTTTTGAACATTGAGCTGATGCTGAACGGAGTGAACTTGGCCTTCATCGGTTTTGCCACCCGCATGGATTCCATGGTGGGGGTAATCTTTGTGTTCTTTGTGCTGGTGGTGGCCGCGGCGGAAGCCGTGGTGGGTTTGGCCATCATGCTGGAAATATTCCGCAACAAGGAAACCTTGAGCGTGGATGAGATCAACCTGCTGAAGTGGTAACGGGTTGCTTGCGGTGGTGGGGCGCGTGGATAGGCGGCGGTGCTTGGAGGTGGGGGGATGAATACGTTGCCTAGGATGGGGAAAACCCATCGGACGGGAGGATGCGGTTCAAGATGGGTCAAGACTTGGTCAAGATTGGTTTCGTTTGAATGCGGCATGAAGTCGGGATGAAGTGAAGTGCGCCATGGCCAATACTTCAAGGGCCAGACCTGCTGGGTTGTTCGGTGTGAAGCGGGTTTGAAGTTCAAATGGTTTTCCGGAGATTCTTTCAGTGGACAACACGATGATGAACGATTCGTTGTGGATCATTCCGGCCCTGCCGCTGGCGGGCTTTTTGCTAAACGGCCTGCTGGGCCGCAAGCTGGGGCCGGTCTTTGTGTCTCTGCTGGGGCCCGGTGTGGTGGGCGCGGCCTTCGTGCTGTCGATAATGGCTTTCAACCGCATGCTGCAAGCCCCCGGCTTAACCATTTCTCAAACCCTGTTTACCTGGATTCAATCCGGCAACCTGAACGTGCCGGTGACCCTGTTGGTGGATCGTCTCTCGGGGCTGTACCTGCTCATCATCACCGGCATTGGGTTTGTCATTCACCTGTTCGCCGTGGGCTACATGCGTGGGGAAGCCGGGTTCTGGCGGTTCTTCGCTTACCTGAACCTGTTTATCTTTTTCATGCTGATCCTGGTGATGGCCAGTTCTCTGCTGCTGCTGTTCGTGGGGTGGGAGGGGGTCGGTCTGTGCTCTTACTTGCTGATTGGCTATTACTTTGAAAAAGACTCTGCCGCGGCGGCGGCCAAAAAGGCCTTCGTGGTGAATCGGATTGGGGATTTTGGTTTTATTGTGGCTTCTCTGATGCTGTTCTGGCTGTTTGGCACCTTGGAAATGGCGGGGATTAACCAGCAGGCTTCGGTGGTGCTGGGGGCGGGGTCGCTGATGGTCACCACCGTGACTCTGCTGCTGTTCGTGGGGGCCGCGGGCAAAAGCGCCCAAATTCCCCTGTATGTGTGGCTGCCCGACGCCATGGAGGGCCCCACCCCGGTGTCGGCCCTGATCCACGCGGCCACCATGGTAACCGCCGGGCTGTACCTGCTGGCCCGCATGAGCCACCTGTTCGTGTTGTCTCCCGCCACCCTGGCCGTGGTGGCCGCCGTGGGCGCCGCCACCGCGTTGTTCTCTGCCACCATCGCCCTGGCCCAGAACGACATCAAGCGGGTGCTGGCCTATTCTACCTGCAGCCAGTTGGGCTATATGTTTCTGGCCATGGGGGTGGGGGCCTTTGGGGCCGGGGTGTTCCATGTGATGACCCACGCGTTCTTCAAAGCCCTGTTGTTCCTGGCGGCGGGGTCGGTGATTACCGCCCTGCACCACGAGCAAGACATGCGCAAGATGGGCGGACTGGCCAAGAAAATGCCCATCACCGGATTCACGTTTCTTATTGGGGCCCTGGCCATCTCCGGGTTCCCCCTCATCTTCTCCGGGTTCTTCTCGAAAGATGAAATTCTGTGGCAGGCGTTCTCTTCTCCGGCGGGTTCTACCCTGCTGTGGCTGGTGGGGTTGATTACCGCGGTGCTGACGGCTTTTTACATGTTCCGGGCGGTGGGGATGGCCTTCTTCGGGGCCAGCCGTTTGGAGCACCCGGAGCATGTGCACGAGTCTCCCTGGGTGATGACCCTGCCCCTGATGATTCTGGCGTTTCTGTCGGTGACGGGGGGCTGGCTGGGCATTCCCCATTCTTTGGGCGGGGGCCTGGGCATCACCAACCGGATGGAACACTACTTTGAAGGATTTTTCGCTCAGGTTCCGGCGGGGGCGGGCCACGGTGATACTGGCACCGAACTGGGCTTGATGGCCCTGACCACGGTGCTGGCCCTGGGGGCCATGGCCCTGGGCTATCGCATGTTTACTGTTAACCGGGAACGGGCCCTGGCCTGGGATCAAACGGACCCCATGGTGTGGAAAGTGCTGCGGAATAAATATTACGTGGATGAACTATACAACCTGGTGGTGTGGCGGCCTCTGCACTGGGTCTCGGACAAGGTGCTGTGGAAAACCGTGGACGTGAAGGGCATTGACGGCACGGTAAACGGCGCGGCCCGGGCGGCCCGGGGAATGGGTTGGGTGCTGCGCTTGGCCCAAAACGGGATGATTGAAATTTACGCGGTATCCATGGTGGCCGGGGCCGTGCTGGTGGTGGGCTACTTGGTGTTTTTAACCGAATAACCGCTGGCTGGCGGTTTTGGTTAGAGCGCCAGTACACTGCCTGAAGATTTGGCTTGGCATCGGCCGGAAAAATTTACACGAGTGTTTTTAGAGATAGTTTCACCCAAGTCTCACTCACAGTCATTCACAGTAAAGGGAACCGTTCATGTCCATTCTGGGAATTCCCATTCTTTCTCTGGTGATCTTCCTGCCCCTGACGGGGGTGGCGGCCTTGTTGTTGGTGGGCCGGAATCAGGGGGCCCTGGCCCGGGGAATTGCCCTGGCGGTGACCGGCCTCACGTTCTTGGCTTCGCTGCCCATGTATTTTGCCTACGATGCCGCCATGGGGGGCTTCCAAATGGTGGAGCAGATGGACTGGATTCCCGCCTGGGGGGCCCAGTATTTTCTGGGGGCGGATGGGGTGTCGATGCTGCTGGTGCTGCTGACCACCCTGCTCACCTTTTTGTCTGTGCTGGCGGCTTGGAACGAGAACCGCCACACCCGTGAGTTCATGATTGCCGTTTTGCTGCTGGAAGTGGGCATGACCGGGGTGTTTTTGGCGCTGGACGTGTTCTTGTTTTATGTGTTCTGGGAGGTGATGCTGTTTCCCATGTATTTCATTATTGGGGTGTGGGGCAGCGACCGCCGACTGTACGCGGCCATGAAGTTCGTGGTGTACACCATGGCGGCCTCGGTGTTGATGCTGGTGGCTATTTTGTTCATGTACTATCTCAACTTTCAGTCCACCGGGCATTCCTCCTTCAATCTGCTGGAGTGGTATCACCTGAAGGTTCCCTTCCCCGCCCAGTATTGGCTGTTCGCGGCTTTTGCCCTGGCCTTCGCGGTGAAAGTGCCCATGTTCCCCTTTCACACGTGGTTGCCCGATGCCCACGTGGAGGCCCCCACCGCGGGGTCGGTGATTCTGGCTGGGGTGCTGCTGAAAATGGGAACTTACGGTTTCTACCGGTTTGCCATGCCCATGTTCCCCGACGCGGTGCTGATGGCCCTGCCCGTTTTGATGGGGTTGGCCGTGGCGGCCATTCTCTACGGGGCTTTGGTGTGCATGGTTCAGCCCGACATGAAAAAACTGGTGGCCTATTCCTCGGTGTCTCACATGGGCTTTGTGATGCTGGGGCTGTTTGCCCTGAACACCCAAGGGGTGCAGGGCAGCATGATTCAAATGCTGAACCATGGCGTGAGCACCGGCGCCTTGTTCTTGCTGGTGGGCATGATTTACGAGCGTCGCCACACCAAAGCCATCGCCGAATTTGGCGGGCTGATGGGCCCCATGCCGGTGTATGCCACCGTGTTTCTGGTGGTGGTGTTGTCCTCCATCGGGCTGCCGGGGCTGAACGGGTTCGTGGGGGAATATTTGATTCTGCTGGGGGCCTACGGGGTGAATCCCTGGGGGGCGGGTGTCTCTGCCCTGGCGGTTGTGCTGGCGGCCATCTATCTGCTGTGGATGTATCAGCGGGTGTTCTTTGGCCTGGTGACCAAGGCGGTGAACCAAAAACTGGCGGACCTGACCCTGCGGGAAATGGCCGTGCTGGCCCCCCTGCTGGTGCTGATCGTGTGGATGGGGGTTTACCCCAAACCGTTCCTGGATAAAATGAAGCCCTCGGTGGATCAATTCATTGCCAGTCAGGCTGGCGCCAAGCCCGCCGTGCCAGAATCCCCAGCAGCCAAGCCGGAATCCGTGAAGCCAGGGGTCTCCCTGCGCTAGATCGGAGAAAACCGGGGCAAAAGGGATAAGGAAAATGAGGGGGTAGAAAATAATCGATGGGAAGAAAGTGCGGTTAGGTTTTTCGAGGGATGTCAAAATAGATGGGATGACGGACGGAATAATACCGGATAAGTAGTAGGCGTACAAAATGGCGGGATTACGGCGCAGAGCCATTCGGCAAACACGATGACATTAGGCTAGCCAACATGACCTTTCAGATTACCCAAACCGACCTGCAGACCATTCTCCCCGAACTGATTTTGTTCGGAATGGGAATGCTGGTGCTTGTGGTGGAACTGTTCCGTCGGCCGGGGGCCTCTACCCTTCCCCAGGCCCTGGTGGCGCTGTTGGGCATTTCAGCCTCGGGCTATGGGGCCTATTTGCAGCTGGGCTTGGACCTGAAAGGGTTCTCTGGCGAGGTGATTGCCGATGATTACGCCGCGGTGTTCAAAATGGTGTTCGCCGCCACCGCGTTTTTAACCGTGCTGATTTCTACCCGCTACCTGGCCGACCGGAAAATGGATTTCGGCGAGTATTACGCCCTGCTGCTGTTTGCCGTCGGCGGCATGATGGTGATGGCTTCGGCGCTCGACTTGCTGATGGTGTTTGTGGGGTTGGAGATCCTGTCCATTTCTAGCTACATTTTGTGCGGTATGCTGCGCCATGACGTGAAGAGCAACGAAAGCGCCATGAAGTATTTTCTGCTGGGGGCCTTTGCCACCGGTTTCTTGCTGTATGGCATGGCCATGATTTACGGGGCCACCGGCACCATTCACATTCGGGAAATTGGCATGGCCCTGACCAACCCCGATACCTTTGCCAACCCCCTGGTGTGGTTTGGCATGGCGCTGCTGCTGGTGGGGTTTGGGTTCAAGCTGTCCATCGTGCCCTTCCACATGTGGACCCCAGACGTGTATGAAGGCGCCCCCACGGCGGTTACGGCGTTTCTTTCCGCCGGGCCAAAGGCCGCCGGGTTTGCCGCGCTCATTCGGCTGTTGGTAGAAGCCCTGGGGGCCATGCGCGGCGAATGGAGCCAGGTGCTGTGGGTGCTGGCCGCCCTGACCATGACCCTGGGCAACGTGGTGGCCATTCAGCAGAACAACATCAAACGGATGCTGGCCTATTCGTCCATCGCCCACGCCGGGTACATTCTGGCGGCGCTGGTGGTGTCGACCTCGGAGGGCTTGGGGGCCGTGGTGTTCTATACCCTGGCCTATACCCTGATGAACATGGGCATCTTTGCCGTGCTCATTCTGGCTTCCGGCCCAGACAAAGAGCGGGTGACCTTTGATGACTTCAAAGGGTTTGGCTATGTTTCTCCCGCGGTGGGGCTGGCCACCCTGGTGTTCGTGCTGTCGCTGATCGGCATTCCCCTCACCGGCGGGTTCGTGGGCAAGTTCCAAATATTCAAAGCCGTGGTGGAGCAAGGCTACATCTGGCTGGCGGTGATTGGGGTGGTGAACTCGGTGGTGTCGGTGTATTACTACCTGCGGATTCTGGTGGTGTTTTACATGACCCCCCCCCAGGGTGAACCCGCCCCCAAACCGGTGTTTCATCCGGGTTTGGCCGCCGCCATTCTGGTTTCGGCCGTGGGGGTGCTGTATCTGGGCATTCTGCCCTCCGCGTGGCTGGAACTCTCCTCCCGCTCTGTGTCGGTGCTGTTGGCCGGGTTTTAGACGTTGAGGGGATAGGGCGGGAAGTGTTGGTCTGGCGCGCCATCTCTTGACAACCCCCTCCAGCCCCCGGAAAATTGATCCAATACCGCCGAGGTGGTGAAACTGGCAGACGCGCTGGACTCAAAATCCAGTGGGGCAACCCGTGCGGGTTCGATTCCCGCCCTCGGCATTCGTTGTGAGTTTTGAGCGATGTGTATTTTTTAAGAAGCGATGTGTCATTTTTAAGAGAGGCTTGAGCCATCCTGCGATCTGAACGCGGGATTTTTGCGTAAGGCATGTTTTCCCCCGTGTAGAAGCGAACAGGGAATGCGGGGCAAGGCCCCAAAATCATCCCCCTTGGAAAGCCCGCCCTGCGCGGGCTTTGTTGTTTTTAGGGGTATGGGGGATCAAGGGGGGAAGCAGAAGACCCAAGCCAAAAGAGGGAATGACGCTTTCGTGGGGGGCACGTAAGTCGTGAAACCCGGAATGAGATTGAGCCGCTCAGGGGGAAGTGCTCTCTTCTTTGAAACAAAAATATCCTTTCATATCGGAGGGCGCCTTTGTTGGCATGGGCGCTGGTTGTGGTGTAAGATTCCCTGCGGATTTCATCACTGGAAGGTCGTTTCATCACATCAAAAGGGGGTGGATATGAAAAGCCAATGGAAAGCTAAGTTGACCAGATGGAAGACATGGTTGCTGGGAAAATGGCCCCGCCAACGGGTGGCCAAGGGGGTGGAAGGGTTGAACACCCGCTGGGCCAAAGTGAAGGCCCATCCGGCAGCGCAACGGGTAGGGCGTGGGGTCCATCCTGTGGTTCAACGGTTGAAGGGTTGGGCCCAGACGGCTTGGCAACGCGGGGCCCAATGGGTGGCCCTGGCCATGCACGTGCGCCGGGCGGCCCGGGCTGAATCCTCCGCCGAGACCAAGCAAACCCCCACGGCTGAACGCCGCTCGAAATACGGTTTGTTTTTACAGAAGGTGGCGGCAGCGTTCAAAACCTTCTTTTCTCCTGTGATGTGGGTGTGGTCCGGCCTGAAAGCGGTCTTCTATTTTACCCTGGGGAAATACACGCCTCCTCCCTTGTTTAAGTGGATATTCCGCTTGCCCTCCCTGGTGGTGGACGAAGTGGTGGCGTTGTCGCGTTATTGGTACCGGAAGTCGGCGCGGAGTTTTTGGATTGGCTTCCCCCTGGTGCTGGTGGCGACCGTTGCCGCGGTGTTGTTGATCATTTGGATGCCCCAGCGAAATGAAATTGAGCTGCATTTGTCGGGACCTGGCGAGCCTAGTTTTGAAGAGGGGGCCAAACCCGATGAATTGCGGATTTACGCTTATTCTTCCCTGGCTCGCCTGGAGCAAGCTGGAAAACCCGTGACCCATGGCATCACGCTCTCGCCGGAATTGCCGGGGGTGTGGTTGTGGGTGGATGACTCTACCCTGGTGTTTAAGCCAGAGCCCGGAGTTCACTGGGCGGTGGGGGAAGATTACACGGTGAAGTTCGACAGGGACCTGTTCCCCGAGCATGTGCATCCCTCCAGTTACAAACTGACCTTTTCAACACCACCCTTCAAAGGGGCCATCAAAGAGTTTTTCCTCTATCAAGACCCGAACGACGGCAAGATCAACAAGGTGGTGGGGACCATCCGTTTCAACTACCCGGTGGACGAGGAAGATTTTAGGGATCGGGTGACCTTGAAATTGAAGGGCAAGGGTGGGCTGTTCAGCGGGTTTGGGGGCGGGGTGGACTATCAGGTGACCTTCAACAAAACCCATACCGAGGCCTACGTGCACTCGGTGCCGTTGGTTATTCCTGAAGAAGAAAAAACGGCCGTGATGGTGGTGTCGTCTGGCGCCCGCTCCTCTTGGGGGGGCTCTAGCCTGGAGTCTTCCCTGGAAGACTCGGTCAGGGTGCCGGGGCTGGAGGATTTCTTCAAGATTGCCGAAACCACGGTGACCTTGGTGGACAACGAGCAGAATGAATCGGAACAAGTTTTGGTGGTGGAAACCACCTCTGGGGTGGGGCCGGATGAACTCTCGAAAAACTTGGAGGTGTATTTGCTGCCGGTGAACCGCCCAGCCTTTCAGGGTATGCCGGAGGTGAAGAATTATTATTGGGGAGACACGGCCATGATTGGCACCGAGGTGCTGGCCCAGTCTCAAAAAATTCAGCCGGATCCCCTGCCGTCGGAAGTGGCTTACCCCAAGGTGCATGCCTTCCGGGTGCAGGCAGACCCCGGCCGTTCTTTTTACCTGCAAGTGAAAAAGGGCACCCAGGGGTATGGGGGCTTTCCCCTGGTTCGGGCTTACGACCGAGTGATACGGGTGCCAGATTTTCCCAAAGAAGTGAAAATCATGCAGAAGGGGTCCCTGCTGAGCCTGGGGGGAGAACACAAAATTTCCGTGGCCGCCCGGGATATTCCGGCCGTGCGATTTGAAATTGGACGGGTGAAGATCACGGACATCGCGCACTTGGTCAGCCAAACCGGTGGGAAGTTCAACAGCCCCGAGTTCCAACACTATAACTTTGACGAAACCAACATTAGCCAGCAAACCGTGGTCACCCGCCCGCTGCAAAAGGGGCGCCCTGGTCTGCCCCAATATGCCTCCTTGGATTTTTCGCCTTACCTGGGTGGCGCTGGGAATTTGCGGGGGTTGTTTTTGGTGCGGGCCAGAGGGTGGGACACCGCCCATTCGCGGCCAGCGGGGGGCAGCGACAGCCGCTTGGTGCTGGTGACCGACATGGGCATTCTGGTGAAAACCACCCAAGACAACCGCCATGACCTGTGGGTCATGTCCATCCGCAGCGGCAACCCGGTGGCCGGGGCCCATGTGGAAGTGCTGGGCAAGAACGGTCTGCCGGTGATCTCCGACGACACCGATGCGTCGGGCCGCGCTTCGTTCCCCTCATTGGAGCATTTCACCAGAGAAAAATATCCCACCGTGTTTTTGGTGACCAGGGGCAATGACGTGGCCTTCATGCCCTTCCGGGGGTTCGATACCCAGCTGGATTTCAGCCGGTTTGACGTGGGCGGTGAACACACCGTGAGAGACAGTGAATACACGGTGCGCACCTATGGCGGCGAAAACGGCGAGGATACCCCCCAAGAAAAACCCCAAAACGATCCCTCCAAGGGGCTGGACGCCTATCTGTTTTCTGACCGGGGCATTTACCGCCCCGGAGATACCTTTCACGTGGGCATCATTGTGAAACCTCAAGATTGGCGCCAGGGGCTGCCGGCCATTCCCCTGGAGGTGGTGGTGACCGACCCCCGGGGCCTGGAGGTGAAAAAAGAACAAATCCGGCTTTCGCCCAGCGGCTTTGAGGAAATGGCTTACTCCACGCAACCGGTTTCTCTTACCGGTGCCTATCAAACCAGCCTGTACGTGGTGAAGGACGGCAAGCGGCACAATATGCTGGGGAACGTGAGCGCCCGGGTGGAGGAGTTTCTGCCCGACACCATGCGGATTGCGGCCCATCTTTCCAGCGAGCGCGCCGTGGGATGGGTGCCCCCCAAAAAACTGAAAGGCCTGGTCACCCTGTCGAATCTGTACGGCACGGCGGCGGTCAACCGGCGGGTCACCGGGGTGATTCGGCTTTCTCCGGGCCTGCCAGACTTCAAGGATTATCCTGGGTATTTGTTTCAAGACCCCTTGAAAGCCAAAAATGAATTCCGTGAACCCCTGGGTGAAACCCAAACCGACACCAAGGGCGATGCCTCGTTCGACCTGAACTTGGACCGGTTTGCCGATGCCACCTATCGCCTCACCTTCATGGCCGATGGTTTTGAGGCCGAAGGCGGTCGGTCGGTTTCGGCGTCTACCTCGGTGTTGGTTTCGCCCTTGCCCTATATTTTGGGCTACAAGCCCGACGGGGATTTTGGCTATGTGAAACGGGGAGCGGCCCGCCAGGTGCGGCTGATTGCCCTGAACGCTGGCCTGAAGCCGGTGAGCGCCGACGCGTTGACCGCCCAGGTGGTGGAACACCGTTTTGTATCGGCCCTCACCAAACAAAACGATGGCACCTATCGCTATCAGTCGGTGAAAAAAGAAATTCCGGGGCCGGTGAAGCCCCTGGCCATTCTGGGAGAGGGTTCTGACCAACCCCTGGAAACCGAGCGGCCGGGAGAGTTTGAACTGGTGGTGAAAAACAAGGCGGGGCTGGAACTGGCCCGCATTCCCTACACGGTGGTGGGGGCCGGAGACATCAGCCGCGACATGGAAAAAACCGCCGAGTTGCAAATCAAACTGAACAAGGGAGATTACAGCGCCGGGGAAGACATTGAACTGGCCATCCGGGCGCCCTATGTGGGGGCGGGGCTGATCACCATCGAGCGAGACAAGGTCTACGCGGCCAAGTGGTTCAAAACCACCACCACCAGTTCCATGCAAACCATTCGCGTACCGGAGGGGCTGGAGGGCAACGCTTACATCAGCGTGGCCTTTGTGCGGGATATCTCCTCCAGCGATGTGTTCATGAGCCCCTTAAGTTACGGGGTAATGCCCTTCACCTTGTCTCGCCGGGCCCGCACCAACGAGATCACCCTAGACGTGCCCCCGCTGGTGCGCCCAGGAGAGCCCCTGCGGGTGGGGTATGCCGCCCAGCGGCCAGGTCGCATTGTGGTGTACGCGGTAGACGAGGGCATTTTGCAGGTGGCCCGCTATTCCACCCCCAGTCCTCTCGATCATTTCTTCCGCAAGCGGGCCCTGGAAACCTCCACCTCTCAGGTGTTGGACCAAATTCTGCCAGAGTTCTCTAAGCTGCATTTAACCCGCACCGGGGGCGACGAAGATGATATGGCCGCCGCCGCCCGCGCCAAGGGCAACTTAAACCCCTTTTCCCGGACAGAGGAAAAACCGGCGGCCTTCTGGAGCGGCGTGCTGGATGCCGATGCCACCCGGCGGGAGGTGACCTTCCCCATCCCCGACAGCTTTAACGGAGACATCCGGGTGATGGCGGTGGCAGTGGCCCCCCAGGCGGTGGGGGTCAGCCGCAAGAACCTGCTGGTGCGGGGGCACTTTGTGATTACCCCCCACGCCCCCACCTTTGCCGCCCCGGGAGACACCTTTGACGTGAGCGTGACCGTGGCCAACAACGTGGAAGGCTCTGGCGCCAAGGCGGCCCTGACCCTGACGGCCCAGGCCACCGGCCCCATTCAGATGGAAGGGAAGGACACCCGGGAAATGCAGGTGACCGAAGGCCGGGAAGAAACCCAAACTTTCCGCATCAAAGCGGGGGCCAAGCCGGGGCCAGCCAGTTTGGTGTTCACCGCGACCATGGGAGAGAAGACCAGCCGCCGGGCGGCAACCTTCAGCATTCGCCCCGCCATGCCCTACCAAACCCTGGTCGAGGCGGGGTCGGTGACCTCTGGACGGAGAGAGGTGAAGATCACCCGCAAGATGCACTCCCAGCCCAGGGTGTTGGAGGCCAGCGTGTCCTCGGTGCCCTTGGTGTTGGCCCAGGGATTGGGGCAATACCTGAAAAATTATAGTTACGGCTGCACCGAGCAACTGGTCAGCCGGGGCATGCCCTACCTGGTGTTGAAAGACACTCCGGGTTTTGGCTACAACCCGGCCCAGGGCGAAAAGCCCCTGCAGGAACTGATGGCCACCCTGCAAGCCCGCCAGAACGAGGAAGGGGGCTTTGGCATGTGGGCCGCCAATTCCCATGTGTCCGACACCCAAACCGCCTATGCCCTGCTGTTCTTGACGGAAGCACGAGAACGGGGCCAGCCGGTCAGCTCTGGCATGATGGAGCGGGGGATGAATTACCTGCGTCAGGTGGCCAGCCAAAAAACCCGCTCCCTGAACCAGGCCCGGGAGCAGGCCTTTGCCATGTATGTGTTGTCTCGCAATGGCATGCGCATGACCAGCCAACTGGACACCCTCCACGACGCCCTGCGGGATGATATAAAGGGCGATTGGGAAACGGACCTGACGGGCATTTTAATGGCCGCCAGTTACCAAATGTTGATGGACGCCGAGCAGGGCGAATCCCTGATCTCCAAATCCAAAGTGGGTGATCGGGTGAAGGCTGCCTACGAGTTCTATTACGATGATCTGACTCGTGACGCCATGCTGGTGTATGTGCTGGCTCGGCACTTTCCCAAACGAATGGAGCGGCTGGATGCCGAGGACCTGATCCGGCTGACCGGGCCAGTGACCCAGGGGCGCTACAACACCCTGTCCTCCGCTCTTACCATTCTGGCTCTGGAGGCCTATGCCAAAAGATCTCAGGCCAAGCTGGGGCAGGTGCAGGTGCTCCAACTGGCCAAGGGGGTTGAAACCCCCCTGGCCTTGCCCGAGGGCATGTTCCCCAAGGTATCTTTTGGGGGAGAGGTTCAGGCCATTCGGATTCAGGCCCAGGGCAAACTGCCCGCCTTTTACCAGGTGACCCAGGGCGGGTTCGACATCACTCCGGCCACCGAGGAAATCAAGGAAGGGTTGGAGGTCTATCAAGAATTCCGCGACCCACTTGGCCAAACCGTCACCAGTGCCCGCCAGGGAGATGAACTGCAGGTGGTGGTGAACATGCGGGCGGTGGATGGGTATGTGTCGAACGTGGCCCTGGTGGATATTCTTCCCGGCGGGTTTGAGGTGCAATTGAACTCTCTTCCGGTTCCCAAAACCTATGGTTCCCGTTCCTCCGAGTCGGAGGAGGAGGGAGGAGAGGAAGCCGTCTTTGACCGCCAAGATGCCCTGCTGCCCTTCCCTGAATATGTGGATGCCCGGGAAGACCGGGTGCTGGCCTTTGGTGGGGTGGGCGAAAAAATGGTGACCCTGACCTTCAAGGTGCGGGTGACCACCCCGGGCAGTTTTGTGCTGCCCCCGGTATATGCCGAGGGCATGTACGACCGCAAGGTGAGGGCGCTGATCCCTGGGGGCCGCTTCGAGGTGACTCCGGCGAAATGAATACCGGCCGCCCATGGGCCGCCTTTGCCGCGGTGGTGATTGTGTTGGGATATGCCTTGATCCCCCGGCCGGCGTTGTACCGGGGGGTGAGGTTCTCCCAGGCGGTGTATGCCGCCAATGGCACCCTGCTGCGCCTGACGTTGTCGAGCGATGAGCGCTACCGGCTGCGGGTGCCGCTGGGCGCCATTTCTCCGCGGCTGGTGGAAGCCACCCTGACCTATGAAGACCAGTGGTTCCGCTTTCATCCGGGGGTGAACCCGGTGTCTTTGGGCCGGGCCTTTTGGCAAACCTACATCCGGGGAAGCCGCCGGATGGGGGGTTCGACCATTACCATGCAGTTGGCCCGGCTGCGCTTTGGGGTGCGATCCAACACCCTGGGCGGAAAGCTGGTGCAAATCCTGCGGGCTTTGCAGCTGGAACGCCATTACTCCAAAGATGAAATTCTGGAAGCCTACCTGGCCCTGGCCCCTTATGGGGGCAACGTGGAAGGGGTGGGGGCCGCCAGCCTGATTTACTTCCAAAAATCCCCCGACAGACTGACCCTGGCCGAGTCTTTGGCTTTAAGCGTGATTCCCCAGAATCCCACCCGCCACCGGCCTGGGCTGCGGCCCGCCGCGCGGCTGGGGGGGGAGGGAGATACGGACATCAACCCCTGGCTGGAAGACGCCCGCCGGGCCCAGTTGACCCGCTGGCTGGTGGGCCACCCGGAAGAACGGGAGCGGAAGAGCCTGGAGAAATCTGGCAAGTTGCCGCTGCTGGCCCACTCCCGCAAGGGGCTGCCGTTTTTGGCCCCCCATTTTGTCGACTGGGTGCTGAATACGTTCCCCGACGAGAACATTCTTACCACCACCTTGGAGCCTGATTTACAGGCCGCCCTAGAGAGAACCGGGCGGCAATACCGGGCCACCCACCGCCGCGTGGGGGTGGATAACCTGAGCGCCTTGCTGGTGGATACCCGAGACATGGGGGTAAAGGCCATGCTGGGGTCGGCGGATTACAATGACCCGTATATTCAGGGGCAGGTTATCGGGCCACTGGCCCGCCGCTCTCCGGGGTCGGCCCTGAAACCGTTTATCTATGCCCTGGCCCTGGACCAGGGGCTGATTCACCCCCACACCGTGCTGAAAGACGCCCCGGCGGCCTTTGGGGATTATGACCCGGAAAACTTCGACGGGGTGTTCAAAGGCCCGGTGTCGGCCACCGAAGCCCTGGTGAACAGCCGCAACGTACCGGCCATATACCTGGCCTCTCGCCTGAAGGAACCCACCCTGTACCAACTGCTGAAACAGGCCGAAGTGAAGGGCCTGCGGGAAGAAGCCCACTATGGGCTGGCCCTGGTGTTGGGGGGGGGAGAGATCACCATGGCGGAACTGACGGCTATGTATGCCATGCTGGCCAACGAGGGAGAGTGGCGGCCCCTGCGGCTGACCACCCGGCAGCCCCTGGCCGCGGGGCGGCGGCTGGTTTCTGCCGAAGCGGCGGTGCTGACTCTGGGCATGCTGCGGGCCAATTCGGGGATGGGGGGAGAATACCGCTCTGACTGGGTGAGAAACCCGCTGCCGGTCTCTTGGAAAACCGGAACCTCCCACGGGTTTAAAGATGCCTGGACGGTGGGGGTGGCAGGCCCCTATGTGCTGGCGGTGTGGGTGGGGCACTTCGACGGGCAGGGCAACCCGGCTTTTGTGGGCCGAGAAATGGCCGCCCCCCTGATGTTCTCCATGCTGGATTCCATCCGGGCCCTGCGGCCCGACATGGCCCCCCTCCCGGCATCACCAGGATTAAAACTGGTTCGGGTGAAGGTGTGCGCGGCCTCTGGCGGGCTGCCCGGCCCCCACTGCCCGGTGGTGGTGCCCACTTGGTTTATTCCGGGGGTCTCTCCCATCGAGCTAGACACGGTGTATCGAGAGGTGTGGATAGACCGGACCACCGGCCTGCGGAGCTGCGGCCAAACCGCCCACGGGGCCCGGCGGGAGGTGTACGAGTTTTGGCCTTCGGACATGCTGGCGATTTTTCGCAAGGCGGGCATTCCGCGGCGGGTTCCCCCGCCCTACATGGCCGGGTGCCACCTGTCCGCCATGGGGGCCCCGCCGGAAATTACCTCCCCCAGGGAAGGCGTGGTGTACACCCTGCCCAGCCGGCAGGTGGGGGTGATGGCCGTGCCGCTGTCGGCGGTGATGGACGGAGACGCCCATATCACCTATTGGTTTGTAGACAACGATTACCTGGGAAGATCGGGGCGGGGAGAAACGTTTTTCTGGAAGGCCCAGCCGGGGCGGTACGTCATCCGGGCGCTGGACGACCAAGGCCGCCACGATGCCCGTGAAGTCATCGTGACGACCATTGAATAAGCCGAATAGAAATCCCCAAAAATACCCCCCGACTTTAGGTTATAATCCCCTGCCCTGCGGGCATCCGAACAGCACCCCGCCCCTTCGTGGAGGGGAAATATATCGAAGCCGGGAAGTTATGCGCTTGCTTCCTTCCAGTCTATGTTTTCCGAACGGATTCTATGTTCCATCTTTCAACCTAAGCCTTATTGTCCCTCTCCGATGGGGAGGGACGGGCGGCGCAGCCGCCAGGGAGGGGTGTTGTTCAGGAAGCAGATCGAAGCCGGGAAGTTATGCGCTTGCTTCCTTCCAGTCTATGTTTTCCGAACGGATTCTATGTTCCATCTTTCAACCTAAGCCGTATTGTCCCTCTCCGATGGGGAGGGACAGGCGGCGCAGCCGCCAGGGAGGGGTGTTGTTCAGGAAGCAGATCGAAGCCGAAAAGTGATCTGCCTGCTTCCTTCCAGTCTATGCTGTGCGAACGGAGATTTGATGAACCGATGGAATCGAATATAGGGAGGGGTTTTGTTGGAGAACCGTAGTATGTAGAAGGGGAAAACGGAACAAATTAGAGAGCGATTAAGTAAGGAGGGAATAGCGAAAAGAGAAAGCGAAAAAGAAGAGAAAAATGGAGACGAAGGGGATCGAACCCTCGACCTCGGCATTGCGAACGCCGCGCTCTCCCAACTGAGCTACGTCCCCGATGGGCCGGATTTCCTGGGGATAGGAACAGGAAAACGGAGGCAGAAAATGATTTCCAAAGGTTAGCAGAACCGCCCAGGCAAGGGAAGGGGGTGGCATTGCCCGAGACTAAGATGCCGGGGGGAACACCGCCATGCTGACGGGCTCCAGGGTGGCCAACCCCCCGCAGGCGGCGGCTCGCAGCAGCCGGGCGGCTTGGTCGGCGAAGGCGTGGATGTTCTCCGGGGTGTCCACGCACTCCACCACCAGGGGCAGGTCTTCCGACAGGCGCAGCACCTTGGCCGTGTGCAGGGCGCGGCTGGCCCCGAAGGACTCCACCCCTCGCCACACGGTGCAGCCGGCCAGGCCCGCCTGGCGGGCGGCGGTCACCAGGGCCTGGTGCAGGGGGGCGCCCTCCAGGTGGTCGGCTTCTCCCAGATAAATTCGCAGGCGCAGGCCTTGGGTGGTGTTCATGGTTCTCCCGGTGGTTATACGGTATGGGGGTTGCGTTTCTCTTGGGGGCAACGGCAATGGCATTGCCCCAATCTTGTTCTTCCTCTACACCAGTTTTCCGGCCACCACGCCTAGCCAGGTGGCGGCGAAGCACAGGGCTACGTTGAGGGCGGTGTTGGCCCCGGCGGCGGCCCATTGTTGGTCTTCCATCAGCCGCAGGGTTTCCCAAGAAAACGTGGAAAACGTGGTGAGCCCGCCGCAGAATCCGGTGGTGAGAAACAGCCGGGTTTCCGGGGTCAGCAAAAACCGCCCGGCCCCCAGTTGCAGCACCAGCCCAATGATAAAACTTCCCACGATGTTCACCAGCAGGGTGCCCACAGGGAACCAAGCCCCGGAGGCAGACTGCATCCAGCCAGACAATCCATAGCGGGCCATGGCTCCCAATCCCCCCCCCAGGGCCACGGCCATCAGCAGTGCTGGGTTCATGGGCGGTGCGGGGTAGGGGGGCTGGCTAGGCCAGGGGGCACGGTTGAGCGTATGGAGGAGCCAATGATTGGGCGTGCCGATGCGTGTGCCGTTACGCGAAAAATGGAGTGGGGGATGGGGGGGCAGGGCTGGGTCATGAATCTTCTCGGGTGGTGGCTTTGCTTTCCCCGGGGGGGCTTCCTATAATTAACATTCCGCCCGACGAATGCCAAAGGGTAGGTGTTCTCCCCTGGCGCTGCTCTGTTTCTTCACGTTGGATTCCTTCTCTCCATTCCCCAGGTCCGTTCCATGGTCAAGTCTTCTTCCACGATTTCGCAGCAGCCCCTCAGCCAGCAGGATCAGCGGGTGGTGGAGGAAGAGCAGGCGGTGTTGGGGGCGGTGGTGGCCTCACTGCCCCTGGCCCAGGGGGCCGCTGGGGAAGATTCGCGGTATCGGGAGAGCCGGATGGCGGGGGAGTCGTTTGACTTGGCGGAGGAAATTGGCGAGGCCCGGGAGGGAGACCTGCCCCAACTGCTGGGGGAGGCCGCCCGGATGCGGGCGGTGGGGGCCCACCGGGCCAAGGAGGGACCCGTGGCGCCGGTGAATCCAGAGTCTCCCTATTTCGGCCATTTGCGGGTGGAGCAGGATGGACGGGTCAAAGATATTCTGATTGGCAGCACCACCCTGGTGTCTCACAAGCTGGCCTATCCCATCATTGACTGGCGCAACGCCCCCATCAGCAAAATCTATTACGTGTATCAAGAGGGAGACGAGTACGAGGAGGAGATTGCCGGGCGGCTGGTGGAGGGCAAGGTGCTGGCCCGCCGCACCGTGACCATCCGGGGGGGGGAGCTGTTGCGGGTGGAGGGGGGAGGGCAGGTGTTTCAGCGGGTGGCCGGGCCCCCAACCGGCGAGTGGATGAAGACCGATGCTCACCGCGCCCGGCTGGCGGGGGGGGAAATGTCTTCGGCCCTGCCACCGGCGGTGCGGCTGGGGGCTGTGGGTTCTTTGGGGGTTGGGCAGCCGGGCCTGGCTGGCCAAGACCGCCACCTGCCAGAGATCACCGGGTTGATCGACCCGGCCCAGTGGGAATTGATGAACGCTCCTTCCAGTGAGGTGGTGGTGATGGACGGCGGGGCGGGGTCGGGCAAGACCACCGTGGGGTTGCACCGCATGGCCCTGCTGGCCCACCGAGAGCCCCAGCGGTTTGCCCCCCGAGACATGATGGTGGTGGTGGCGGGGCGGGCCCTGAGGGAATACATCTCCCGGGTGCTGCCCTCCATGGGAGTGTTCGGCGCGCGTATCGAGGTGTACGAAGAACTGGTGAACGCCCTGCGCCGGAGGCACTTTCCCACCCTGGAGGGGGAACCCTGCGACACCACCCCCTTCGCGGTGGTGCGGTTTAAGCAGCACCCCGCCGCCTGGGAGGTACTGAAGCGCCGGGCGGAGGAGGCCAGGCGGGGATTTCAGCAGGCCATGGCGGCGGCCCTGGAGGGAACGGCCTCTGGCGAGCGGGCCCTGCAAGTGTGGGCCACCCTGGAGCGGGAGCCGTTTGTTGGGGCGGTGGGGAGGTTTGCCCGCTGGGTGGCTGGGCGGCAGCCCTGGCCAGAGTTCGGGGTGTTTGGCGATGACTGGGTGGCCCAGCAACGGCTGGCCCGGCTGGTGGCGGAGGTGTTGCCCAACCCAGAGACCCCCGCCGTTGCCGTTGTGGCCTTGTGGGAGGAAGCCTTTTTGAATCCAGCCCGGCTGACGCAAGACTTGGAGCAATTGGCGCCGGGGGTGTTTTCTGCCCAAGAGATTCAGACCATTGCCCAGTGGACCCAGCGGGGCCAAGCCCTGCGGCACGAGTGGCGCCAGGCCCAGGCCTTGAAAAAAACCGGAGAGCCCGAACGGGAGGGCCGCCTGGGGCCCGATGAACTGCCGGAAGAGCCGGAGATGCCCCGCCTGGACCGGGAGGATGACACCCTGTTGCTGCTGCTGCACCGGGAAACCCTGGGGCCCCTGCGGGGGAGAAAACAGCGGCCTTTCCTGATGAACCACCTGATGGTGGACGAAGCCCAGGATTTCTCTCCCCTGGAGTTGGATGTGCTGATTGGGCTGGCCGCCCGGCCCTTTTCCCTCACCCTGGCGGGAGACGCCGCCCAGCGGATGTTCCCCCACAAGGGCACCGACGGCTGGGAGGACATTCTGGCCCGCATGGGCCTGACCGGACGGGTGGCGGCTCCCTTGCAGGTGGGTTACCGCTCCACGGCGGAAATCATGGCCTTTGCCCAGGGGGTGCTGGGGCCCCTGGCCCCCAAAGAACGGGTGTGGCGGCCCACCCGGGGCGGGGCGCCGGTGGAATGGCTCACGTTCTCTAGTCGGGGTGAGGCGGTGGCGGCCCTGGCCGATGCCCTGCGCTCCCTGGCGCGGAGAGAGCCCGCGGCCTACACGGCGCTGATCGCCCGGCGCGGCGACCAAGCCGACGTGTATTTTGAGGGGCTGCTGCAAGCCGAGGTGCCCCGGGTGCGCCGGGTGGCGGACCAAGACTTTGCCTTTCAGCCGGGGGTGGAGGTGACCGACATCACCCAGGTGAAGGGGCTGGAGTTTGATTACGTGGTGCTGCTAGACGTGGACCGGGAAAGTTACCCCGACGATGCCATCTCTCGGCATATGTTGCACGTGGGGGTGACCCGGGCCGCCCACCAGTTGTGGCTGGTCTGCTGCCAAGAGCCCTCGCCGATTTTACCCCCCGTGTTGGGCGGGCCTACCCCTTGATCATTTTTTCGCTCACCAGTTCCATGGTGCGGCGCATCCCTTTCATTTCCCCGCCAATCCGTTTCAACTCCCCGTGAACGGTTTCAATCCGCACGGCCAGTTCCCGCAGGTTGGTTTGGTTGGGAATATGGCCGATTTCCGTTTCCATCCGGGCCAGGCGCTGCTCCAGCTCTTCCAGGTGTTCTCGGCCAATGCGGTGCTGGGCGGTTTGCCAAGCGCCCCAGCCGATGGCCAGGGTGGCCGCCCATTGGGCCAGGTCCAGCCAAAACCGGTATTCAGAAAAGTTTTCCGTGCTCATTTGTTTTCTCTCCATTCAATGAATTGGGGTTCAAATGACACCCCTCATGAAAGCACCTTTCCCTATACTCGAAGCCGAAAACTTAGGAACGTTCTTCCGTCCAGCCTTCAACAACTGAACGGATGAATCCTATCGCCAACAACACCCCTCCCCTGCCCCTGGGGGGCATCCCCTCCCCTTCGTGGAGGGGAAATCAATCGAAGCCGACGAGTTATGCAATTGCTTCCTTCCGGCTTCACTAACCGAACGGGTGAATAGAATAACCAATGGCTTCGAGTAAAGGGATGTGTGCTGTTACGCCCGGCCCCATAATTTTTCCAGGCTGCCCCCCCCCACATAGCCCCCCAGGCCAATTTGCAACAGTTCCCAGGCCTGGGCCGACAACCGAAAGGTGAGCCAGCCAAAACTATCGGCCACCACCAGAAACAAAAACACCAGCATGGTCAGGGGCCGCCAGTTGCGTTGCAGCCAGCTATTGCCCTGGGCTTCGGCTGAAATGTTTTGGGCGTTCAGTTTGGCGGTGTCTGCTTGGAATTCCAGAATTTTAACCGAAAGTGCGTTTTTCACGCGCTCCAGTTCGGCTTGGGCCAGTTGGCGGTCTTCTTCCCGGGTGACGAATTTACCGATTAGACCGGCCACCGGGCCGGTCAGGGTTTCCAGCAAAGCCAGGGGGTTCATGGGGCGCTCCAGATATGTTGGGGTTGGGGCTTCATGCCGTGGGCCTGCCAGGTCGGAACGTCAAAATTGGGGCAGGTTTTGTGGGGCTCTACCTGCCGATGGCCCAGGATGCGAACCCCCGGATATCTGGCCATCAGGTCTTTTACCAGGGCTTCCAGAGCCTGCCATTGGGCCGGGGTGAATTGGGCTGTTTGAGGGTCTTCCGGCCCGCCCCCGCCAATCAGGCAAATGCCCAGGGAGTGTTGGTTGTGCCCCTGGGCGTGGGCACCCACGGTGGATTCTGGCCGCCCGGTTTCTACCTGGCCGTCTAGCCGGATGACGTAGTGATAGCCGATGTCGCTCCACCCACGGCCATTGGGGGGCGGGGCAGGGGGCGGAGGATCCGTGTGCCAGCGGCGAATGTCTGCCGCGGTGAAGGGTTGGCCGTTGGGTGTGGCCGAGCAATGCAAAATGATTTCTTCCATGGTTCGCATGGCGAGGTTCCAGGAAAAACAAGTGCGTGGAATTCACCCCATCTGCTTTCCTGCTCACGACTTCCCCATTTCAGCAAGCGCGCCCAGGGCTGATCCTGGGCATTCTTTCCGTTGGGGGGAAGAGCAGGTGGGCGGGGGGCCAAAGCCCCCCGTGGCACAAGGATGGAGTGTGGGAGAGGAAATCGGCTGAACCGGTGATCCGCGGGGAAAGGCCAGAGCGGATTCGTTGGGCTTCGCCGGGAGAGACAAAGAGTCGGAGAGGCTGGGGCCGGTCCGGCTCTTCCATGAGCGCCCTAAAGCGTTTCACATCCTTGTGAAACAAGGGTTGAACCGACCCCCGCCCGCTCCAGGGTTCCAGAAACTTCCCTGCGGAACAGCTTGGCCGGAAAGGGCCATGAGATGAACAACATGGCCCGGAAAACACTTGACAGTCCAAAGGATACAGCATAAATTCTATGAAAGCAAGAAAAAAATCTATTAATAAAGAAAAAGAAAAGAAGATATACAGATAAAAGCATGAAAGAAAGATAAAAACAGCAAAAATTCTAAGTTGATCCGCTGTCCTGATTCCCCGTCCCTTTCCCCCCCAAGGGCCATGGCAGAACATAAAACAGAACAAGAGAATAACCTCAAGAACCTGGGGGGTGAGGGGGATGTTGCGGGGTTTGGAGATAGAATATCTGCGGTATCTCGCCAGATTGGCTCTCGGTTGGGGGCGGCCCAGGCCGCCGGGGTATCGGCCGATTCGCTGCAACGTTATATCCGGGGAGAGGTGCATCCCTCGTTCATGGCCATGGCGCGGCTGGCGGAAGCCGCGGGGGTTTCTTTGGAGTGGCTGGCCACGGGCCAGGGAACCATGGAGCGGGCACCAGCGGGGATAGAACCAACTGGGCCCGGCCAGGAATTGGTGGTGTTCCGTTACCTGGCGCCCCCTGGTGGGGGAGAATCTCCAGCGGGGGCGGCCCTCAACCGGGAATGGATGGAGCGCCTGGGGATGAACCCGGCTCGGCTGATGCTGTTCCCGGTGGCGGGGGATTCCATGGCCCCCACCTTGATGGAGGGGGATTTGATTTTTGTAGACACCGCCGACGTGGAACCGGCGGAAGGGTTGTTTGTGCTGCGGATGGGTGAACGGCTGGTGGTGAAGCGCCTGCAATTGCTTCCCGGAGGGATGTTGGAGGCCGTGTCCGACAATTCCCGCTATCGGCCGGTGGAAATTGACGGGGCCCGCTCCGCCGCCCTGGCGGGGCGGGTGGTGCTGGCGCTGCGGCGGGTGTAGGGGGGTTATCCGGGGCGCCAGACCGTGTCAAAATACCCCCATGCCTGAACAAAAACCCAAAGGAAAAAATGTCGTCGCAGGGGAAACCGACCACACCCCCCAGGTGCTGGCCTTTTTAGAAAAGGTGCATGGGCCGGTGCGAAAGGATGCCGCCGGGGATTGGTTTTACGCCAACGTGTCGGCGGTGTCGGTGCGGTTGCTGCTGAAAAGCGGCCTGCCCGGCAAAGAGCTGCTGTGGGCCTGGTACAATCACGCCGAGCGGGAAGGGGAACCCCTGGACCAGGCCCTGCCCCCACGCCAAGACGGAAAACTGCTGGAGATTTTACAAGAGAGTGGAATTTCTTTCGATACGCAGGCCGTGGCGGATTCGGGGTGGCTGTTTCTGCCGCCCCACCGGCAGCTGGTGTATCAACTGCTGGCGGAGTTTTTAACCATGCGGCTGGAGGGCGTGCTGGGGCAGGACGATGCTTTTCTCCGCCGAACGTTAAGCTCTGCCGAAACCTGGACCGACCGCCACTTAGCCCGGCTGGTGGAACGATTGCAGACCGAGCCCCTTTCTGCCCAGCAGCGTTTAGCGGTGTTTGATGAACTTCCCACCGGATACCTGAAGGCCACCGCCCGCCACCTGCTGGACGAAGCCCAGACCACCGAGTTTTGGAAGGCCCCGCCCCCGGAATTGGAAGAGCTGGGAGAGCGGTGGATTGATTTTGCCCAACGGATGATCGCGGCCGCCCACCGCCTGGGGGTGTATGGGTCTCCTGGAGATTGGGAGCGCCGCCAGGACACCGAGTGGGAGAGCTACTTTCACCAAGCGGGGGGGCCAGCCCCGCGGCGGTCGGCCGCGCTGCAAGGGAATTTGGCGGTGCTGGGCCTGGGGCCGGGGGTGACCCTGGCTGGATTGAAGGCCGCCTACCGAGACAAAGCCAAGTCGTGCCACCCAGACCAGGGGGGTACGGTGCAGGATTTTTTGCGGGTGCAGGAAGCCTATGAATACCTGCTGGCCGAGATGTTTCAGCAGACGCCCTCTGGCAGCCGTTAAAGCCGTTCCATTGCCTTGACCCAGGGGAACAGGATAGACTGGCAACATCCTATAAATACAAGCAAACCCTGCCGTTTCCCTATCTCCAGAATCTCCAGACGCGCCCCCATGGAAGAACTGAACGAAGAATGCGGCATCATGGCCGTGTACCAAATGGGGGAAAACCACGGCCAGGTGAACGTGACCCCCCTGGTGGTGCGGGGGCTGGTGGACCTGCAAAACCGAGGTCAATTGTCTGCCGGGCTGACCAGCTACAACCCCTCCCGTGACCGCATTCTGCAAACCCACAAGGCCCTGGGCAGCGTGCACGAGGTGTTCCGGGTGAACCTGTCTCCCCAGCGCAGCCGGCAGCTGATGGAGGAATACTCTGGCCAGGCGGCCATTGGCCACACCCGTTACGCCACCAGCGGTGCGTCGGACAGTGAACTGGCCCAGCCCTTTGAGCGGGTGCATGGGCGCAAGTGGAAATGGTTCGCCATATCGTTTAACGGCAACCTGGCCAATTACCAAGCCCTGAAAGACGAACTGGAAACCACCGGTTATCACATCACCTACCATTCGGACACGGAGGTGATGATGCACTATATTAACCGGGAGCTGCAGGGAGACACCGCCCCCGACTTTCACAAAGTCTTCGGCAACCTCACCAAAATATTCGACGGGGCCTTTAACATTGCCTTCCTGAACGGGGCGGGAGACATGGTGGTGGTGCGGGACCCCCTGGGCATTAAGCCCCTGTGCTACGGGGTGAAGGACCAACTGCTGGTGGCGGCCTCGGAGTCGAACGTGCTGCTGCACTTGGGCATTGAGCCCCTGCCCCTGGGGCCGGGAGAAATGATTGTGGCCAACCGGGATGGCTACCGGGTGGAGCGCTATCACCCCGCCCCCCGCAAGGCCTATTGTTTCTTCGAGTGGATTTACTTCGCCAACTTGGCTAGCTCGATGGAAGGGCGCAGCGTGTATAACGTGCGTTACCGGCTGGGTGCTGAACTGGCCGCCCAAGAGCCCCTGAAGGAATACAGCCAGTTTCGGGTGATTCCCGTGCCGGAAACCTCTCTCACCGCCGCCCACGCCTTTGGCTTTCACCTGAACCTGCCGGTGATGAGCGGGCTGGTGCGCAACCGTTACGTGGGCCGAACGTTCATCGAGGGGGCCAGCCGGGCCGATACGGTGCGGATGAAATTCACCCCCCTGCGGGAAGTGCTGGAAGACCACGATATCTTTTTGCTGGACGACAGCCTGGTGCGGGCCACCACCCTGAAAACCGTGATTGAAGGCCTGCGCCAGCGGGGCAAGGCCCGGCAAATTCACGTTCGTATCGCCTGCCCGCCCATCATGGGGCCATGCTTTTACGGCATTGACATGCCCACGGTGAAGGAACTGTTTGCCCCCCATCACCTGCAGGGCAAGCCCCTGAACGAACTGCCCCCCGCCGTGCTGGCCGCCATGGCCAGAGAGTTGGGCGCCGACAGCCTGGTGTTTTTATCCATGGAGGGGCTAACCCGGGCCCTGGGGCTGCCCAAGGAAGATATGTGCATGGCCTGCGTGAACCTGCAATATCCCACCGAAATGGGCCGCCGCCGACATCTGCAAGCCCAGGCCCAGGCGGGGTTGGGAGAGCTGCCCCTGGCCGGGTCGTAATCCCTAAGGTTCTATCTCTCTATCTTTCTGCCCTGACCTGCTGACTTGTTCCCCACAGGGCCGTGTGAATTGCCATGGCCTTCATGCGAACATCTAACCAAACACATTGCCGCCAAGTTGCGCTAAGAATGGGGGGCAGAAGTGCTTGTTCAATTCAACAGGACAAAGAAAATCTTTGATTATCACTTAAAAGAATGCGAATGGAACTATGCAAATGAACATTCCCTGTTGGCCAGTGAATTGTTAAATCTGATTGCTAGGGAGGATATGTGAAAAGAAAAAAATATCTTATATTATTTTCGGTTTTATTGTTTTCTGCTTTCTTGCTGTGGCGTGCGAGTCCCCAGTGGATAAACCTTTCACGGGAACAATCTCAGCAAGAAATAATATGCGGGAACACGCCATCCGTTGGTAGCGATGGCTGTTATGCGGGTGATGGTTTTTTATATTACGGGGATAAAAAATTTAGGATAGATCCAAGGATTCAAAGCGGGTATTCCTCCGTGTCTTTGCTGCGCCAAAAAGGGGGGCATAAAGAAATGATTGTGCTTTATTGGTGGATGGATACGTGGAATTTAGATGACAACTTAAAAGACCCCGAGTATTCGGATGAAAAGTCTCAGGAAATATTAAATGACATGAAAATAAGGGTACAAAATGACGGTAGATTTGTTATGACATACGCATGGTTAATCGATGAAAAAAATAATGTCACACAAATTCCAACCAAGGTAGAAGAAGTTGGTCATCTCCAGTTTCACGGAAATGGAATTTTTGAGATCACTGGAAATTATAGTGCAGATGGAAAGCGATTAACGGGTACAGGGATGATCGAGCATGATTTGAGCGATTTTATAAAAGAAGAAACCGGGGAAGTGTTTACCGTAGAAGTTTTGCAGTATTACAATAAAGAAAATAATTTCTATGTCGCCCTGCGACCAGACCCGGATAAAGGTTGGGATTCTGAAAACATTCTTGTTGTTGGACTTATATTTAGCAACACAAAAAAAATCATTTCTACTGAATTGGACAAAGAAGACAGAATGCTTTTGCCTGACTTGGAAGTGTTGGGGTTAGTTGGTGATGAGTTAACTATAAATTGGGATAATTACGTCAAGGAAACAGAAGTTATAAAAAAGTATAAAATTGATTTCTTGAAAAATTAGATGTGACAAAAAACCCAGACTACCATCTGGGCTTTTTTGTTCCTCCAATTATCTTGAAAGTCGGTTATTTCCTTCTACCAACCAGTCCCAAACACATTGCGGCCAACGTGCGCTAAGAATGGGGCGGGTCCGTTCCCTATTTGTTCTTTTTCGGCCTCTCTTATAGACTGGTTTAAGACCAGTCTTACCGGAGAGACGCGATGGATACCATTGGGGCATACCAAGCCAAAACCCACCTGGGTCAACTGCTGGAACGGGTGGCCAAGGGGGAACACATCACCATTACCAAACACGGGGTGGCGGTGGCCACGCTGGGGCCGCCGGAATCCTCAGAAAGCGGGGGTTTGTCTGGTGAGCGCAAGACAGCGCACACCGTGGCGGAGGCCATCCAGCGGATGAAGGATTTTCGGCGGCACCACCGGCTGGGGGGGGAATCCATCCGGGCGATGATAGAAGAAGGCAGGCGTTGATGGACGACCGGTTTGTGGTGGATAACTCGATGGTGATGGCCTGGTGTTTTGCAGACGAAGGCACCCCTCATGCCGAGGCCGTTTTGGAGAGCCTGACCCACGCCGTGGCGGTGGTGCCCGCCATTTGGCCGTTGGAGGCTGGGAATGTTTTGCTGGTGGCGGAACGCAAGAAACGACTGGACAGGGCCGCCGCGGTACGGTTTATGGAAATCTTACGGAGCCTTCCGATCGAGGTAGAGCAGGAATCTCCCAGCCGAATGCTGGGAGAGATTGTCTCCCTGGCCAGAGATCAGAAAATCTCCACCTACGACGCATCTTATTTGGATTTGGCCATGCGTGGAGGGTTGCCCTTGGCTACCCTGGATCACACCCTCATTCAGGCCGCCAAACGCTGCCGGGTGAAGTTGTATCACCCGTGAGTCGGCTTGAATATATTGTTGTCTTGACCTGCCCTGTGGCGACCATAACAAGTAGAACAGGCAGAGATTTCGGCAGGATGTTCAGGCGCTCATTGCGGATAATTCTTGCTGCAGCCAGCCCTCCCTTCTAATGCAGCCCCCGGTATTTCCCTTGAGCATAGACCAGCGGATGGCCCTTGTGGGCGTGGGCGGCTTCCACCTCTCCCACCACGATGGTGTGGTCCCCCCCTGGGTAGCGCGCGGTGATGCGGCATTCCAGCACCTGCACCACGTCTTCCAGCAGGGGAATGTCTCGCAGCCCAGAGCGCCAGCTGACCTGATCGAATTTATCTTCCCCCGCTTTGGCGAACAGGTTGGAAAGGGCTTCTTGGCTGCGCTCCAGAAAATGCACGGCGAAGCCTTCGGCCTCTTGAAACAGCAGGTAGTTGTAAGAGTGCTGGGCCAAGCAAAACAACACCAGGGGCGGGTTGAGAGACAGTGAGCAGAACGCCGACACGGTGAGACCGGTGAGCTCTCCGGAGGGGGAGCGGGTGGTGATGACGGTGACCCCAGAGGGATACTGGGCCAGGGCTTTCTTAAACTCTTCGGGGGTTAGGCTCATGGTGTGAACGCGGGATTGGAAGCGTGAGCGGAGTGAGGTGAACGAACCTGTGTTTGCCCAGAACCAAACCCGGTATTTGGGGGGTGGCCGCGGGATTTTAAGCAAGGCTTTTATTGATTGGAACGGAAACCCCAGGGAAACGGCTCCCTTGCTGGGGGTTACTCCACGATTTCCCAATATTTGATGGCGGATTTGTTGACCACCTTGCCGTTTTTCATCCCCAGGTGATAGGGGGTGTGCCAACGGAGTCCGTCGGTCATCACCTCTCCATCGAGAAAGGTGACCCGAACCGATTTTTTTTCGGTGATGATCTTGCTTAACAGTACGGCCTCGTGGGGAGGTTGAGACCGGTTGAGATCTTGGCGTGAATCCCCCATGGCTGGGTCCTCCTGGGGTAGTGAACGGCAAACAAAGCAACCTTACCCGTTACTGTTATCTGTTTCCGTCTGAAAGATCAACACTCCAGAGAAAAAACCATCCAGACCCATGGGGGGCGACTTGGTGGGGGGGGTCCAGGTATTGGGGGCACGGTTTCCCATCCCCAGAATAAACCGGTAATGGGTGAGGAGAACGGGGAAAATGGAGGTATTGGGAAGCAGGTCCGCAGGAAAAAGCCGGAGGTTGAACAACGGATCGCCATGGAATAGAATGAAATTCCAAGGGTTTCCTTTGGGTTCCCCCGCCTCTTTTCCCCTAAAACATCATTTTCCCCCAAAAATTATGTCTACCGATTCCGTTAACGCCCTGCCTGCCCAAGAGCCTTCGATTTCTCGCCGGTGGTGGGAAGGCCTGAAAATGGCGGTGGGTTTGGCGGGCCAAATGGTGCTGGCCCCCTTTTATGGCCTGTACCAAGCTTGGTTGTCGGCCCAGCGCCACACCTGGAACACCCCCCGCCACATTGGCATCATTATGGACGGCAACCGGCGGTTTGCCCGGGCCCGGCGGATGCTTTCTCCCATGGAGGGGCACCGCAAGGGGGCTGATAAACTGGATGAAGTGCTGAATTGGCTGGAAGAAGCCGGGGTCAAGGTGGTGTCGGTGTGGATATTTTCCATGGACAATTTCAAGCGCGACCCCAGCGAGGTGGAAGCCCTGATGGATCTGTTCCAGCGGAAATTCACCGAGCTGGTGAGCCAGCCCCGCATTCACGCCAACGAGATTCGGGTGCGGTTTTTGGGCAAGGTAGAGGCCCTGCCGGAAAACGTGCGCCAGGCCATTGCCCAAGCCGAGGATGCCACCCGCCACTACACCCGCCGCACCCTGAACGTGGGGGTGGCCTATGGCGGCCGGGAGGAAATCGTGGACGCCTTCCGCGCGTATTTGTCTGGCCGGGAAAAAGACGGGGCCAGCCTGGAGCAAATTCAACGGGAATTGACCCCCGCTTCCATCGAGCCGTATTTGTACACATCGGGCATGCCCGACCCCGACCTCATCATCCGCACCAGCGGCGAAGTGCGGCTGTCGGGGTTTTTGTTATGGCAAAGCGTGTATTCCGAGTTTTACTTTTGCGATACGAACTGGCCAGCGTTCCGCAAGATAGACCTGCTGCGGGCCCTGCGGGAATATCACCGCCGCCAACGCAGGTTTGGCCGGTAAGGCCGCCCGCTCCTTTCCACCCGAATGCCCCCATGCCTAAACACTCCGACCGCCAAGAATCCCTTCCCCTGGATGAAGACAGCCCTGCCAGCCCCGTGCTGGAAGACGACTTGGCCCGCCTGAACCGGCTGGCTCGGCAGTTTCTGGTGCATTCGTTTTTGTATTATCGGCTGGGAGAATCGGTAATTGCCGATGGGGAATTTGACCGGCTGACCGAGGAGCTTCGAGCGCTTCGCTTGGAGCAACCCCAGGCCCCCATGGTGTATGCCAAGGTGGTGGACGGCGCCCTGGGGCCAGAGGCCTCTGGCTATGCCATCCGGGATTATCCCCCCCCGGTCATCACCGCCGCCTTCAAGCTGCTGTACGAGCAACTCTCTCCGCCGGTGCCCTTCCAAGAATTCGTAGAGCGGATGGGTTATCGCGCCCGTTTTCATGATGGCGCCTTGGCCTAGCCGGGGGTGCTGGTTTAGCCCGGTCAGGGTCAAAGACACAGTCACAAATAAGATCACAGTCAAAACAAAATCACAGCCGGGGGGCCCCCTCCAGGGCTTCGGCCACCACCTCCACAATGTGCTTGGCCTTGCGGGGGGTGCGGTGCGAAATTTGTTGGCGGCACGATACCCCGTTGGCCACCAGTTCGGCGTCGGGCTTGGCCCGGCGCACCGCTGGCAGCAGCCGCTGCTCGCCAATGGCCACCGACAGCTCGTAGTGCTCGTGCTCATAACCAAAAGACCCCGCCACCCCGCAGCAGCCAGAATCAATTTCTTTGGGCACCAGCCCCGGAATGGCCTTCAACACCGCCAACGTATCGGCGGTGCCAGAAAGGGCCTTTTGCATGCAATGCCCATGGAGCATGGCGTCCCTCTCCACCCCGCCGGGGGAAGGTTTGAACTTCAACTTGCCTTTGTCTACCAGCTTCTTCATGAACTCATCCATGGTAAACACGTGGTCGGCCACGGTTTGGGATTCTTTCCCTGGCACCAAGTCTCGGTATTCATCCCGCAGGGTTAATATGCAAGAGGGTTCCACCCCCACGATGGGCACGCCCTCTTGGGCATAGCCAATCAACTGGGCCACGTTGTGCCGGGCGTTCTTTTTGGCTTTGTGCAGCATGCCCTTGGAAATCAGGGGGCGGCCGCAGCACTTTTTGGGAATCAACAACACCTGGTAACCGGCGTGCTCTAAAATGGCCACGGCGGCTTTGCCCAAACGGGGGTAGTGATATTCCATGTAGGTATCGTGGAACAACACCACCTTGGGTTTGTCTTGGGCGTTTTGGTTGCGGGTATGCCGATAAAACCACGAGGAGAACCTGCGGCGGGTGTAGGCTGGCAGGCTGCGCCGGGTGGTGATGCCGATCAGTCTTAAACCCAGGCGGCTGACGGGGTTGCTCGCGGCCCAATTGGAAAAGGGGGCGGTGGCCGAACCCAGGCGGCCCCATAGCCCCACACTACCGAACAGCCGGTTACGCAGCGGCACCCCATGGGCCTGATAATAGTGCGAAAGAAACTCGCTTTTCAGCTTGGCCATGTCTACCTGAGAGGGGCATTCGCGCTTGCAGCCCTTGCATTGCAGGCACAGGTCCAGCACCTGGTACATGCGGTGAGAGGTCATGGCCTTGGGGCCCAGCTTCCCGGTGATTAGCCCGCGAAAGGCGTTGGCCCGGCCACGGGTAGAGTGGCGGTCGTCGAGGGTGGCCTGGAACGAGGGGCACATCACCCCTTCCATCTTGCGGCATTGGGCGTTGCCGTTGCACATTTCCACGGCAAACTGAAAGCCGCCTTCCCGAGAAAAGTCGAACACGGTGTCAATGCGGGGTTTGTCTGGGTGGCTGGCGGCCAGGGCGGCGTAGCGCAGGTTTTCGGTGGGGGCCGGGGCATCGACCACCTTGCCGGGGTTGAGGCGGTTGTGGGGGTCCCAGGCGGCCTTCACTTTTTTAAACGCCTGATAGACCTCTGGGCCAAACAGCCGTTCGTTCAGCCACGACCGCGCCAAGCCGTCGCCATGTTCGCCGCTTAACGATCCGCCGTATTTTTGCACCAGCTCGGTCACATCGTTGAAGATGACCATCATCTTCTGCACCTGTTCGGGCTTTTTCAGATCCAGGAAGGGGCGGATGTGCATGCACCCCACCGAGGAGTGGCCGTAGAACCCGGCGGTGGTGCCGTGCTTTTTCATCAGGGCCAGAAATTCCTTCAGGTAGTCCGGCAGTTTTACCGGGTCCACCGCGGTGTCTTCCACAAAGGCCACCGGCTTGGCTTCCATGCGGTGGCCCATCATCAGCCCCAGGCCGCTTTGGCGGAAGTTCCACACCTTGTTTTGGTCCGCCGCCTCCAGGGCCCGCACCCAGGCATAGCCCATGTTGTTTTTCTTCAGGCCGGTTTCCAGTTTGTCAATTTTATCCAGCAGTTCTTTTTTGTTGTCGGCGTAGAATTCCACCACCAGCAGGCTGTCGGGGCGGCCTTCGATGAACCCGGTTTGGCCCCGCATGGCAGGGCTGGTCAGGGCCTCGCTGATGATGGAGGCGTCGATCAGCTCGGTGGCCGATGGCTTGTGTTTCAGCACCTCTTGGTTGGACATCACCGCTTCGACCATGTCGTGGAAGTGCACCACCAGCAGCCCCTTGACCTTGGGCATGGGCACAATGTTCAGCTTCAGGGCGGTGGTCATGGCCAGGGTGCCTTCGCTGCCCACCACCACCCCAGACAGATTCAGCCCCGGCCCTTTCATCAGTTCGTCCAGGTTATACCCGCTCACCCGGCGCATGATTTTGGGAAAGCGCCGGTTCACGTCGTCTCGCGAATCATGGGCCACCGCCAGCATGTCGCGGTAAATGGCCCCTTCCAGGGTTTCTTGGCGGGCGCGTTGGCGGGCTTCATCCTCGGTAATGTGGCTCAGCAGGGTCCTGGAGCCGTCCGACAGAATCACGTCCATTTCCAGCACGTGGTCCACGGTCTTTCCGTAGAGGATAGACCGGGCGCCAGCGGAGTTGTTGCCGGCCATGCCGCCCATGGTGGCGCGGGAGGAGGTGGCGGTGTCTGGCCCAAAAAGAAAGCCGTGGGGGGCCAAGAACCGGTTCAGTTGGTTTTGCACCACCCCCGGTTCCACTTTCACCCAGCGTTCTTCCAGGTTCAGTTCAATCACCCGGTTCAAGTGGGTGGAAAAATCGAGGATCAGCCCGTTGGTGACCACTTGCCCCGCCAGGGAGGTTCCCCCCCCGCGGCCCACCACGGGAATGCCCATGTCGCGGGCCACTTCCATGGCGGCTTCAATGTCGTCGGTGCCGCGGGGAACCACCACCCCTTCGGGCTCAATTTCGTACATGCTGGCATCGGTGCTGTACACTTGGCGGGTCATGGGGTCAACGCGAACCTCTCCCTGAAGTTTACCTTTCAGGGCCTTGGCCAGTTCAGACATGGGGTGTTTCCGTGGGTGGGTGGATCAAACAACGAAAATAGGGTAACCCGGAAAACCGGGGGATTTCTGCCTTACATTATGGTGCCACAGCGGGAACACACCTGCAAAACCCCAGGGGGCGGGTGGATATTCCGCCCCCTGGGCCGTGGGGAAGATGGGCAGAACAGATGGGCGGGGGTCTAAGTGATTTTGAAGGCTTTTACCAACTGGGCCAGTTCCCGGGCGATGTTATCCACCAGTTGGGAGGAGTTGTTGATGTCGGTGGTGCCTTGGCTGGTTTTGGCCACCGCGGCGTTGACCCCCTGAATGTTGCGGCTGATCTCGGACACGGCCCGGGCGGCTTCGCCGGTATTGCGAGAGGTCTCTTGGGCGGCACCGGTCATGCGGTCCACCGACTTGGCGGTGTCTGACACCCCCTGGGCGGCCTGGGTGATGCGGTGGGTAATCTCTCCGGTGGCGCTCAACTGCTGGTTGGCCGACTCGGAAATCACTTTCACCGAATCGTTCATGATGGTGATGGAGCGGTTGACGTCTAAAATGGTTTGAACGGAGTCGAGGATGCTTTTTTGAATCTGGTTGATTTTCTGGCCGATGGTATTGGCGGCCTGGCCGCTTTGGTTGGCCAGTTCTTTGATTTCCCCCGCCACCACGGCAAATCCCTTGCCCGCTTGGCCCGCCGTGGCGGCCTCGATGGTGGCGTTCAGGGCCAGCAGGTTGGTGCGCGAGGCGATGTTTTTAATCAGGTCGGTCACCTGGCCGATTTCCTTGGCGGCGGTTCCCAGCACCTCCATGGATTTACTGGCGTGATCGGCCATCTCTTGGGTTTGGCCGCTGATGTTGGCGGACTCTTTGGCGTGGCGGGCAATCTCTTGGGCGGAGAAAGACATTTCCTCCACGGCAGAGGCCACTTGGCTCATGTTGTCTGAAATGGTTTGGATGGTGCGGGTGATTTCCACAAAGGTTTCGGCCATGGTTTGGGTCTGCCCGGCCATTTGGGTCACGGTGGAGGACATTTCCTCGGAAGCCCCGGCCACGTTTTGGCTTTGGCTTCGCATACTCTCGGTTTCTTGGGCCAGGTGGGTGGAAGAATCCCGCAGGGAGCCAGAAGAATCGGCCAAAATGGAAGCGTAATCCTTTACGTTGGTGACCATGGTGTTCAGGGTTTCCAGGTAATTGTTCAGATCCCGGCCAAACTGAGAGGTAATGCCCTGGTTGCGAACGGTCAGGTCCACCACGCCGTCTCGCACCACCAGTTGGCTGCCCAGGCTTTGAATCTCCATCGCATCTCCCGCCTCGCGGCGGATCATGACGCCCATGTAAATCAGCAGGCCGGTTTCAAACACCACATAGGCCGCGTGGATGAACACGATATGCCAGCCATGGTGCCCCTCGGGGAACAGCCACACCCCGGCGTTTTGGTCTTGCAAGTAATTGGCCCCCAGGTGCAGCACGGCCGCCGCCAGGGCCCCCGACACAAACACCTTCCAATCGCGGTAAATCAGAAAAAAGGCCAGCAGCACGAAATAACCGAAGTGAACCTCGATCATGCCGTGGGATTGATGCACGTTCAGCGAGGTTTGCATCATCAACACCGCCGCCATCACCAGCCGGGTCATTACGTTTCCTGGCAGCCCCCACACCAGCAGGGTGTTCAGGCCAGCCAAAGCGCCCCCCACCCCCAAGGCCAGCAGCCAGGTGCCATGCAGGGGGGCCAGGGCCAGAGACATCACCATTAGCACCCACGACACCATCAACAAAATACGGTCGGCCTGGGCGCGGATGTGCTGGACGGAATAGGCTTGCTGTGACGGGGCGGACTGAGAAACCGCGACGTTCATGTCATCTCCTTAAGGAAGAAACACTGACCGGGTCAAAGGAAAAGCCAAACCCTTTGGTCGGGGACCAAGTAAATTTCATCAGGAATAGAGGGATATTTAGATTATTTCCTAAGTGAGGAGTGATGTCAATTAGAGGTGGGCGGGCTGACGGGGTGGGCGATTTTGGGCCAATAGGCGCCAAACTCAAACTGAGGGGAGTGGGCCCCCACATGGCATTGAGCGCAGACCTGTTGGGGCGGGTTCAGGGAACCCGCGGTTTTCAGTCCGCTGGTGGTAGGTGTTGCGGCGTGGGCCCGGGCTGGCCCATGGCAGTTTTCGCACTGCACCCCGGCCAGTTTGGGGGTCAGGTCGGCCGAAAGAAACCCGCCCCGCTCCCAGCCCGCCACATGGCAAGCCAAGCACTCGCCGTCAAAGTTCTTGCCCACGGCGGAGAGGGCGGCCAGGGCTTGGGCATGGGCCGAGTTCTCCCAGGCTTCTACCTGGGCCGGGTGGCAGGCCCGGCAGGCCTCGGCCCCGGCATAGGGGCTGTTTTTCTCCAGGTTCTTTTGGGTGTTCAGCCGGGCGAAAAATTGGGCTTTCACCTGGGTATCGTAGCGGTTAAAGGGGTCTTTGGCCGCCGGGTGGTCGGCCAGGGTGTCGTCTAGCCACAGCAGGCTGGCCTGAACAGCCGGGGAGCCTGGGGTGACCCGCACCTGTTGAAACCCCTGGCCCTTGGTGGGGACCTGGGGCCAAACCACCCCGGCGGATTTTCGCTCGGTGACTTGGTTCAGTTCATCGGTGAAGGGGTTGCCGCTGAGAATGAGATGGAAAAACCCCGAACGGGTAAACAGGGCCAGTTCCTCCTCGCTGCCCCGGAACAGCAAAATACGGATTTGATGCTTGGCCGCGGCGCTGCGGGCCTTCCAGTCATCCAGCAGCCGGGGGTCTGCCGGTTCCAGCCGATACCCGGCGGCAAACTGTTGGAACCCAGCCTGGGGAGACAGATAGCCGTAAATGCCCAGCAGACCGGCGGGGGTACGCACGGTGACATCTTTGCGGAGGGCTTTGCCCAGGCTGTTGTTGCTGGCCACATAGGGGAGCTGCTTGTCCAGGGCATTCAGGCCATAGGCCAATTCGTTGGGGCCGGGCAATACCGCCGCCGGGCGGGTGCGGGCCAGCAGGGGTTGAATCAAGGCCGCCTTCAGCCGCCCCTGGCTGGTGGGTGGGGGAAAGTTGTTGCCCAGGTCCACCACCACCAAGCCGGGGGTGTGCTTGCGGGCCTGCTCTACCGCCGTCAGGCGCCGGGGCAGCCCCCCCAGCTGCTTGCCCACGCAGCCACAGGGGGTGATTTCTCCCAGCAGGTCCCCCGCGGCCAGCACGGTAACGCTTGGAAGGAGAATGGCGGAAGGGGCGCCGGGGGGTTCTGGCCAGACGGCCTGGGGGGCGACGACCAAGCCGACGGCTAGTATTCCCATGGGCAGCCAAGGCACTTGCCGAAAGACGCGAAAAGTTGCAGAAAAGATTAAATTGGGGCTCATGGCTGTGGCTGCCGGGGAGGGGTGAAAAGGGATGATTTATACAGATTTGATCTTCCCATGAAATTCCCCAGTTGTGGACCCCCCAGGGCAATGATACCCATTAGAATGCGGGGAATAAATCAAGTTTCTGTTGCTCAGTGAGACCGAATGAAATACGTGGTGATTCAAGGTGACGGCATGGGGGACCAGCCGGTGGAATCTTTGGGGGGGAAAACCCCCCTGGAGGCCGCCCATACCCCGAATTTCGACCGGGTGGCCAGCCATGGCCTGTTTGGGCTGGTGCATACCATTCCGCCGGGCTACCCGCCGGGGTCGGATGTGGGGAACTTGGCCCTGTTTGGTTACGACCCGCGCAAATATTACACGGGCCGTTCGCCCCTAGAGGCCGCCGCCATGGGGGTGGCCCTGGCCCCGGAGGACGTGTCGTTCCGCATGAACTTGGTAACGGTGGAAGGCCCGGAGCAGGGCCTGATCATGGATGATTACTCCGCCGGGCATATTGATTCGGCGGAGGCCGCCCAGTTGGTGGCGGCCATTGCCGAGCAGTTGTCCAACGCCACCATGAGTTTCTATCCAGGGGTGTCGTACCGCCATTTGATGGTGTGGAAGGGCGGCCCGCTGGACATGGACACCACTCCCCCCCACGACATTACCGGAAAGCCCATTGCCGGGCACCTGCCCAAGGGGCCGGGGGCGGACCGCTTGGTGAAGATGATGGAAACCTCCCGGGCCATTTTGCGGGACCACCCGGTGAACCAGAAACGGTTGGCCCAGGGCAAACGCCCCGCCACCCAGGCTTGGCTGTGGGGTCAGGGCAAGGCCCCCCACATGCCCACCTTTCAAGAAATCTACGGCCTTTCGGGGGCGGTGATTTCTGCGGTGGATTTGGTGCGGGGGGTGGCCCGCTATGCCGGGTTTGAAAACATCGCCGTTCCCGGCATCACCGGCTATTTGGACACCAACTACCGGGGCAAGGGGGAGTATGCCCTGCGGGCTTTGGATACCCACGATCTGGTGTTCATCCACGTAGAGGCCCCCGATGAAGCGGGCCACATGGGCAACGAAGCCGAAAAAGTAAAAGCCATCGAGGCCATTGACCGAGAAGTGCTGGGCCCCCTGCTGGAACAACTGCCCAAGCTGGGAGACTTCCGGGTGTTGATTACCTCTGACCATGCTACCCCGGTGGCCTTGCGCACCCACACCCCCGCCGCCGTGCCCTTCGCCATGGCCGACCACCGCCAACTGGCGGCGGCCCCTGGGGCAACCTGGCACTATTGCGAGAAAGACGCCGCCGCCGCCCGGGTTGAAATCACCGAGGGCTATACCATCATGGACCGGTTGGTGAAAGGGTAACCAGACGGTTACTCCAACCACACGCCCACCTTGCCCCCTGACGGGGGCATCCCCTCCCAACAGCACCTCTCCCCCCTGCCCCCCTCCCCAGCCAGGGAGGGGGGATGGCTCGAAACCGAAAGGTGATGCGCTTGCTTCCGTCCGGTATTTACTAACTGAACGGTTGAACAGAATAGCCGATGGCTTCGAGCATTGTCCCAACAACACCCCTCCCCTGCCTGCTACGCAGGCTTCCCCTCCCCTTCGTGGAGGGGAAATAACTTGAATCCGATGGGTGATGCGCTTGCTTCCATCCAGTCTTTACTTTCCGCACGGTTGAACAGAATAACCGGAGGATTCTAGCATTGTCCCTCTCCGATGGGGAGGGACAGCCGCCTGTAAGGCGGCAGGGAGGGGTGCTGTTGGGAAGGGCATGAAGCCGGTCGAGTCACTTCCTTCCAATTTCACCAGCCGAACGGTCGAATAAAATAGCCATTGGCTTCGAGTAATGGTGAGGATGAACGAATTGCTTTCATGGGGCCTGTAACCCTAATCTCCATCGGCATCTGGAGACACGTCTCCCCACACCACCCGTTCCCCCGGCGAGCCATCCTCCCGCACCCGGCGGAAGCACCGTTCCGCCGGGTCCCAGTCCAGGGGCGGGTCTTTTTGTTCCTCATGGCCCGCCAGGTGGGCGGTGTCGTTCAGCCGGGCGGCGGTGACTTGCCCCTGGGGGTTTAGCCACAGGGTGTTAATGCAGGCGTTGTTCTGGGGCAGGCAGTCTCCCGGCTTGCGGTACACCCCTTCCAGGGGCAGGCCCAACCACCCGGCGATCAGGCTGCGAATGACCCCGGCATGGGCCACCACCAGCAGGTTCTTGGCCCCATCGGCGCGGATGACCCGATCCAGGTATTCTGTGACCCGCCGGTGGACATCCCGCCAGCTTTCCCCCCCCGGTGGAACAAAGTCTCGGGCGTTGTCTCCCACCAGGGCCCGCCACTGGGCCCGGGTGGCGCCCTGCATGGACCCCATGTGAATCTCCCGCAGTTCTGGGGCAAACCGCAGGGTCAGGGTGCCCTCGTCGGGTTCGGCCTTGCGGCGCTCTCCTAAAATGGCCCCCAGGGTCACCACGGCTCGCTCCAGGTCGGAGCAATACGCCGAGTCAAAGGGAATGGCCCCCAGGGCTTGTCCGGCCCAAACCGCCTGGTGCACCCCCCGGGCGGTCAGCCGACCCAGGCGGGGGTGCTGGCCCTGAACAATTTTATCGCGGTTTTCGGCGGTTTCTCCGTGGCGGACAATGACAACGCGGGTCATGGGATTCGTGGGGTTTGGGTTAGAAATGAAATGAGAAAGACTTGGGGGCTATTGGGTTTATGCCAGCCCCAAATAAAGGGTAGGGGTCCTGGCTGCGGCTGGCAATTGGGGGGTGGAATCCCGTTGGAACCCGGGGGTGAGCCGTGATATAGATGGGGCCATGGGACGATTCCGGCGGGGGATTCGTTTCAACAGGTCAATCCGGGCTTGTTTTGCCGGGAAATCTCTTAATGGAGATGGGCCATGGCGCATGATTTCCTCACCCTGCTGTCCGGCGGAAATGCCCAGTTTCTCGACGATCTCTACCAGCGGTTCCTGACCCACCCCCAGGAAGTCTCGCCCGAGTGGCGGTCTTTTTTTGAGGGGATGAATGGCGGGTCTTCCCATGACCGGCTGGATATTTCCGCGGGAAAAAAGCAGGTGCCCGCCCCCGGAACCTTGGCCCGCCCCGTGGAGTGGCTGACCGGGCAGGTGGAGTTGGACAAACAGGTGGGGGTGTCTCAGTTGATCGGCACCTACCGCCGGTTTGGCTACACCCATGCCGCCCTGGACCCCCTGAACCGCCCCTCCATGCCCCACCTGCGCATCCGGCCCGATCTCTCCCTGGGGGGGTTCGGCCTGGGAGACGAGCATTTGGAGGCTTCCTTCGCGGCGGGCTCTTTGCCCGGCCCTGCCATCCGTCCCCTCAAAGACATTGTCCAGCGCCTGCGGGAGGTGTATTGCGGAACCTTGGGGGTGGAATACATGTATCTGCGTTCCGACGCCGAGCGGGAGTGGTTCCGGCGGCGCATGGAAGACCCGGGGGAGGACACCCCCCTGACCACGCCCCAGCGCAAGTATCTGCTGGAGCAAATCACCCAGGCAGAGATGTTTGAGCGGTTTCTGCAAACCAGGTTTGTGGGGCAGAAGCGGTTTTCTTTGGAGGGCGCCGAAACGCTGATTCCCATGCTGAATGGGCTGGTGCAGCGGGCTGGAGAAAAAGGCGTGGAGGAAATTGTGCTGGGAATGCCCCACCGGGGGCGGCTGAACGTGCTGGCCAACGTGATGGGAAAACCCCTGGCCCATATCTTCAACGAATTTCACGACCAACCCCAGCCCAGCGAAACCACCCTGGCGGGAGACGTGAAGTATCACCTGGGGTTTTCCTCTGACCGGACGTTGGAGGACCCCGCGGGAAAAACCATTCACCTGTCGTTGAGTTTTAACCCCAGCCACCTGGAGGCGGTGAACGGGGTGGTGGAAGGCAACGTGCGGGCCAAGCAAGACCTGCGGCAAGACAAAGAGCGCGTGCGGGTGCTGCCCGTGCTGATTCACGGCGATGCGGCCTTTGCCGGGCAGGGGCTGGTGGCCGAGGTGCTGAACCTGTCTGAACTGTGGGGCTATGCCACCGGGGGAACGGTGCATATCATCGTGAACAACATGATTGGCTTCACCACCAACGCCAGGGATTCCCGCTCGTTTTCCTACCCATCGGATTTGTCCAAGATGCTGCTGGTGCCGGTGATCCACGTGAACGGCGATGACCCGGAGGCCGCCCATCGGGCGGTGAAAATGGCGGTGGATTACCGCCAAGCCTTTCACCGGGACGTGGTGATTGACATGGTGTGCTACCGCCGGTTGGGCCACAACGAAATGGACGAGCCCTCCTTTACCCAGCCGTTGACCTACAAGCGCATTGGGGCCCACCCCACCACCCTGAAGGTCTATGCTGGCCAATTGGCGGCGGAAGGCACGGTTTCCGCCGCAGAGGCCGAGGCCCTGGCGGCGGGCTATGCCCAGGCCTTGGAGGACTCCCTGACCCGCTCCAAACAGGGCACATCCAAAGTGCGGGGCACCCTGGCGGGCCGCTGGGAAGGCATGCAGAAGGGAGACCCGGAGCGGAGGATTGTGGAAACCGACGTGGACCGGAAAAACCTGGAGCACATCACCCGGGCCCTGACCACCATTCCCCAGGGGTTCACCCCTCACCCCCGGTTGATGAAACTGCTGGAGCAGCGGGCCCGGATGATGACCGGCGAACAACCGGTAGACTGGGGCTTTGCCGAGCTGCTGGCCTACGGCAGCCTGTTGATGGACGGCTACGACGTGCGACTGAGCGGCCAAGACAGCCAGCGGGGGACCTTTTCTCACCGCCACGCCACCCTGGTCGACAGCGCCACCGGGGGTGATTTTGTTCCCCTGGGGGTGCTGGAAGGGGCCCGGGGGCGGTTCTATGTGTTCAACAGCCCGCTGTCGGAGGCGGGGGTGATGTCCTTCGAGTTTGGATATTCTTTGGCCAGCCCCGGCTGCCTGACCCTGTGGGAAGCCCAGTTCGGCGATTTCGCCAACGGCGCCCAGGTGATCATCGATCAATTCATTTCTGGCTCGGAGGAAAAATGGGAGCGGATGAGCGGGCTGGTGCTGCTGCTGCCCCACGGGTTTGAAGGCCAGGGGGCCGAGCATTCTTCTGGCCGGGTGGAGCGCTTTCTGCAAATGTGCGCTCTGGACAACATGCAGGTATGTATTCCCACCACCCCCGCCCAGAATTTTCATTTGATGCGCCGCCAGATGCACCGGAAGTTTCGCAAGCCCCTGGTGGTGTTCAGCCCCAAAAGCCTGCTGCGCCTGCCCGCGGCCACCTCGTCCATCGAAGACTTGATCAAGGGGCATTTCCGGGAAGTGCTGTGGGACAAATCCCCCCACGAACCGGGGGAGATTTCCACCGTGGTGTTTTGCTCGGGCAAAGTGTTCTACGACCTGGAGGCCGCCCGGGAAAAAACACAGCGCAAAGACACGGTTGTGCTGCGGGTGGAACAGTTGTATCCCTTCCCCCAGGTGCAGGTGTCGGCCATGGTGTCTCGCTATGCCGGGGCCAAACGGTTTGTGTGGTGCCAGGAAGAACCAGAGAACATGGGCGGCTGGCGGTTTGTGGCCCCGTTGATTCAGCCGCTGCTGCCAGACAAAACCCTGGAATACGCGGGGCGCCCTGCGGCGGCGGTGCCCGCCGGGGGTTCGCACCACCAGCACGCCGTGGAGCAAGACAAACTGGTCAGCCAAGCCCTTGGATAAAATCAGCGGTTCGTTGATTAAGCGGATAAACAGAAAAACGCGTTTCATTCACTCAAACCCCCACGGGAGCAGACATGGACATCACAGTGCCGGACATGGGCGAATCCATTACCGAAGCCAAAGTGGCCCGCTGGCTGAAACAGCCCGGCGACACGGTGACCCCGGGTGAACCCCTGGTGGAATTGGAAACCGATAAGGTGATGGTGGAAGTGCCCGCCCCTGGGGCCGGGGTGCTGGGTGCCTTGGCCGCCCCAGAAGGTGCCACCGTTCAGGTGGGCCAGCGGCTGGGCAGCCTGGATGGCGCCCCCACGGGTAAAACCAGCCAGCCCAATGCTAGCCAACCCATGGCGAAGCAGCCTACGGCCAGCGGGTCTGGCCCCCACGAGGGCCCGGCCGTCCGCCGCATGGCAGCAGAACAGCACATCAACCTGGCCGAGGTTCCGGCCTCGGCCAAGGGGGGGCGCCACACCAAGGGCGACCTGCTGCATTACTTGGATGAACACGCTTCCCCCCAGGCTACGCCATCTGTGTCAGCACCTGCCCATGCTTCTCAAACCCCAATCCCTTCCGCCCAGCCCAGAGAGCGGCGGGAGGCCATGACCCCCCTGCGTAAACGCATCGCCGAACGGCTGAAGCAGGCCCAAAACACCGCCGCCATGCTGACCACCTTCAACGAGGTGGACATGACCCAGGTGATGGCTCTGCGGGCCAAGTACAAAGAGGACTTCAAGGAGAAACACGGCGCCGCCCTGGGGTTCATGAGCTTTTTCACCAAGGCCGCCGTGGAGGCCCTGAAAGCCTTTCCCGCGGTCAACGCCGAAATTGACGGCGGAGACATTGTCTACAAAAATTACTATGACATTGGGGTGGCGGTGGGCACCGACCGGGGGCTGGTGGTGCCCATTGTGCGGGGGGCGGACCGGTTGGCGTTTATTCAAATTGAAAAAGAAATTGCCCGGCTGGCGGCCCTGGCCCGGGAAGGCCGGCTGGCCCTGGGGGACCTGACTGGTGGCACCTTCACCATTTCCAACGGGGGAGTGTATGGCTCCATGTTGTCCACCCCCATTTTGAACCCGCCTCAATCGGCCATTTTGGGATTGCACAACATTGTGAAGCGGCCCGTGGTGGCCGAGGGAGACCAAATTACTGTCCGCTCCATGATGTATCTGGCCCTGTCTTACGATCACCGAATCATCGACGGCTCGGAGGCCGTGCGGTTCCTGGTGAAAGTGAAGCAGTGCGTGGAAGACCCCGCCCGGATGCTGCTGGAAATTTAGGGGGGGGCGGCAAAAACCGCTTATGCCTTTCCCGAATTGATCAATATCGCGGAGGGGGTAGATGTTTTTTGAGCAACGTGGATTACACACAAAACGGCTTGCGTGTAACGTAACGACATTTCATTACACGCAAACAGCATGTTTGTATGTATGAGGAAGGAAATCACGGGGGGTGTTTGATCTCGATCTAAAAAAAAATAACCACAATTTTCTCACTCAAGGCGCGCGCTCCATGACAACTTCTTCTTCTTCTTTTGATCTCGTAGTGATTGGCGGCGGGCCGGGGGGCTACGTGGCGGCCATCCGGGCGGCTCAGTTGGGCATGAACACCGCCTGCGTGGAGAAATCTCCCAGCCTGGGGGGCACCTGCCTAAACGTGGGGTGCATTCCCAGCAAGGCCCTGCTGGAAACCAGCCACCTGTATCACACCGTGGCCCACGGGCTAGACACCCACGGCATCAAGGCGGGTTCCCCCAGCCTAGACGTGGCCCAGATGCTGGCCCGCAAAGACCGGATTGTGGGGGAACTCACCCGGGGGGTGGGGGTGCTGTTCAAGAAAAACAAAGTGACCCACCTGCCCGGTGCCGCCCGGCTGGTGAAGCCGGGAGAAGTGGAAGTGACCGCCGCAGACGGAGGGAAGACCATCGTGGGGGCCAAACGAATTTTGATTGCCACCGGCAGCGAGCCCACTCCACTGCCGTTTGCTCCGTTCGATGGGGAGCGGATCGTGGGCTCCACCGAAGCCTTGAGTTTTTCTCAGGTGCCCCGGCACCTGATTGTCATCGGGGCGGGGGTGATTGGGCTGGAACTGGGCAGCGTGTGGCTGCGGCTGGGGGCCAAAGTCACGGTGGTGGAGATGCTGCCTTCTTTGCTGGCCGGGGTGGATGCCGGAATGGCCCGGTTGGCCCAACGGGCGTTCACCAAGCAGGGGTTTACTTTCCACCTGGGGGCCAAGGTGGAAAAAGTAGAGAAGACCGCACAGGGCGTGGTGGTGCGGGGCACGGGGGCCAAAGGAGAAACCTTGGAGCTGGAGGGAGACCGGGTGCTGGTCGCGGTGGGGCGGCGGCCCTACACGGCGGGGCTGGGGGCCCAAGAAGCGGGGGTGGCGTTGGACCCTCGGGGGCGGATTGTGGTGGATGAGAATTTTCAAACCAACCTGCCGGGGGTGTTTGCCGTGGGAGACGTGATTGCGGGGCCCATGCTGGCCCACAAGGCCATGGAGGAAGGCGTGGCGGCGGTGGAGCGAATGGCGGGCCATGCTTCTCGGGTGAATTACGAGGCCATCCCCTCGGTGGTGTATACCCACCCGGAAATCGCCTGGGTGGGTCGGGGAGAAGAAACCCTGAAGGCGGCCGGAGTGGCCTACAAAGCGGGGAGTTATCCGTTTATGGCCAACGGCCGGGCCAAGACCATGGAAAGCACCGAAGGTCAAGTGAAGGTGCTGGCCGATGCCCAAACCGACCGGCTGCTGGGGGTGCTGGTGATGGGGCCGGGGGCGTCTGAACTGATTGCCGAGGCAGTGGTGGCCATGGAGTTTGAAGGCAGTGCCGAGGACTTGGCCCTGGCCTGCCACGCCCACCCCACCCTGTCGGAGGCCATGAAGGAAGCGGCCCTGGGGGTGGCCGGGCGCGCGGTGCACGCGTAATAGCCAGGAAGGCCGGTTAAAAACCCCAGCCCACCTGAAATTGACCGGACATGGATTCGCTGTCGTACAGCAATTGGAAATCAAGATTGTTGTCGGATTCAATTTCTAGCCCCCCCACAAAACGGGTGGTGGCGGGAAGCAGAGACGCGGTGGTTGCCGTGGGGGTAAAGGATGAATAGGTGGTTTGAGCCAGGTTGTGGTTAGACAGGGTTTTCTCGTGGATGATGATTCCTTCCCCAATCAAATGGATGAAGTTGGATATCTGGAAACGGAAGCCCGGCACCGCTACCAAGTTGTCCAGGTAAAAGTTCACCAGCAGCCCCCCAAATTCATCGAAGGGAATGACCTCGGCGGTGGTGGCGAACATCAAGGAAAAGTTTCTATGGGCCATGCGGTCGGCGGAGACAGGGCTGTCGGCGTAGCGGCCCACCAGTCCAAATCCAAACGAAAGCATCATGGGTTCCAGGGTCACCAGCCGCAGCTTGGCCCGGGCGGTGAGGTTGTCAAAGGCTTTTTCTGGAACGGTGCGGAAGTTGGCGTCGGCGGTCACTTGCAGACTGCCGAACTGGTGGCCGAAGAACACGTTGCTCATCCGCAGGTCGGGCAGGGCCAGGTCGTGGATTTCCACGTTGAACCGCAGGTAGTTGTCGGTGTATTGGTCGAAGGCGGTGGGGTAACGCACCAACCCCGCCGCGTTCACCCCAGGGGTAAAGGCAGACAGGGGAGAGGGCGGCAGCGAGGGGAGGTCTTCTGCCCAGGCCAAGCCGCCAGACCAAGCCGCGGGAAAGCCCAACAGGACGGCCCACAGGGCCGTGAGAACAACAGAGATTTTCCAGCGGGGGGTCATGCCTAACCTCCATCCATGGGGGTCTACAAGGCTTTTGTTTCCAAATCTTCCACCCAGTATTGGTTCAATACCTCCAGCATGTCAATGGTGAATCCGTCTTGCTGGGCCCAGGCCAGGCTGGATGCCTGGGAGGCCTCGCGCATGGCTTCTTTAGGCCGGCCCGCTTCGGCGAACAGCAGGGCCTTGGCCAGCTGAACCCGGGCGTTGCCGGACAAGTTTCCCAGGCGGCCGTGCAGCAGACCAGCTTCGCTCAGCAAATCACGGCTTTCTTGCCAGTGGCCCTGCAGGCGGTGGACTTCCGCCAACTGCTCCATGGCCAGGGGCCGGGCCACGGCGGGCAGCCGTTTGTCATTCATCACCGTGGTCAGCAGGGTTTCAGCTGGTTTCATTTTCCGCTGATGTATCAACAGCCGGGCCGAAAGCAGCCGGGTGACGTAGGGTGGAATGCCCGAGAGTTCCAGTGGCTCAAAGGTGGCCATGGCTTGGTCTAGCAGTTCTTTGGCTTCCGGTTCTTGCTCCATCAGCAGAAAACAAAAGGCTTTCAGGGTCAGGGTGCCGCCGGTCCAGCCCACCCGTTGGGCATCGGGTTTGGCCAACAGTTGGTCCAATTGAGCCACGGCTTGCCGCAGGTGGGCTTGATCCACGGCGACCCATTCTCCGGGGGAACGCGCCCAAGGGGCATGGGGTTTTCGCGGGGTCAGGGCCGCCAGCAGGTTCCACTGGGCGTTTTGCAGGTGCCTTAGGTTGGTGTCTGGGGTGGGGGCGGCAATCAACTCTTGCTGGGCTTTTCGGGCCAGCTCCGGGTCCAGGCTCCATGGGGTTTTCATCTCTCGCATGACCGGCAGGCTAGACAACACTGGCTGGTGCAGCGACGGGGCCAGCAGGGGGCGGTTGGGCAGAATGCCTTCGGCCATTCGCCAGGCGGTATAACCCGCCGAGGCCGCGCAAGTCAGCCAGGCAACCAGCAGCAACACATAATGGGCATCCCACAGGCTTAAGTAGGCGTTGGTTTGGGTAAACACCCGGTGGGGATACCAGGACACCCGCGGCGAATGGACGGCGGGTTCTTCCCGCCGCAGCAGGTCCTTTCGGCTCATGCGGGCTTCCCGCCAATCTTCGGGGAACAGCCAGCTCGCGGTCAGCATGGCCCCCAGGTGAGCGGAGACCCCTCCGGAAAGAGCGGCCAGGGCAACCAGCAAAACCGGCGGCATGTCGGGGGAGAGGCCCTGCCAGCCCAGCAGGATCAGACTCACCGCTTCGGCGGCCAACAGCACCAGCAGACCGACGGCGGCGGCAAGGGGTTTCATGGCGGCGGCAACGGGGGGAAGGGTTCTGGGGTGAACAGGCTTCAGGGAATGTATCAAGTTTCTGGGCCAGTGGCCATTGGGGTTTTTGTTGCTGGGGTGGTCAGGCCGAGAAGATAGAGCCAGGGTGATCGCGCCATGGTTTGTGGTGTTGGGTGATAGCGCCGAAGGGGCCCCCCATGATACAAACAACCCAGGGGAAATGATTCCCCCAGTCACCCCCACGGAGGTCATGGAGGATTCCGCCCCGCCCTTCCCCCCAGCGATTTTCCCCTCAGAAACCCGGCCAGACCCGATGGAGGAAACCCTGCGCCCGGCCACCCTGGGCCGCTATGTGGGGCAGACCGAAATTACCGACAACCTGCGGGTGTTTATTCAGGCGGCCCGCAACCGGGGCCAGCCCCTGGACCATGTGCTGCTGTCTGGTCCGCCGGGGGTGGGCAAAACCACCCTGGCCCATATCTTGGCCCATGAGATGAACGCTCCCCTGCGGGCCACTTCGGGGCCAGTGCTGGAACGCCAAGGAGACCTGGCGGCTATCTTGACCAGCCTAGAGGCCGGCCAAGTGTTGTTTATTGATGAAATTCACCGCATGAGCCGCTCGGTGGAGGAAGTGCTGTACGCGGCCATGGAAGACTTCCGGTTGGATGTGATCATCGGCCAGGGGCCCATGGCCCGCACGGTCAAGTTAGACTTGCAGCCTTTCACCCTGGTGGGGGCCACCACTCGCACTGGGCTGTTGTCATCTCCCCTGCGGGACCGTTTTGGCATTCCCTGCCATTTGCGGCTGTATTCGCCGGAAGAGCTGCGAGAGATCGTCATCCGGGGGGCCCAGGTGCTGGCGGTGGCTTTGCGGCCGGGGGCGGCGGAGGTGCTGGCCGCTCGCTCTCGGGGAACCCCCCGGGTGGCGTTGCGGCTGCTGCGGCGGGTGCGGGATTTTGCCCAGGGCGAGGGTGCCATTACCCCAGAGGGAGCCGCCCACAGTCTGGACCGCTTGGGGGTGGACCGCCTGGGGCTGGAGGCCCCCCACAGGGCGCTGTTAGAGCTGATTGCCGCCAGGTTTTCTGGCGGGCCGGTGGGGTTATCCACCCTGTCGGCGGCCCTGTCAGAGGCCCGAGACACCATCGAGGAAGTAATCGAGCCGTATTTGCTGCAAGAGGGGTTGATTCAGCGCACCCCCCAGGGGCGGGTGGCCACCCCCCGGGCTTTTGCCCATTTGGGGCTGACCCCCCCGGCCCCCGTGCAACTGGGGTTCCCTGAGGGGTAAATGCTCCATGGCTTGGGGGGCAGGGGGGGATTTTATGGGGGGGCTTCGCCCCCAGGGTTAAAACAGGTCTTCCAGAAAGATGGTTTCCTCCCGGCTGGGGCCGGTGGAAATCAAAGCGATGGGCACTCCCGCCAGTTCCGACAACCGATCCACATAGCGCCGGGCCAGTTTGGGCATGTCTTCCAGGCGGGTGATGCCCCGGGTGGAACAGGCCCACCCTGGCATCTCTTCATACACCGGGGTGATTTTTCGGCCAGATCCCCCCAGCCAATGGGGCAGGCTGTGCAGCCGGTTGCCCTGTTCGTCTTGATAGGCCACGCATACGTTCACGGAATCCAGGGTGTCCATCACGTCGAGTTTGGTGATGGCCAGGTGGGTCATGCCGTTCAGCCGGGCGGCCTGCCGCACCGCCACCCCGTCGAACCAGCCGCAGCGGCGAATGCGCCCGGTGGTGGCCCCCACTTCGTGCCCGCGCTTTTGCAGGGTTTCGGCCACGGGGGTGCCGGTCTCTTCGGTGGGGAAGGGACCCTCACCCACCCGGGTGGTGTAGGCCTTGGTGATGCCCACCACTTTTTGAATGCGGGTGGGCCCCACCCCAGACCCGGTGCAGGCCCCCCCGGCGGCGGTGGAGGAGGACGTGACATAGGGGTAGGTGCCGTGGTCCACATCCAGCAGGGTGCCCTGGGCGCCTTCAAACATCACGTTGCGGCCTTGCTCCAGGGCCTCGTTCACCAGCAGCGAGGTATCGCAAATGAAGGGCTTGAGTTTTTCATACTGGGCGGCGGCCCCGGCCAGCACGGTGTCCACGTCGAACAACTGGTCGGAGTGGAAGTGGCTTTTCAGCAGAACGTTTTTTTCTTCCAAGATGGATTTCAGCCGCTCCCCCAGCCCCTTGCGGTTTTCCGGCAGAAAATCGCAGAACCGAACGCCGCTGCGCCCGGCTTTGTCTTCGTAGGCCGGGCCAATGCCCCGCCCGGTGGTGCCGATTTTCCCGGCCCCCTTCAGGCTTTCCCGCAGCTTATCGAAGGCTTTGTGATAGGGCATAATCAGGTGGGCTTGGTCAGAGACCTTCAGCCGCCCCTCCACACTCACCCCGTGGTCTTTCAGGTAGCCGATTTCCTCCAGCAGGGCCGCGGGGTCAATCACCACGCCATTGCCCAGCACGGCGGTTTTCCCTGGGTGAAAGATACCCGAGGGCACCAGATGCAGCACGTAGGTATTCCCCCCGAACACCACGGTGTGCCCGGCGTTGTTGCCCCCCTGATAGCGCACCACCAAGTCGGTCTTTCCGGTGAGCAGGTCAACGATTTTCCCCTTGCCTTCATCGCCCCATTGGGTTCCCACAATGACTATGCTGGACATATCTCTATCGGCTGGATCGGGGTGAACGTGCTTGGCTGAAAAAACAAACGTGACGGCAAACAGTTGAGCATAGCCGAATTGGGGGCGGGCTGGCAAGGCGGGCGGTACGTTCCATTTCGCACCGTCCTGCCCTATGCTGGCAGGCAAGAGAAACCCAATCGTTTACCCTTTCACTCCCCATCCTCCCTCTAACCTTGCCATGACCCTGCTGCGCGTTGAGAACCTGCACACCCACTTTGCCACGCCCAGGGGTGCGGCCCGTGGGGTAGACGGCGTGTCCTTCCGGGTAGAGGAGGGGGAAACCCTGGCCATTGTGGGGGAGTCGGGCTGCGGAAAGAGCGTGACCGCTTTGAGCCTGATGGGGTTGATTCGCCAGCCAGGCTACCACCCCCAGGGCCAAGTGTGGTTTCAGGGCCAGGACCTGTTGGCCATGAGCGAGGACGACCGGCGCCGCCTGCGGGGCAATCAAATCTCCATGATTTTTCAAGAGCCCATGACGGCCCTGAACCCGGTGTTTACCATTGGCCAGCAATTGGCCGAGCCCCTGCGGCTGCACCGGGGGATGGATGCCTTCACGGCCCGCCTCCAGGGCCAAGAGATTCTGGGGCACCTGGGCATGCCCGACCCGGAGCGGGTGTGGAAAGCCTATCCCCACCAGTTGTCGGGGGGGATGCGCCAGCGGGCCATGATTGCCATGGCTTTTGCCTGCCGCCCCCGGCTGCTGATTGCCGACGAACCCACCACGGCTTTGGATGTGACCGTGCAGGCCCAGATTCTACACCTGATCCGCACCTTGCAGCAGGAAACGGGCATGGGGCTGGTTCTTATTACCCACGACCTGGGGGTGGTGAACCAAATGGCCGACCGGGTGATGGTGATGTACTCCGGCAAGGGGGTGGAGGAAGGCAGCCGGGAGCAGGTGCTGGGCCAGCCCATGCACCCCTACACGCGGGGGCTGTTGGCGTCCATCCCACGGGGGGGCGGAGGCCCTTTGAACATGATTCCGGGGCGGGTGGCCCCGGCCACCGAGTTCCCCGATAGCTGCCGGTTTGCTCCCCGCTGCTCCCAGGCGGGTGAACGCTGCGCCCAGACTGAGCCGGGGCTGTTTACCTCTGCGGAAGCTTCCAGGGCTGCGGCGGCAGATCACAGGGCGGCCTGCTTTCTGTATGATCCGGTTCAGCCGTTGGCCCCCCGGGAGGACGCCCCGGCGGCCCCACCGGTTCAGGTCCCGGACCCCTTCCGTTCCTCACAAGCGGGCCCTTTGCTGGTGGTAGAAAACCTCACGGCCCATTTCCCCATTCGCAAGGGTTTCCTGCGGAAAGAAACCGGGCGGGTGCGGGCGGTGGACGGCGTGTCGTTCAGCCTGGAGGCCGGGCGCACCCTGGCCCTGGTGGGAGAATCGGGCTGCGGCAAGACCACCCTGGCCCTGAGCCTGCTGCGCCTGACCCCAGAGGCCCGGGGCCGGGTGGTGTTCCAGGGCAGTGCCGTGCTGGACTTGCCAGAGAGTCACCTGCGCCCCCTGCGGCGTTCGATGCAGGTGATTTTCCAAGATCCCTACGCGGCCCTCAACCCCCGCTTCATGATCGGCGAAATTGTGGGGGAGGGCTTGCGCACCCACGAGCCGGGGCTGACCCCCGCGCAATTTCAACAACGCGTGGAGGAAGCCCTGGCCGAGGTGGGCCTGCCCCCCCAGGCGGCCCAACGCTATCCCCACGAGTTTTCTGGCGGCCAGCGCCAACGGGTGGCCATTGCCCGGGCCCTGGTGCTGCGGCCCTCGTTTTTGGTGCTAGACGAACCCTCCAGCGCGCTAGACGTTTCGGTGCAGGCGCAAATTTTAAACTTGTTGAAAGACCTGCAAGAGCGCCATCGGCTGGCCTATTTGTTTATTACCCACGACCTGGGGGTGGTGCGGCACTTGGCCCACGACGTGGCGGTGATGTACCTGGGGCGGGTGGTGGAACACGGTCCGGCAGAACGGGTGTTTGCCTCTCCAGTTCACCCCTACACCCAAAGTTTGCTGGCCGCCCAGCCTTCCCTCACCCTCCGCCGAGAGGGCCCCCCACCCCTGATGGGCGATGTCCCCTCTCCCTCCGACCCGCCTCCGGGCTGCCCGTTCCATCCACGCTGCGCTTTGCTGGCGGCCCAGGCCCAGGCACCCTGGGCCCCCCGCTGCCGGGGGGAATACCCCCCCGAACGAAACGCCGCCGGGGGTGGCCCAGCCAACATCACCCATGGGGTGCGCTGCTGGGGAGAGTGAAAACAACAAAGCCCTGGAATTTCTCCCAGGGCTTTGTGTTTGTACTATCAGCATCCATCTCCCGCCCGCTGGTTACATCCCCAGCTCTTTCAGGGCTTTCTTGGCATTGGCGTGGCCTTGGGCCGCAGCCAGCTTCCACCAGTTGATGGCCTGGGTATCGTCCTTGTCCACCCCTTCGCCTTTGGCATACAACACGCCCAGGTTGTACTGGGCCTCGGCGTGGCCTTTTTTGGCGGCCTTGGTAAACCAGTCGGCGGCTTTGGAGTCGTCGCGAGCGGTTCCAGCACCGGTGGCGTAGGCGGCCCCCACCTGGTATTGGGCATCGGTGTAATCTTGATCGGCCGCTTTAGAGAACCACTGGAAGGCTTCGGCTTGGTCTTTGCCCACGCCTTTGCCCGAGTTCAGCGCCATGCCCAGGGAGTATTGGGCCTTGGCGTGGTTTTGTTCTGCGGCTTTGCGGAAGTACGTGGCGGCCTCGGCTTCGTTGGCTTTAATGTCTTTGCCAATTCCCCGAGAGAGCGTAAGCCCCACGTTGTATTGGGCATCGGCAATGCCGCCCTCTGCCGCGATGCGGTACCACTTAAAGGCCTCGACCAAGTTTTGGTCCACCCCCTGGCCTTCGGTGAAGGCAAAGCCCAGGGCGTTGGCCGCCTGAGCGTGGTTTTTCTTGGCGGCTTTGGTGTACCAAGACACGGCTTTCTTGGGGTCGGCTTTGACCCCCTGACCCTTCATGTGGGCGTAGCCCAGGTTGTATTCGGCTTCGGTGTGGTTTTGCTCGGCGGCCTTTAACCACCACGAAACGGCTCCCTCGGGGTCTTTCTTGGTGCCATCGCCAGAAGACAAGTGGGCCCCCAGATAGAACTGAGCGTCGGCCACGCCTTGGTTGGCGGCCTTGGAGTAGTAATCCACCGCCTTGGAGGCGTTCTTGCTGGTGCCGTCGCCCTGGTCGGTATGGAGGGCGAATTGGTATTGAGCCTGGGCATGGCCCTGGTTGGCGGCTTTTTCATAATACAGCACCGCTTGGTTGGGGTTCTTCGAGGTCCCCCGCCCTTCGTCGAAGTACACCCCGCACATATACTGGCCCCCGGCATGGTTTTGCCCGGCAGCCTTGATGAAGTACTTCAGGGCTTCCCGCTCATCTTGGGCCACACCTTGGCCAGCCCCCAGGGCAATGCCCAGGGAGTATTGGCCAGAGGCATCGCCCTGGTCGGCGGCCAGCCGATACCATTTCACCCCTTCCGCTTGGTCTTTCTTCTGGCCGTGGGTTCCGTTGAAGTAAGCCGAGCCCAGGTTGTATTGGGCTTCGGCCACGCCTTTTTGAGCGGCCTTGGTCCACCAAGAAACGGCTTGGGCCGGGTCGGCTTTCAAACCGCCCATACCCGAACTGTAGGCCATGCCCAGGCGGAACATGGCGTTGGGCACGCCGGAAGCGGCGGCTTTTTGATAGAGATCCACGGCGGTTTTATCGTTTTTGGGCACCCCTTCGCCCCGCTCATAGGCCAAGCCCAAGTTGTACTGGGCCAGGTCAAAGCCCGCGTTGGCGGCGATTTGATAGTTTTCGGCGGCTTTCTTGGGGTCCTTGGGCAGCCCGCCTTTGCCTTCGGCGTACATCAGCCCCAGGCCGTAGGCGGCTTTGTTGTGGCCCTGCTTGGCCGCGGCTTGGAACCACTTCAGGGCTTCCCCATCATTCTTGGTGATGGTGGGGCCCCCAGACGACAGCAGCACGCCCGCGTTAAACTGGGCGTCGGCCTGTCCTTTTTCGGCGGCGGCCAGATAATATTTCAGAGCGGTTTTTTCATCGGTTTTCACCCCGCGGCCTTGGGCGTAGAAATCACCCAGCAGGGCCTGGGCCCCGGCCACGCCCTGGTCGGCGGCTTTCTCCAGCCACTTCAAAGCCTGGGGGTCATTTTGGGCGGTGCCCTCTCCGGTGGCGTTGGCCAGCCCCAGGCCAAACTGCGCGTTGGCCATGCCGGCATCGGCGGGTTTTTGCCAGTAGGTCACGGCTTGCTGGGGGTTTTTAGGAACGCCCTGGCCGTAAAACAACATAAAGCCCAGCCGGTCCATGGCCTGCAAGGTGGCGGGAGACTTGGGGTCGCCCTTGTCGGCCACCACTTGAAAATATTTGGCGGCTTCGGCTTCGTTCTTGGGGGTGCCCCGGCCGTCGGCCAGCATCACCGCCAAGTTGAGCATGCCGTCCGGCAAGCCTTTTTCTGCGGCCTTGCGGAACCACTTGACCGCTTCGGCGTCATTTTTAGCGGTGCCCCGGCCGTTGGTGTAGGCCAGCCCCAGGCTCACATAGGCGTTGGGCATGTCGGCCTCGGCCGAAGACTTGAACAGGCCAAAGGCCTTGCCCTGGTCTACGGGAACACCCTGGCCGTTGGCGTACATTTGCCCCACGATGTATTGGGCGGTTTTGTCGCCCTTGTTGGCCAGGGGGCCCAGCAATTCCATGGCTTTCTTAAAGTCTTGCTTTTGATAGGCTTGGTACCCGGCTTTCAGGTCCTGCCCCAGGGCGGTGTTGGCCGCCAGCAATAAAAACAGGGCCGCCCAAAGCCCGGCCCAATGGTTGGTTATGCGTTTCATGATGTCTTGGTCTCCTAGCCCGAAAATGGTTTCCCCCAGATGACATCCCGCCCCCCGTGCCTAGGGAAGTTGGAATGATAAAAAAAATAGAAGGTGGAATGATAAAATATATGAATACAGGCGAAAAAAAAGATTGTTCCACGCCATTCAAACACAATGTCACAACGGTAGAAAAAGTACAGAGGGCAATGGATTTGACTCCCCCCGGCCGTTAGATTACGGTATAAAACGAAATTTCCTCCATTTTTACCCCCCTCTTTTTTTGTCTCTTCCGTAAGAGCGCATGACCATCAAACATTTGAGTGCCATTGGGTTCATTTTCTTGGCCACCTCGGCGGCCTGGATGATTTTGGGCACCAGTTTGTTCATCCGCACTGATCAGTCGGACACCACCCTGCGGGAAGAGGTGGGCCGCAACTGGGGCACCCGCCAGCAGCAACAACCCCCCGAGATTACCGCCGTGGAGCGCCGGGAAGTGGAGGAGGGCGGCAAAAAGAAAGTGACCACCAGGGAATTTTCGGTGGACGTGGACGGTTCGGACATTCAGGTGGGGTTAAACCTGGAGCACCGCCAGAAGGGGCTGATGTGGTACGCGGTGTATAAGTCGGCCTTCACCGGCCGCTATGCCTTTCACAACACCTCCTCCTCTCCCCGGGTGTTCATCGTTCGGTTTCCCTTCCCATCCTCCCAGGCCATTTACGATGACTTCCGGATGACGGTGGTGAAAGGGGGAACTTGGAGCGAGGAGCCCAGCCCCCAAACCACCGGGGGTAGATGGGAGGAACGCTCTGGCATGACCGGCAAACTGACGGCCCCTGGCGGCGCCAGGATAGAGGTGGAAATCGCCTACAAGTCTCAGGGCATGGAAAGCTGGATCTATAAGTTTGGAGACGGCGTGAGCCAGGTGAAAAACTTCAAACTGGTGATGAACACCGACTTTGAGGACATTGACTTCCCCCCCGACACCATTTCTCCGGGGCAAAAGGAAAAAACCGATTCCGGCTGGCGCCTGACCTGGGCCTACACCAGCCTGCTTTCCGGGGTGAACCTGGGGATGAAGCCCCCCGAAAAACTTCAGCCCGGCCCCATTGCCGGGCGGATCAGTTTCTTCGCGCCGGTTTCTTTGTTGTTCTTTATATTGGTGCTGTTGGTGATTGGTGTGCTGAAAGGGGTGCCATTGCATCCCATGCATTTTTTCTTTTTGTCCGGGGCGTTCTTTGCCTTTCACTTGCTGATGGCCTACTTGGTGGACCAGGTGTCGCTGCACGTGGCGTTTTTGCTGGCGGCGGTGGTTTCGCTGGGGCTGGTGGTGAGTTACCTGCGCCGGGTGGTGGGGGGGCATTTTGCTTTGGCCTATGCCGGGGCGGCCCAGTTTGTGTACTTGGTGTTGTTCTCCTACGCCTTCTTCTTCAAGGGGCTTACCGGTTTGGCCATTACCATTGGGGCCATTCTCACCCTGTTCGTGCTGATGCAGACCACCGCCAAGGTGGACTGGGACAAGGTGTTCCAGCGGAAGGGATGAAGGGGCTTATCCCGCTTGGGGGATGGTGTGGGCCGCCGACTGAGCGGGTGGGGCCGAGGACTGCCAAGTCTGGGTTCCATCGGGGGCGGGCTGCCAATGCCCCAGGGGGGCGGTAAATTGGGCCACCACCGGCAGGTGATCCGACAATCCCCGCCAAGCCGAGGCCGCCGCTACCTGTACCTGTTGCAAATCTAACCCGCCAAAATACAGGTGATCCAGGGGGAACAGCGGCAGGCGGCTGTGCCAAGTTAAGCGCTGGCGGCGAGACAGCGCGGCCAGGGCGTCGGTGAGGGGCCACTGGGCCTGGATGGTGTGCCGCAGCCGCCCCGACCAGTCGTTGAAATCTCCCGCCACAATCACCGGGCTGCCGGGGGCCACATGGCTTTGGATGACCTCTCGCAGCAAGCCCACCTGCACTTTGCGCTGGCGCTGGTTCAACCCAAAGTGGGTGTTGATGAGGTGCAGCGGGCAGCGGTTCACCTCCACCCGGGTGTACAGGGCCCCCCTGCGTTCGATCCGGTTGGTGGAAATATTGTAGTTGGTGAACACGGTGAGGGGAAAGCGAGACAGGGTGGCGTTGCCGTAATGCCCCCGTGGGGTGGAATTGTTGGGGGAGTAGGCCAAGTGCATGCCCAGGTGGGCCGCCAGCCGTTCACCCTGGCCCCAGCCAGTTTCGCTGTGGGGGTGATAAACCTCTTGCAGCAACACAAGGTCGGGGGATTCCCCCTTTAGGGCGTCCTCGAGCCGCTCCATCCCTCCCCAGGAAAAGTGGTCGCCCAGGCCCTTTCGCATGTTGAACGACACCATTCGCAAGGCGGGGCTTGAACCAGGGGGTTCCATGGGCGGGCTCCAAGACGGGTCAGGTGGATTTCACGTTCCACCGTCATGTTATCATCCCAGGGAGGAAAAGTCTCCTTTCCATCCACCCGGTTTTTGCAGTAGGATTTCTCTCGTCCCTTCCACTTTTATTCACTCCCATTTCATGGGCCTGCCGCCATGCCTCCCTTGACCCGCTGGACCCCTACCGATGCCATGGAACTGTATCACATGGACAAATGGGGCCAGGGATACTTTCACATCAACGCCAAAGGGCATGTGGCGGCCCGGCCCAACCCCGGCAGCCCGGTAGACATTGACCTGATGGAACTGGTGGAAGACGCCCGGGGGCGGGGCCACCACCTGCCGCTACTCATCCGGTTTTCCGATATTTTGCGGGGACGGCTGGAACGCCTGCACGAGGCCTTTTTTCAAGCCCGCAAACTGCACAAGTTCGAGGGAGATCACCTGGCGGTGTATCCGGTGAAGGTGAACCAGCAGCGCCAAGTGGCCGAGGAAGTGGTGCGCTTTGGCGAGCCCCACGGCATTGGGTTAGAGGCTGGCTCGAAGGCGGAGCTGGTGGAAGTGCTGGCCCTGCAAAACCGCCCCGGTTCGGTCATCATCTGCAACGGCTACAAAGACGCCGAATACATCCGCCTGGCCCTAAAGGGGCAAAGGCTGGGCAAGCGGGTGTTCTTGGTGGTGGAAAAACTGGGAGAGCTTCCCCTGCTGTTGCGCTTGGCCCGGGAGGAAGGCGTGGCCCCCCTGATCGGCATCCGGGTGAAGCTGGTCAGCTCCGGGTCGGGGAAGTGGGAATCCTCTGGGGGAGATCAATCGAAGTTTGGGCTGACGGCGGCGGACCTGGTGGCGGCGGTGGAAGGGCTGAAGCGGGAGGGAATGCTGGACGCCTTCAAACTGATTCACTTTCACATCGGTTCACAGGTCACCAACATTCGCCGCATCAAATCGGCCCTGAAAGAAATGGGCCGCTACTATGCCGAGTTGTCGGCTCTGGGCTGCCGGTTGGAATACGTTGACGTGGGTGGCGGGCTGGGGGTGGATTACGATGGGTCACGCTCGACCCATTCGTCTTCCATCAATTACAGCGAGCAGGAATATGCCAACGACGTGGTGGGGGCCCTGGCCGAGGTCTGCCGGGCGGAGGAACTGCCCCACCCAGGAATTGTGACCGAATCGGGGCGGGCCATTACCGCCCACCATGCCATGCTGGTGTTCAACGTGTTCGAGACCCATTCCCTGGCCCACGACCAGCCAGAGATCTCTCCGCTGCCGGGGGAAGACATTCCAGAATCGGTGGCCCAGATGGAAACCCTGATGGCCAACCTCACCAACTCTAACCTGCTCGAATCGTGGCACGACGCCCTGCACCTGCGGGACGAAGGCAACAAAATGTTCGACCTGGGGTTTCTTTCCCTGCGCCACCGGGCCCAGGCCCATAACCTGTTCTGGCGCATCGCCCGCAGCATTCAAAAAGAACTCACCACCCGCAAAGAAATTCCGGAGGAGTTGGAAGCCCTCGACGCCATTCTGGCCGACAAATACTTTGGCAACTTTTCGGTGTTTCAGTCGCTCCCCGATGCCTGGGCCATTCAGCAGCAATTCCCCATCGCCCCCATTCACCGCCATACCGAATTGCCCACCCGCAACGGTGTGCTGCAAGACTTAACCTGCGACTCGGACGGAAAGATTGACTTGTTCATCAGCCCGTCGGGCAAGCGCACCACCCTGCCGCTCCACCCCTTGAACGGAACCGAGCCTTATTATATTGGGGTGTTTCTCACCGGGGCTTACCAAGAAATTCTGGGGGACCTGCACAACCTGTTCGGAGATACCAACGCCATTCACGTCACCCTGAAAGACCGCGGCGGGTGGACTTATGAGCAGATCATCCGGGGAGAAAGCGTGACCGACGTGCTGGATTACGTAAACTTCAAGGGAGAAGACCTGGCCCAGCGCATGGAAACCCAGGTGAACGACAGCGTGGCGGCGGGGCGCATGACCCCCACGGAGGGGCAGGCCCTGCTGGCGGCTTACCGGGCCACCTTGCAATCCTATACCTACTTACATCAAGAAGAACGTTCGTGAGGGAAGAAAAAAATCCCGCTGAACGCTATCCCAAGAGGATCCATGCGTGGGGTGTAGCGGCAAGCTTGGTGGTTTACCCTCTTTGGCGGTTCCTTCAAACACAAAAACCCAAACGTTCCCCATGACCCAGACCTTGCGATTTCTTGGCACCGATGTTCACCCCTGCGCGTTTGACCAAGCCCGGGTGGTGGTGCTGCCCATTCCCTACGAGGGCACCGTGTCTTACCTGCATGGGGCGTCTCAGGGGCCGGGGGCGGTGCTGGCGGCGTCCGATCAGTTGGAAATGTATGACGATGAGCTGGACCTGAACCCGGACCAGGCGGGGGTGTTTACCCTGCCCCCGGTGGCGGCCCTGCCCCAGCCGGAAGACATGATGAAGGCCATTCACCAAGCGGCCCTGCCCTCGTTGCGGGCGGGCAAGCTGCTGCTGGGGCTGGGGGGAGAACACTCGGTGAGTTATGGGCTGTTCACCGCCCACCTGGAAGCCGGCACCGCTGGGGCCCCAGGGCAGCCGTTTTCCGTGCTGCAAATCGACGCCCACGGTGACCTGCGCCAAGAGTATCACGGCAGCCCCTTCAGCCATGCCTGCATTATGGCCCGGGCCCTGGACCTGGGGTTGTCTTTGGTTCAGGTGGGCATTCGGGCGGTGTGCCAAGAAGAGCGAAACTTGCTGCGCTCCAGGGGGTTGGAGGAAAACGTGTTCTGGGCCCGAACCATTGCCGCCCAAACCGATGACCGCTGGATGGACCAAGTGATTGCGCGGCTGGGCCCCAAGGTGTACATCACCGTGGATGTGGACGGGTTCGACCCCTCGGTGTTCCCTGGAACCGGAACCCCTGTGCCGGGGGGGCTGGGCTGGCACCAGGGCTTGCGCCTGCTGAGAAAGGTGGCCCAGGCCCGGCGGGTGATTGGCATGGACATTGTGGAGGTGTCTCCCCAGCCGCCCGCGGTCATTTCCGAATTCAACGCCGCCCTGCTGGCCTACAAAATGATTGGCTATGCCCTGGAGCAAGAATTAAGAGTCAAAGGAAGCAAATAAATAACCCGTCGGCTTCGATTCATCCGTTAAAGCACCCCACCCAAAAAATAAAAAAGAAAACCAGAGGGCAGAATTCCGGGAGGGAGGGACCTGGAATTTGCCTGCTGGTTTTCAGTTTTACGGTGACTACGGGGTTATTCCTTTTACGGGCTCAACTTCCACAGGTCGTTCAGGTAACCCTGCGTTGCAGTGGAACCATAGCCCAGCCCCCCGAACAGCCACAGGTTCCCTGCCCCATCTGCCCAGGAGATGCTGGCCTGCCGTGCGCCCGGCACGTTGGTGGCTGCAGCGATACCCTGGGTGCCATACACCCCCAAAGCATTCACCGTATTGCCGCCGCTGATCCAGGTCCAATTTGTCCCGTCCCACTTCCACACATCATTTAAATTGCCTAATGTTCCCCCTACGGAACCATATCCCACCCCCCCGAACAGCCAAACGTTTCCTGCGGCATCTTGCCAAGTTACAGCGCTATCTCTGGCCCCTGGCACGTTTGCGGCGGCGGCGGTGCCTTTGATGCCATACACTCCGGCGGCACCTGGCATGGTGCTGCCGCTGATCCAAGTCCAATTTGTGCCATCCCATTTCCATAAGTCGTTTAGTTTTCCAGGAAAACCCCCCATTGAAGAATTGCCGTTTCCCCCGAACAACCACAGGTTCCCCGCCGCGTCTGTCCAGGAAACGCTACCACTTCTTGCACCAGGCACGTTTGCGGCGGCGGCGGTGCCCTTTGTGCCATATACCCCCAGGGCACCTATCGTGCTGCTGCCGCTGACCCAGGTCCAATTGGCACCATCCCACATCCACAGGTCGTTGTACCAGCCAATCATTCCAGCCGTATTATAGGCGTTCCCCCCAAATATCCAAATTTTCCCCAACGCATCTTTCCAGGTTACAGATCCATCTCTGGCCCCTGGCACATTGGTGGCGGCGGTGGTGCCTTTGGTGCCATACACCCCAGCGGCACCTGCCGTGGTGCTGCCGCTGATCCAAGTCCAATTTGTGCCATCCCACTTCCACAGGTCGTTCAATCCGCTAATGGATCCAGCGGAGTCATACCCAACCCCCCCGAACAGCCACAGGTTCCCCGCCGCGTCTGTCCAGGAAACGCTATCACTTCTTGCTCCTGGCACGTTGGCGGCGGCGGCAGTACCCTTGGTGCCATACACCCCGGTGGCATTCACTGTGCTGCTGCCGCTGACCCAGGTCCATTGACCCGTGGCGGGGGAAAATTTCCACAGGTCACTCAGATAACCCAACGATCCGGTGGAACTAAAGCCCACTCCCCCAAACAGCCACAGGTTCCCCGCTGCGTCTATCCAGGAACCGCTGGCATACCTCCCCCCCGGCACGTTGGCGGCAGCAGCGGAACCTTTGGTGCCGTAGACTCCCAGGGCATTCACCGTGCTGCTGCCGTTGACCCAGGTTTGCTGAAGAACAGTGGTGAGGCCCGTGGAGCCGGTGACACCCCCACTGGTTGCGCTGATGGTGCCAGTACCCACCCCGGCATACACCACCGTGGCCAAGCCCGCGGCAGAGATGGTAGCCGAATTGAGGTTAGAGGAAGCCCAGGTGGGTGCGGCGGCGGCATAAGCGGGCAGAGCCAAGGCCGTGGCGTCAGAGAACGTTCCGGTGGCGATGTATTGCTGGGTCTGCCCAGTGAGGATAGTGGCATTGGCCGGGGATACCGCAATGCTCACCAAGTTGGGGTTGCCCACGGTAAGGGTGGCGCTGCCGATGATGGCCCCACTGGCGGCCTGGATGGCCGCCGTTCCGCCAATGTTTCCCCCGTTTACCGCCGTGGCAAGGCCAGCAGCGTCAACGGTGGCGTTGGCGGTGGTGAGGCTGCTCCAGGTGACGGTGTTGTAAACGCTGGGCAGGGTTAACGCTTGGGTATCGGAGTAGTTGCCCGTGGCGGTGAACTGCTGGGTGGTGCCCCGGGGCACGGTGATGCCCGGCCCCGGCCCCACGGCAATGCTCACCAAGTTGGGGTTGCCCACGGTAAGGGTGGCGGTGCCTGTCTTCCCGCTGGCCGGGTCGGTGGCGGTGATGAGGGAAGTACCCGTGATGTTGCCGGTGTTGATGGCGGTGGCCAAGCCAGAGGTGCTGACAATGGTGGCGTTGGTGGTGGTGCCGCTGGTCCAGGTCATCAGGGTGGTGATGACTCCCGTGGTGTTGTCGGTGAACGTTCCCGTGGCGGTGAATTGCTGGCTGGTGCCCCTGGGCACGGTGACATTGCCAGGGGTGACAGCAAGACTCACCAGGGTGGGCATGCCCACGGTAAGGGTGGCACTGCCAGAGATGAGCCCGCTGGTGGCGGTGATGGCCGACGTGCCCGTGATGGTGCCGGTGGCCGGCAATGAAGCCAGCCCCGTGCTGTTGATGGTGGCGTTGGCCGGGGTGCCGCTGCTCCAGGTGATGGCGTTGTAGGCGTTTGGCAGAGCGCGATTCATGCCATCGTTGTAGGCCCCCGACGCGCTGAATTGCTTGGTGGTTCCCCTGGGAACCAAAGGATTCGCCGGAGCCACCGTGATGCCGGTGAGGTAGGGAGTCACGGTTACGTTCACCGTGGGCACCAATGACACGTTGGGGGTGGGGGAATTGTCGGTGGCCTGCAGGTCGAAGGAATCCGCCCCGGCCATGGTGGTGTTGGGGGTGTAGGTCACCGTGAAGGTAAACGTGTAGCCACTGGTCATGTTGCCCGTGGTGGTGGCCAGGGTGAAGGCCGATAGCGTGCCCTTGGTGGGGGCCTTGACCGCCGCCAGGGTGACCACTGGGCTGTCGGTGTCGGTGACGGTGTAGGTGAGGGTCACCGGCACGTTGGCCGGGGTGGTCACCGCCGCTGGGGGGGCGATGTCTGGGCAATACAGGCAGGTAGGCAGCAAGAACTCCGTTCCCCGATACACCTTGGGGATATTGCAGCCCGTCAGGAACAACGGAATGGCCAGCAGGGCCAGCAGGTTTACGAGAATCCTCCACACCCCCATTCTGCGTGTCACACAGCCCATGATTTTCCTCCACTTGGTGTTTTGTTGAGCCCCCCACCGGGGCTGGATGTTTGTTGCGCTGTTACGGGGAAACCCCCCAATTTTGGAAAATAAAGTAACACACGGGCGTGACACGAACGTGACATGAACAGGTCAAATGCCCTATAAATGGAAATATATTTATATATTATTGATATATTAAGGGAATAAAGCGTATAAAAAATGATATATATATGACAAATTGCCATCAGGAAGATGGCATTTCGCACCAAAAATAAGGCAAAAAAGGATTGGCTTTTACAGAGAGGAAGCGAAAGTCGGGCGTGGGGGAGATGTGCGTGATGGGCAGGAGTCGCCTAGCGCGGGATATTTACTCGGTAGGGGGGGGGAATCTCCCGTGCTACTTATATTGTGCGGACATGATGAGGGTTCCGCCTTGCTGCCAGGCGGCCCAACTATTTCCGCTGGCATCAATGACCACCATGGGGTTGTCGGAGGTTGCCGGGCTGACCGCGGCATCAATCTGAGCAGCCGTGCCCCAGGCGCTGGAAGAATAACGGATGGCGTTGATGTTGTTCACGGCTACGGCACTGGGCATTTGCCACAGGGCAACCGCCGTGCCGTTGCTGTTCAGGGCCACCACCGGGTTGCGGGCCCCCACCACAATGCCGGTGGAAAGAGCGGTTTCGGTGCCCCACGACGCGGTTGTTGAGGATGTGGTTCCTGATGTGATGGTGGTTACCGTGTATTTATTGGCGAACACCTTGTAATTGGTGCCATCGTTGTATTCCCACACGGCCATGGTGGTGCCGCTGGGCAGCATGGAAATACGGGGGTTGGAATGGGTTCCAATGGTGGTTTCGATATACACCGGGGTGTTCCAGGTGTTGGTGGATTTGTTGTACCAGCGAGACTGAATGGCGCTGCCCTGCTCCCACACCACCAAAGCGTTTCCGGTGGCGTCCATGCCTACTTGGGGGTTCGACGCGGTGAAGGCTTGATTATCCACAATGGCGGCTGTACCCCAGGTGGCTGCCCCCCAGGTGTGCCGCTTGGATTTAATGTCATCAATCCCCACCACCCCGCTGTTCTCTTGATACACCACCATGGCGTTTCCCAAACCATCGGTGGCAACGGAAGGATTCAACGCCGTGACCGTGCTGGCCGATAAATCTCCCTCGGTTCCCCAGTTTGCCCAGCCGCTGTCCCAGAAGTTATACCAGATGGAGGTGGGATTGCCCGCGTTAAGGTTGGGCTGGGTCCACACAATTAAAAAGTCGTTGGAGAATCGGTCGCTCACCACTTTGGGAGACACGGCAGACAAGGTGTTGAATTCAATTTGCTGGGCCACGGTCCAGGCACCCGCAGCAACCGAGTAATGACTGGCCCAAATGTGGGTAACGGCCGAACCGTTGTCTTGCTGCCACACCACCACCGCATCGCCCTTGGTGGCGGCGTTGGTAGAGGTATCCACGGCAACCTGAGGCAGGGTGGCGCTGGTCGCACCCGTGCTAATCTGGGCGGCGGCGCTCCAAGTGGCGGTGGTGGCGTTATAAATACTCACGAAAACCGCGTAGATTCCCGCCCCCACATCGCTTTGCCACACCAAAAACACATTGTTGGAGGCATCCATGGCCATTTGGGGATTGATGGCGCTGATGGCCCCTGTGTACCTCGTAGCCGGTGTTTGCCAGGCGGGCACCACTGGGGCAGGGGTGGCTCCACCGCCGCCCCCACTGGCCGTGGTTCCCCCGCAGCCTGCCTGGGCCAGCAAGGCCACGGCCGCGAAGGCCGCCAACCCAGCCTGGAACCAGGAGGGGTTCGTCCGGGGGGTGTTGGGGGTTTGTGTGTGCATGGAATGCCTCGTGTTGAGTGTGCGTCTGCCCGAAATGGTTTGACCCGTTGGTTTACACCACATCGCCGCCCCGGCCCCCAATCACCACCTTGCCTTCTTCTTCTAGTTTGCGGGCCACTTTCACCAGGGTCTGCTGGGCTTTCTCCACGTCGGTCACCCGCACAGGACCCATCACCTCCAGGTCTTCCCGCAGCATTTCCCCGGCCCGCTGAGACATGGAGCTGAAGATCAGTTCCTTGATGGCGTCAGAAGCCGTCTTCAGGGCCATGGCCAATTCTTGCTGGGGCACCTCTTTGATGATGAGCTGCATGGAGCGGGTATCGATAAGCACCATGTCTTCAAAGGTGAACATCAGCTCGCGAATCTGCTCGGCCAGGTCGGGGTTGGATTCCTCGATGGTGGCCAGAATGCGGGTTTCGGTGGATTTATCCACCGAGTTCAGCATTTCGGCCACGGATTCAATACCCCCCACCTTGGAGGTGCCCATGGCGCCAGCGGCTTGCATCTCCCGCGACAGCACTTCGTCAATCTCCGACACCACCCCTGGCTGAATCGACTCCAGAGTGGCCATGCGGTACACCACGTCGGCCTGCAGGTTCTCTGGCAGTTCCTTCAGCACGGTGGCGGTTTGCTCCGGGTCTTCCAGGTGGGCCAGAATCAACGCGATGGTTTGGGGGTGTTCGTGGGTAATAAAGTTGGCGATGGCCTTGGGGTCTAGCCACTTCAACGACTCCAGGGCGCTTTCTTCCACATTGGCCGACAGGTTATCGACCAGTTCCTTGGCCCGGTCGCCCCCCAGGGCCTTGGTGAGGGCGTTCTTCACAAAGTCGCCAGAGGCGGCCAGCATGAAACCGCTGCCCTCCGAGTGGTTCTTGGTGTAATACTCCTCCAGCACCATGTCAATTTCCTCGGGGGAAATATCGGAAAAGCGGGCCATGTAATAACCCACCTGCTGGATTTCGGAGTCTTCCAGGTTTTTAATGATTTCTGCGGCGCCCTCTTCTCCCAAGGCCAGCAACAAAATGGCGGCCTTCTTGGGCCCGGTCATTTTTCCTGAACCCATGGGTCACCAAATTCGGAAAGAGGGGGGTTGGGGTGCCATATGGCGTTGGTTTGAGAAATTCATCAAGATCTCGGCTCAGTTTAACACAACCCATTCAAATCATAAAGCCTTTTTCGGGGGCGGTGCGGTTTTACCCTAGTAAAACAGCCCCTTCCCCAGCCTAGCGCAGGGGTTTCTGGGGGTTCTCAATGCATTTTGGGTGCCCAACCAGCGGGGGGGTATTCCTGGGATCCTGCCGCTCCAACCGTTGACAACCCCCCCTGGCCCCAGGGTAACATTCAGGATTCAGTTCTCTCATGGCAGGGTAGCTCAGCTGGTTAGAGCGTGCGATTCATAATCGCAAGGTCGGGAGTTCAAGTCTCCCTCCTGCTACTTGAAATGTAAGCGCTTTTATCGGACTTGCCGCCGCAGACCCCCTCCTACTGTCCACCCTACTGTCCACTTTCACCCCCCGCTTTGCCTGTGGCTTGGGGGGAGTCTGTCCATGACGCCAACGGCGAACGGGTGATGATGAATCCCAAATCGTGGGTTTTAGGGGGGTTCTAGGTCGTCTGCTCAACCACATCGTTCTGTTATTTCAAAAGGATGGAACCTTGGCGTTCTGTTGTCTTCTGCCCTTTGCGGCCCTATCCATATAAAATGGACCGTAGGATGGACAGTCATTTGAACGCAAGGTGGAGGAAGATTTAGGGTCCCCTCAACATCCCTTTCCTATGGGTGAAAGCCAATCTTTGGCTTTGATTTGGCTTTTCCAAAAACTTATCCTACTGATATGATGATATCATTTGGCTTCGTTTTCGGAATAGGCTTCATCGTAGGTGTTGTCCCGCCTAAGGAAACGAGACCCCTGTAATTGCAACAATCCTTTCAAGGCTGATTGTATCTTTTTATCCATCATCATCTCATATCCCATGTTTTTGAGGAGTTCCTCATTTCGTGGGATTAAAGCTGACATTTTTTGGGCGAGAAGGTATGCCTCTTCTTTCGTATTGGCCTCCTGGAGTATTTTGTTCTGCTCCTGAATGAGGTTGTCTACTTGTCCTTTAATCTTATCCTTGCAAATGTCTTTAGTGAACTTCTCCTCCGGGAAAAGTTTTTGAATAGCCTCCAGTTTCCCTTGGATTCCTTCGTTAAGAGCACCTATGGATAAAAAATCCTGATCGTTTATTCTGTTATATGTTTCAAGAAAACTTAGCATTTCCTTGCTTGAAACATAGCCCATGCTTTCGATCTGTTGCTTTAACTGGAGAAGGTTATCCATGGCTTCTTGGGCCGATTGCGAGTCTGTTGGGTTTTCCTCGTCGTAAAAATAGTTAGGTTTTTTAATCGATAACAGGGGGGTACTAGGTTTTTTAAACCCCAAAAAATCGGCTTGCGCGCTGATGTCTCCGGTTTCTTTTTTGAGTACCCTTCGTTTTCTCCAGACGGTAGCGACAATTTCTTCCACAAAATATATTTCCATTGCCCCTTGCGGAGCGAGGTCCATATAAAAAGCAGACCTCAGTTGTTCAAACGCTTTCGGATCTTCCTTCCCAAAGCCATGTTTGATGATGGCCTCCTCGGAAAAAAATCCGTTTTGTTCTGCGTTCATTTTGGAAATGTTTTTCCCTCTTGGGGTTTTTGGGCCAGTACTTTTTTTGGCGTTGAGCCGATTGGCCGCTATTTTTTCTGGAGATGTTGGCTTCTTTCTGTTTGTTGAAGAAGGATTATCCAGAAGGCTTTTTACAAATGGGATTCCTTTAATTGTAAATTTATTCATGTTATTACTCCTTAGATGAAGGGGTTACTGTTTGATGGGCCCGTACTTGGGCAACGAGAAATCCATCTGTCGTGTGCAAAAAGAAAATATTCATAAAAAATCTCTTTCTGAAAAGATTGGGGGTTATGGCCCCTGCGGATCAGGAGCCAAGCGATCTACTGCCTGCGGAACAACCCCAAAACATAAAATTAGTTATGGAGTTGCGTCCGCAGTACGGCTGGAGACAATTTCGGGGTGCCCGAAACCGCTCTGTATATATGAGTTTTGGAGATAATTAACTCACCATTCCACCTCCTTTCTAGTTAGAACTGGGTGTCTGGCTCCTGAAGTGCAGGGGCCAAGCAATCTACTGCCTGCGGAACAACCCCAAAACATAAAATTAGTTTTGGAGTTGCGCCCGCAGTACGGCTAGAGACAATTTCGGGGTGCCCGAAAACGTTCTGTATATATGAGTTATGCGGATCATTATTCCACCATTACACCTCCTTTCTGATTCGAACTGGGTGTCTGGCCCCTGAAGTGCAGGAGCCAAGCAATCTACTGCCTGCGGAACAATCCCAAAACATAAAATTAGTTTTGGAGTTGCGCCCGCAGTACGGCTAGAGACAATTTCGGGGTGCCCGAAACCGCTCTGTATATATGAGTTTTGGAGATAATTAACCCACCATTCCACCTCCTTTCTAGTTAGAACTGGGTGTCTGACCCCTGAAGTGCAGGAGCCAAGCAATCTACTGCCTGCGGAGCAACCCCAAAACATAAAATTAGTTTTGGAGTTGTGCTCGCAGTACGGCTGGAGACAATTTCGGGGTGCCCGAAACCGCTCTGTATATATGAGTTTTGGAAATAATTAACCCACCATTACACCTCCTTTCTAGTTAGAACTGGGTGTCTGGATCCTGAAGTGCAGGAGCCAAGCAATCTTCTGCCTGCGGAACAACCCCCAAAACATAAAAATAGTTTTGGAGTTGCGCCCGCAGTACGGCTAGAGACAATTTCGGGGTGCCCGAAACCGCTCTGTATACATGAGTTTTGTTGATCAGTATTCCACCATTACACCTCCTTTCTGATTCGAACTGGGTGTCTGGCCCCTGAAGTGCAGGAGCCAAGCGATCTACTGCCTGCGGAACAACCCCAAAACATAAAATTAGTTTTGGAGTTGCGCCCGCAGTACGGCTAGAGACAATTTCGGGGTGCCCGAAAACGTTCTGTATATATGAGTTATGCGGATCATTATTCCACCATTACACCTCCTTTCTGATTCGAACTGGGTGTCTGGCCCCTGAAGTGCAGGAGCCAAGCAATCTACTGCCTGCGGAACAATCCCAAAACATAAAATTAGTTTTGGAGTTGCGCCCGCAGTACGGCTGGAGACAATTTCGGGGTGCCCGAAACCGCTCTGTATATATGAGTTTTGTCGATCAGTATTCCACCATTACACCTACTTTCTAGTTAGAACTGGGTGCCTGGCCCCTGAAGTGCAGGAACCAAGCGATCTACTGCCTGCGGAACAACCCCAAAACATAAAATTAGTTTTGGAGTTGCGCCCGCAGTACGGCTGGAGACAATTTCGGGGTGCCCGAAACCGCTCTGTATATATGAGTTTTGGAGATAATTAACCCACCATTCCACCTCCTTTCTAGTTAGAACTGGGTGCCTGGCCCCTGAAGTGCAGGAACCAAGCGATCTACTGCCTGCGGAACAACCCCAAAACATAAAAATAGTTTTGGAGTTGCGCCCGCAGTACGGCTGGAGACGATCTCGGGGGCTCCCGAAATCTGTCTACTGTATATGAGAGATTTTGGAATAATTAACCCACCATTCCACCTCCTTTCTGATTCGAACTGGGTGTCTGACCCCTGAAGTGCAGGAGCCAAGCAATCTACTGCCTGCGGAGCAACCCCAAAACATAAAATTAGTTTTGGAGTTGCGCCCGCAGTACGGCTGGAGACAATTTCGGGGTGCCCGAAACCGCTCTGTATATATGAGTTTTGGAGATAATTAACCCACCATTCCACCTACTTTCTAGTTAGAACTGGGTGTCTGGCCCCTGAAGTGCAGGAGCCAAGCAATCTACTGCCTGCGGAACAACCCCAAAACATAAAATTAGTTTTGGAATTGCGTCCGCAGTACGGCTGGAGACAATTTCGGGGTGCCCGAAACCGCTCTGTATATATGAGTTTTGTCGATCAGTATTCCACCATTACACCTACTTTCTAGTTAGAACTGGGTGCCTGGCCCCTGAAGTGCAGGAACCAAGCGATCTACTGCCTGCGGAACAACCCCAAAACATAAAAATAGTTTTGGAGTTACGCCCGCAGTACGGCTGGAGACAATTTCGGGGTGCCCGAAACCGCTCTGTATATATGAGTTTTGTCGATCAGTATTCCACCATTACACCTACTTTCTAGTTAGAACTGGGTGCCTGGCCCCTGAAGTGCAGGAGCCAAGCAATCTACTGCCTGCGGAACAATCCCAAAACATAAAATTAGTTATGGAGTTGCGTCCGCAGTACGGCTGGAGATGATTTCGGGGAGGGAATTTAAATGTGAGCGGAGGGGATGTTGATGTTGATGGTGTGGGTTTGGGGAAACGGTGGCTTATCCAGGATGGATCCCGGATATAAATATTGGGACTTCACCACATGGGGGGCATGCTTGAAGAGATGACAGTCTGGATGACTTGATGGGGGCGGGCGTGTCGGGGAGTTGCGATTGTGAAGGGGAGAAGGAGACGGGATAAGCCCCCCCTATCCCTTTTCACCCCTCACCTTCCCCATGGTTAGGACCGAGTCCGTCAAGTCTTTCCACTTGATGCCTTTCAGTTCTTCTTCGGTCACCAGGTTATAGCGTTTAAAGGCGCTATCGGTCTTGTGTCCAGACATGGCCATGATGGCGAAGTGGTCGTTTCCGGCTAGGCGAAGATTGTTGATGGCGCAGTGCCGCAGGTCATGAAAGGTGAAATCCCCCAGCCCGGCGCGGGCCACGGCGGCAGAGTAGCCTTTACGATAATTATTGAAGGCCCGGCCATTGGGAAGCACAAACACCCGTTCCCCAAAAAAACGGGAAGGCAATTCTTTGAAGATCGCCAGCAGCCGTGGGTGCAATGGCACGATTCGACCGGTTTTATTTTTGGTGCGGGCCCCGCTCAGGCGGATGATGCCAGTCACCAAGTCTACCTCACTCCAACGCAGCTTGATAATTTCAGAGGCCCGCATGGCCGTGTACCAAGCGGTTAGCACCACCGGCTTCAGGTGATCCGGGCAAGCCTCCAAAAGCCGGTCAAACTCGGCTTGACCCAGCACCCTTTCGCGGACGTTATGCTCGGGAAGCCGTTTGATTTTTTCCACCGGGTTAGACTCCAGTCGGCCCATCTGCACAAACACATTCAGCATGGCATGCAAGTAGGCCAGCTCTCGGTTGATGGTGGCCGGGCGCATGAGGGTACCCCGGCATGACACATCCGCCAGGCGCTTTTGCTTGTAATTCTCCAGATGAGCCGGGGTCAGATCCGACACCACCATGGAGCGCCCCAGGAAGTTGGAGAACACAAAATGAAAATTAGCGATGTGGCAAGGAAAACGGACTTGCACCGGAACACCATCACCATGCTTTATAACGAAACAGCCGTCAGGGTCGACATCGTGACCATTGACCGGCTGTGTAAACTATTCAATTGCGGGGTGGGGGATTTATTCGAATTCAAGCAGGACGAAGGCTAGGGAGGGAGACTGTTACCAACACGCTAGACCTCATACACGTTTGCTTTCTGACGCCAATCGCCAGAAGGGATCACCTTGTAAGAGGGGAGCTTCAGGTTGAGCAGGTAAATTTCCGCACTGTGGCTGGAGGCCAACTGAATGGGCGTGCGGCGGTAAAAATCGGGGTGGCCCTCCAGCCTGTCCAAATTTCGGAGGATGTCTTCGTCCACCTCGTACAGCTCTCCATAGACGGCCGTGGTGCCCCGCGTGATGACGGCGGGATAGGCGCCCAAATCCACCAGGGTGTAATGGGGGGGCGTCAGGTCTTCTTGCACAAAACGCCCCTTGGCAATCAACCGGTGATTGCTCATTCCGCGCATCAGGGAGCCATACACAAAAATGTGGAACACTTCTTCGCTCATGGCATTCTCTCCATTCTAGGGTTGATCCATTCGGTGGTTTACAGGGGGTCAATCCACCACCCAGCCGTCATCCATCATGTCTTCGATGGTTTGGTACTCATACATTTTTGGCTCATGGTCGACAGGCATTATCACGTGAACCCGATATTTCCGATCTAAGACATCCAACACCGAGATTTCTCCCCATTTTTGGTAAGTTTCATGCTTCATCGGCACCATGCTGCTTATACACACGGGGTTGTCAAAAAAGTCTCGCGTATTCTGCCGTGAATGTTCTGGCCATTTCGACGTATCGAACACGAGCTCCTGCTTTGTTTCTTTTTTGGCTTCTTTCTCCTTCTTTTTTCTTTTGGGGCGGGTTGCTTTTTGCTTAGCGGCGGGCGGAGCCCCGGCCTCCCACTCGCGCATCGCGCCGTCCATGGAACCTTCCTCGCGGACGAACATGGGGGTCAGCACCTCTACGTTGCGCAGGTCAAGTTCGCGAACAAACTGAATAAACTCCCGGATGGTATCGTCTCCCACGTCCACCCCTCCTATCCGAAAGGTGGAGGACCCCAGGAAGATGGCCACCAACTTGATCCAGTTCCCGCGAAGGCTTTCCATGTTGCTCAGGTAAAGCCCCGCCAAGTCGATCGACATCGTCTTATCCGTGCCGGATCCCCCCCATTTATCGATGTCTTCGCATTTTAATAACTCACGGGCCATGCTTCTGATCTTCTCATCCCTGATGACATACAGAGAAACCATCAGCAGCAGGTCTTCGATGATGAAGTCTGGATGGGAAAACCAATAATACGTTTTTGCTACCTCCTTCCAGCTCCCCGCATAAAGTGGATGTTCCAGCAGCCACACGCCTTTGTCGTCGAAAAAGGTGAACAAAGCGTCCGGGTGCAAGCCATCTCCAGAGAAGCTGTTGCCCCTACCCGCCATTACCATGAATCGGCTTTGTGACATGGAACTCTCCTTTCGTGATGGAATATGTGGGCCCTTAAGCGCCCTCTGATATATAAATCATATACGATGTGTTGGACAGAATAAGTCCAATGTATTTTAGGCATAAATGGCGGCGAGAGCAGCACAATAAAGCGGAGCCTGGGGGGATTTATGCCGGCAAAATTTCACCCAACGGGCCAAGGCCCCAGTCTATGTACCCCTGTCGCACAATTTCCACATAACCTTGTGGTCGAGGTCCATTGCGATTTGAAATCACATAGGTCAGGCATTCATAGGTTTTTCCGTCCGCGCCCACCACCTTCACCGTTGTTTGCCGGTAAGAATTCGGAACGCCCTCTCTGCGATCCAGTTTTCTTCGCTGTTCTGCCGTAATGCCATAAATCGCACCGGGGGTTTGTTTCCCAGGGGCGGGAACAAGGGTGCATGTGGAAGGAAAGGTGAGTTTAAAGTCGTGCAACACAGCCGTTTGCACCTCTTCCACCTTCCCAAGGCGCGTCTTCATTTGCGATTTATTTAGATTGGACCCGTAGGCAAAGTACAACCAATCTCGGGGGTCATCATTCGGTATCGTGAGCATGGGTAAAGTCATCGGCTAGACTCCTGTTGGTGGGGGGTTAACGATTGGGTGAGCGTTACGCGCTTTAATATTGCTTCGCGGCGGCTTTCAGGGTGGTAACCACCTCGGCCTTTAAGTCTGGGGGGCCCAGCACTTCGCAATCTGCTCCCCAGCTTAAAATCCAGCGCACAATTTCAACGCGCCCGCTGGCCGTAAAACTCAGGGTGATCTTTCCATCTTTGTTTTGGGTGATTTTCTGGCTGTCATGCCAATGGCGTTCCCGCACATAAGGGGCCTTGTCGGCAATAAAACGCAACATCACCTTTAGGGGTTTTCCATCATCTAAAATCCGAAAGGCCTGCTGTTTCTTCGTGGCGATTTCGTTTTCGATGTCCTTCTTTCGAAAAAAACTACCCCCTTCCTTGCTGGCAGACGCCATGCGTTCGATGGCAAACAACCGCACGCCTTTGCGCTGGGGAACAAATGCGAACACATAAAGCCCGCCATCAAATTCCGTCATTTGGTAGGGATGGATGATGTATTCCTCCGGGTCTTTGCCATTCATCCCTTTGTATTGAATGCTGCACACTTGGTTTGTGGCCAACGCCGCCATGAGGGTGGCAATGACTGTGCGTTTCCCTTCATAGGATTTATAGGCTTTGGTAAAACCCGTAAGGCTGGTTTTCAGCTGATGGATGTCAATGGCGTCGGCCCCCAATGCGTTGGATATTTTCTTGAATATTTCATTTTTGGTTGCCGCGTTTTCCACCTGAGTAAGCCCCGCCATCAAAGAAAAGAGGATGTAGAATTCTTCTTTGTTGAGGGCGATAATGTTGAGCGGTTCGTTGTTTTTCCCGATGGGGGATCGAATGCGAATATTTTCCCCGATGTTGCCATCCTCATCACTGTCATACTGCACTCCAAATTCCGTCAAGACGTCCAAATATCGTTTGATCTGCTTGGTGCTCAATTCCAGTTCATCGGCCAGTGACTGGCGCGTGGCCCTACCTCCGCGGATGGCCTTAAAAATCCCACTCACGTTGTAAAGAACTTTGAGCGTGCCGGAGTGCCTGGGTTCGTTTCGTCTTTTCTGGGGTGCCATGTTTCCTCTCAATTCCTGGGTGGATGGTCTTATTCTGTCCATAGCCTTCTGTATCGTCTTTTAAGGGGCGAATCAACTTTAATCCAATTCGCCCGGAAAATTGGCCGCCCTATACCAGGCCTTTGATCCTTCACTTAACGAGGAACCACCATGCTCCATCGCATACTCGCCGTGCTGCTTGCCACTCTTCTGCTGGCCACCGTTTCTTGGGCAGAGCCGCCCCGGCCACTCATGGAAGCCAGCCTTTATGTGCTCACCGAAGCCGGGCCCCAAGAACTGGAAGGCTCGCCCCAACTTTTATTTGATTCCATGAACAAGGGCACCTGGAAGAACAAAGGGAAAACCGGATGGATTTACATCATCCAAAAGACGGATGAATTGACCGACGAGGTCATGGACCTCCGATTTCAACTGGAAACTTTGAACGACCCCCAGGGCCATTTGATGGTCACACGCCTTGTGATACGGGGAAAAGAATCTAGGGGGGCGGAGGCTTACATCGCGCTGCAGTACCTCATGAGCAATGCCCAGGCCTACGCCAAACAAAACGCAAACCAATAACCCCTTGCCAAGGCCAGCTCGCCATCCGAATGGGAAACGTGGATGCGTTCACCCCATTGATGGGGCTGGCCTTTTCCTATGTGGCGGATAAAGAAAAGGAATAGTGGCCGTAGGGCGCCTGAATCAGCGCATGAAGACGGGTCAGAAAAAATTCATGGGTGGCGTGAATTATATTGACTGGGGTGAGGGGAGTGGGATAGGGTTCCAGGAAGAGAGACTGTATCACAATAATTTAGGCTATTTGATTGTATCGCAATGTTGCTCAAATAAATGTGCATCATTTATCTTTAGAGGTGCCCAATGGGTGAAACCGCCAAAAGACTTAATAAAAAATATAACCTGGGTGCCGTCAGTTTCTATTACCACAAAGAAGGTAAGTTTTATGAAAACCTTAAGGGATTCCCTGGGGTATTATTTGATTCGAATGGTTATGTGCGTTTTGCAAGCGAGGATGAGTATAAAAATCATGAAAAAATATCTGTTTCAGTAAAAACCAATGTAAAAGGTGGAATTTCGTCACTCAAAAACTACATTAAGTTCCCAGACCTTAACAACCGAAACAATACCGACAACTCGCATGTGAACAATTTTGCCCCAGAGCCCACAGGAACAGCAAATGAATATAACGCGACTCAGAATAATCAAATAAATTCATCAGGGGCTAGAAACCAAGATAATACTGGTGATTCATATGGTGAAGCATTTAACCCACAAAGTTTAGAGGACGCACGGAATTGGATTGAATCACAGGTTGCTATTAGACAAGGCGCTACAGAATTTAGAAAGCGTCTTTTAGAAGCTTATGATCGTAAATGCCTTATTACAGATTATGAAGTGGAAGAGGCTTTACAAGCTGCACATATATGCCCTTACAGAGGGCCATCATTTAATGCCTTGGAAAACGGGCTTTTACTCCGAGCCGATGTTCATACTCTTTTTGATCGGCATTTATTTTCTATAGACCCAAAAACATTTACGGTTATTTTGACGCCAAAACTTAAAGGGACTTCTTATGAAGCCCAATTAAGCGGGAAAAAAATAAAACCTTCAAAAAATATGGATTTGGAAACGTTTAAATTCGCTTTGCAAATTCACCTTAAGGAATCAACTATAACTTTATAATAAAACCATACTATACCGTGCAGGCATAAGGACATAATTCGGAAAGAATGTCATCTCACCCGCTCAATGGCCCCAATGTATTACTCTTATATAAAGTCAAGAAAAAATAACATAATAAGCTATCAATGTGTCAAGAAAGTTAGTTTGCTTGGGTGCAATCGCGGAGAAATACCTAAATTCTTAATAAATAAAATAAATTCAAATAATATACCGGTTCCGAAAGTAGAAGAAGAAGTTCCCTTTCTTTGGGAAATTAACATTGAAGAGGCTTTAAAAAATGAAAAACGAGAGGAAAATACCATTATTATAGATCTAATGCCGAAAAATGAAGATAGAATATCTTTATTCGAATTATGCTCCGTTTATGGATTCACTAATAAACGCTGGTCAAGTATGCTCTATCACCTAAAAGGTTTGTTTGTTGATGAAGAGAACAAAAACATCGATAAAAATAAATTTGAAATAGATGAATCTGACATAGATAACCCATATTTTACTATTAATTACGTACATAGGGGGTATGTTGAAAATGGGAAACTTATTGAAAGATGGTCTCCATCATCACCAGGATCAAATAACTCTGCGCTTTTGGAGCCCGATGCACTCGATTTCTTCTGTCAATCAGCATTAAAAGTAAATAAAGGGATAGAAAAATAGGTCGCAGCGGCTAACTATCCCCCTTTTCTATCCACCCTTTGTGTAGTGTAAAAATAGAGCGGTGACTAACCTGTTTTCAGCGCGCCCGCTCATCCCACTCCCCATTCTATCCCTCCTCTTAGCCACCCCTTTGCACTCATTCATTTAAATGGTCCCCATGAAGACCATATATATGTTCATTTTTCTCTTTGCCGTAGGTGTCAGCGACCAATATTTAGGAACTCACTTCCTGGGGCCATTTGCCAAATATATCGAGTGGTTTAACGACTATTTCTTCATTGCTATGTTCCTTTATTATGCCATCCTCTTTGCCTCCCAAAAGATGCGGGGTAAAGATGAAGAAGCATGTTGAACAAACCCTGAAAATTTAAAACAAAAAATCTCCCAATACATGGATGCGGGAAAACAAATCAACATACTCCCCCCGCAACCGTCCTACCGTTCGCTCTCTACTTCCACTTAGCACTAAGCATGGAGGCAGGCCCAAACAACCTGTCCGCAAAGCTCATTTGCAGCACCCGCCTTCCCATCTCTGGTTTGTGGCAGGCCAGTTCTCCCGCCAGTTCGTCGTAGGCCCCCTGCAGCAAAGACAGATAGGCGGCCAGGTCATAGGAAGGTTCGGGCGGCACCAGCGGCTCTGGCAAATATCGTTTCAGCGGTTCTTTCGACTGACGATTCACAATGAGATAGCGCACCGATTGGCCGGGGCTTAGGGTGATTCCTTGCTGGGCCAGCAGTTGCAGGCAAACCGCCGTTGCCCCCTGCCCTTTGTATTCGTCCAAGGGGCGGGAGACCCGCATTTTAATCAGCAGATCATCGCGCCCCGCTCGGCCTTCCAGCAATCGCCGCCGGAACGAACGGAACACCTCCAGTACCGCGTCATGGTTCACGTTCAGGGCGTCCACGCTGTCGCACTGAGCCATCACGGCCAGCATGGCCCGTTGCGCCGCTTTTACCAGGGGTGGGGTGTCTCTTCGCCGCAGCATCAAGCCCCGGGCCTTGGTTTCTCCGCTTTCAAAGCGGCCAAAGTAACGGGTGGCGGCGGTGATGTTGGGGCTGGTCTTGGAGGTGGGAAAGCAGATCCAGCTGTACACGCCCTCCAGCGCCAAATCCAACCCGGTGCTTTGGTGCACCTGGGCAGACAAACCCGCCAGTTCTTGCGGCGTGGCCGGGGGTTGGCGGGTCATGTACAGAGAATCGGTTAACCCGTGCAGCAGGGTGAAGCCCATGGCCTCGGCGGCTTCCTTGGCTTGCAGCAGGGCTTCCCGGCCCAGGGCGGTCACCGCCTCGTGGGCTTCAATCAATCCAAAGCGGGCATTTTTGTAACCCTGATAACCAAACGTGGTCACCAGCAGCCACTTGATGGCGCTGTAGCGTTGATCGGCGGCCAGCCGGGCGGCCTGGGTGGGGGCCTCCCGTTTCAGTTGTTTGTAGGCAGTCCGCTTGCCGAGCACGGGCTGGATGGTTTCCGGAATCAATCCCCGCCGTTGGACGCAGGTGTGATAGGGGGTCCCCGGAACCGGATGCTGCCCCACGCAGCAAGGACAGTTCATGGTTTCGGGCGAGACGTTGTGGCGCAGCATCAGGGTGGGATACATCTGGGCGTAATCCAGTTCCACCACTCCCTGGTGCAGGCCCGCCGGGGGGAAATAACTCAGGCCGCCTTTGTCTACCTTCAGCAGGGTCAGGGCGGTTTTGGGGGTTTCCAGTTGGGTTTTGCGGCTGGGGATGAGGTAACCCGCCCGCAACGCCAAGCGGATTTCCATGTTGGTCAACGCCGTGCCCGCGGCACTGCGGGCCATCCGCTGCACCGGGATCCCCCCGATGCGGGCCATTTCCACCAGCCCCTCCAGGCCAGACTGGGCGATGAAAAAACTGTTGCGGGTGTCTAAGTGCCAGCGGCCAATCAACGGGTAGCTGGGGGCCTTGTAGGTCACCTGGCCGTAATGCATGAACGACCGGCCCAACCGCTCCACCCGGCGGGTGATGCCCTGGGGGTCCCGGTCCAGGTTCAGGGTTTTTCCCATCCGCTGCGCCTGCTCCACCAGCCAAGGGAAGAGGACCCCGTCTCCCCCCTCGCTCCACACCAAATCGGGGTCCAAGCGGGCCACCAACTGCTCCAACTGGGTCACCACCTGCGCCGGGGTGTCCATGGACCATTCCTGGCGCTGGTCTTCCCAGGCCACCACCAGCCGGTTTTTCCGGGGGGAGATCAGGGGAGACTCCCCCAGGCTCAAACGCAGCGTGCGCATGTTGGGCAGGGAGAACTGGGCGTCCCAGCGGCTGTCCAAAGCCCGGATGGTTTTCAATCGCTCACCCTCGGCCTCCCATTCTACCTGGGCCATGGGGTAAAGGTCGTTGACCATCAGCCACGCCAGCACCGGGTCCAGGGTAGAGTCGTACAGTTCCGCGCTCAAAAACCGGTGGGTCAGCTGCCGGTACAACCCCTTGATCTTCTCCGGCCGCGCCACCGTGGCGGCCATCACCCGCAACAGCCGGTTGCTGTAAAACTCCCGCCGCTCCACCCAGCCCCTCAGCCGCACAACCCCGCTTTGTTCCGCCTGACGGCAAATGGCCGCCAGCTCTCGCCGGTTGCCCCACAGATAAACCGTGGGAGAAAAAGGCGTTTCCAACCGCAGGCGGGAACCATCCTCCCCCAGCAGATACAACATGATGTGGGGGGCATAGCCATCCACGTCAAACAACACACCGCGTGCCATGGTGCTTCACTCCGCGTTTGGGGGAGCGCCTGGCCCCTCCTCTGGTTTCGCCTGCAGCCTGGCCAGCGCCTTGTGCAATTCAATCAGGTTGGCCAACAAAATGGCCTCCATGGGCCAAACGGCAGACTGCGCCACCCCGGAAGGGGTGTGCTTCCGGGCCGCGTCGAACACCAGGTCAAAATACGCCTGATCCTCCTTGCGCAGGGCCCGCCTGAAGTCGGCCCAGGCTTGCTGCTGCTGGTCGATGACCCACGAGTAGGGGGCTACCGTTTTTCCCATGGCACGTATCCGCTGATGGGGAGTTGATCAATGGGGATCTGCTGCGGAATCGCCCGGCGCATCCGTTCAAACAATGGCGGGCGTTGGCGGCAAGGGGTGCGCTCCACCACCATCAGCGGCAGCCCAGCCCGCTCGTAAAAGCGAATGGCCCGCAAAAACCGCTGGTGAAAAAACTGGGCATCGGCTTCGTTCAAGTCTGGGTCTCCAAACAGCCGCTGGGGCCGCATGAGCAGCACCCCGCCCGGCGAGGGGCGCGCGTACAACTGCCGCAGGGCCTCCAGCAGTTGATCCACAGACATGACCCGCATCACCCGCACCGCCGAAAGCACCGCTTGGGCGTCCATCCCCCGCTCACGGGCCAGCGCCGCCAGCCGGTACGGGTCGAAGTCCATGCCGGTAGATACCACCAGCGGAGACTGCCCGGCCTGCACCGCCGCCACCATCACCCGGTGAGCGGCAGACGCCACCCCCTGGCCGCCCGTGAGCAGCACGGGGGCCGGCCGCCTGTCCGGCGCGGGCAAGGCTTTGGCCGGGCCAATAGATACAAGCGGCTGTGTATGGCTCGGGGCCATGGGGGTGGTTGTGCAAAAAGGGGAAATCGCTTCCAACCGGGTTCACCCCCCAATATACATGTAAATATTATTGTTCGATAGACGTCATGCAAAATAAATTACTTGCATACAAGGGGGGGGCGGGGAGAGGGGGCAAAGGGCCATTTATACTTGTCGTATTCTGTTTCACTCCCTAGCAACTACGGTGTCATATAGTCCGTAGTGTGCTAGGCCTTCATGGCTTTCGATTCCGGTATAGCGGAGAGAGGCATCTTCATAGCGACGAAAAGCAAAGACTGCCTGATTCATCTGCTCGGTGTTAAACACTTTCAAACGAACTAGAAGATGGAAGTCCTTCACAGATAGGCCGGTGACCGCCGAAAACAAATCTGTTTCAATTTTGGTAATAACATCTTGAAGCGTGTTTTCTCGAAAGTCAGTCAAGTACATGAAGGCAGGAATCCGTGTGGCGAATTTTCTCAATTTATCCTGCACGAGTTTTCGCTTGGACTTATACTCCTTTTCCTCATCTGTAAGTTCCTTTTTCTCCTTTGCTGTAAGTTCGCCTTGTTTGGCTTTATCCTTTAAACCCTTTACCTTATCACTCTTGTTAATGATGGTTTCGATGATGTTATCTCCAAGAGCCCGCCAACCCTCAATACGCTCCACGGCGGCCATTGCATCGGGATTATCCATGATGCGACGCAGGGTGTCGTTGTCTACATTTACCAGGAGCGGGGACTCCCACTTGCGAGCCAACAAGGTGCCCGACGTTCCGGCCATAGCAATGTCGAGAATGCCACCGGCATCAATCTGCGTCATATTGGCGCCGTCGTAAGCTAGGACTGGAAGGAATGACACGAGATCCTTAACGGCATTCTCCGGGTTTGGCTCGTTGGGTGACAACCCAATCCCATATTCAGAATGTTGCCGCAACGCCCTCGTCGGCGCGAAGTCGAACACAAAGCAGATGGGCTTGAGAATTTCTTCCTCGTTTGGATCATTGCCGTTGGGATTCATGATGGACCAAGGTGATTGAACCCGGAAGGCAGCCTGAAAGTAGGTCTCCGGCGATTTAAGGTTGCGCAACATCAGGATAGATGACCATTGCGGAACGGTTACGCCGGTTGTAAGTTTTCCGCACGACAGTGTGATGGTTTTTGAGGTGAATCCACTCCCGATGGCCTTTCGAACAGGCGGCAATGCATCCAGCCCAATCCCTGCCGATGCCCCTGCCGAAACAATGACCTGGTAGTCTCGCCAAAAAGTATTGTGTTTTTCCGACAGCAGGTTGGCCATAGCATGGCAGGCTGAAACATTGGGCAGAAACCAAAACGAATGCTGCAGGTAAGGCAAAAGTCGTACATCAGAGTATGGGAACGGTGGTCGCGAGCCCGTCTTCAGAAATTCGATGGATTTGGGGGCATAACCACCACGGATGATTTCCAGCCACTTTTGCACATCACTCTTGTGCTTGAACTGAGCTGAGTCACCTGTTCCTGATGCCTCGAAAAACGCGTTAAGATCGAACTCATCGAATTCGCCTGAGCTTGCGATGGCAAGCAATTCATCGGGCATTTTGTAAGTAAGCAATCGCATTTGAGGTAGGGAGCCATAGGGGTTTCTTTTTTCCGGGTACTTCGCTGCAAACGTTTCTTTCGCGCGCTGCTCGTCTGTGTAAGTCCAGTTAAATATTTGTTCTTCGATGAACTCACCTGTGGCCAGAGCCTTGAATGGGGTGCCAGATAGATAGAGATACGCCTTGGTCGTGATCGGGAGAAATTCAGTCTCCTTTTCAGAAAGTACAGTCAGGTCCTCGTTCATGCTATCGAGGCCGCCACCGTATTCGATCTTCGTTTCCTTCTTGGCTACCGCATCCTCTTCGCCTTCAAACAACTCTTTTGCGGTGACTCGCCATGCCCCGAAGTGATATTCATCGAACACCACCAGATCCCAATTTATGCCGTGCAACCATTCGTTTTTCGGTTTGATATTACCTGCCGCATCGTGACCCAGCAGGTCCTGAAAGGAGCCAAAATACACAAGAGGTTTCTTTGAAGTGATTTTGGAAGGATCGCTACCCGATGACTTTGACAAATACTGCCAACCATCAAAATCAACGTGTGTTTGAAGGTCTGTCTGCCAAGCATCTTCCACTGCGGGCTTGAATGTCACCACAAGTACACGTTTGGCTTCAAGTTTTTTGGCGAGTTGGTACGTGGTGAATGTCTTGCCAAAGCGCATCTTTGCGTTCCACAGGAACCGAGGGACTGAATTCTTGTTTTCCGCCCAGATGGAATGGAAGTAGGCGTACGTCTTTTTTATTGCATCAGCCTGCTCGTCCCGCATTTTGAATGTCAGGTGATGCGTTCCGGTGAAGCGTTCGCCCGTGCGCAATTCGGTCAGCACGGTCTTCACATCATTGACCGTGCAACGCATCCACTCCAGTTCGACGTTCTCGAAACCCTTTTTGACAAGCGCCGCACGCACCTCGTGATCGCTGAAGAGGGTACCGTCGTCGCGCTCGGCGGATTCATCCAACTCGATCCTGTAATTCCTAATGGCGGCAGTCCTTACCTGCTCGGCAATGCGCTGTTTCACGTCACGGGTCGTCTGTCCAACCTTGAGCAGGCCCTGGTGGGCCGGGTCGGCAATCGAGTATGCGTAGATGCGTGGTCGGGCTGTGGGCTTCGGGGCGAGGATTTCCTCGATGGTCTTACTCATCTGTCTCGCCCATCGGACGAATCATACTGTTGATGAACGCGATCTCGTTCTTGGTGATGCCGTACTTTTCATACAACATTTCGTCCGTCCAAGTCTTATCCCATGACTGCCGTGGAACCCATGAGTATGTCGACCGCGGTGCGTCTTGCGTGATCTTCCGCAACGAAACAAGAAAGCGAAAGAGGCGCGTACGGTAGTAGCTTGCAAAGCTGTTCGCCTCGTGCGAGGATTTAAACGGCGCAACGATCAAATATGATTGAGTACACACAGACGGCGGTTCGGCAACAATCACTTTGCCAAGAATCTGGTGCGGGAAGGTTTCGCCAGCTCCGTAGGCTTTAGGAACAAGCACCTTCCAGAAATCAATTGCCTCAACGTTCTTGCTGATCACGCTACGCGCAACGAAGCCGAATGTGCGCTGTGTATGGTTTATCAGATGCAATCCGATCTTACCCTTTTCGCTCTTTTCACTCCAGTCCTTGAAGTTCGTGGCAATTCCGAATGGTGTATCGCCTGAAACCATATCTGCGACTGAAGTCTCTTGCTTTGCAAGAACTTTCCGAAGAATTCCAAGCGCACGTTCATCCCTGACAAAGACGTCGAACTCACCAAGATTTCGCCCTTCCTGGTAATGCTCGACACCACCCGAAATGCGGGTGACGTTGCAGGTCCCCTTATTTGCAACATCCCAAAGAAAATAGCAAATACCCCCTTTGATCTGCACGCCAGGAAAAGCATCTCCCGAATCCTGAAAGTCTGTGAGGCTGCGGAGATGGCCGCTATTGAGCATCTCCTTCCGAAACTCGTCAAGTCCGCGCCCTCCGGCGAGCCAGCGAGAGGGAATCACCATCGACAAATACCTTGGCTCCAAATTCTTTGCCTGTTCTACGAATAAATGATAGATGGATGAATCGCTCGTGCCGCCCGCGCCACCCTTCATCTGGTAAGGCGGGTTGCCAATGATCACATCAAATTGCATGGTGCCTCCGAATAGTTCAATAATGCGAGATTTGATGTCGTTGGTGTGAATAAACGCATAAGCGTAATTTTCAATTCCTTCTTCACGATCCAAAATTGCTTTTGGCGCACCGCAGAATTTACACTTTGTGCCCCCCCAATTGTGCTCTATGCGCTCGAACCAAATATTACCCGCCTCACTGGTGAAGGACTTGGCAATGGAGTGTTGCCCATTGGCAAATTTTGAACAGTACACACTCCTGCGGGCGAGCAGACTGGTAAGGTGGGTAATACCGATGCCGAAAACCTGCTTGGTCAGAATATGATCAACGCGCTTTTGAAGGTCTGGAATTTCTTTCTTCAGTCCCTCGGTCAGGCGCTTCGTAATCTCACGAAGGAACACCCCCGACTTCGTGCAAGGGTCCAGGAATTTCACCGAACTGTCCGCCCAAATGTCCGCCCCATTGTTACTGACTGCCCATGCCTCGGCGAGTGTGTCCAGCATCCTGTTCGCGAACTCTGGCGGTGTAAACACCTCGTCGTTTGACAGGTTCGCAATACAGGACAACACATCCGGATTGCGACCGCGAAGCGTAAAACTGGCCTGGTTGTTCATGGCCTCCCCTATTTTGATGCCCCCATTTCGGCGGCTGCCAGTTCCTTCGCAGTGACCGTCGGGTATGTTTTAAACGGTTTGAAAATCTCGTGCTTACCCATATTCGCGAATAGAGAATCCTCCGCACTGTAGGATGATGATCCTGTGAGGTCCCCCAAGAGGAAGTCGCGCCGCTGAAACTTTCCCTTGCCCAGGTATCCCCATTCCGCGAACGTAATCGCCTTGTCGTCAGCCGTGCGCATCGTCAAGGCGTCCCCATGGACCAGGTTCACCGAAAGCACGTAGAAACCGGCCTTATACAGGTCGTCCGATTCTTCGATGTTCAGGTACCCCGCGAAAATCTCCAGCAGGTTGGCCCGGCACTCGGCGATATTGTCCGCCAGGAGTTCAATCCCGTAAATGCACATCAACCCCAATAGCGTATATTGCTGCTTCTCAAATTCGGATTTCCCGTACTTGACCTCAACCGCCGCAAGCTTGCGCTGAAGCACCTTGACGAGAAAATTTCCGCTACCGCACGCAGGCTCCAGAAAGCGCGAGTCAATCCGCTCGGTCTCCCCCTTCACTAGGTCGAGCATGGCCTCGACCATCCACTCCGGGGTGAATACCTCGCCATGATCGGCGACACGCTGTTTTGATTTTGTAAGACTCATGGTCGAATACAAAGGTTTATCCCCGAAGTCCTCATGTGGCGTATCAACCTCGACCCCCTCTGAATGGGTAAGATGGTACTTCTGGCCGATATTGTTTTTAGTGCCACCCAGGTTTAGAGATATCACATGGCACTCCTTTTGGAGAGTAGGGGAATAATCACCTTAATCAAAGCAATCTTCATCGTAACCAAGCCCTGAGGTTGGTAACTGCCTGATATAGTTTCATTATCCAGCCACCTGACGATCTAGCGCCATTGACTTACTTGATTGCCCGGCCACTCTTTTAGTAATCCCCCACTCCCCAGAAAATAATCTTCGTCGGCACAAGGCCTTGAAGGCGTTTTTGAGATTCGTTTTGTTTGTACTTGTAATCACGACGCCAGACTTAAGTCAACTTTTGCAATGCAGGCCCCAGGGCTTGGGAAGATGGATTTTGGGTGCGCTTCATTTGAATGAATGGCACACCTGATCACATCACCTATCACACCCCCTGGACAGAATAGGGCCGGATCAATTGTCTTTTTTTCGCTGATTGGGATATGCCATGACTACCTTCTTAATTCCTTTTTTGTGGGGTTTCCATGGCCAAGATGTTTCCTGAACGACTTCCGGAGGCAACCCTGCGGGAGCGGGGCAAGCAAGCCGAGGTGGACGTGTACCGCGCGTTGGCGTCATCGCTGCACGATGGCTACACGGTGTTTTACGGCGTGAAGTGGATTTCCAAACCAGAGCATGGCTACACCCAGGATGGGGAGGCCGACTTTGTGGTGGCGCACCCGGATCATGGGGTGATGGTGCTGGAGGTGAAGGGGGGCGAGATTTCGTTTGATGCGTCTGCCAGCCGCTGGAGCAGCCGCAGTGCCAACGGAGAGACGCACCCGATAAAAGACCCCTTCCAGCAGGCCATGGTTGGCAAGAAGATGCTGCTGAACAAGTTGAAGCAACACCCCGCTTTAAAGGGGAAGCACATTCCCATGAGTCATGGGGTGGTGTTCCCCAAAGCGTTGAAAAACCATTTCGCTCTGGCGCCAGATCAGCCGCCGGAGGTGATTGTGGACCATGACGACCTAACTCGGCTGCCTGGGGCCATTGAACGGGTGTTCGGATACTGGAAAGAAAAAATATCGGAGGGAGCGTTTGGGGCGGCTGGGATGGGGGCGATCGAAGGCGTGCTGGGCCGGTCGTTTCAGTATCGTTTGCCCATGGCCCATGCCCTGAGGGAGGATCAGCGGCGCATGGTGGAGCTGACCGAGCAGCAGTTTATGGTGCTGGATCTGCTTTCTCAGCAGCGGCGGGCGGCCATTCACGGCGGTGGGGGATCGGGGAAAACCTTGCTGGCCATGGAGAAGGCCCGCCGATTGGCTAATGAGGGGTTTCGAACCCTGCTGACCTGTTACAACCGGCCCTTGGCCGAATCCATCAAAGCCGCCCTGGGAGCGGTGGAAAACTTGACCGTGGCCAACTTTCACACGCTGGCCTATGAAACCGCCGCGGGCTGCGGCATTCCGCTGGCCGATCCGGCCAAGCCGGAAATCCTCCCCAAAAACTTCTGGGAGGAACAGGTTCCCGAAGCCTACTTGCAGGCACTGGACAGCGGCTTTGAAAAGTTCGACGCCATTGTGGTGGATGAAGGGCAGGATTTTCAGGAAGGATGGTGGATTCCATTGCAATTTAGCCTGAACGATCCGGATCAGGGGGTGTTTTATGTGTTTCAAGATGATCAACAGCGCATTTACCGGCAGGGGAAATTGCTGGAGGGGGTAGCCCCCTTTCCGCTGAATCAAAACCTGCGAAACACTCAGGTGATCCACCGGTTGGCGCAACGGTTTTACGCTGGAGGAAAATCCACGGCCCGCGGGCCGGAGGGGCGCCCGATCGAATACGTGGTACCAGACAACCGAACCTTACTGACCTCGGAAATACGGCGGGTGATTGAGCGGTTGATCCAGGAAGAAAAAGTAGCCCCGGAAGATATCGCGGTGCTGTATGCCCGGAAGCAGCACCGAGAACAGATCGCCCCCGAACATAAAATTGGCCGCTATCCGGTCACGTTATCCACCGAAACGAAGCCTGGGCATTGTGTGCTGGAAACCATTCACCGGTTTAAAGGCTTGGAGCGGCCAGTGGTGGTTTTGGCGGGCTTGCAGGGGCTGCGCTTGCCCAACGATCAGTCTTTGATTTACGTCGGCATCACCCGCGCCCAGGGGCATTTGGTGATCGCGGAGGAAAAACAAGTGCTGGCCCAGCTGAACCTGCTGTAAGGGAATGTTGTAGGGGGGAAAAGAACCGTCCTCCTTCTCATCATTCGCTAACAGGTTTTCAGGCGAAAGTGCTCCAATTTCAAGACAAACAGAATGAGATATACCTGTATGATTTGATCATCTTAGTCCCCCCCTTTCCCCGCCCAAGTACCCCCCAAGACAGCCCCACAAACCACAATTTCAGAGAAAAGGGAGGATGATATAGGAGCCTAGGGTCACGACTAGGAGAAAATTACATTGACATTCGGAAAAGTAGTTGTTACCTTAACTTTAAGACGGAAGGTGACAATAGGCTTATACGGGTCTGGATGCTGTATAGCTCGGGAACATAGGTATCCCCGGGCTATACACATGCAAAGGGGGGAGACGAACCCCCCTGACAGGGTTCGAGTCCCTACGTATTTTGACTATAGGTCACCTTCTGTCTTTATTCCATCCCAAGCGGATGGTGGATTGAAACGGAAATGTAGTTGTTACTGAAAGAGAAAAGGACTTCTCTCGTAACCCGAGAAGTCCTTTTCTTTTTTTTACTAAAAATTGTTCCATCGGCCTTATTCTGTCCACCCCTTATGCTCTACTTTTCTTGCCACCGTCACCAATGTTTTGACAGCGGTCGCAAAGCATGATTAAGGTTTAACGACTTAAACAAAGATTCTCCAAATGAATTCTTGAGCCGCCCCATGAATGAAAAGGATGCCAATAAAAATAGTGCCCCTATTGCGCACCATCGGGCCTCTGATGGTGAAGATCAAAAGCTCAAAGACCATCTTTTTGAGGTGGGGCAATTCGCCCGTTCCTATGCCGAAAAAATTGGTTTGGCCAGCCTAGGGGAGTTGCTGGGCTTGCTGCACGACCTGGGGAAATTTAGCACTGAGTTTCAAGACTACCTTAAATCTGCTGTGGGGCTGCTCAATCCAGACGAAGATGAAAACTTTGTAGACGCTGCGGCCATGCGGGGAAAAATTGACCACTCCACCGCAGGGGCGCAGTGGATTTGGCAGGCGCTTGGTAACCAAGGTGCCATGGGCAACCTTACCGCCCAGATGTTGGCTCTGTGTTTGGCTTCTCACCATTCTGGGTTAATAGACATCTTGGAACCAAGCAAAACCGCACCGGCGATGGACCGATTTTCAGCCCGCATGGGCAAATCAGATGAGAAGACTCACTTATCTGAGGTGTTAAGGATTTTGCCAGAACCAATTCAGACCCGTTTGGAGACTTTGCGGAAGGATTCCGAAGTGCACCAGGAGATGGCGGCCCTATTTAAGACCATTGCCCAAGGCAAAGTGGGGCATGATGGAAAACCCACCCCCCTCGCTCAATTTCAACTGGGGCTGGTGGTGCGATTTTTGTTCAGTTGCCTGATCGACGCTGACCGGGTGAACACCGCCAACTTTGAAAACCCCCGCGCCGCGAAAATGCGGGCTCAGGGCCGGTACGAGGAGTGGAATGTTCTGATTAAGCGTTTGGAAGACGAGCTGGTGAAATTCAAAATAGAAGGTGAAATTGACCAAATCCGACAAAACGTTTCTAAGCATTGCCTGGATGGAGCGGAACGCGACCAAGGGATTTACACCCTTACCGTTCCCACTGGGGGAGGGAAAACTTTGGCCAGTCTTCGTTTTGCACTACGCCACGCTGAAAAGCACAAGCTGGAACGGGTGATCTATGTGCTCCCCTTTACCACCATCATTGACCAAAACGCCCGGGTGGTTCGTGACATTCTGGAACCAGAGGGCGTAGAGCCAGGCTCAGTTGTGTTGGAGCACCATTCTAACTTGACTCCTGAAAAACAAACTTGGCGGGGGAAAATTTTAGCGGAAAACTGGGACGCCCCCGTGGTGTACACCACCAGTGTTCAGGTGCTGGAAGCTCTGTTTGACGGAGGCACCCGGGGAGCCCGCCGTATGCACCAACTGGCCAGGTCGGTCATCGTATTCGACGAAATACAGACGTTGCCTATCCGTACCGTGCACATGTTCAACAACGCCATGGCGTTTCTTACTCAGCATTGCAGCACCACTGTGGTGTTGTGTACGGCTACCCAGCCATTGCTCCATCAGGTGGACCCGAACAAGGGTGCCATGCCAAAAGGCGAGGAACTGATGCCTAACGTGAAAAATCTTTTTGATGACCTCAAGCGGGTAGAAGTGGTGTCTCACACCAAGAATGGTGGCTGGTCTCATTCAGATGTGTCAGAACTGGCCGTGGCCGAAACCAACCGAACGGGCAGTTGCTTGGTGGTGGTCAACACGAAGAAAGCCGCATTAGAAGTATATAACCTTTGTCGCCAAGCAGTGGGCCAAAATGAAGAAGGTACGAAAGTGTACCACTTGAGCACCCATCAGTGCCCGGCCCATCGCAAGACCATTTTGGGCGACATGCTGACCCACCTGGACCCAAAAAATAAGATCAAGGTGCCGGTGCTGTGCGTGTCCACCCAACTCATCGAGGCGGGGGTAGATGTGGATTTTGGCTCGGTGATCCGCTTTGCCGCCGGGTTGGATTCTATCGCCCAGGCTGCCGGACGATGCAACCGCAACGGCCGCCAGCCCACCGGCCGGGTGCACGTGGTCATCCCCCAAAATGAAAACCTGGACCAGTTGAAAGACATTCAAGTGGGAAAGGAAGTGGCCCTGAGGGTATTGAAGGATTACGAGGAAACCCCGGAAAGCTTCGAGGGAAATCCCATCGGCCCTAAGGCCATGGAGCAATACTACGAGTACTACTTCTACAAGCGAAGCGGTGAGATGGAGTATAAGGTGGGAGAACACACCCTGGGGCATGACGACACCCTGCTGAATCTGCTATCGGATAACACAAAGGTGAAAGCAGATTACAAGCGCAATAATCATGGGGAGCCTCCCTACCTACTCCACCAGTCGTTCGCCACGGCTGGGAGGGTGTTCAAGGCCATTGACGCACCCACCACCGGGGTCATCGTGCCCTACGGTAAAGATGGAACAACACTCATTGGGGACTTATTTGCTACCGAGGATCCAATCCGCCAAGCTCCTCTGTTGCGAAAGGCCCAGCAATTCACCGTCAACCTGTACCCATACCAATTGAAAAAACTCCCTGCCGGGGCGCTGAAAGATATCCCGGGTGAATCGGGGATTTTGACTCTGAACGCATCTTATTACCACCCGGAGTTTGGCCTGAGCCTGGAACCCATAGAAAATAGAAGAGAGGAGGTGCCAATTGGCTGAAAAACCTAACCGCATCGAATTCAAAACCTGGGGGCGTTATGCCTTATTCACCGACCCCCTCACCAAAATAGGGGGAGAGAAATGCTCCTATCATATTCCCACCTACGAGGCGCTTAAAGGCATCGCCAAATCCATTTACTGGAAACCCACCTTCACCTGGGTCATCGACGAAGTGCGGGTGATGAAGCCCATCCGCACCCAAACCAAGGGCACCAAGCCCCTAGAATTCAGCGGCGGAAACACCCTGGCCATCTACACCTTTTTGGCCGAGGTGGAATACCAAGTGCGGGCGCATTTTGAGTGGAATCAAAACCGACCAGAACTGGAACAAGATCGCAACGACGGCAAGCACCATTCCATCGCCTTGCGCGCCTTGGAGCGCGGGGGGCGCCAGGATATTTTTCTGGGGACCCGTGACTGCCAGGGGTACGTGGAACCCTGTGATTTCGGCAGCGAGGCGGGGCATTACGACAATCACGACGAGCTGGCTTATGGCCTAATGTTCCATGGATTCGACTACCCAGATGAAACCGGGAACCACCAGCTGCACGCGCGGTTTTGGCGGCCAGTGATGAAAAAAGGGGTCGTCAAATTTGACAGCCCCCAAGCCTGCACGGTGCGCAAATTCATTCGGGACATGCAGCCTAAGGCGTTCCAAGAAAAACACACCCTGCAACACGTCGAGCAAACCCTGCGGGAATGGTACCCGGAAAGCGAGGGCATATGAGTTGGGTTCAGACGCTGTATGAGACCTATGAACGGTGCGCCCCTGCCTTTGCCCAAGGAGATGACGCCTTGACGCCCATCGGGCACACCAAACAGCAGGCTCACTTGGAAATCATCCTAGATGGCCAGGGAAACTTCAAGCGTGCCCAAGTAGTAGCCAAGGAGAACACCCTAGTGCCCGCCACGGAAAGATCGGCAGGCCGCACCAGTGGAGAGGCCCCTCACCCCTTATGTGACAAAATTCAGTACTGCGCGGGAGATTACAAGGTGTTTCATGGGCGCAAAGACGCCTATTTTGACAGCTACCTGAAACAGCTGACGGATTGGTGTGCTTCGGACCAAGCCCATCCCAAGGCCAAGGCTGTTTTAGCCTATGTGAGCCAAAAACGGGTGGTAGCCGATCTGGTGGAGGCAAAAATCCTGTGGTTGGATGAACAGCGCCATTTGAGAACGGCACCCCCGCCAGAACAACCCGAGGCGGCGCTGTTCAAAATGCTCACCCCCAAGAAGGAAAAAGGCAGCGACGCACCCTTGCGCGATCAGGGCGATGCCTTTGTGCGTTGGCGTGTGGAAGTGCCCGGCGAACATGCTACCGGAACCTGGGAGGACAAGTCGCTGCTCCAGTCCTGGACTGACTATTACGCCAGCCAGCAAACCAAGACGGGCATTTGCTTAGTGACGGGTGAAGACACTATTTTGGCCGAGCAACACCCCGCCAAGCTGCGCCACGGGGCCGATAAAGCCAAGCTCATCTCCTCCAACGACACCAGCGGGTTCACCTATCGAGGGGAGCACTTTACCGATGCGGAGCAGGCTGCCGGAGTGGGGTTCGCAGTGACCCAGAAGGCTCACAATGCCTTGCGCTGGTTGATTGACCGACAAGGAGCCAAGAACGGAGAACAAGTCATCGTGGCCTGGGCGATCGCCGGAAATCCGATCCCAAATCCGCTGGAAGACACCCATAACCTGTGGGCTGCTGCCATGCGGGAGGTTGGCGTCACCTTGCCCGATTCCGTACCCAAAGCCCAAACAGAAGGAAATGCCAACACGGCCCAGGATCTAGCCCTGCGCCTCAAACGCCTTGTCGCGGGCTATCATGCCAAGTTAGGAGATACCGACAACGTGGTGGTTATGGGCTTGGATTCGGCTACACCGGGGCGCATGGCGATCACTTACTACCGGGAGCTCACTGGGTCAGAATTCCTGGAGCGCATCGAGCACTGGCACAAAAGCATCGCTTGGCACCTAACGGGGTATGACAAAGAGGCAAATACCGCCATTCGGTTTACCGGAGCCCCCGCCCCCAGGGACATTGCAGAAGCCGCTTTTGGCCGTCGCTTGGACGACAAACTGAAAAAAGCCACCGTGGAGCGCCTGTTGCCCTGCATCATTGATGGCCAACCCCTACCCCGCGACTTGGTGCACAGCACCGTGCGCCGGGCCAGCAACCGGGTGGGACTGGATGACTGGGAGTGGGAAAAAACCCTGGGCATCGCCTGTGCCCTTTATCGCAAACAAGCCAATGAAAACCAACACAAAAAGGAGGACTACGCCATGAGCCTGGAACCCAACCGTACCGACCGTGATTACCTGTATGGCCGCCTGCTGGCCATTGCCGACAATTTGGAAAGCGCCGCCCTGGAATTGGCCCATGAAAAGCGTGACACCACTGCGACACGTTTGATGACCCGCTTTGCCGACCGGCCCTTTTCCACCTGGCCTGTCATTCATGAAGCATTGAATCGTGCGTATATGCCCCGCCTGCAAGCCTCCAGCAAGGAGCTCTATCATGGGATTTTGTCACGAGACAAACGTTTGATCGGAGAAATCAAAGACTTGTTTCGGCCAGATGATTTTAAAAAAGACACCAAACTTTCCGGTGAGTTTTTGCTGGGCTTTTATTGCCAGCGCCAGGCGCTGTGGGCCAAAAAAGACGCGCCGGAAGCCGCATCCCCTGACGAAGACCAAGCCGAATAACCTGTTTTCATAGATTTCATCACCCCTTCATTGGAGCCCGACATGGCCACTTTACAGAACAAAATTGACTTTGCCGTGGTGTTCACAGTGAAAAACGCCAACCCCAACGGCGACCCGCTGAACGGCAACCGCCCACGCACCAATTACGACAACCTGGGGGAGGTAACCGACGTGTGCTTGAAACGTAAAATGCGCGACCGCCTGATGGAAAAACACGACATCTTCGTGCAGTCCGACGACCGCAAGAAGGACGATGCCACCAGTCTGCGCGACCGTGCCGAGAAAGCCCTGGGTAGCGCCTTTAACACCCCAAAAATGCGGGAAGAAGCCTGCAAAATATGGCTGGACGTGCGGGCCTTTGGCCAACTCTTCGCCTACAAAGGCGGTGGGAAAAAAGGAAAGGGGAAGAAAAACGCCGAGCCAGGAAGTGAGGAAGGTGATGAAAGCGGCAGCGGCAGTGACAGTGGAGTGTCCATCGGTATCCGAGGGCCGGTATCTGTGCATTCAGCCTTCAGCGTGGTGCCCATCGACATCACTAGCACCCAAATCACCAAAAGCGTCAGCGGTGAGGGCGACGGAAAAAAACGCGCTTCCGACACCATGGGCATGAAGCACAGGGTGGACCACGGCGTGTACGTGTTCTACGGCAGCATGAACCCCCAACTGGCCGAACGAACTGGCTTTTCGGATGCCGACGCCGAAGCGATCAAGAAGATACTGCCCCGGATGTTCGAGAACGATGCTTCCTCCGCTCGGCCCGAAGGCAGCATGGCCGTGAAGGAGGTGCTGTGGTGGAAACACGACTCCAAGGCCGGGCAATATTCTTCGGCCAAGGTACACCAAACGGTTAAGGTGGATGCCCAGGGAAATATAACAGAAACGCCCTTAGCTAATTTGAGGGCAGAAAGAATACCTGGCTTCTAAACCGATACACCGGGCGGCCTATTCACATGGGCCGCCCGTTTTTTTAGGTGGCCATGTATACAGAGAATGATCTGCTGCCCATTTCGGCCTTGCAGCATTTGGCGTTTTGCCCGCGCCAGTGCGCCCTGATTCATGTGGAGCAGGTATGGGCCGAGAACCGCCAGACCGCGGAAGGACGTCTGCTGCACCAGCGTGCCCATGATACCGGCACCACCTGGGAGGGTGAAGTGCTGGTGACGCGGGGGCTGGACTTGCGTTGCCTACGGTTGGGGCTGGTGGGCAAGGCCGATGTGGTGGAATTCCATCCAACGATTAACGCCCAGGACTTAGATGCGGACGCAGCCGAGGGTGCTGGCTTGGTGCTGCCAGGACGGAAGGGGCGCTGGCGAGCCCATCCGGTGGAGTATAAGCGAGGCAAGCGAAAACTGGAGGATGTGGACCGGGTGCAGTTGTGCGCCCAGGCCCTGTGCTTGGAAGAAATGCTGAAGGGGGCGGTGCCCCAGGGGAGCCTGTTTTACGGCAAGACCCGCCGCCGGGAAGAGGTGCTGTTTACCCCGGCATTGAGGGCAGAAACCGAGCGGATAGCGATGGAGCTCCATACTTTGATTGCTGCCGGAAAAACACCCCCAGCCGAGTATTCCCCCCGTTGTGAATCGTGCTCCTTGATTGAAGTTTGTTTGCCCCAGGCCGCAGGTTTGAGGCAGGGGCATTCTGCATCGCGTTATCTGGCCAAAGCATTGAATGAGCTGATGCCTTGATATGTTCTATTTTGCGAATCCCCTCTTATCCTAAGGGTGAATCGGAGACGGTGCCATGAAGCATTTGCTCAATACCTTGTATGTGACCAGCCAGGGAAGCTACCTGGCCAAAGAAGGTGAAACCGTGGCGGTGCGCCTGGAGAACGAGACCCGCCTGCGCCTCCCCATGCACACCCTGGAGGGCATTGTGTGCTTTGGACAAGTGGGGGCCAGCCCCGCCCTGATGGGCTTTTGCGGCGAAAGCAACGTGGCGCTGAGTTTCATGAGCGAGAACGGGCGGTTTCTGGCACGAGTACAGGGTGCGGTTTCGGGCAACGTGCTGTTACGACGTGAGCAATACCGCCGGGCGGATGACCCGGCTGCGACATCGGCGATTGTACAGCCCATTGTTAGCGCCAAAATTGCCAACAGTCGCAGCGTGCTAACGAGAGTGCTGCGTGACCATCCGGAAATATCCGGAACGGAAGAGGTTCAACAGAGTGCCGATCACTTGGCAAAAGTTTTGAAGAGCTTGCGCGGCGGGGAACACCCGTTGGATACCCTGAGGGGATGGGAGGGGGAGGCGGCCATGCAATACTTTTCTGTGTTTGATCATTTGATAGTAAGCCAAAAAGAAACGTTTCAATTTTTCAACCGCAATCGCAGACCACCGTTGGACAAGGTGAATGCGCTGCTTTCCTTTATTTACACCCTTCTGCGCCACGATGTGGGGGCGGCGTTGGAGGGCGTGGGTTTAGACCCCGGTGTGGGTTTTTTGCACCGTGACCGCCCTGGCCGCCCAGGTCTTGCGTTGGATTTGATGGAAGAGTTTCGGCCCTACATCGCCGACCGGTTGGTGTTATCCCTCATTAACCGCCAACAGGTAAAGCCCAATGGCTTTACTCAATCGGAAACAGGCGGCATCCGGATGGATGATGACACGCGAAAAACCGTGATCCAGGCCTATCAGGAACGTAAGCGGGAAGAAATCCTTCACCCGTTTCTGAATGAAAAAATGGCTCTGGGGCTTCTCCCCCATATTCAGGCCAGACTGTTGGCCAGACATTTGCGAGGAGACTTGGACGCCTACCCGCCTTTTATCTGGAGATAACCTGAAATCAGGAGGCCCCTATGATGGTGTTGGTGACCTATGACGTGAGAACGGATTCACCCGCCGGGCAAAAACGGCTTCGTCATGTGGCAAAAACTTGTGAAGATAGCGGTCAAAGAGTTCAATTTTCTGTGTTTGAATGCCTGGTGGACCCAGCCCAATGGACCATGTTGCGCGCGAAATTAATTGAAACCATTGATCCCGATGAGGACAGCCTGCGCTTTTACTTCCTTGGTGCCAACTGGAAAAATCGAGTGGAACATGTAGGCGCCAAACCTGGATATGACCCTGAGGGAACCATTATCCTTTGAATTTTTCGGGTTTACTCACCATCTTACCCCCCCTCACACCTAAGCCACTTGAAATCTGTGCGAACCCCCAGCGATGGCCTTTTGCCTGGGGGGTTCGCACAACTGAAGATCATATTTATTTTCAACATGTTATAAATAATCAATTCCATTTTGCTGGTTGTTTTAACGCATAACGATATGGTGATTTTGAGTGTTCGCATGATTCCATGCTATAAACCTTAATGTGTCTGCATTTATGCAGATGCAGTCGCCCCCCACGCGGGGGCGTGGATTGAAACCGTGGCTCTGGCCCTAGGCGACCTGGACGGAGCCGTCGCCCCCCACGCGGGGGCGTGGATTGAAACCGGGAAACCGATTGCCGTGCGGGTGGAAAACACTGGTCGCCCCCCACGCGGGGGCGTGGATTGAAACCTCGATGATGAGGTCGGAGAGCTGAAATTTTGCGGGTCGCCCCCCACGCGGGGGCGTGGATTGAAACAAAAGCCACGGGATGCGCTCCGCCCGGTAAAACGGGTCGCCCCCCACGCGGGGGCGTGGATTGAAACGCCTATCAATCGGAAACCCAGCGGCTTCGACCTCGTCGCCCCCCACGCGGGGGCGTGGATTGAAACGCCGTATATACTATATATTTTTTATTTTTATTATGTCGCCCCCCACGCGGGGGCGTGGATTGAAACCACTACCGGCATCACGGCGTGACCCATGTTCAGCATGTCGCCCCCCACGCGGGGGCGTGGATTGAAACTAATGAATCAGGAGTACCGGGCTTAAAGGCCCATGTCGCCCCCCACGCGGGGGCGTGGATTGAAACTCTGGATGGTCAGTGGTTGTATCGGGCAAGGCCAGGTCGCCCCCCACGCGGGGGCGTGGATTGAAACAACCAATTCAAAACGGAAATTTCTGCCCTACTCCAAGTCGCCCCCCACGCGGGGGCGTGGATTGAAACTTGTGCGTCAGGGGCATCTGCGGCGATTGCTTGCGTCGCCCCCCACGCGGGGGCGTGGATTGAAACTACCCCCGGATAGTAGGCAATATCTTCCCAGGAAGTCGCCCCCCACGCGGGGGCGTGGATTGAAACTACGCCCGCATCGGTGGGCGAGGTGTTGACGCCCGGTCGCCCCCCACGCGGGGGCGTGGATTGAAACGCACCACGGGCTTTCAGGCGATCAACGCGGCGCGGTCGCCCCCCACGCGGGGGCGTGGATTGAAACCAGTTTGGCAAAAAACACGTTCCGCTTGGCCGCGAGTCGCCCCCCACGCGGGGGCGTGGATTGAAACCCCTGGGGGAATTGGTGATGGCTATGGCGATGAATGTCGCCCCCCACGCGGGGGCGTGGATTGAAACGATGGACAACTTCCGCGCCCAGGCTTGCTGGACTGGTCGCCCCCCACGCGGGGGCGTGGATTGAAACCCTGCTTTACTGCCTCGTACAAACCTGGGGCCGCGTCGCCCCCCACGCGGGGGCGTGGATTGAAACTGGGTGAGCGATACAGCCCAGCCACCCTGGAACGTCGCCCCCCACGCGGGGGCGTGGATTGAAACACAGATTTCCCGGTGGTCGGCCAGGGCCTTGGCAAGGTCGCCCCCCACGCGGGGGCGTGGATTGAAACACGAAGGGCCTTGCCAGAATCCAGACCGGCGGGCGTCGCCCCCCACGCGGGGGCGTGGATTGAAACACAGTGATCGACCCCGTAGCCTGCGCTCCCCCAGCGTCGCCCCCCACGCGGGGGCGTGGATTGAAACAAGTTCGCGAGCTTGGGCATCCCCTAAAGAAACCGGTCGCCCCCCACGCGGGGGCGTGGATTGAAACCAAGAAAAAGTTCCAACAAGTTCCACGGATTTGGGTCGCCCCCCACGCGGGGGCGTGGATTGAAACGTGTCCGCCGAGAAAATATCGCCAATCCATGGTGGTCGCCCCCCACGCGGGGGCGTGGATTGAAACCATCCGCAAGGCCCGCTCCACGGCTCGATGAGCATGTCGCCCCCCACGCGGGGGCGTGGATTGAAACCCGCCCAGAGGATGCACCCGTGGGGGCGAACCGCCGGTCGCCCCCCACGCGGGGGCGTGGATTGAAACTGCTAGGTCGAACCGCTGGGCCAGCCAACGCATCAGTCGCCCCCCACGCGGGGGCGTGGATTGAAACGGAATGTTTTATTGGAGTAATTCAAACTTCGATCCGGTCGCCCCCCACGCGGGGGCGTGGATTGAAACTGTAAGGACTGCCCATACAACGACATCTATTGTGTCGCCCCCCACGCGGGGGCGTGGATTGAAACACAGCCATATGAGCGTGGGCAGGTGTCAACAACGTCGCCCCCCACGCGGGGGCGTGGATTGAAACGTTTGTTCTCTGGCCGATCTATTCCATCATGATATGTCGCCCCCCACGCGGGGGCGTGGATTGAAACGGGTCTCTGCTAAATGTGTAACTGATTTTCAGGCATGTCGCCCCCCACGCGGGGGCGTGGATTGAAACTCATGCACATAGCGATGCGTGTAATGATACAAATGTCGCCCCCCACGCGGGGGCGTGGATTGAAACGACAAAGTGGCCGCGGCCACGGCAGATGCCATTTGTCGCCCCCCACGCGGGGGCGTGGATTGAAACAGTGATTTAGACCGCATGATGTTGTCCTCGCAGGGTCGCCCCCCACGCGGGGGCGTGGATTGAAACACGGTCAGGGCATTGACCGCCCTCTCGACATAGAGTCGCCCCCCACGCGGGGGCGTGGATTGAAACTGACCGGCCAGGGGCCGATGATGCGGGATGCCCCGTCGCCCCCCACGCGGGGGCGTGGATTGAAACGCCATGAGTCCTTATTGGCCAGGGTACAGCCTGGGTCGCCCCCCACGCGGGGGCGTGGATTGAAACCAGGATTCCCAGGGCAAGGTCACGCGCCGAAAGGTCGCCCCCCACGCGGGGGCGTGGATTGAAACAGCACGTCATCCGTGTAATCAGCGGAACCAATATGTCGCCCCCCACGCGGGGGCGTGGATTGAAACCATTGCAACCATAAGGCACCCTCGGAAGGTTTGGGTCGCCCCCCACGCGGGGGCGTGGATTGAAACTTGCTGACAGCTCTGGCCAGATACATTTTTCGGGGTCGCCCCCCACGCGGGGGCGTGGATTGAAACCGTCATCCAGCACTCGCAACACTCCAGCCGTGGTGGTCGCCCCCCACGCGGGGGCGTGGATTGAAACTTTGCTATGGGTTGGTCACACACCTAATCCCTGTGTCGCCCCCCACGCGGGGGCGTGGATTGAAACCCAGGCGGCCTCGATGGCCTGGTTAACCTGGGAGCGGTCGCCCCCCACGCGGGGGCGTGGATTGAAACAGTTTTCGGCCAATCCATCCACCCCCTGGTTTCCGTCGCCCCCCACGCGGGGGCGTGGATTGAAACACGTGCTTGCGCCAGCCGGTCAGCATTTTTTTCTTGTCGCCCCCCACGCGGGGGCGTGGATTGAAACGTGATTGTGACCAAGGCCATGAGTGCGGCTAATGGTCGCCCCCCACGCGGGGGCGTGGATTGAAACCTTTTGACAAACCATTAACGGGCTTCAGTGCATTGTCGCCCCCCACGCGGGGGCGTGGATTGAAACACGACGAACATCACGTCCGAAACAAACACATTCCGTCGCCCCCCACGCGGGGGCGTGGATTGAAACTGCCCCCCCTCCCCTAATCCTCAAAGCGGACAATAGTCGCCCCCCACGCGGGGGCGTGGATTGAAACACGACACACCACCCCGCCCGGCGCCCGCCGTCGTGTCGCCCCCCACGCGGGGGCGTGGATTGAAACGGATTCGATGGCCTGGGCCAGGATATGACTATGAGTCGCCCCCCACGCGGGGGCGTGGATTGAAACATGCGATGCTGGAAATACGCCAGGATCATAGGCCGGTCGCCCCCCACGCGGGGGCGTGGATTGAAACTGATTATCATTTCATTTCGTTCCGTTGCTGATTTGTCGCCCCCCACGCGGGGGCGTGGATTGAAACCGGCGTACATCCGCGGAACAATTCACCCCGCCCGGTCGCCCCCCACGCGGGGGCGTGGATTGAAACACCTTTGAGGGGGTGGCACTCGGCCACCCCCAACCCGTCGCCCCCCACGCGGGGGCGTGGATTGAAACAGGCGCTCACCGGTGGATAGGCTTTCCGGGGCCAGTCGCCCCCCACGCGGGGGCGTGGATTGAAACGCTGAATTCCTGATTGGCCGGGAGGTCAGCCACGGTCGCCCCCCACGCGGGGGCGTGGATTGAAACCTGACGGGGCCATCGGGATGTTCCACGGATCGCCCGTCGCCCCCCACGCGGGGGCGTGGATTGAAACAAAACGTTGAGCCATTTGTTGGGGAGCCCCAGCATGTCGCCCCCCACGCGGGGGCGTGGATTGAAACCAGGGCGGCCTCACATATTGGCCGTGTATCCAATGTCGCCCCCCACGCGGGGGCGTGGATTGAAACTTAACTCCTTAGTTGTTGGTTGTGTGTGGTCAATGTCGCCCCCCACGCGGGGGCGTGGATTGAAACACCGCCGGGCCGGAGGTGGAATTTGAGGTGAAACCGTCGCCCCCCACGCGGGGGCGTGGATTGAAACCGGAATGCCGATATGAGAGGGACAAATCTGCTCCAGTCGCCCCCCACGCGGGGGCGTGGATTGAAACTCCTGGGGGTTGGTGGCATATTCCGCCGGGCACCGTCGCCCCCCACGCGGGGGCGTGGATTGAAACTGGTCACAAAATCCCAACCCTGTTGTGGGGTTTGCGTCGCCCCCCACGCGGGGGCGTGGATTGAAACGTCCACGTTGGCCGCCAAGTCGCTGGCGGATGACGTCGCCCCCCACGCGGGGGCGTGGATTGAAACTTTATTTCAATCTCCACCAAGCGTTGATTCAGGCGGTCGCCCCCCACGCGGGGGCGTGGATTGAAACTTTGCCCAGCAGATAACTCTATTGTATGGGTGGAGTCGCCCCCCACGCGGGGGCGTGGATTGAAACATCTCGTTTCGATTGTCAACGATTATTTTTTTACCGTCGCCCCCCACGCGGGGGCGTGGATTGAAACATCCTGAACGGTATGAGGTTCCATGTTGTCATAGTCGCCCCCCACGCGGGGGCGTGGATTGAAACTGCCGCCAATACGGCCAACCGTGCCCGGCAGTCCGTCGCCCCCCACGCGGGGGCGTGGATTGAAACTTCGTTGGGTGAGGCGGCCCTTGGAATTGGGGCCGCGTCGCCCCCCACGCGGGGGCGTGGATTGAAACTTCGGCGGCAACTTCACCCGTCATTTTCATGGAGGTCGCCCCCCACGCGGGGGCGTGGATTGAAACACACATGGAGAAATCATCATGGGTAATCCGTGGCTGTCGCCCCCCACGCGGGGGCGTGGATTGAAACGACTGTTGGCCGAAGCGTGGGGAACGATTGCCGCGTCGCCCCCCACGCGGGGGCGTGGATTGAAACTCTCAATCCGTAATCTTTCTCCCCTCGTCTACCTGTCGCCCCCCACGCGGGGGCGTGGATTGAAACATTATTCTTTTGTGCCCTGATAGTATATAGAGATGTCGCCCCCCACGCGGGGGCGTGGATTGAAACCTCCACCCCCCGAAAAAAGAGACACTCGCCCTCCCGTCGCCCCCCACGCGGGGGCGTGGATTGAAACTGAGTACGGTGAACTAGTAGGTATCGCACTTGTGTGTCGCCCCCCACGCGGGGGCGTGGATTGAAACGGAACGGTTAAACAACCCTTCCCCTTCCTGGCCGGGTCGCCCCCCACGCGGGGGCGTGGATTGAAACTCCCGAATGCGAATCCACGTATTTAAGGGCTTTGGAGTCGCCCCCCACGCGGGGGCGTGGATTGAAACACATCCTCACAAAATGGGCATTTGGTTTGCTGATGTCGCCCCCCACGCGGGGGCGTGGATTGAAACCAGGGGGTGACGGTCATCGCCTGTTACGACGGCGAGTCGCCCCCCACGCGGGGGCGTGGATTGAAACCTTTTGCCCTATCCGCCACCGGAAAATAGGTACTGGTCGCCCCCCACGCGGGGGCGTGGATTGAAACTTCCCCATCCCCTGTTTCCTCCATGCAAGGGTATGTCGCCCCCCACGCGGGGGCGTGGATTGAAACAACGCAATCGTCAGCAGAATCCCCAAAAAGGTTTGTCGCCCCCCACGCGGGGGCGTGGATTGAAACCCCACACGTTGGGACAAAGGCAAAGCCCTTGCCGTCGCCCCCCACGCGGGGGCGTGGATTGAAACAATGATTGGGCCGCCGTGTTTTCTTCGGCCCCCGTGTCGCCCCCCACGCGGGGGCGTGGATTGAAACGAGGTGGAGGCGACAAGGATTGTATTGCTGGGGAGTCGCCCCCCACGCGGGGGCGTGGATTGAAACTAGGATTCCACGTAAGCGTTTGGTTTCGGCCCGTTGTCGCCCCCCACGCGGGGGCGTGGATTGAAACAGCCTGCGGGGGCGGGCCACCCACGCCCTGCTGGCGTCGCCCCCCACGCGGGGGCGTGGATTGAAACTTCCAGCAGGGGCAACCGGTTGCCCAAACGTTGGGTCGCCCCCCACGCGGGGGCGTGGATTGAAACTTAAGCGCCGAAACGCCCAAGCGGGCGTCTGTACGTCGCCCCCCACGCGGGGGCGTGGATTGAAACTTCAGCCGTAACAGACGTAATCCGCAACCGGTCACGTCGCCCCCCACGCGGGGGCGTGGATTGAAACACGGCGGGGCCATTGCTGGCCGAATTGTGCATAGAGTCGCCCCCCACGCGGGGGCGTGGATTGAAACAGGGTAAAATTGATATCTTCCTTGGCAAGGTTGAAGTCGCCCCCCACGCGGGGGCGTGGATTGAAACAACAACGACCGCGCCGGGGTGAAGGGGCTGAAAAAGTCGCCCCCCACGCGGGGGCGTGGATTGAAACCTCCAGGTGCGCTGAACCCCCGCGTGGTTGACGTGTCGCCCCCCACGCGGGGGCGTGGATTGAAACGTTACCTGCTGGATTGAAACCAACGGGTCAGGGCGGGTCGCCCCCCACGCGGGGGCGTGGATTGAAACAGGGCGACTGACGCGGTGTTGAGAAAACAGTTCGGTCGCCCCCCACGCGGGGGCGTGGATTGAAACCAGCACAAGGTGGCGGGGCTGGGGCAAAAACTCTCGTCGCCCCCCACGCGGGGGCGTGGATTGAAACCCTCTTCTCGGTTGGGGTTACCCGGCCCATCGGGGTCGCCCCCCACGCGGGGGCGTGGATTGAAACCCCCCCCTTCGCCTGACCCTGGTGCGTTGCATCCGGTCGCCCCCCACGCGGGGGCGTGGATTGAAACATCAGTGCCTAGGGTGCCACCATATGCAGACGCCGTCGCCCCCCACGCGGGGGCGTGGATTGAAACACGGGCGGGGTTCCCGGCCCACCGCCCCGTCGGGGTCGCCCCCCACGCGGGGGCGTGGATTGAAACAACACCACGCTGAAAGAATTTTGCGCCCACCGCCTGTCGCCCCCCACGCGGGGGCGTGGATTGAAACTGGCGACTTTGCAAACATTTTGCAAAAAAGTTTTTGTCGCCCCCCACGCGGGGGCGTGGATTGAAACTGACCCTAATGGCCCGCCAGCTGTACAAGGGCGAGTCGCCCCCCACGCGGGGGCGTGGATTGAAACAATCCATATATACAGCGTACAGCGTTCACCCCCCGTCGCCCCCCACGCGGGGGCGTGGATTGAAACCGTGTTATGGCGAGGGTGATTTTGACCCCTTGGAGGTCGCCCCCCACGCGGGGGCGTGGATTGAAACAATTTTTGAACCTTATAAACGTTTCGTCTCATGGTCGCCCCCCACGCGGGGGCGTGGATTGAAACAATTTTGCCTTGGCCTCATCAATCCCGATTTCGAGGTCGCCCCCCACGCGGGGGCGTGGATTGAAACCTCACCCGTGGGCCACACCCACCGATAATCACCATGTCGCCCCCCACGCGGGGGCGTGGATTGAAACTTGGCTTGCCATCATCAGCATACCGGGGGCCACCCGTCGCCCCCCACGCGGGGGCGTGGATTGAAACCATCCCAGGTGCTCGGTGTCGGTGCTGGATGACCCGTCGCCCCCCACGCGGGGGCGTGGATTGAAACCGAAAGAGGGGCAAGCGAAACTTGCCCCCTATCCGCAGTCGCCCCCCACGCGGGGGCGTGGATTGAAACCCCGCACAATTCACCCCAGACGTATTTCCGCCCGGTCGCCCCCCACGCGGGGGCGTGGATTGAAACAACTTAGGCCTTGTCCTGGTATCCCCTTAACTATGGTCGCCCCCCACGCGGGGGCGTGGATTGAAACCCGGTTGAGCGGCATTGACCACCGCATGGTGACCGTCGCCCCCCACGCGGGGGCGTGGATTGAAACGGCGCCGCTGGCAATCGCCCGGTTGTGGACGACCTGTCGCCCCCCACGCGGGGGCGTGGATTGAAACCGCCGAGCGGGGTGGACGCCCCCCTGGCGGGGGAAGTCGCCCCCCACGCGGGGGCGTGGATTGAAACGTCTCCGATTTTGGCGGAACCACCGAGGCGTTCACGTCGCCCCCCACGCGGGGGCGTGGATTGAAACATTGTCTGGTCTCCATGTTGGTTTTTTGGCTTGGTCGCCCCCCACGCGGGGGCGTGGATTGAAACATTAACCTGACTGCTACAGATTCCGTTGTAACTGGGTCGCCCCCCACGCGGGGGCGTGGATTGAAACCGGTGGTCACGCCCTGGCATTCCCAATTTGCAGGTGTCGCCCCCCACGCGGGGGCGTGGATTGAAACGATATGGTCAATGTGGAGATGTTGCGGAACCTAATGTCGCCCCCCACGCGGGGGCGTGGATTGAAACAAATCAACCTGGAATCGCCATGATGATTCTGTCGGTCGCCCCCCACGCGGGGGCGTGGATTGAAACAACCTAAGCCTTGTCCTGGTATCCCCTTAACTATGGTCGCCCCCCACGCGGGGGCGTGGATTGAAACAAGCATACTGTTAAAGTTACCCAGACACCTAAACAAGTCGCCCCCCACGCGGGGGCGTGGATTGAAACAGCGGCAATACTTGGGATTAAAAATCCAAGGGCATGTCGCCCCCCACGCGGGGGCGTGGATTGAAACGCCAAATTGAAGCGGAGCTTAAAGAAATGGACGAGGTCGCCCCCCACGCGGGGGCGTGGATTGAAACGAAAACCCTGGCTCCATTGCTTGGCTCTGCGATTGGTCGCCCCCCACGCGGGGGCGTGGATTGAAACCCGCAAGGCCAGCACCGGAAGCCTTGGCCCCAGAAGTCGCCCCCCACGCGGGGGCGTGGATTGAAACGCCTCGCCCGCCGGAAAACCGGGCGTGTGCTGTGGTCGCCCCCCACGCGGGGGCGTGGATTGAAACGCCCTAGGCCCTGGGCTAGCCGTGGCATATTGGGTCGCCCCCCACGCGGGGGCGTGGATTGAAACATGCCTTCCAGCGAAATACCTGATACTTGAGCAAAGTCGCCCCCCACGCGGGGGCGTGGATTGAAACATTTCTCCATGTTGGTTTGTTGGCCTTATGGCCAGGTCGCCCCCCACGCGGGGGCGTGGATTGAAACGCTGCAAGCGCTTGCATTGGCCTTGCGTTTCGCCTTGTCGCCCCCCACGCGGGGGCGTGGATTGAAACTTGCACTATGACCTAGCGCTTTACGATTGCACGGACGTCGCCCCCCACGCGGGGGCGTGGATTGAAACCCCGCAAGGCCAGCACCTGTAGCCTTGGCCCTAGGTCGCCCCCCACGCGGGGGCGTGGATTGAAACGGCCCGCTCTGCCCTGGCAATAGCGCGGGCGATCTGTCGCCCCCCACGCGGGGGCGTGGATTGAAACAACCTTGTGATCGTGATTTGTGCCACAACAATCGGCGTCGCCCCCCACGCGGGGGCGTGGATTGAAACCGTTTCCATACCAAAAACCAGAATTTGGCCAAGGGGTCGCCCCCCACGCGGGGGCGTGGATTGAAACATCGTCATCGGAGGAGGCATATGCGTTTTCAATGGTCGCCCCCCACGCGGGGGCGTGGATTGAAACCTGCGGGAACTGTGGTGGCGTCTCCATCCATCGGGTCGCCCCCCACGCGGGGGCGTGGATTGAAACTCCTGGGGGTTGGTGGCATATTCCGCCGGGCACGTCGCCCCCCACGCGGGGGCGTGGATTGAAACAGCCTTGTGATCGTGATTTGTGCCACAACAATCGGTCGCCCCCCACGCGGGGGCGTGGATTGAAACTGATGAGCCGTAAATCGGCGAAACACGGGGCTTCGTCGCCCCCCACGCGGGGGCGTGGATTGAAACCCGTAATTGAACATAGCGCCTCCATGGATGAGTGGTCGCCCCCCACGCGGGGGCGTGGATTGAAACTGGAAGGTAGTAATCCCTCCCAGAGTATCCCAGGGTCGCCCCCCACGCGGGGGCGTGGATTGAAACATATGGCCGCCCCAATGCTATGCCTTGCCGGAACGGGTCGCCCCCCACGCGGGGGCGTGGATTGAAACCTTAGCCCCCTACTGGAACGGTTAAACTACCCTTGTCGCCCCCCACGCGGGGGCGTGGATTGAAACTGGTTGCGGTGTTGTCCTCAACCTACAAACATCCTAGTCGCCCCCCACGCGGGGGCGTGGATTGAAACTGTCCTCAACCTACAAACATCCTACCAAGTCCTTGTCGCCCCCCACGCGGGGGCGTGGATTGAAACCCCCCCCCATCCCCGCCACACTCAAAACACCATCGTCGCCCCCCACGCGGGGGCGTGGATTGAAACTGTTCGGTATACCCCGGCCATCACGCCCGAGCGGCGTCGCCCCCCACGCGGGGGCGTGGATTGAAACAACAATATAGTCTGTGTTTGCAATCACCCCCGTGGGGTCGCCCCCCACGCGGGGGCGTGGATTGAAACCTCCGTTGGTTGTTTAGATCTCCCTTCCATCCTCGTCGCCCCCCACGCGGGGGCGTGGATTGAAACTGGTTCTTGGCTTGCCTTCATCAGTAGGCGGGGAGGTCGCCCCCCACGCGGGGGCGTGGATTGAAACAGGTTCTTCGCTCGGGCAAAGACCCGCATGGCGCGTCGCCCCCCACGCGGGGGCGTGGATTGAAACTTCTCGAATCCCTGTCACGATAGGTTCTACATTGGGTCGCCCCCCACGCGGGGGCGTGGATTGAAACATGGTTGGTGCAAACCAGCGCAATCAATATTCCGGCGTCGCCCCCCACGCGGGGGCGTGGATTGAAACATCATGCACCAGCGTTACAGTATCCGCCGGGAAAATGTCGCCCCCCACGCGGGGGCGTGGATTGAAACATCATGCACCAGCGTTACAGTATCCGCCGGGAAAATGTCGCCCCCCACGCGGGGGCGTGGATTGAAACCACCCCTGGATAGTAGGCAATATCTTCCCAAGAAGTCGCCCCCCACGCGGGGGCGTGGATTGAAACATCCAGGCCGGTATAACCGGGGGATGCGTAGTATTGTCGCCCCCCACGCGGGGGCGTGGATTGAAACGTGATTGTGACCAAGGCCATGAGTGCGGCTAATGGTCGCCCCCCACGCGGGGGCGTGGATTGAAACTCCCTTGGACATGGCGAATAACTCTTTCGCCAACGTCGCCCCCCACGCGGGGGCGTGGATTGAAACATGGTAGCCTTGGGGAAAACAGGGGGAGGATTACGTCGCCCCCCACGCGGGGGCGTGGATTGAAACCTGTCATGGCGGCGGCCTGGGCCACAGGGTCGGCAGTCGCCCCCCACGCGGGGGCGTGGATTGAAACTTGAACGTAGAAAGGTATTGCTCATCAGCCAAGGCGTCGCCCCCCACGCGGGGGCGTGGATTGAAACGTTACGGGGGCAAAGAACTCTATTGGGTTGTCCAGTCGCCCCCCACGCGGGGGCGTGGATTGAAACGGCTGTTACAGGATACCAACCAACATTGCCCGGCGGGTCGCCCCCCACGCGGGGGCGTGGATTGAAACCCTGTCCACCCCGTGAGACACTCCAGAAAGCCTAGCGTCGCCCCCCACGCGGGGGCGTGGATTGAAACCCCCCCATCCCCGCCAACCTCAAACCCATCCCCATGTCGCCCCCCACGCGGGGGCGTGGATTGAAACATAACATTGTGGAGCGGGTGGATGCTGGAGGGAGTCGCCCCCCACGCGGGGGCGTGGATTGAAACCGTTACGGCCGAAGAATACTGGGAAGAAACTGGAGTCGCCCCCCACGCGGGGGCGTGGATTGAAACGGGCATAACACGAACCTTCTAACCGAGATGAGAAGTCGCCCCCCACGCGGGGGCGTGGATTGAAACTTGTATATGGATGTGAATCAAATTGAAAAAGTGCGGGTCGCCCCCCACGCGGGGGCGTGGATTGAAACCGCCTCTCCCGGCGGAGCCCAACCCGGCGGAGGGGTCGCCCCCCACGCGGGGGCGTGGATTGAAACCAATTTCCCTTTCACCGTGCCGTCGGGCACCCCCTGGTCGCCCCCCACGCGGGGGCGTGGATTGAAACATATCGTGCCGCGTTGATCGCTTGGAAGCCCGTGGGTCGCCCCCCACGCGGGGGCGTGGATTGAAACACATCATCCAGCGGTCACCGGGCGGAAGTGAATTGGTCGCCCCCCACGCGGGGGCGTGGATTGAAACTATTTCGCAAGCTAAGTCTCCACAGGAAGAAATGTCGCCCCCCACGCGGGGGCGTGGATTGAAACCTCACGAGTCCGAAAATTCACCATTTTCAGGAAGGTCGCCCCCCACGCGGGGGCGTGGATTGAAACACCGGATGGAATGAAACACCGGAAGACGATGAAACGTCGCCCCCCACGCGGGGGCGTGGATTGAAACTGGCGCTCCTCCGGGGTCAGGCGGCTTATCCGGTCGTCGCCCCCCACGCGGGGGCGTGGATTGAAACCCTAAGCCTGGGCCAGATTCGTCTGGTAGCAAACGTCGCCCCCCACGCGGGGGCGTGGATTGAAACGCTTAGTGAGCAAAAAGACCCCGCTTCCTGGGAAGTCGCCCCCCACGCGGGGGCGTGGATTGAAACCGTAGCAGGGGTACCCCACTCAAAACCATTACCTAGTCGCCCCCCACGCGGGGGCGTGGATTGAAACCCCCCCATCGCCCTTGATCGTCTCCGACAGGTGTCGCCCCCCACGCGGGGGCGTGGATTGAAACTCCCCCCAACTGGCGGGGATGCGGTTCAGCCTAGCGTCGCCCCCCACGCGGGGGCGTGGATTGAAACGCCAGCTGGTGGGGAACCGAATACGACCCCCCGGGAGTCGCCCCCCACGCGGGGGCGTGGATTGAAACTCCCGGGTGGCCGTGTGTTTTGCCCTCCACCGGGAGTCGCCCCCCACGCGGGGGCGTGGATTGAAACATTACCGCCCCCGCACTGAACGCAGAAGTGATATGTCGCCCCCCACGCGGGGGCGTGGATTGAAACTCCGCCCTGGCCGGTTGCCAGATAACCAAACATGGGTCGCCCCCCACGCGGGGGCGTGGATTGAAACCTCCGATTCCGGAAAATAAATCCAGGCCATTCATGTCGCCCCCCACGCGGGGGCGTGGATTGAAACGTTTAGTGAGCAAAAAGACCCCGCTTCCTGGGAAGTCGCCCCCCACGCGGGGGCGTGGATTGAAACTTAGCCCCCTTCTGGAACGGTTAATCCGCTTCCCCGTCGCCCCCCACGCGGGGGCGTGGATTGAAACCATATACATGACCGGAACACCATCCGCCCACCATGTCGCCCCCCACGCGGGGGCGTGGATTGAAACACATTTGTCTCCTCAAAAAGGAACCAGGGCTTTTGATCGCCCCCCACGCGGGGGCGTGGATTGAAACACCTATTGCCATCCGCTGAAATTCTTGACGCCCAAGGTCGCCCCCCACGCGGGGGCGTGGATTGAAACCAAGCAAGCAAATCTTGTAAGACTTTTCCAGACTGTCGCCCCCCACGCGGGGGCGTGGATTGAAACTCCAACCACCGTGCGAAACTGGTCGCGGAAATATGGTCGCCCCCCACGCGGGGGCGTGGATTGAAACTTTTTTCCATGCTAGTTAATAGGCAACCCGCCTAGGTCGCCCCCCACGCGGGGGCGTGGATTGAAACTTCATTCACTTGTTGAACAAAAGACCTTCCAATTGTCGCCCCCCACGCGGGGGCGTGGATTGAAACCCCCACCCCCCGAAAAAAGAGACACTCGCCCACCGTCGCCCCCCACGCGGGGGCGTGGATTGAAACCGCACGGGGGGCCACCCGTTAACCGAAATGGAAAGGTCGCCCCCCACGCGGGGGCGTGGATTGAAACTTACTCCCGTAGGTTCCTCGAAGATTATTTTCTTGTCGCCCCCCACGCGGGGGCGTGGATTGAAACACAACCTCTCCCATCAGCCGCCGCTGGGTGTTGGGTCGCCCCCCACGCGGGGGCGTGGATTGAAACACTCGAACAGAGTCGGCTGGAAATACGTCTTTCGAGTCGCCCCCCACGCGGGGGCGTGGATTGAAACATAAACTCGAGTGCACCAGGCCTATGCCACTGTATGTCGCCCCCCACGCGGGGGCGTGGATTGAAACCGGCGTACACCCGCGGAACAATGCATCCCGCCCGATGTCGCCCCCCACGCGGGGGCGTGGATTGAAACAATCCTAGGCGGCCAACAATCACTGGCCAAACCGTGTCGCCCCCCACGCGGGGGCGTGGATTGAAACACCCGAAGAAATGACCACCGCTGTCCTGGCGGCGGTCGCCCCCCACGCGGGGGCGTGGATTGAAACCAGGTCGCATTGGCTGATGGGGTGCGGCAGATGGGTCGCCCCCCACGCGGGGGCGTGGATTGAAACACATTTGTCTCCTCAAAAAGGAACCAGGGCTTTTGTCGCCCCCCACGCGGGGGCGTGGATTGAAACACAAATACCCCATCAGTCTTCAGTCCCTGCAAACGTCGCCCCCCACGCGGGGGCGTGGATTGAAACCCCGCCAGAGGGCCTTTTTGCAGGTCTCCGATAAAGTCGCCCCCCACGCGGGGGCGTGGATTGAAACCGCATCAAACGGTGAGAGCCCAGTTTGCGAGGGGGGTCGCCCCCCACGCGGGGGCGTGGATTGAAACAGATAATCGGCAACAAAACGCTTCAGGGTGTCGTGTCGCCCCCCACGCGGGGGCGTGGATTGAAACCATCACGCCATACCTGATGGAACTGTTTGGGCTGGTCGCCCCCCACGCGGGGGCGTGGATTGAAACCGAGCGTTCCGCCGGGCGGCCCGCACCGAGGGCCTGTCGCCCCCCACGCGGGGGCGTGGATTGAAACATGGTCGTGACGTTCCTAGAAATATCCTTTTTACGCTGTCCTGGCGGCGGTCGCCCCCCACGCGGGGGCGTGGATTGAAACCAGGTCGCATTGGCTGATGGGGTGCGGCAGATGGGTCGCCCCCCACGCGGGGGCGTGGATTGAAACACATTTGTCTCCTCAAAAAGGAACCAGGGCTTTTGTCGCCCCCCACGCGGGGGCGTGGATTGAAACACAAATACCCCATCAGTCTTCAGTCCCTGCAAACGTCGCCCCCCACGCGGGGGCGTGGATTGAAACCCCGCCAGAGGGCCTTTTTGCAGGTCTCCGATAAAGTCGCCCCCCACGCGGGGGCGTGGATTGAAACCGCATCAAACGGTGAGAGCCCAGTTTGCGAGGGGGGTCGCCCCCCACGCGGGGGCGTGGATTGAAACAGATAATCGGCAACAAAACGCTTCAGGGTGTCGTGTCGCCCCCCACGCGGGGGCGTGGATTGAAACCATCACGCCATACCTGATGGAACTGTTTGGGCTGGTCGCCCCCCACGCGGGGGCGTGGATTGAAACCGAGCGTTCCGCCGGGCGGCCCGCACCGAGGGCCTGTCGCCCCCCACGCGGGGGCGTGGATTGAAACATGGTCGTGACGTTCCTAGAAATATCCTTTTTATGTCGCCCCCCACGCGGGGGCGTGGATTGAAACCGTTCCCCCACCAGAAACCAGAATTTGGCCAAGGGGTCGCCCCCCACGCGGGGGCGTGGATTGAAACGACTGCCGGGGATAGACAGCATGGTTCGCAGGATGTCGCCCCCCACGCGGGGGCGTGGATTGAAACCTCAACGGTCATTTGTCCGTAGCGCCTATGAAGAGTCGCCCCCCACGCGGGGGCGTGGATTGAAACCATAAAGCCCAGGGGGCCGGACAGTTTGTCGGTCGTCGCCCCCCACGCGGGGGCGTGGATTGAAACAAGCCGCCCTCTTTCAGCATGTCCAACCCCTTATTGTCGCCCCCCACGCGGGGGCGTGGATTGAAACGCGGGCTGAACAATGGCGCGGGCGGAGACGCCAACGTCGCCCCCCACGCGGGGGCGTGGATTGAAACTTCTTGTCCATTCCAGAATAATACAGCAGAAACGGTCGCCCCCCACGCGGGGGCGTGGATTGAAACTGTAAGGATTGCCCATACAACGACATCTATTGTCGTCGCCCCCCACGCGGGGGCGTGGATTGAAACGTATTGATACTCTTTTCGGGGGCTACCAATGCCCGGTCGCCCCCCACGCGGGGGCGTGGATTGAAACAACATAGTCCCGGATGGTACTCCCTAGAGGCATGGTCGCCCCCCACGCGGGGGCGTGGATTGAAACTGGGGTACCGAAGTACCTGCCGGAAATATCAGGTGTCGCCCCCCACGCGGGGGCGTGGATTGAAACACTTGGCTGCGGCTAAAGTGTTTTCCCAAAGTCGTCGCCCCCCACGCGGGGGCGTGGATTGAAACGGCACCCCGCTGAAAGAATTTTGCGCCCACCGCCGTCGCCCCCCACGCGGGGGCGTGGATTGAAACCCAATCACCGCGTCGCGGGGGAGCAGACCAATGGGTCGCCCCCCACGCGGGGGCGTGGATTGAAACCCGATCATCTGGTGAAACACCAGAACGTTGGCCTGTCGCCCCCCACGCGGGGGCGTGGATTGAAACGGCCACGGTGTCAATCTCGCCGAATTTGCCCTTAGTCGCCCCCCACGCGGGGGCGTGGATTGAAACTCACCATCACCACGGTGCCCGCATGATTTTGGACTGTCGCCCCCCACGCGGGGGCGTGGATTGAAACGCTCAGCTGCGCCAATCATCGGTAGCCCTCCAGGGTCGCCCCCCACGCGGGGGCGTGGATTGAAACCGGGCGGGCGTTATCGTTTTCGGCCAATGTCAGCCGTCGCCCCCCACGCGGGGGCGTGGATTGAAACGACCGCCTAAGCGTCCATTTGTCCATGACCGACTCGTCGCCCCCCACGCGGGGGCGTGGATTGAAACGACCGCCTAAGCGTCCATTTGTCCATGACCGACTCGTCGCCCCCCACGCGGGGGCGTGGGTTGAAACCACCCCACGCCAATGGTGAGTTTCCCCACAGAAGTCGCCCCCCACGCGGGGGCGTGGATTGAAACATGGAGTCAATCCATGCGCTGGCCGAATCGTGGGCCGGTCGCCCCCCACGCGGGGGCGTGGATTGAAACACCGGGAGGGTGGAACCCACCGACCTGACGGATGTCGCCCCCCACGCGGGGGCGTGGATTGAAACCAGGCGAATCCATAACACTGTTCAATTTCAACCCTGGGTCGCCCCCCACGCGGGGGCGTGGATTGAAACCGTCACCACCACCCGGTGACGGGGCAGGTGGTGGGTCGCCCCCCACGCGGGGGCGTGGATTGAAACCGCTCGCAGGACGGTCTTTTGGAGGATGACAAAAGTCGCCCCCCACGCGGGGGCGTGGATTGAAACGGTGAGGGTTTTTATTCCCCGCGTGAGCCACGAAAGTCGCCCCCCACGCGGGGGCGTGGATTGAAACTTTATCGGGGAGACCTCCCTGGTTCCGGCCAGGGGTCGCCCCCCACGCGGGGGCGTGGATTGAAACCCAATCTCTTTGGCGTCAATCCCAAGGGCTTCCAAGTCGCCCCCCACGCGGGGGCGTGGATTGAAACCTCTGTTCTCCCGGCAGGTACACACGAAATAGAATGTCGCCCCCCACGCGGGGGCGTGGATTGAAACATCGCCGCGTCATTCGTAACGAGGACAAAACATCAGGTCGCCCCCCACGCGGGGGCGTGGATTGAAACTTGGGCGTTTGGCACTTCCGGTGAGGGTAACAAGTCGCCCCCCACGCGGGGGCGTGGATTGAAACATGCCAATCAAAACTTCTCCCAGCGTAATTTCCCCGTCGCCCCCCACGCGGGGGCGTGGATTGAAACTTCTTCTACGCTTCCAGGCGAAGCTTGCCATTTGGTCGCCCCCCACGCGGGGGCGTGGATTGAAACATCCTCCGCTCGTGGGATTAACTCTCTCTTCGGGGTCGCCCCCCACGCGGGGGCGTGGATTGAAACTTGTCTCCATGTTTGGTTATCTGGCAACCGGCCAGGTCGCCCCCCACGCGGGGGCGTGGATTGAAACGTTGCTACGGCGCGAAATTAAAACCGCATCACGCGGTCGCCCCCCACGCGGGGGCGTGGATTGAAACACGGAATTGCCGCTGGGCAATCTATCGTTATCGGGTCGCCCCCCACGCGGGGGCGTGGATTGAAACAAAGAGAGGCCAAACACAGACTTGCAGGTTTATGAGGTCGCCCCCCACGCGGGGGCGTGGATTGAAACACCGTTCACCTGCTGGACAAGGGGCTGGCTCCCGGTCGCCCCCCACGCGGGGGCGTGGATTGAAACCGAAAAGGGGTTGACATCACCACGGCCCAGGCATGTCGCCCCCCACGCGGGGGCGTGGATTGAAACTACGTGGGGCTTTTAAGATTAAAGTATGAAGGGAGGTCGCCCCCCACGCGGGGGCGTGGATTGAAACAGACGCCATTGGACAAGGGGGTGTTTTTCACCATGTCGCCCCCCACGCGGGGGCGTGGATTGAAACGGTGTGCGGGATTCAGATTCCCGCATTACGTGGCCGTCGCCCCCCACGCGGGGGCGTGGATTGAAACGTGCAAAGAGATCGAGGGGTTCGCTAGGAAGACCGTCGCCCCCCACGCGGGGGCGTGGATTGAAACATTTACGGCTTTGGCCGAAGACGCAATCGTATCCGTCGCCCCCCACGCGGGGGCGTGGATTGAAACAGGTGAACATCAATCTTAACTCCATTGCCTAAGGAGTCGCCCCCCACGCGGGGGCGTGGATTGAAACAAGGTGCTGGGTTAATAGCCGAAACCCCCTAACGGTCGCCCCCCACGCGGGGGCGTGGATTGAAACACGCTGGGCGTGGGGTGGCCAAGACCGCCGCCCTGTCGCCCCCCACGCGGGGGCGTGGATTGAAACGATCCTACCAACATTGCCGCGTGGTGATGATCCCGTCGCCCCCCACGCGGGGGCGTGGATTGAAACCAACGAATGACGGAACCATTCAACCGTCAATCCGGTCGCCCCCCACGCGGGGGCGTGGATTGAAACCTCCAATGCCAACGGCATAATATTGATTGGCTGAGTCGCCCCCCACGCGGGGGCGTGGATTGAAACCTCCAATGCCAACGGCATAATATTGATTGGCTGAGTCGCCCCCCACGCGGGGGCGTGGATTGAAACATAGAGTTGGAGTGGTACCAGTCTGAATCCGAGGAGTCGCCCCCCACGCGGGGGCGTGGATTGAAACCCACGCTGGCGGGTGGCCAGAAACTAAACATGGAGGTCGCCCCCCACGCGGGGGCGTGGATTGAAACTATCTGGTGCGCCTGACAAAAATCAAATTGGGCTGGTCGCCCCCCACGCGGGGGCGTGGATTGAAACCAGTTGATCGGGGCTGACAATCTGTTGGAATGCAGGTCGCCCCCCACGCGGGGGCGTGGATTGAAACTCGTTGGAAGACGGAATATTACGGGTTGCCCGAGGTCGCCCCCCACGCGGGGGCGTGGATTGAAACCCTGTAATTAAGCCTGAAGAGTTGCCAAACGATTGTCGCCCCCCACGCGGGGGCGTGGATTGAAACAGGTGTAGGCGGATCATGTCTGGTTTGATGTCCGGTCGCCCCCCACGCGGGGGCGTGGATTGAAACACCCCATCCGTGCCTAAAATCCTGGCCGTCACGGTCGCCCCCCACGCGGGGGCGTGGATTGAAACACCAGGGTTGAACCAAACTCGACCTGATTCGGCTGTCGCCCCCCACGCGGGGGCGTGGATTGAAACAAATTGGGTTAGCCCTGCACCATGCCAGGGGCGAGTCGCCCCCCACGCGGGGGCGTGGATTGAAACGACCGCCTAAGCGTCCATTTGTCCATGACCGACGTCGCCCCCCACGCGGGGGCGTGGATTGAAACCATCACGCCATACCTGATGGAACTGTTTGGACTGGTCGCCCCCCACGCGGGGGCGTGGATTGAAACACCATGTCCAAGGGAGAAACACAGACGGTCACGAAGTCGCCCCCCACGCGGGGGCGTGGATTGAAACACAACGATGTTGCTCTCTCGAGTCATAGATGGCGTCGCCCCCCACGCGGGGGCGTGGATTGAAACGTTCCACGCCAATCTGTGACAACTTATCCATGTAGTCGCCCCCCACGCGGGGGCGTGGATTGAAACTGGATTTTATGGCCGTGTTCGCGGGGCTGGCCGTCAGTCGCCCCCCACGCGGGGGCGTGGATTGAAACCATGTGTTTGGGGATGGCGCGAAGTTTTTGGCCGTCGCCCCCCACGCGGGGGCGTGGATTGAAACTCTGATGAGGAACTAACCAGACTGTTCCGAGCGGTCGCCCCCCACGCGGGGGCGTGGATTGAAACAAAATCGTTGTGTTGGAAAATACTGAATTGCGCACGTCGCCCCCCACGCGGGGGCGTGGATTGAAACCAATTGATGGGGGCTGACAATCGGCTGGAATGCAGGTCGCCCCCCACGCGGGGGCGTGGATTGAAACGAGGATACCACCATCCATCCATATATCCATTGCCAAAGTCGCCCCCCACGCGGGGGCGTGGATTGAAACAACTCTACTGGATTTGGCTATTTCCGGGGGGCGAAGTCGCCCCCCACGCGGGGGCGTGGATTGATACTTTGTTGCCGATAGGACCAACAGGGATATGCAACGCGATGGAATATGGGGAACGCCATACCCCTAAGCGCCGGGGCAGGCAAGCCAGCGAAAATATTGAGGCGCATCTCATTTCCACGAGCCGGTCATCAAACCTAGCATGAATCCCATGACCGCAACATACCCCCCTTTATCTAGGGGACACCCAGGTCTCTAAAGGCTGGGGGGTGAGTGAATACATCATTGCCGCGGTTTTAATTTTGTTTTTTACCTCCTCCCGTAAATCCGGCGGTTCCAACACCTCGCAATCTGGCCCCCATCCCAGAATCCACTTCACAATTTCATACCGCCCCGTGGCGGAGAATTTCAAGGTTACTGAGCCATCCGTGTTTGGTGTGATGGTTTGTTCTTCATGCCAAATGCGTTCGGTGATATAAGGGGCCTGATTGACCGAAAACAGGAGTTCCACGGCGATAGGTTTTTCATCGTCTAAGATTCGGAAGGCCCGTTGCATTTTATCGGCTATGTTTTGCTCAACGGTTTTTGCCCTGCGAAAAGTATGCTGGGTTATACTCACCGCTTGAATACGTTCGATGGCTAAAATCCGCACATTTTCCCTGCGGGGCACATAGGCATATAAATAAATCCCTCCGTCAATTCCGGTCATTTGATAGGGGTAAATGTCATACTCCTCCGGGGGGTTCCCTTTCAGAGTTTGATACTGAATGGTGCATATCTGGGTTTTGACCAGAGCTGACAACAATTTGGAAATAACATCCAGTTTATTCTCATAGGATTTATAAGCCTTATGAAGTGTGGTCATCCCTGTCTGAAGCTTTTCAGGGACAATGCGCATCGCCCCCAGGGCTGTCGAGATTTTTTCAAAGAGTTGGATTCTTTTCTGGTCATCCACCACATGGCTTAGCCCCACCATCAATGAAAACAGGATGTATAGTTCTTTTTCATCCAGCGCAATGATGTTCAACGGATTGTTGCCTTGCCCCTTCGGCCGTTGAATGGAAATATTTTTAGCGAAGTTCCCATCCTCGTCGGTTTCAAACATCACTCCAAATTCAGACAAGACCTCCAGGTAGCGTCTGATCTGTTTGGGGCTTAAACCCAATTCTTTACCCAATGATTTTATCGTGGACTTTCCACGGGTGATGACCTGATAGATGTTATTCACGTTTTTCAGCACCTTCAGCGTGCCTGAGTGCGCTGGTTCATTTAATCTTTTTGCCCGAGCCATGTTTTTCCTCCCTTTTTAGGTTAGTTCGGCCTTATTCTGTCCACCCTCTTCTTTATATTGGCATTAAGGCGCAAGCAAGCACCTTGGCGGGCGCTGGCCTAAGGGCTGGTGTCTGCTGGAACCTGTCCATGTTTTAGCAAAGGAATGTCATGAAAGCAGCCCTCCTGTTGTTGGCGTGGTGGATGGCGGGGGTTTCTGTGTTGGGTGCCAGCCCCAAAGCATACGGCCCCTATCAGGCCCAGGTGCTGCGGGTGGTTGACGGCGACACGGTGGAGGTTTCCATCGAGATGTGGCCGGGGCTGACCCAAGTGGCCCATGTGCGGCTGCTGGGCATCAACGCGCCTGAAACCCATGGCAAGGGGGTGGCCCCCTGCGAACATGCCGCAGGTGTGCAGGCCAAAGACTATTTGGCCAGCCTGATGGCCCGGGCCAAGGTGACCCAGGTTACCCAAGTGAGCCCAGACAAGTATGGCGGGCGGTTCCTGGGCCGCCTGCTGGCCGATGGCCAAGATGTGAGCGAATCCATGCTGAAAGCCCGCATGGCTGTGCCTTACCACGGCGGCAAACGCAGCCCGTGGGTGTGCAGGTAAGTTTTACGGTCGTCAGTCTTTCACCCCAACCAAGGAGACACCATGTCTGCTTTACAGAAACAACATCCCGCCGACCGCTTTTTGGCCCTGACGTTTCGTTTTGGAAAATGGTTGTCTATGGCAGGGATTGTGGTTTTCCTGGCGGGATTTTTGATCTCCCTGTCATTGTTTTTATCCAGCGGATCGAAGTTTGAAAAGCCGGAGTTTGTTCCGCCAAACAGCAATCCGTCCTCCCCGGAAAGCGAGGCACCTGCCCCCACGCCGCGCAAACAGCCCCGAGACAAATTTAAGCCCCGCATTGAAGCCATTGTGCAGGCCTACAAATTCAATCCTCAGGCTGTCGGAATCATCCAGCAGTGGGTGGATGCCTATGACCAGGACAAGCGGGAGGACTTTGTAAGTGGTATGGAATCCTACCTGGGCGATGCCAAGGCTTGGGGGGAAAATTCTAAAACCCGTGTGGATTTTGCTCAGGTCATAGATTCATACCGAACGGAGTTCAATGCCTCCGTGATGAAAGAACGATCTGAAACCATGCAAAACGCGGCCACCCGAATGTATTCCATGGCTTTTTTGGGGGGGTCGGCAGTGTTGTTTCTAATATTTCTCATCATCCCAGTGCTGTTGCAAATTGAAATAAACACCCGCAGGCAGCAATAAACCACAAGACCGCGCAGGCATGACGTGATCATGACCTTGCCACCGAAGCCGTAAACCCATAGCCGTTTCATCCTCACACTTCACAGGAGCCTATATGCACGTTTCTTTTCGTCATCCCTCTGGACTGACCCGCCAGGTGAAAGTCGGGTTCTCTTGGACGATATTCTTCTTTGGCGGCATTCCGTTCTTTTTTCGCGGGCTGCCGATTCATGGGTTGGGGTGGACCTTTGCCGCGTTATTCACCATGGGCTTTACCAACATCATCATCTGCTTTATCGGCAACAGACAAACCGCTCATGCCTATCTGGAGCGGGGGTATAAACCTGTTGGGACAGGCTGGGATGTCGCCTCTTTGAAGTGGGGGGTTTCTTTGGACGCCCTGCCGAAATAGGCGCCTGAACCTTGGGCGTGAAACAATCACCCAGCGGTGGAACCTGGGGCAGAACATCACGTCTGCCCTAGATTCTCCGGCAGACCGCCTGGCTCGGATTTTCCACAACTTCATTTCAACAGCAGGGGCCCTAAACGTATGACCTGCCCCCCCAAAGCGGGACATGTGATAGGAATAGTACGGGTCTTTGTTGATGTTGCGAGATCACCACCCATAATTTTTAAGCGAAGTCAGTAACTAGGTTGAACGGTTGCCATTTGCCTGTAAGCCTAGGTCATTGTGTATCTTGTTACCCCATGAAAAGATTATGGCTGGTTGAAAGAAGGGGCCAGCCGTTTTGATGGCCTGGGGTAGGGTGCATTGAACACAATTGAATAAGGACAGGCGCATGAAATGGAAAGCAACGGCCATTGCGGCTTTGGTGTTGTGGGTGTTTACCGTGGCGGTGTTGGTGCTGTGGAACAAAAAAAGCGATGACGCGAGGGAGAAAATCACTCTGCCCGAAATGGGCCGGGCCAAGGTTTTGAGCGAAATGCGTGGAATGTTGGAGTCTCTGCGGGACATTGAGCAGGCGGCCAAAACCAATGACTATGCGGCCATCGCGGCCGCGGCGCACAAATCTGGCACCACCTTTATGGTGGATGACGGCCCCCTGATGAAGATTGTACCCGCAGACATGTTGCGCATGGGCCTTTCTGTGCACCAGGGGTTTGATAAAATTGAACAGGCGGCCCTGGCCAAAAAACCCGCAGCCGAGATTCACAAGCAAGTGGCCGATATCTTAACCACCTGCACGGCCTGCCACGCTCAGTTTCGGCTGCATTAAACTTTGGGCCCACTTCGGTCTCACCCCCTGGCCCCTCACCAAACTGGAGAGGGGGCAAGGCGGTGTTGCTGTTGCCGTGGCCTTTCCCCTTCCGGGCCTTTCTTATCCTCGCTTGCGTCATGATCTGCTGGAAAACGCTGGACCATAGGTTTTGAAACGGGCTCTAAAATGTGAATTTGCTCTTGAAATTGTCATCAACCATCTTCACCCACTCTCCATCTTCGCTGAAAATCTCAAATATGGTTGCACAGTAAGTTAAACGCTGACCCTTTTTATCGAATAAATCGATAACAACACGCACATCCCGATCACTTTTCATCCCCATTTTCTTCATCTCTCCTAAACGTAACCAGCGAACAAACCGCTGAACCTCGGACTCATCTCTGATGACTGTTTTTGACCAATAAATCGACCGAACCATGCTTGGTGTAAGTGCGGAGCGCGTTTCCACATGCCAACCGTAGTAATATATTTCTACCTTGACAATATTGATGGCTCGGCTAGCCTCATTCCCGTCTGCGATCACTTCAGCAGTACCTATCGAGAAGAGCATCAGCACAACAAAGGAAGCGATTTTTAGCATACAAGTCCTCAACTCAATTGACGCAAGTGGGGCACGACACCGGCACTGGTGTGCTAAAGTGATCGGCTCGGCATTCGTAACGGTGCTGACCGAACCCAGGTGGTCGGAATGGTGGAAGTAGAGGTGCTCCCCCGACTTGCCCAATTGTAGCACAACGTCTTGAGAGTCGCCAGAAAGGAGGGGGCGGAGAAGGGATGGAGGGAGAGGGGGAAAAAGAAAGCCCAGGGGGTTGGCCTGGGCTTTTTACTTCACATCGTTTTAGTGGTGTTGCATTTGTGAGTACCTCAAATGCTTATTGAACGTAAAACTCTTTTGTAAAATATTTTTTAAATAGTTTATGCTGGCTCATCCCTTTAAAGCGGTCATCCGTCGCTTCTAGTTCTCTAAGGCTTTCGATCGAATATTCGCCACCCCATGCAAGTAAATAAAAGCCAAGCATTTTATCCGCCTCTTCGTAATTTCCCATAATATAATTTATTTTAAAAACATTATAAATTACACCGGGTTTTTCTTGGTTCTCCCTCCTCATTTGATTAAGGGCTTTTTGGATCCATTTATATGCTTCAAGGTGATTTCTTTTCTCTAGTTCAAAATCCCCAAGATAATGATAGGCGCGATAGTCTTTGGGCTGCATTGAGACGTATATTTTTAAATACGATATTGCCTTGGACTCATCCTGTTTTTCAAACATATCAAACAAATCTAAATATGCTTCGGTGAAACCATAATCGATCGCTTTTAAATACAATCTCTCTTTTTCTTGCGTATCCTTTGATCTGTGGGCCAAAAACATATAGGCCAATGAAACTTTATCTTCAGCACATTTAGGAGGTTTTTTTAATTTTTCAGCTTCTCTTGCGATTTCTTTTATATCATCATCATCATTCTCATTATATTTTTCAAACTGGTCACAAATTTGTTTTGTATCGTTACCCGTACCAAAGGTCACCCCACATTCGGCCATTACAAAACATATCACAATCACTACTTTTGTCGCTGTCTTCAATTTTTTTCTCCTTTGGGTTTTCGTTACTTTACGCCACCCTAGTTGTTATTATATATATTTATTGCTTTTTGCCCTTTTTCCATTCCATCGGTGTACCAACCTTTATATCCAAAAACAGCTCGCCCTTCTGGGGTGTCTTGTTTTCCTGTTGCCTCCAACATCTTTTGTTTGAAGCGATTCATAGGTTCATTCTGTTTCATTTTCAGCCACGTTTCCCCAAATGGAAAATACTCCAAATGCTCCACCGGTTTTCCGTCGGCATTCGTAACGGTGCTGACGGAGCCCAGGTGGTCGGAATGATGGAAGTAAAGGTGCTCCCCCGACTTGCCCAATTGTAGCACAACGTCTTGAGGGTCGCCAGATAGGAAGGGATTCTTCAGCGTGTTCTGAGCGTGCTCGTTGGCGCGGGCAGGCGTTCAGGTAGATGGTGCCGCACTGGCGGTACTTGATTTCGACTTTGGCGTTTTCCGCCACGCGCGCCAAGAGGTCTTGGCACCGGCGGATTGACGCCGCTAACCAAGTAGGTTAGTGTTGAATTGCCGGTGTTGAAAACCTTCCTTTCAGATCAAGTACGCAATCTTCAAGGGCGAATTTGCTAAATGGAGAAAAAAACACCGCACTACTCTCTGGAATTGGTAAAAGCATTGCTTGCTCAAAAAAGAGCGACCCTGACTCGAATGGCCGCCCAAGGTGCCACTGCCCTGGGAATGAACAAGGATGATGTGTTTGATGTGGTTTCAGGGCTAACCCCAAAGGACTTGCATAAAAGCATGACCACCCATGCCGATCACACCATCTGGCAAGATGTTTACAAGCCCAATACCCTGGCGGGCCGGGTGTACCTGAAACTTACTGTGCAAGATGGCTTGCTGATTGTTTCTTTCAAGGAGGACGAATCATGAAATGCCCCATGTGCGGTGCCGCCGAATTGGTGCCAGATGCCCGTGATTTGCCCATTACCTACAAAGGGAAGTCCACCGTGGTTCATGCCGTTAAGGGAGATTACTGCCCCGCCTGTGGCGATGGGATCATCGACAAGGGCGATCTTGATCGTGTTGATCTTGAAACAAGGGCGTTTCTAAAGCAGGTTAACGCCGATAGGGTTGACCCTGCCTACATTGCCCAGGTGCGGGAGAAACTGCATTTGAACCAACGCGAGGCCGCCGAAATTTTCGGGGGCGGAGTTAACGCATTCTCGCGCTATGAAACAGGCAAAGCCACCCCGCCTACCGCTTTGGTAAAGTTGCTCATGTTGTTGGATCACCACCCGGAGTTGCTGAACGAGATCAGAAATTCAGCCTAACCTCCCTTGATTTTTCCCAACAGGGCTTGTTGCAAGACATGGCTGGTGGTGTTGGTGGGCGCGCTGGTCATGGGCCCGGTTTCCGGGAGGGTTTCCGCTTGAATGACCGTCATGGTGGCGTTCAGCACCGCCACCACATCCACCACCACGCTACCGATCTTGATTTTGCCCACGGCGGGGGCGGTTTGCAGAGCCTGCCCTTGCCGCCCACCATCTCCGACTTACCCGCAACGGACACCCTCTGGTCGCCCACCACCACACGCTCAACCTCGGCTCGTAATCTTTACAGTGGATTACCACACGGAGGAAGGGTCAACCCGACTTGCCCAATTGTAGCACAACGTCTTGAGGGTCGCCAGAAAGGAGGGGGTTCTTTTGGGTGTTCTGGGCATGGTCGGCAGCGTTTGCCGAGCGCCGTGAAACACCCCGCCCATCGTAGCAGTGTGGGTGTGTCGGTTTCAATCCTGAATCAGAACCATACACGATATGGGTGTTTATGGGTGAGTTTTTGGCTGGACATATGGGTGTTTATGGGTGTAAATACGGATGTAGAGGATACCAACATGCTAAAAACAGACACCATCCAGATCACCCCCGAGTTTTTGGCGCTGATCGCCGAAATTGACGAATTCAAGGGAGCCTGGCGCGCGCTGGGCACTTTGGCGCCGGAACGCCTGAGTGCCTTGCGTCGCGTCGCCACCATCGAGAGCATCGGTTCATCCACCCGCATCGAGGGCAGCAAGCTGTCCGATCGCGACGTGGAACGTCTGCTGGCCAACCTGGAAATCAAATCCTTCGCTACCCGTGACGAACAGGAGGTGGCGGGCTATGCCGAGGTGATGGAACTGGTATTCCGGGCCTGGCGGGATATTCCACTGACCGAGAACCACATCCGCCAATTGCACCGCGACCTCCTTGTGTACAGCGAGAAAGATGAACGGCATCGCGGCGACTACAAGACCACCTCAAATAGCGTGGCCGCTTTTGATGAGGCCGGTCAGCAGATCGGAATCGTCTTCGAGACGGCAAGCCCCTTCGACACGCCACGCTTGATGGAAGAGTTGGTCGCCTGGCTGAATGAAACCCGTGACACCGGTCGCCTGCATCCTTTGCTGATAATCTGTGTGTTTGTCGTGGTGTTCCTGGAAATCCACCCATTCCAGTACGGCAATGGCCGATTGAGCCGGGTTCTGACCATGCTGTTGTTGTTGCAGGCTGGCTATACCTATATTCCCTACAGCTCACTTGAAAGTATCATCGAGCACAGCAAGGAAGGCTATTACCTCGCACTCAGGCAGACGCAAGGCACGATCCGCACCGAATCTCCGAACTGGCAGCCCTGGATCGGTTTTTTCCTGCACGCCCTGCAACAGCAAAAGCGGCGCTTGTCCGCCAAGGTGGAGCGGGAAAAACTGGTCATTGCCGCTCTGCCCGAGTTGGCGGCGCAAATCATCGATCAAGCCCGGAACCATGGTCGTGTGACCATCGGCAACATGGTGCGCGTCACCGGTGCCAGCCGCAACACGTTGAAGGAGCATTTCCGGCGGCTTGTGGAACAAGGCTACCTGGAACAACACGGCACCGGCAAGGGCACATGGTACGCCCTGCCATGATCGAGGAAGAAAATATTGTCATACTGTTGCTAAACGTTCATCAATGTCCATGCAAAGAGGCAACATGGGCAATGAAAAGTTAACCATATGTATTTAATCTGGATTAGGTGAGGATATGAACATTAAACGGGTTGACGTCCGGAATTTCAGACTCCTTAAGGATGTGTCCATCCTCCTTGAACCAAAAACGACCGTAATAGTAGGACGCAACAACAGCGGAAAAACCTCTCTTACGGAGCTATTCCGCAGGCTCCTTGTTGATCAGAAACCTAGCTTTAGGCTGGAGGACTTTTCGCTTGCCGCCCATGATGGATTCTGGACTGCAGCCAAGTTATTAAGTGCAGGGTCAGCGTTAGACGAGGTACGCAAGGTCTTACCAGTGATCGAGGTTAAGCTGACCATAGGATATGAGAAAGAAGCCATTGATCTAGGGCCGTTGAGCCCATGCATCATTGATCTTGATCCTAATTGTTGCGAGACCTTAATTGTAGTTTGTTTCGCCCCGGAAGATGGCAAAATCAATGCCCTTTTGGCTGATGAATTGAAAGGAGTTGGAGACCAGCATAAACAGGCCTTCTTTCGATCGCTAAAGGATCGTATCGGTTCGAATTACTCAATTACGGTTCATGCGGAGGACCCGAACGACACCAATAACAGAAAGTTACTGGACATAGCACAGCTTAAGGCCGTAGTCCGGGGAGACCTTATTACTGCTCAGCGTGGATTGGATGACACGACATCAAGTGACCGCGACGTTCTCGGGAAGATTTTACAGGTGCTTTTTGATACAGCAGTTGCCGAGTTAGCTGATCCAAAAAATAAGACGATTGCAGATCAGTTGAAGCGTTCGGTCGAGGATATTCAGCGCAAGCTGCAAGAAAATGTTAGTCAGCATGTGACAGACCTGTTGCCAGCTTTTGAACTCTTCGGTTATCCTGGATTCTCCGATCCAGGGCTCGTCACTGAAACGAGTTTTGATGTGCAGCAGCTTCTCAGAAACCATACGAAAGTTCGCTACAAAGGTGTTAATGGTCTCACATTGCCTGAGGCCTATAACGGGCTGGGTGCGCGTAACCTGATTTATATACTCCTCCAACTACTCAGCTTTTTCCGCACATTTAGAACACAAGCTTCTGCTGCTGTTCATTTAATCTTTATCGAGGAACCCGAGGCACACCTTCATCCACAGATGCAGGAAGTTTTTATCCGTCAGATAGAGAAAATTGCCGAAGAATTTTCAAAATCCATGAATGTTGTGATGCCCTGGCCGGTTCAGTTCGTTATTTCAACACACTCGTCCCACATGGCAAATTCCGCACCATTCGAGACGCTGAGGTACTTTCTGACTGCACCTGATCCTAATGCGCAGAACCTTCGCACGGCGCATATAAAGGACTTGCGGGATGGCATGAGCGATGAATCTCAGCCGGATCGAAATTTCCTTCACCAATATTTGACACTGACCCGTTGCGATCTTTTTTTCGCCGATAAGGCTATATTGATTGAAGGGACGGTCGAAAGACTGATGTTGCCTGAAATGATAAAAAAAACCGATGCGTCTAATGAAAAAAGTCCGCAACTGGCCCATCAGTATCTAACCGTGATGGAGGTTGGTGGTACATACGCGCACCGATTCGCCGCACTGCTTGACTTCCTTGAATTGCCTGCACTCATCATCACCGACATCGACTCGGTAGGAGCCGACAAAAAGACTTGCCGGGTGTCAGAAGGCACAGCGACCAGTAACGCCTGCATCCAAGAATGGTTCGCAGACCCAAAAATCACGCCAGTCGCCTTGATTCAGAGACCAGAGTCGACACGGATCAAAGAGGTTCGGCGGATTGCCTATCAGATACCAGAAGCCGATGGTAAACCGTGCGGTCGTAGTTTCGAGGACGCATTCATGCTTGCCAACAAAACACTCTTCGATCTTGAAAGTCTTGATGAGACAGAATTGGAAAAGACCGCATTTGATCAAGCCAAAACGCATAAAAAATCAGCATTTGGTCTGAAATACGCAATCGATAATACAAATTGGGTTACTCCACGCTACATCGCTGAGGGGCTGATATGGCTGGCCTGCATAAAACAACAACCCACATTCGTGGTGAAACCGGAGGGAACCACTGAAGCCATTGCAGAGGAAATCACTCATGCCTGATTTTTCAATAAATCCAGCTGAAAATGCAGCAAAAGAGGCTCTGAATCATCTATACTCTTGTCTCGACAAAAACCAGAGCTTTGTGCTGGAGGCTGGCGCAGGAGCTGGCAAAACTTACTCGCTTATAAACGCTCTACAGTATCTAATTTCTCAACGTGGTGCCAGGCTTGTGCGCAACCATCAGCAGATCGCATGTATCACCTTTACGAACATTGCAAAGAACGAAATTGACGCTCGCACCGATCGCCACCCTGCTATTCGCTCAGACACCATACATGGATTTTGCTGGTCTCTGCTGAAAGATATGCAACCATACCTGCGCAATCTCCTCCCGAGTCTGAAGAAGTGGCCAGAAGTTATCGAGGAAGCAGGTGGGTTAAATGCTCAAAGCATAGATTATGATCTTGGTTTTCTTCGGTTAGATGACAAGGTTGCTTCGATACGGCACGATGATGTTATTGATCTTATGATAGAATTGTTGAAACAACCAAAATTTCGACGCTTGATGATAGCTCGCTATCCAATCATCTTTATTGACGAGTATCAGGACACTCACGCCGGATTCGTGGAAGCGCTAAAGGCTCATTATCTCGACACCGGAAAAGGGCCGCTGATCGGATTTTTCGGTGACGAGTGGCAGAAAATTTATGGCGACGGTTGCGGTAAGATCGCTCATGACAAGCTGATTATGATTGGTAAAAAGGCAAATTTCCGATCAGTAAACGCCATCGTGACTCCACTGAACCGGATGCGACCAGACCTAACGCAAAATGTGAAGGACCCAGATGCGGCCGGTGAAGCCATTATCTTCCATTCGAACCAATGGTCAGGTCAACGACAGTCAAGAAATCACTGGAAAGGAGATGTAAGTCCTGACGCGGCCCATGCCTATTTGCAATACACGCGTAGCGCGCTTGAGAAATCTGAGTGGGATTTCAGTCCCGAAAAAACTAAAATCCTGATGTTGACGCATAACCTTCTCGCCAAAGAGCAAGGATACCAAGGTATTGTCTCGGCTTTTTCAAATAATGATGCCTTCATCAAAAAAGAAGATCCGCATATTCTTTATCTGGTTGACGTCATTGAACCGGCTTGCTCCGCTTTTGAGGCCAAGCGGTATGGAGAGATGTTCACAGCATTAGGTAGAGGGGCACCACCCATTGGCTCGCTGGCAGAAAAAATCGCCTGGAGCGACGCTTTTTCAAAACTCATCGAAATTCGCAAGGCAGGCACCATAGGTCAGGTGATAGACTATCTGCGTAATTGTTCCATCCTCAAATTGCCAGAAAAAGTCGAAGACCGAGAGAGGAATTTCGCAAAATTGCCGCCCGATCCACAGGATGATGAGCCCTCATGGGTAACGAGTCTGCGCAAATTACGAGCCATACCTTATACTGAGATCGTGGAACTCGACCGTTTTATCGACGGCCAAACACCCTTTGCGACCAAGCACGGTGTCAAGGGTGCAGAGTTCGAAAATGTGCTCGTAGTTATTGGACGCGGGTGGAATCAATACAATTTCGAGCAGATGCTCTGCTTGTTTTCCAATAATGACGTGCCCCCTGATAAGCAGGACGCTTTTGTTCGTAACCGCAATCTCTTTTACGTTGCCTGCTCACGACCCAAACGCCGCCTAGCTATTCTTTTCACTCAGGAGCTTAGTGAATTGGCGCTCAATACTCTCTCCAATTGGTTTGGTAGCTCTGCCATTCACGCCTTGCCAAACCTTTAGCGCATAAACCAACATCGCCCCAAGACCATGTCAATCAAGATTCCTCAGCCTTAACAATGCTGATCGCCCCGCCCGCCTGCTCAACGGTCTTTTTCGCCTCTGTGAATTCGACCTTGCCTTCCCATTGCCCGAGATAGCGATTCCAGCGAAACTGACCGGCCCCCATTTTTAGTGCCCGTTGGAAGTATAGCATTTCCGGTCAGGTTGGTGGTTTGAAGGCCACATGGCCCTCATTTTGGGGAGCAGGTCAAGACCACCCAGCGTTCCATCTGCTGATTAACTACCTTCAGCGCCAACAGGTGGGAAAAGATTCTGAGCCCAACGCCCCGCAAAAGATTCCCGCCGAAAGGTGGGACATGTAAGCACGCCCTGATTCAAAGGCCACTACCGTAGAAGGGGCGAAGCTATGACGGATGATCATACCCTAGGCACTAGGATTTTTTGTTGTTGTCGAGTGACGTATCCCCGTAAGGCCTTCGTTTGTTCAAATACCCACCAGCCTCGATGCATTCAAAGCCACTTCACCGCGCAAAGCCCCCGCATCAGCGAAACGGTCATTTCCTGAAGGTCGCTATCACCCGTCCGCATCTCTTGAGAAAGTCGTCAAATTCCATTACAATGAGTTTCTTCTTGTGCGCTATTCCATCGATATAGATAAATTGGTTTTGAAGCCCAAATAGCTTTGCCGTGGAAGATGTGACCCGATCCTTTTTCAAATCATCCATCCGTGGAGGGGAACATGATCAGACGTCATCAAGGTGCAGCCCCAACCACCCGCGGGGCTCAGTTGCTGCGGGTGCTGGTGTTGGGGGGAGTGTTGTTGGGGTTAACCAACTGCGGCGGCGGGGTGACCCCACAAAGCAGCAGCGGCCCCAGGTACCGGGTAACCAAAGTACTCAATTATAATGCCGGGATGATCAGTGCCTATTATCAGTTTGTTTATACCCAAGCCACCAATAAGCCATCCTCCATAAATTTCTATATACCCATCCCAGGCCCTACACCTGTGAATCCGCAGGGGCCAGATGGTATCTGGTTTACTTCCGATGATATCATCACCAGTCATGCTCAGGTCACCTACACCGCAAGCGGAGAATTTTCCCGGATCGTCGATTTTGATCATTACAACCCGGCCACCGGCGTCCCTTATACAACGCCCGTGATTTCACAACATAGTGATTATACCTACGACGTGAACAACAACCAGATCAGCCAGATTTCTTATAATGGGCCGGGTCCGGATGGCCTGTGGTTTAACGCGGATGATGTGATTGTGAGTTCCGAGGTGTACACCAACAGCAATTTGAATGCCCAAGGAAAACCCCTGCACATTGAATGGATTTCTACCTTCGGGGGTTTTACCACCAAAACCTGTCAAGTGGTGTCATACAACGCTGGCGGCCAGGTGACACTAACGGATTATTATTCACAGGGAACCGACCTCACCTGTTTCTCGCCGGATGATTTCTTGGTCAGTTATAACCAAACAGCTTACAACTCTATCAGCCAAATTCTTTCCGACATTTCCTTCTCTGGCCCTGGTACTGATGGCCTTTGGCACAACACCGATGATGCGGTTTCTTCGTATACCAAGCCTCCCACCCTGGATGCTTCCGGGTATGTCACCAATCTTCAGTATTGGACCGCTGGGGCCGATGCCATAAGAAACACCGCCGATGATTCTCTTTCCTCAGAGGATATATATCAATCTTATTGAATCCTGTTTCTTCGAAGCCCCCGGCCCAAAAGGTCCGGGGGTTTTCTTTTTGTTGAACGCTCCCCTGACCTGCTTCCTCCCCTCCGCCCTTCCTCCATTCCGCTATATTCCCCCGTTCGTTCCTTTGTTCCTTTGACCCTCACGGTTCGCCCCACTCAGGCAGCCTTTGATCCTCCATTCCTAGACTCATTTTATAGAACCGATCTCGTTTCGTTCAGTTAAGTCAGATAAAAAGCCTACAGGGGCGGTATCGAATCCTTCTGGGTCTTTGCCAAACGACACCCGCAAAAATTCAACGGGGTGACCGCTTGTACCTTTGAACCGCACCTGAACGAGCGCGGATATGGCTTCAGCGAAGACTCCGTAGAGAATATCCACTCTAGGAATAAACAGATTCCTAAGCCCCCTCTTTAAATTAAAAATGAGCTATTTTTTAAATGAAAAACAAACTGCAAAAGCTCTCGCTGTTCAAGTAAAGTGAGGTATGAAGCAGGATCAAACGGCGGATTTTTTAATCTTTCACGGCATTCTTTCACAGAACCACACACTATTTCTGGGCCAATATCCATGAGATGGCATAAAAACTCGTCAGGATGCTGGGCCTCAATACCGTGAACGGCCAATTTATCTGCGGGAAAATCCTTGAGGTTGTAGGTGACGATGACATCGGCACGGCAATGAATGGCCGCCGCTAGGATGTGATGATCGTTTTGATCTGGCAAGGAAAGGCTTGGAATCAAAATTTCATGACCTTCCACCAAACAGGCCTCGGAATCCTTATCCATCAACTCACGCACCCTATCCAACTGTTCCCGTTTTATCTTTGGGTTTTGTTGGGTAACTGCCCGCATCCATTCTTCATGGATTTGCGTTGTCCATCTTGCCCTGAAAAGTCTGGTCCTGGCCAATTGCATCAACAAATCGCGCACAGTAACAGGATATAAAACACACGCATCATACACCGCCGTAAAGTTGGCCATGGATTTAATATTCCATTCCCAACTGTTGAGACATTTGGGTTAATTCATCCAAGGCTTTTTTGCGAGAATCCGACTTTTTGGTTTGGTATTCCACCAAATCCTGAAAAAGCACCCGGCGGTGGGTTCCCACCTTGCGAAAGGGAATTTCCTTTTTATCCAACACTCCCACCAAATATGGGCGGGACACCTGCAGAAAGTCAGCGGCCTGTTGGGTGGTCAACTCGGCATGGTGCGGAATGATGGCCACCGCATTTCCCATGGACATCTGGGTGAGAATGTCCATCAACATGCGAAAAACCGGCGCGGGCAGGGTGATGGTTTCCTTTTGTGGCCCCTGGGGCAGAATTTGGATCTCCCTGTCCTCCGATTTTCCCGCAAATGCGGAAAGTTTGCGGCTGGAAATCTTGGCCACCTCTATATCCCGTTCTGTTGGTAGAAGGGGTGCCCGTGATGTGAGGATTTCTTGTGAGCGAGCCATGATATTTCTCCAGGTTTTACTGAGTAGTTCATCCAAGTGAAATTATAGCATGTAATCGAAATAAACGAAAAGAGAAACAAACATCTATGCCATCGCAAAGATAATCACATATGGCGACGCAGGCTATATACACAAAAGGCTTTCAATGGGGGTCATGTGGGGCTAATGACATTACCCATGTTTCTTTCGTCACGAACTTTTCAGTGGATTACCGCACAGGTGAAAAGTCAATGATACCCTATTGCATTTAAAGTCTGGTGTTAACCCTAAAGAGGTAGCGCGAGTGCGGATAGCGGGGCAATAGTCATAGAAAGAGAAGACTACAGCCCCAACTGGGAGGACAGCCCGCCGTCCACGTCCAGCACTTGGCCGGTGATGGCCCGGGCCAGGGGGCTGGCCAGAAACAACGCGGCCCCGGCGGCGTCTTCCGCGGTCAGGGCCCGGCCCAGGGGCGTGCGTTGGGCAAATTCACTCTCCACGTGTTTCCACACCCGGCGGGCCAGGGTCAGGTCATCCTCTGGGGCCTCCCGGCGGGCGGCTTCCACCGCCCGGGGCAGAATGCCCTCCTGCCCGGCCAGGGCTTCTGGCGAGCGCAGAAAGGCCAGCACTTCTCCCAGGGCCGCCAGGGTTTCAATGGGCCCCGGCGCCACGGCGTTCACCCGAATGCCCCTGGGGCCCAACTCGGCGGCCAAGGCCCGCACCAGGCTTTCCAGGGCGGCCTTGGCAGTGGCCATGGCCCCATACCAAGGCACATGGCGGCGGGCCGCTTGAAACGACAGGGTGATGACGCTGCCCCCCGGTGCCAGAGCGGTGTTGGCGGCCCCCACGGCGGCGGCCAGCGAATGGGCCGAAACCCCCAGGGTGTGGTTAAAGTCCTCCCGGGTCCAGGCCGAGGGGGGTTGGGTAAACACCTGGGCTGGTCCGTAAGCCACTGCGTGAATCAACCCGTGGAGGGTTCCGGGGGCGTAACCTTGAAAAAAAGATCCCAGGTCCCCCGGCTCCAGCACGTCGCAGCGTTGGGCTTGAATGCCGGGGTGGCGGGCCAGCAGGGCCGTGACCCGCGACAAAAATTTTTGCTGATGCCCCACCCGCACCAGCGCGCCACGCTGGTGAAAGGCCAGGGCCATGGCCCAGGCAATGGAAGATTCATCGGCCACGCCCAGCACGGCCAAGTGCTTTCCGGTGAAATCCAGGGGGTCTTGTTGGGCCATATGTTCTCTGGGGATGGGTTTTACACCCGCCATCGGTCGGTGGGGCGCAGGGCGGCCTGCTCCAGGCGCAGCACGGTGCCCTGTCCATCGGTCACGGTCAGGTCGAACAGCAGGTCTCCGTTTTGTTCTCCCACAGCTGTGACCGTTACTTGTCCAGGGGCGGCATGGCCCGCAGAGCCCATGGAACCCATTGTACCCATGGGGCCCTTCCGCCAGCGGCCAACGCCGACCGGCAGGGCCGGGGTTCCCCCGGTGCCCAGGCACCACAGCCCCGCCCCCTGCAGGGCGGCTTCTGCCAGCAGGGGCCAAGTCAACGAGGACTCCCCCGACGGGGTTTCATCCATGGGATGGCCGGGGGCCAAGACCATGCGGCCCCCCTGGGGCCCCAGGTGGGTGACTTCCCCCAACACCTGAAAGGCAAACCCATGGGGCAGTTGGTCCGGCTCTCCGCCATACAGGGGGCCAAGTTTGGCAGAGTCTCCGGGGGGTAGGGGAGGAACGTCCATGGCCGGGGCGGGAACATCTCCCAACACGGCCACGGCCCTGGCATGCAGGCGGGGAACCACCGCTCCGCTGCCGGGCAGACGGGTTAGGGAAAACCACTCTACCGCCACAAAGCGCGGAGACAAGCCCAGTCCGTTCCATGGAGAATCCGAAAGGGCTTGGTTTGGCAGCGCCTGGGCCGTCAGCCGGACCCGCAGTTCCAGCGGCGCACCCGCCCGCCCCGCCAGGGGAAGCTCCAGGTTTTCGATTCCCCACAGGGTCAAGCCGGGCAGCAACCACTGGGCGGCTTGGGCGCTCCATTCCAGCCACATCACCGCCGGAATCACCGGCTCTGGGGCACCAAAGGCATTCTCCAAGGCGTGGTCCTTCAGCCAGGGAGACTGGGCGGGGTCCAGCGCAAACCGCAGCTCGGCCAGGGCGCCGGGCCGCCAACCCAACACCTGTTCAAAAGGCGGGGGCAAGGGCGGCAATACAGCCCCGGCAGGCAGGGGCGGCACCAACGGCCAGGCCCCGTCGGTCAACTCTGAGGAAAGGTCTCCCGTCCGGCCAGACAGCACCACTTCCAGGGGGGGGCGGCCCCACCCCAATTCTTGCAGCAACAGGTCCACTCCCCGCTGGGGGGTCATGGGGGTCACGTTCCGTTCCATCAGCAGCCGGTCCGCGCCACCGCGGGCGGCCATGCCCACCTCGGCCCACAGGGTGTAATCCAGGGCCGCCACCCGGGTGCCAGGGTGCACCGCTTGATAGGCCTGGGCCAGCCCCACGGCCACCCCGTTGCCGGCGGCGTAGTCGGCCTGGCCAGGGTTGCCCAGCCGGCCCGCCAATGAAGTAAACACAATACAAAACTTAGGAGACTCCCGCTGAAAGGCGTGGAGCAGATGGAACAACCCCCTGGCTTTCACATCCATCACCCGGTCAAAAGATTCGGGGGTCTTGTTCTCCAGGGCTTGGTCTTCAATGCTGCCCGCGGCAAACACCAGCCCCTGCACCGGGCCCAGCCCCCCCGCCACCGCCGCCGACAGGGCCAAGGCTTGGTCCGGGTCCCGCACATCGCAAGATAGATAATGGGCCTCGGCGCCTTGGCGGCGCAGGTCTTCCAGGGTGGCCCGGATATCCCGGCGGGCGTCCTCGCTGCCGGGCTGTTCGCCCTGGGGATGCAGGGAGGTGCGCCCCAGCAAAATCAACCGCCGGCAGCCCAGGGCCGCCAACTGACGGGCGGTTTGGGCACCCGCCCCCCGCCCGCCCCCGGCCACCACCACGGCCCCCAGGGGGTCCAAACTCCAGGCCGGGGGGGCCGATAGGTCCAGGGGGTCTGGCTGAAGTTGAAACGCAAACCGGCCCTGGGGTCCCAGGCCCACCTCCACCGGGGTCTCCCGGCCCGCTTCGGCCAGAATCCAGGCGGCGGTCTGGGCGGGGTCTGCCGCCGGGTGGCCGTGAATCACCTTGGCCCGCAGGCTGGCCCATTCCCGGGCCAGGGTTTTCACCACCCCGGCCATGCCTTGGGCCAAGGCTTGCTCTGGTCCCACGGGCGTGGACCCGGCGCCTTCCAGGCCCAGGGTTTCTCCCCCGGCGGTGGCCGCCACAAACAGCCCACCAGCCAGGTCTGCCTCCAGGGCCCGGGCCAGCCACCAGGCGCTCTTGACCCCCAGGTTCAGCCGTTTCTCCCAGGTGCGGGGTTCCATGGCCAACCAGTGAATTTCCTCCGTCCGCGCGCCCAGGGGAGCCAGGTGAAACACCCAGGCCACCGGCCCCAGGCTTTCGCGAACGCGCTCGGCCAGCAAGACGGCATCTTCTGGGCCGTTCCAGGCCATGGGGAAGGTGTGAATCTCCCCGGAGGATTCCGCCAGGGTTTCGGTCAAGGTTTCGGATGAGAGATTCCCTTGCGTTTGTTGTTCCACCGCCAGGGCCACCCGGGCCCCCTGTTGGGCCAGGGAGCGAGCCAGGGCCAGGGCCGCGCCCTGGGGGTCCGCGGTGATCAGCACCACGCCCTGGGGCATGACCAGCGGGCCGGGGCTGGTTTCCGGCAGGGGGGTGGGGGTGATTTTCCAGCGGATGACCGGCTGGGCCATGGGGCCGGGGCAAGGTTCTGCGGCCAGAGTGGCGTCCACGGGTTCAACATTCCGTGATTCTAGAGAAGCACCGGCGGCTGGTGAGGAAGAAATGGATTCTGACAGGCCCCCCAGGGCGTGGACCACCTGCCGGCTGAGGGCCCGCAGGGTGGGGGCGTCTTTCAGGCGCAGGTTGTTTTGGGGGGGCAGGGCGTATTCCTGGCGGAGCCGGGCGGCCACCTGGGCCTGCTTGATGGTGTCAATGCCCAGGTCGGTTTCCAGGTCCAGGTCCGGCCCCAACAGGGCCGGGTCATACCCGGTCTGTTCCGCCACCAATGCGGTCACCCGGGCCAATACCTGGGTTTCTTGTTCAGAGTCTTCCTCGTTCTCCCAGTCCTCCGTGATCCCCGTCTCCTCTTTCTCTTCTTTCTCTCCTTGAGCCATGGCCCAGGCTGGCTTTCCGGGCAGTTCCTCTGGGGCCGAAACCTGCAGGGCCACGGGGGCTTCCGGCGCTTCCGGCGCTTCCGGCGCTTCTCCCTGGGGTTCCGCCACAGGATGTTGATCCCACCAAGAGGCGTCTCGGGGATCCAGCTCTGAGGTTGTTTCTGCCTGGGGTTCCACCGGCAGGGGGGCCAGGGGGGGCAGTTCCACCGGGCCGCTCCAGGGTTCTGGGGTTTCCGGCGCGGGGATTTCTAGGGCGAGCTTGACCAACGGCTTGTCTTTGGCTGGCAGCACCCAGTTGTCGGTGCGTTCGATCACTTCGATAGGCCCCAGGGTCAGGGCGGCCAGCTCTCGGTCTTCGTTCGTCAGGGCGGGGTCTTCCTGGGATGGGCTGGGAACGGTGGACAGTTCCGCCGCCAGGTCCATCACCGAATGGTCGGACAGGCTGGGGGTTTCGCCCCATTCTTCGCTGATCTTTGGGGTTGCATGAACGGCAGATGGCACCTGGGGTTGGTACAGCGTGATGGGAAGGGGTTTCCCCTGCTCTGGGCTGCCGGGGGTCACCCGCAGGGTGCGCTGCTCCACCGAAGCCTTGGGCCAGGGGTATCCGGTCATCAGGGCCAGCCAGCCCCGATAGGTCTCGGGGTGGATGATCCGGTCTTCGTGGCGGCTCTCTCGCCGCACCAGGGTGAAGGCCGTTTGCGAGCCAAACCCGGCGGCAAAGCGCAGGGCGTATTCCAGGTTTTGGTTTTCTCCCCGAGACAAGCGGATGCCCTCCAGGGCCGGGTCGGCGGTCACATGGGCGGGAACTGGCGGGGCCTTTCCCGCTTGCAGGGCCCTCAGGGCCATCACGTCTTCAATCCCGGCCCCCTGGGCGTGACCGGTCAGGGCCTTGGTGTTGGTCACGGTGATTTGGGTCCAGTTTTGGCCAAACACCCGTTGCAGGGCCTGGACCTCGGTTTGGGCGCAGCCGCCTTTGGCCGGGGTGTAGGGTTCGTGAGACATATACAACAAGGCGGGGGCCATGGCGGCCCGGTTCAGGCCGTGTTCCTGTTCCATCTGGCGGATGAACCGCTCCATCTCATCGGCCACATGGGCCGGGTCCAGGTTGGTGAGATGATGGGCGCTGTTGGCCAAGTGGGTTCCCAGCAGCGTAGCCATGGGTTCCACCCCCCGTGCCAGGGCCGACGAGGCCCGCTCCACCACCAGGGCGGTGGCCCCCATGCCTAGCACCGTGCCGTGGCGGCGGGGGTCAAACGGCAGCGCGGCAAGTTCTGGGGTGCCTTCGGTGGAGGCTATGCCAGCGGCCTGAAAGGCCGGGCCGAACCACTCCAACAAGGTGGGAGACGTCACGTCGTCGGCGGCCAGCACCACCACCCGTTCGGCTCGGCCCGCCGTCAGCAGGTCTTGGGCCAGGGCCAGGGCCGCGGCCGAGGAGGCGCAGGCGGCGTTGATTTGCAGGTTGGGCCCCTGGGCCTTCACCAGTTGGGCGAACAGGCTGTTGCCCATGCAAACGTATTCTTTTAGCAGGCGGTTGTTGAACCGATAGCTCGGTTCGGTATCGGGGCTGGCATGCAGCTGCTCCCACTTGGCCCAGGCCCGGATAAACCAGCGGTCGGCGGTTTCTCGCTCTTCCACCGTGGCGGCGGAACGCAGGCGGTCCAGGTAGGCCATGCGCAGGTCTTCGGCGGGAACACGGTTGCCCGCCTGATGAAACCGGTTCACCTCTCCAATCAGTTTATCCAGCCCCGGATAAATGGAGGCGAACACCACGGCGGTGCCTTCCCGCAGGGGGACAGGCAAAGCCCACCCCTCTGGCAGGCGGCTGCCATCGCTTAAGGTGCGGGTTTGGTCTTGCAAAGGAATACCGGCGTCGCGCAGGGCTTCCAGCCCCGCCGCCACGGCCAGTTGATAGGCGGGGTCCGCCTGGTGCAGCCAGTCGTGGGGCAGCCCCCAATCCGTCAGGTCAAACGTTCCCCGGCGGCTGGCCAGTTTCACGGCCTGCTCTGGGGTGGTTACGTCCACCAGCCGCCCTTCGCCGTCTTCGTCTTTTTCCAGGCGTTGAATGTTTTTGGCCACCATCCGGTTCACGTCTTCCGAGGGCAGGGATTCCATCCTGTGTTCTCCGGCCAGCAGGCTGGCGGCCCCCTGGGGGTCGAACATGTCCCGCTCCCGCCCGGGCAAACCCAGGGCGGCTCCGGTAATAACCAATGGATCGTTTGAACCGAAGGGAAAGGTTTTCACGTGGACCTGTGGTGAATGCGTTGAGGGGTTCCGGCACGCCAGCCCAGCGGCAGCCGTTCCTCCCGAAGGTGAAGGCCCGCTTGACGCAGCCCTTCCAGAAACCGCTTGAAAAACGCTTCTTCTCCCCCTTTGGGATGCAGCATGGACAAGGCGGCGTGGGGCTCCAGGGGGTGGAGGTCCTGTTTGCCTCGGGTATCCAGGGTATCGGCCACAAACGAAGCCAGGGCCTTCTTGGGACCCACTTCAATGAACACCCGGGTGCCGTCATCGTACAACGAATTGACCATCCGAATGAAGTCTACAGGTTTTTCCAGTTGATCCAGCAAATTTTCCAACATGCGCTCCCGGCAGTCTTCTCCCGGCATGTAATAACGCCCATCCACCGAAGACAGCACGGGAACCCGTGGGCTGCGGGGGTGAAGCCCCGCCAACCCCTGGGCCATGGCGGGGCGCAGGGCCCCCGCCAGTTGAGAGTGAAACGCCCCATGGATGGGCAGGGGAAAGGCTTCCAGACCCTCTTCGCTCAGGCGGGCCACGGCGGCCTGAACCGCTGGGGTCTCGCCAGAAAGCACGGTTTGGTGGGGGCTGTTGCGGTTGGCCACGGCCACGTATCCCTTCAGCCCAGCCAACAGGGGTTCCACCTGGGCCGCCGGGGCCATCACCACCGCCATGATGCCGGCATCGGCCCCCCGGGCGGCCAGGGCCCAGCTCTCCCGCCCCCGCAGGGCCGTGACCCGCAGGGCCTGCCCAAAGGGCACCGCTCCGGCGGCCACCAGGGCGGCGTATTCTCCCAGGCTGTGCCCGGCCATGGCGTCTGGCACAATGCCCAGCCATTCCAACAGCCGCTGGCAGGCCACCTCCACCGCCAGCAGCACGGGCTGCAAAACGCCCCCTTCCAACAAGCGCTCCTCCACCCATTGGGAGGATTCTCCCGGCGCTGGCAGCAGAAGTTGTTCCAGGGTGCGCCCCAGCAGGGGAAGCAGCACTTCATCGGCTTCCTCGAAGGTTTCCCGCACCAGGGGGAATTTTTCCAGCAGCAGGTGGGCCATGCCCGCGTATTGCGAGCCCTGCCCAGGGAACAAGAACACCACCCGCAGGGGGTCGGCGGGGGCCAGCGGGGCGGACCCCCCGGCAGATTCTAGCACGGCGTGCCAGTTGGTGCCCCCAAAACCAAAGGCCGAAACCCCCGCCCGCAGGGGCATGGCCGGGGGCTGCTCAGAACCTGGATTGCGGACGGGAAACCAGGGACCCGCCATCAGGGGCAGGCGAAAGCGGCCCTCGGCCCCCAGGCGTTCCACTTGCAGCAGGGGGTGGGGCAGCCTGTGCAAAGGGGGAAGGAGCTGGTGGTGAATGGCCAGCACGGCCTTCAACACCCCGGCGGCCCCGGCGGCCCCCAGGGTGTGGCCAATGCTCCCCTTCACCGCCCCCAGGGCCGGGGGGGGGAAATTCCGTGCCCCCTCGGGGGGGGAAAACACGCGCTCCACCGCCAACAGTTCGGCGGCGTCACCGGCCTGGGTGCCGGTGGCATGGCATTCCACCAGCCCCGCCGAGGCCGGGGGCAGCCCGGCTTGGTGCCAGGCCCGCTCCATGGCCAACATTTGACTAGCCGTGTCTGGCGTCATCATGGCGTGGCCGCGGCCGTCGCTGGACCCCCCCACCCCCTTCAGGCAGGCGTACACCCGGTCTCCGGCGGCCCGAGCATCGGCCAGCCGCTTTAGCACAAACACCACGGCGCCCTCCCCCGGCACCACCCCATCGGCCCAGGCGCTCAAGGGGGGCTCGCCTTGGGAGGACAGGGCCCGGCAGCGGGCAAACTCCACAAAGGTGGTGGGGGTGGTGCCCGCCGAGAACCCCCCGGCCAGCACCCGGTTCCACTTGCCCAGCCGCAGCCCCCGCGCCGCCCAGTCCAGGGCGGCCAGCCCAGAGCCGCAGGCCGCATCCACCACCACATGGGGGCCTTTGATGTCCAGGGCCTTGGCCAGCCGGGCCGGGCCAATGCTGGGAGAATACCCCAGAATGGTGTCTTCGTTGATCTCTGGGTGCCCGGCCAGCACCTGGGCCTGGGCCTGGCTCGCCAGCACAGCCCAGTCGGCGGGAGACAGCCCCGCCAGGGGCGCCCTGGCCGCCCAGGCCTGGAAGCGCTGGGCGTTTAACCGCAGAGCCGTGGACCAGGCTTGCTCCAGGCAGCCCCCGGTGTTCCCCAGCACCAGGGCGGTGTGGTGGGGATGGTTGGTGGGGTGAGCGTGCTCCTCTTGCGGATGGGCGGAGTCGTCCAGGGCTTGCTGGGCGGCGTGGAGGAACAGCTTCTGGGCCCGGTCGGTGCGCAGCCGAGCCGAGGGCGCCAGGGGGATATGGGTGGCGATCTCTGGGGTTTCAGCCACCACCGCACCGATGCACCCATAAGACGTGTCGGGCCGGGCCGGGTCCAGTTGATGAAACAGTTCCACTTTGTTGAACCACCGTTCCGCCGGCAGGGGCCCCATGGCCGAGTGATGCCGGGTGAGGTTCTCCCAAAATTCCTGGGGGTTCGCTGCCCCCGGCAGCAGGGCCCCCAGCCCCACCACGGCCACGGGTTCTCTGGAGGCCGGAGCTTGCCGCTGGGGCGGGTCTGACCGGTCGGCAGTTGTGGGGGGCCGGGGTGCCCGTGCCGGCCAAGCGGGGGAGGGCCAGCCCTCCAGAATGGCGTGGAAGTAACTGCCCCCAAAGCCGAAGGACGAAACCCCCGCCAGCCGGGGCCGGGCGGTGGTGTCTCCGGCCTGGGGTTTGGGCCAGGGCAGGGGGCGGGTGGCCACCCGCGGGGCCCCCGGCCGGGCCAAGGCGGCGATGGGGCTGTGGTGGTTGCGGGTGGGGGGAATGACCCCCTGGTGCAGGGCCAGCACGGCCTTCATCATGCCAGCGGCACCGGCCCCCCCCATCAGGTGGCCCAGCTGGCTTTTCACCGCCCCCAGCCACAGGGCGCCCCCAGGCCGCCCCCCGGCCTCTAACTGATAGGCCAGGGCCAGGGCTTGCAGTTCCAGGGGGTCCCCCACCGGGGTGCCCGCCCCATGGGCCTCCACAAAATCCACCGCCTGGGGAGACACCCCGGCGGCGGCCAAGGCCCGGCTCATGGCCAGGGCCTGAGAGGCCGGGTTGGGGGCGGCCATGCCCCCGGCCCGTCCGTCGCTGGCGGAACCCACCCCCCGCACCAGGGCGTAAATGGGGTTGCCGTCGGTCAGGGCATCTTCCAGCCGCTTCAGCAAAAAGAACCCGGCCCCCTCCCCCAGCACAAAGCCGTCGGCGTTCTGATCAAACGGCTTCACGCAACTGGGAGACATGCCCTGAAACTTGGAAAAACTCACGAAGAACCGGGGGTCCATCATGGCGTTGGCCCCTCCGGCCAGGGCCAGGTCCCAGTCTCCCGCCAGCAGGCCGTCTACCGCGGCGTCTACCGCCGCCAGGCTGGAGGCACAGGCGGCATCCACCACAAAGCTGGGGCCCCGCAGGCCAAACACCCCCGCCACCCGCCCCGCCGCCACGTTGGGCAGCACCCCCGCCAGGCTGTCTTCGGTCAACTCTGGCAGCCCTTCGGTCAGCCCGGCCTGGGCTTGGCGAAAGGCTTCCTCCGCCAGGCTTTTTTCCACCCCGTGTTGCAGCAGGGCCGCGCGCAGGGCATCGGCGAACAGGGGGCTTTGCATCCGCCAGTCATACAGGCCGTCCCGCTCCACCCGCCCCGACGCTGCCCCCAAAATCACCGCCGTGCGCTCCCGGGGCAGTTCCAGGCTCCAGGTGTCTTCTCCCGGTGTGCCCCCGGCCTTGCGGGGGGCCTCCATGGCGGGAAAGGGGCGGTAGCCCCCCCGGCGCAGGGCCTCTAAGGCCGCCGCCACCGCCATCACCTGCAGCCGGTCCAGTTGCGCCGCGGTGCGGGGGGGAACCCGCAGGGCCGCCGGGTCCAGGGGAATCTCTGAAACGAACCCACCCATTTTTCCCAGGCTTTTTTCCGGGGCCTGGGGGTTGGGGTCATAAAATATATCCGTGTCCCAACGGTCGGGGGGAACCTCGGACAAGCAGCTTTCTCCCTTCTTCAGGCGCTCCCAAAAAGCCGCCACGTCGGGGGCCTTGGGAAACACGCACCCCAGACCCACCACCGCGATGGGCTGGGGCTGCCGCCACAACAAAGAAGGTGCGCCGGAAGAGGGCATGGGCTTTCCTTTGAAAAGCCGGGTTGAGGGGGGTTCAATCCCCTACCATACGGGAGGTGCCACGGCGATGCCAGAGGGGGGGATTGGAGGCAGCGGGCGGCTGGGGGGAGAAAAAAAGCCCAGGGGGTTAGCCCTGGGCTTTGATGGGATGATGAAGCAAAGCGTGTTGTTACGGGTTGATGGTATAGGGAACCGCGGATGAAAGGACCCATGCTTTCATGTAAATTGTGATATTGGGATCGTAGGTGGTTATCCTGCAAAAGAGTTCGTTTGAATATAAATTAGTGGCACAACCTCCATAATCCCGCTGAACGAATGCTGGATCGCCATAATATAACAAAATCACGGAATTAGGCACATTGGTTAGGGTCATCGTGTACGTACCCGCGGTGGGATAAGTGATCGCATAGAAGGAATTTGCTGTGGTTACCACCGATCCCGCAGAGGAAACCCCTGGCGTTAACACAACAGGACTAGCGAGAGTACCTTCGCCCACAGCAGAATGTGCTATCGGAAAGACAGTATATGTCACGCCTACACCTGGGGTAGCCAAACCCGCGGAGGCATCCTTGATGGTTAAATATACCGTGGTATTGGCGGTCGCAGTAGTCACCGTGCAGGAATCCCAAAACCTGCCAACGTTGTACTGACAATTGCCAGTTAAGGTGGTAAATCCCGCATCGGAATATAACGTGGGGTCAGCGTTTTCGGTCATGTTTTTTACAATCACCGAGTAAGTACCTGGGTTTGCATAGGTGATTTTATAATACGAGATCCCACTGGATCCCACCATTCCGGCCGTGGCTGTTCCCGGGGTTAGCGCAATGGGGACCGTTTTGGTGCCCTGATTTGCGATCGAGGTTGTCACTGCCGTAATGGTATAGGAACTTCCACTCCTATTACTTGCCACATTAATATAGACCGTTGCGCCAGCAGTCACAGTGACTAAGCAAACATCAAAATTTGAGCGCAGGGGATCGCCGCACTTTCCAGTGGCGGTGGTGAAGGTGTTATTGGAAAAAGTTGCCTCAACAATAAAGTCCGAATAATTTGAGACAATAATCTGATAGGTTCCGGCTGCCGGAAAAGTCACTTGATAATAGGAAACCCCGGCGGGAGCTACCGTACCGGCATAAGGGGTTCCCGCAGTCAGCACAACTGGGCCTCCAAGGCCGGTGGCCCCTTGGTTGACAAGCGGTGCTGCCCTCGCAGTGATGGTATAAACACTGCCAGCTGCCGCAGACCTTACATAAATATAAACCGTGGTGTTGGCCGCCACGGTTGTGACCGTGCAGTTGGTGATAAAGCAGGTTCCCGTTGCGGTTCGGAAACCCGAATCGGAAAATGTAAAGAGCGACTCACCTCCCGGCGCGCCACTCAGGGAAATGGCATACACTCCAGCATTAGGATAGGTGACTTGATAATAGGATGTTCCCGAGTCTACGAAACTGTTATACGGGGTGCCAGGGGTCAACACAACCGGATTGCCAATGCCGGGGGCACCCTCAGCATCGAGAGAAGCAATCGCCTTAATGGTATAGGTCACGTTTAGCCCCGCGTTTTCCCACACTTTAATGTAACTTGTGGAACCGGCCGCTACGGTTATTTTACAAATAGTCTCTCTCCCTGTGGTCATTGTCCAACAGTTTCCAATCATCGTGCCAAAAGCCGCATCGGAATATACGTTCAGTGAGATATTAGAAGACATGTGGTGCACGAGCACCGTATATGTTCCAGCAACAGGATAGGCGACTTGATAATAGGATGTTCCCCGAGAATTTACATAACCGTTATAAGGAACTCCTGGGGTCAACACAATTGGATTGCCAACGCCGGGGGCACCTTCGGCGATGGTTGTTGTCCCAGCCGTAATCGTATAATTCGCGCTTGCTACGCCATAAACTCTTATATAAATGGGGGCACCAGCACCAACGGTTATCGTGCAGGTATCTGCGATTGTGCCAGCATTGGCGGAGCAATTGCTGTTCGCTAGAGACATAAAAGCCGCATCGGTGTATATGTCGGGCTGCACATCTGCCGACAAGCCGTTTACGGTAATCACGTAGGTTCCAGAGGTTGGATAGGTCACCTGATAATATGAAGATCCCCACAAATTGACTACGCCGTTGTGGGCCACCCCGGGGGTTAGAACAAAGGGGTTTCCAACGCCGGTAGCACCTTCGGCAATGGGTGCGCCACTTGCCGTGATGGTATAGGTGGCTCCGCCAAAGGGGTCCCAATTCGTTACTTTCAGATAAACCGTGGTGCCAGCAAGGACGGTCATTTTACAGGTGTCTGGTGTGGTGCCAAAATTAAAGGTACAGTTGCCCATGGGTACCGTAAATGCCGCATCGGAATAAGCAGCCAGATCCACGTTCCCCAACATGGCACCCACGGTAACATCATGGGTACCCGTTGTTGGAAACGTGACCTGATAATAGGATTTTCCGATCCAACCGACCATGCCGTTATAGGCCACTCCTGGGGTTAGCACGATGGGCCCCGCAACGGAACCTTCGCTGGTAATGACAACCCCGCCACCAGTTCCCCCACCAGTTCCGCCAGTCCCCCCTGTTCCACCCGTCCCGCCTGTCCCGCCAGTTCCACCGGTGGTTCCCCCAGTGGTCCCCCCAGTACTCCCGCCAGAACTTCCACCACCCCCCCCACAAGCCGTGAGGGCCACCAGAACAAACCCCGCAACCAAATACACCGGCAATTTTTTCCAAGGATATGCGCTTGTCATTTTTCTCCCCTTTTTTTGAAAGTATACGGGCTTACCCCGCAGTTCATGAGAACCCAGGCACGCGGCGACTTTCCCCACTCATTTTTTGGCTGGAAGTCCCCCACTCGCAAATGGCTATCACAATTTAGGACGTTTTTCCACCCCCCCCTGATATTTCTAGCTCACAGGCAAGGAGGGGGCGGGAAGCAATGAGAGGCTGGGGGTTCGGGAGAAGGGATTGCGGGAACGTTGTAGACTTGTGATGGGAAATTCGGCTGGGAGAGAACTGCCCCCTGAAAACAAACACGGCGGAGAGCCCCGAAGAGCCGCTCCGCCATGATTGGTTGGCATCGGCCCGTTGGCCGCCGCCTCGTCCATGAGGGGCTGGTTGGCCTGGGCCGGAAGGAAAACCGGTGAAGTTCCGCTCCGGAAACAGGAGAGGCAGGGGGTGCCTTCCTTGGCTTGAGAAGCTTCCTTGCTTCTCCCCGCTGCTTCCGGAAAAGTTCTGCCCGAACGGTCGAGTCGTTCTGGGGCAACGTATCTCTTACCTATCTTGTCGGCGGGAGAAGGAGAAACTTGAGAAAAAACCCCGCCGGTGGTTTCCACCCGCGGGGGTTCTTGTTTGTAAGGCGAGGGCGAAACGGCTGGGCTATTTCAACACCATCACAAACAGCGCAACAAACGGAGTGATGGTGGCCAGAATGCCCCAGAAGTACCAACGGTGAACAGCGCGAAAGAATTCAGGCGGCAGGGGCTTTCCCTCGGCCCCAGCCGCAGAAAGCCTGACCATTTTGTTTTGCAAGGGGATACAAAAAACCACCCAAAGAAATCCCGCTATGCTGAACAGCACAAATGCCGTCAACAGCCAAGGCGTGCCGGTAAAGCCGCCAAAACCATTCGACAAAAACAACCCGTTCAGCGCCAACAGCACCACCCCAGGCGCGGTAAACCACACATCCGCCCAATCCACCATCTTGGCGGCAAAAGAGATCACCCGCGGATCGCCCGTGCGTTCAGCCGTGAACATCCAAAAGCCAGTGACGATAATATTGCCCATCAACAGCATCATGCCCGTCAGGTGCAGGGATTTGTGCCATAGGTAGGGCAAGGGTGGCTCGGCTTGCCAGCCCAGGACTAAAATCACGTTACAGATCAGCGTGCCCGTGGTTACGATGCCGATAGTCCATTTGGTTGATGGTTGCATGGCGGCTCCATGTGGTGGTTAAAAGCATGGGAATCTTCACTTCGGACGTAACATTAAGTTATATGAACAAATAACTTAATGTTATATGAGCGTATAACACAATGCCCTTTGAGTTGCAATCGTTTGGGGATTGAAAGCAAGAACCCCCGCCGGTGGTTTCCACCCGCGGGGGTTCTTGGTTGTAAGGTGAGAATTTACTCTTCTTTGATTGCTGGCTTTTGATGCTTTTTATTATGATTCTCGATTTGTTTGATGCTCGTTTCGGGGGTGGGAAGATTCTCCGGCATCACGCCCCCCAGTTCCTGGATCGTCTGGCGGACTTTTTTCCCCACGTCAAAATGGGTTTGATTGGCGTTCTGTTTTCCTCGCACTTGGTCTCGGCGCAGTTTTTCTTCGGTTTGGGTCGCGCGGAACAAGTTGGCCGCCAATTCCGTGCTGCCCATGTGGTCCAGAATTTTCTGGGATTTTTTGAGCCCTTTCAACGCATGTATGTCTTTGGCTCCACGCCCACCATACAGTCCCTTGTAACCGTGGTCCTGAAAAATGGCGTAATCAAGGGGGGCTTCAACCCCCGCGTCTTTGGCCGCCGCGGCAAGTTCTTTGTTGTGCTGCGCCAGTTCGTTGCGGATGGCGATGCGTTTTTCCTCTTCTGTTAGCCCAGAAAAAGATTTTTCATCCCGCAATTCCTGACGGCGGGTTTGAATGGCAAAATAGGTTTGTCCGTTGGCGATGACCGGTTTGGAAGGGTCTCCGTTTTGAACGATCAGGTAACAGGCGTAGCGGGAGAGGCGAAAATCCTCGATTTCTCTTTTCGCTCCTGAACCAATTTCGACCATTTTTCCCGTTTGGGAAAAATGGTTTTCAATTTCACGATGGGCCAAACGGCACGCCTCCATGGCTTTTTCAATCACACGTTTGAATTTATCCCAGGAGTTGTAATCCAACAGCGGCTGAAGGTCTCGTGCGTTCCAAAATTCATTTCCATCCTCATCGCTATGCCGGATGCTCTCAAACGTTTTATGGTGCTGGGCGGTAATATTCTTGTCCATGGGAAATCTCAGAGGTTTGCGCTAGGGAAACTCACGACCAGTTTTAATTTCTCAAAAAAAAACCCGGTCAGCCTCTTGGCGAACCGGGTTTTTTCGTCGAAAACCAATTCTTTTTCAAGAAATGTTTTATCGCCATTCAGGTTTCCTGTGGTTAACGGCTTGGGTGGAGAACAGGCGCCCCACTTAGGGCGCCTGCTGACCAACCGTCAGGCAGTTTGGCAGACACGATTACATCATGTCCATGCCGCCCATGCCGCCCATTCCTCCCATGCCGCCCATACCACCCATGCCACCCATACCGCCACCTTCTTTCTTGGGTTCGGGTTTTTCGAACACAGAGGCTTCGGTGGTGAGAATCATGGAGGCGATGGACGCGGCGTTTTCCAGGGCCACCCGGGTAACTTTGGCCGGGTCAATGATCCCTTCCTTCACCATGTCCACGTACTCTTCCTTCTGGGCGTCAAATCCAAAGTTGGGGTCTTTGTTCGAGCGCACCTTGTCCACCACCAGCGAGGCTTCCAGGCCGCAGTTGCCCACGATCTGGCGGATGGGGGATTCGATGGCCTTCAGCACGATTTTGGCCCCGACCAGTTGGTCGCCTTCCAGTTTTTTGATGCCGACTTCGATGGCATCTAAGCAGCGCAGCAGGGCCACGCCGCCGCCGGGCACAATGCCTTCTTCAATGGCAGCACGGGTGGCGTTGAGGGCGTCTTCCACGCGGGCTTTCTTTTCTTTCAGTTCCACTTCGGTAGAAGCACCCACGTTGATGACGGCCACGCCGCCAGCCAGTTTGGCCAGCCGCTCTTGCAGTTTCTCCTTGTCGTAGTCGGAGGAGGTGTCTTCAATTTGGGCACGGATGGAGTTGATGCGGGCCTTGATTTCATCGGCCTTCCCGGCGCCGTCGATAATGGTGGTGTTGTCTTTGTCCACCACAATCCGCTTGGCGGTGCCCAGGCGGTCCAGGGTCAGGTCTTCCAGTTTCATGCCCATTTCTTCGCTTACCACCGTTCCACCGGTAAGCACGGCCAGGTCTTGCAGCATGGCCTTGCGCCGGTCGCCAAAGCCGGGGGCTTTCACGGCGGCCCCGCGCAGGGTGCCACGGATTTTGTTGACCACCAAGGTGGCCAGGGCTTCTCCGTCCACGTCTTCAGCCACCAGCAAGAAGGGCCTTCCAGCTTTGGCAATCTGCTCCAGAATGGGCAGAATGTCGCGCATGTTGCTCACCTTCTTTTCGGTAATGATGATGACGGCGTTTTCCAGCACGGCTTCCATCCGGTCGGCATCGGTAATGAAGTAGGGAGACAAATAACCCCGGTCGAACTGCATGCCTTCCACCACGTCCAGGGTGGTTTCGGCCGATTTGGCTTCTTCCACCGAGATCACGCCGTCTTTGCCCACTTTGTCCATGGCTTCGGCAATAATTTTGCCGATGGTCTCATCGGAGTTGGCCGAGATGGTGCCCACTTGGGCCACTTCTTTGGTGCCGCTTACTTTTTTGGCGATTTTTTTCAGGTGATCCACGGCCAGGTGCACGGCAAAGTCTATCCCGCGCTTCAGGTCCATGGGGTTGGCCCCGGCGGCAATGTTTTTGTTGCCTTCGGCCACAATGGCATAAGCCAGCACGGTGGCGGTGGTGGTGCCGTCGCCCGCCACGTCAGAGGTTTTCGAGGCCACTTCGCGCACCATTTGGGCGCCCATGTTCTCGATCTTGTCTTCCAGCTCAATTTCTTTCGCCACCGAAACGCCGTCTTTGGTGACCAGGGGGGCACCAAAGGATTTTTCGATGACAACGTTGCGGCCCTTGGGGCCCAGAGTGACGCTGACCACTTTGGCCAGTTTCGACACGCCGCTTAACATGCGGTGGCGGTTGTCCGCCGAAAAAACGATTTCTTTCGCAGCCATGAAGAGAATTTCCTTTCGTTGGGTTTACCGGTGTTGTGGGATGGTGTTTCTGTTAGCGCCCCGGCCCGGCCGGGAGACCCTGGGGTTTACAGCACGCCCAGAATGTCTTCCTCGCGCATAATCAGGTATTCCTTGCCGTCAATGGTCACCTCGGTGCCGCTGTATTTGCCAAACAGCACCCGGTCGCCTTCCTTCACGTCGGGGGGAATCAAATTGCCGTCTTCTTTGCGCTTGCCTTTCCCCACGGCAATCACCTTGCCCTGCTGGGGTTTTTCTTTGGCGGAGTCTGGAATGAAGATGCCACCGGCGGTCTTGGTGTCAGCCTCGATCCGCTCAACGATCACACGGTCGTGCAACGGTCTGAGTTTCATGCTCCCTTTGCGTATGGAAATGTTGAAGTGAAAGAACCCCTGGGGTCCGTGAAAAAAACTTCGCTGCCCCCCGAGGTTGGGGAACCATTCCCTGAAAAAGCCAGCTGGGGAGGCATCGAATGATAGTTAGCAATCTATTATGGCGAGTGCTAAATGTCAAGCCCCCGTACAATGGGCCATGGCTCGGCCTTTGGTTCGCCCCATGTTCCAGCCCTCACCACCGGGGCACATGCCCGTAAACCTGGGGATTCTCAACCTGGCCCAGCCAACAAGAACCCATGGAATGGCAACTGGGAACACCAACTGGTGCGGGCAAAAACCACTGCACGCAAAAAATGGGATTGAGAAATTTTTGGAGATTTCTTATGTTGGTGAAGGACACCGCCTGGCCCATGGGTTTCCCTTCCGCCGTTTCAGGGCATTTGTTGTGACCCACCTTCTATCCCCATGAACCTTCCCGCCATTATCCGAATCCTTTCCATCCTGCTGGGGGTGGTGGGGGTTGCGGTGATGCTGCCAGCCCTGGTGGCCTTGAATTATGGAGAAGACGACTGGAAGGTCTTTTTGACCGTGGGCGGCAGTGTGGCGGCTACGGGGGCGGTGGTGTCTTTTCTGTTCCGCCGCCACAGCGAGCTGCGGGTGAAAGACGGCTTTCTGCTGGTGACCCTGGTGTGGCTCACCGCCCCCATGGTGGGGGCCCTGCCATTTTATTTCCTGGGCACATTCCCTTCTTATATCGACGCCCTGTTCGAGGCCGTTTCGGGGTTTTCCACCACGGGGGCTTCGGTGCTGGTGGATTTCGACCACACCAGCCACGCGGTGTATTTCTGGCGCAGCCTGATCTTGTGGATTGGGGGGATGGGGATCATCGTGCTGGGGGTGGTGATTCTGCCCACCCTGGGCATCAGCGGCATGCATTTGTTCCGGCGAGAGGTGTCTGGCGGCCCCATGGCCGACAAAATGACCCCCCGCCTGCGCGACACCGCCATGGCCACCTGGTCCATCTACGCCGTGCTGACGGCGGCCCAAACCACCACCTTGTTTCTGCTGGGCATGCCCCTGTTCGACGCGGTCAACCACTCCATGGCCACCATGGCCACGGCGGGTTTTGGGGTGAAGGCCGACTCCTTTGCCGGTTACAACAGCCCGGCCATTGAATGGGCCACCATTTTTTTCATGGCGGTGGCGGCCACCAACTTCTCCCTCCATTACTTTTATGTCATTGGGCGGGGAAACCTGAAGGTGTATCTGAAAGACCGCGAGTTCCGCTGGTTCATGGTGGGGCTGACCACGGCTTCGCTGGCGGTATCATTGTATTTGTTTCTAAAGGCGGGGTACGGGTGGGAGAAAGCCCTGACCAAGGGCACCTTTCAGGTGGTGTCCATTATGTCTACCACTGGCTTTGCCAGCGATGACTTCGCCCTGTGGGGGCCCTTCCCCCAGTTGATCTTGTTCCTGAGCATGATCGTGGGGGGAATGGCGGGCTCTACCGCTGGGGCGGTGAAGTGGATGCGGGTGATGCTGATGTTCAAGTTTATCCGGGTAGAGCTGATTCGGCTGCTGCACCCCAGGGTGGTGGTGCATGCCAAAATCGGCCACGCCCAGGTAACCCCCGCCATCATCAACAACGTGTTCGCGTTTTTTTTCTTGTACATGACCGTGCTGGCTTTTTCTACCCTGGCCCTGACTTGGTATGGCATCGACCTGGTCACCGCGGCCTCGGCGGTGGCCACCTGCCTGGGGGGCGTGGGGCCGGGGTTTGGCAGCGTGGGGCCCATGGGGAACTTCTCCGCCATGCCAGACGGGGTGAAGCTGATCTTAAGCGGGGATATGATTCTGGGGCGCCTGGAACTGATGACCGCCATGGCCTTGTTCCTGCCCCAATACTGGACCAAGTAGGGAAAAGCACCCCTCACCTTTACTCGAATCCTCCGGCTATTCTGTTCAACCGTTCGGAAAATATAGACTGGAAGGAAGCAAGCACCCAACGCTTCGGCTTCACGCTGTTCCCAACAGCACCCCTCCCCAACGCCCTGCGGGCGTTTGCCCCTCCCCTTCGTGGAGGGACAATAGGGCTTAGGCCGAAGAGTGGAGAATAGGATTCGTTCGGTGGGCGAAGCCGGAAGGAAGCAAGTGCATTACTCATCGGATTCGAGCCATTCCCCCCTCCCTGAATGGGGAGGGGGGCAGGGGGGAGAGGTGCTGTTGGGATGCCCGAAGGGCAGGGGAGGGGTGTTTTTCGGGGATGCTACCTGAAAGGTAGCGGGGAGGGGGAGCAAAACGCACAGGGGGTAATATATAGAGGTGGGCTAAACTTTTGGTAGCTCATGGGTCAATGTGAACCGTTCTGACCCCGTTATCCGCATTAAAATAAAAAATTAACGTACCCTTTTTCCGTTCGACTTTCTCCAACAGGCCGATGGCCGTGAACATATCTCCAAAACTGGCTTTATATTTTTTCTTTTTTTCGGAAAAAACATGCCCGTAATAAATATTCTCGTGGTTTTCGTCGAGTTGGACAAAAAAACCATCTTCAAAATACCACATGAAATCCATCACAAAAAAAACAGAAATACCCTCGTGGCTGGGCTGAATAAAATACACATATGAGTTCGTGCCGGGAGTTTGAATGGACGACACGACAAATAAATCATTGTTCACCCGTTTAATTCTTTGTTGGGCCACATAATCCGCGGCGACCTTGACCTCTGTTGCGGTCTGCTTTGCTTTATCCAACACCCATATTTTTGAAAAGGAAGTCGAATCAAAATCCGGAAAATCCTCTTCCTCGTTGTTCAGCCATATTTGTTTTGTGGGGCATGACCAAGCTGAAAAGGAAAGCAGGTCATATTGGTCTCCGTTTATGTATTTAACCGCAACCACACCGGGGACCATGTTCGGTGAAGAACGATTTTTGTATTTCGCATAGGGAAATATTTTCACCCCCAGGTTGTATGTTCGATTCTTGTAGTACAAAACATCCTCTCGCACCATAAAGTCTTCTGGCGAAATCACGCCATGTGCGTCATCCATGTCGGCGGAAAACCCCTTCTGCTCTTCTTGCTTGTGATTCGACGGCCCTGCTGCAACCGCAAAGAACCCAGGGCATATCAAACACAGTACGATGATGAGTTTAACTTTCGACATGGTATGTTCTCCGCGGAATTTTTAGCGGGCCTTCAGGGTGGAGTTGCCTAAAATTAAACTCCTTCTCGTCCGCGCAAAAGCCAGGGCTGAGTACCGTTGAAAAACAGAGTGAAGCCAATCGGGAAAATAGAAGAGCCGATGGATGCGAGACGGAGAGGTTGAAAGCGACTGCATTAGCCAAACAAAGAGCCAATCAGGTCGTCCACTTGGTTTTGGCTTAATTTCTGCCAGTCATCAAACTGCAGTTCGCCCCCAAACCGACTGGCCAGATCGGTATCCAACTCATCGGCCACCTCTTGCAATTGCAGCACGTGGCGCTGCACCACCGAGGGCAAGGCCAGTTCCAGTTCCAGGGTGTATTTCATTAAAATGGAGGGCCTGCCCTGAATGTCCATCAGCCCTAGGGCTTCCCGGCGCTGCAGGGCGTTGTAGGCCAGCAGGTGGCTGTACATTTGTTCCGAGGGAACCACCCCGGTGACCAGAATGGAATAAAACGTGATGTTGTGAAGTTCTGGGTTTACCCGGATGACCATTTGGGCTGATCCCCGGCGCCAGGTCATCAGGTCTTGGCTCACCCGGTGGGGGGAATCCACGTTGCAGGTGTTCAGGCAGTCCCAATAAATATCGCACAGCTTGTGAAAGCGGCTGGGGTCGGAGAGATAGTGACTCATCACGGGCCTTGGGGGTTAAGCGGTGGAGGATGGGCTGCCTGCTGTGGTTTGATGTGATAGCCGAATCTATAACCATCTGCCCCCCAGAAGCAACCAGGGTTTACACCCCCAGGCTCCCTTCTCTCTCCCTCTGTTCCCGCCTCCCCCCGCGTTTTCGTTTGGCGTGGGTCTTTACTCTCTAGAACCCTGCCCCCCGTCATTGCCCTAAGAGACCTTGAGCACTTCGCTGATGCTTCGCAGGCGGTGAATGATTTTCTGGTACACCCGGGTGTCCACCGGCTCGATATCGATCACCGCCGCGGCAAACCCCGGATCGCGGGGTTCAATGGTCAGGTTGCGAATGCTTACCTTCAGGCTGGCCATCACCTTGCTGATTTTGTAGATCACCCCTGGGCGGTCCCTGGCCTCCACGGTCAGGGTATAGGCGGCCTTGACCGGGGTGGATTCCCACCCCACATGCAGGAAGTTCTCTGGGTCGTGCTGGGCCAGGTTGGGGCAGTTTTCCCGGTGAATCATCACCTCCGATCCTTTATGCACCCCCACAATGGCGTCTCCCTCCATGGGCGAGCAGCAGCGGGCCATCACCACCAGTTGGTCTTTGCGCCCCACCTTTAGGTTTGGCGAGGAGGCCCCAAACATGCCCCCCAAATACCGAGACAGCAGCGAGCGCTCCCAGTTTTCTTGGCGCTTTAATTTTTTAGGCTCCACCAGCCCAGACTCGGCCAAAAAGGGCCGCAGGGCCAACCGGCGGGTGCCCACTTCTTGGTAAAACTGATCCAGCCCCAGCCCCCGGGCTTTTAGGGCCAACTGAAAGGCCGGCAGGGCCAGCAGCCGCTCAGGGTTTTCTCCCAACCGGCGGACTTCCACCGGAAACAATTCCATTCCCAACTGGCGGGCCTTGGCTTGGTCTTGCAGGCGCAGGGCCCGGTGCAGGGCCATGCGGGCCCGGGTGGTGTGCACGTGGTCTAGCCAGGTTTCATCGGGCGCCACGTCCTGGGCGGTGACAATTTCCACCAGGTCGCCGTCTTTCAGGGCGTGTTCACGGGTCACCGGGTGGTCGGCAATTTGGGCCCCCAGGCACTTCAACCCCAGGTCCGAGTGAATGGCAAAGGCGAAATCAATCACCGTGGCCCCGGCGGGAAAGGTGAGCATGTCTCCCTTGGGGGTAAAGGCTTGCAGGGTTTCCATTTGGGCGTGGCGCAGCACGTCCTCCATCTTCAAATCCTGATCGCCCTCCAGCCGGTCCATCAAGTCCAGATAGTTTTGATAGTAGCGGGTCAGGTCGGCATTGTTTCCTTTCCAGTCGGCCAAAATGCCCCACTTGTCAAAATGGGCCATGGCCTGCCAGGTAATTTCCACCTTCACCGGCTTCTGGCCGATGAACACCTGGGTTTCCAGCCCCTGATAGCGGGTGGGCTTGGGGTTCGAGATGTAATCGCGGATGGCCATGGGCACGGCCCGGCACTTGGTGTGAATCGCCCCCAGGGCCGGGTAGCAGTCGGCCTGAGAGGGAACGATCACCCGAAAGCCCCCAAAGGATCCAGCGGCCGCTTCCGGCTGATAGATAAAGTCGGCCACTTGGTGTTGAACCGCCACCAGAGAAAACCCCTGGTCTTCCGCCCAGGGAAGGGCCGCCAGGGCCGTTTCTAGAATTTTCCCCATGGCGTTTACTTTTCGCCGCTCGGTTTTCACCAGCCCCCTCAGCAGGGCCAGGGTGCGTTTGAACCGGTGGGGGTACAAAAACCGGAAGGCCAGGGTGGTCAATTCTCCGGCAATCTCCATCAGCCCCAGCCGCTGGGCCATGGGCACGTACACCACCAGGGTTTCCATGCTGATCCGCCGCTGGCGGCCACGGTCCAGGGGGGCCAGGTCCCGCATGTTGTCCAGCCGGTCGAAGATTTTGACCAACAGGGTGCGGATGTCTTTCACCGAAGACGTCAGCAGCTTGCGATAGGTTTCCAAAGAGACCAGATCGGCGCTTTTGCCCTGGCGAGAGGCCTTGGTCAGCCCGTCCACCGCGTCGGCCAGCCAAGTTCCGTAAAACTGGCTGATTTCTTTTTTGGTCAGGTCCGTGTCTTCGATGATGTCGTGCAGCAGGGCAATGATGACCCCCTCCACGTCCAAGCCCGCGTCGCTGGCCAGCAGCGCCACCCGGTAGGGGTGAATGATGGCGGGCAGCCCCGACTTACGCATTTGGCCGTGGTGATAATGCTCCACATCGTGAAAGGCTTGTTCCAGCAGGGCGTGGCGGGGGGTGGTTTCTTTGGGATAGCGCTTGCGCAGGGTGTCTTTGATCCGCCGCAACTGGCCATTCACCGGACTACGCCGCTCTTCTCCCCCAACGGGAAGGGCCCCCGGTTGAGGTGGGCGGTCGTGGCTGGCCATCGGGGAAAATCCATAGGTTAGAGTGAACACATCTTCCAATTCTCTACCAAAATACCACATCTCAAAGGATTGCAATCCTTACGCCGGGTTTTCTTTTGGCAAAAAGAAACGAAGGGCTGCTTAGGAATATGTAGGGGGGGGTAACCCCAATAAATAATGATTATCCCGTAAGGGCGTGACGCAAAAAAACACTATCCTTTTGGAGATAGATTGCGTATATAAACGCTAGCAATTGCGTTTGTCTAAAAATAACCATTATATTACGGCTCGTGCTTACGGGGGGGGCCACAAAAGGGGAGGAAGGATAAAGAAAGAAGTAGAAGATAAGGCTTGGTTGCCATTGTTGAGCTTGAGCTTGAACTAGAAACGGGAGGAGTACGTTTACCCTTTGCATCGGTCTTTTGGGGGGCATAAGTCCTCCGGAGACCATATGGCTTGTGGGGGCTAGGGGAAGCCATCAAACAACCCTGACCCTTTCGGCAACTCAACACGGATGTGTCGGCCATGGGGAAGACAGGACGCCCGGGGGATGGGCCCAACCCAAATCAGGGGGAGAACCAGAATATGACTCCACCGTCTGCCAAAAAAACCAGAGTTTCTGGTGACGTTACGGCTGTAACAGACCGAGAGCGGCAAGATGCAGCCTTCCGCCCCCTGGCTGAAAAAGCCCCCTGGCCTGTCGTCTTGCACCGTGATGGCGTGGTGTTGTTTGCCAACCAAGCCATGGCGGTGCTCACCGGTCACCCCGACCCCAAAGCCCTGGTGGGCACCCCCCTGGGGCGCTTGGTTTCTCCAGAGGAGGAGGAAACCTTCCTGGCCAGGGCCCGGAAAATGGCTTCGGGAGAAGCCGTATCGGGGCATATCCGGTTTTCCCTGGCGCGCAAGGGGCACCCGCCCGTGCGGGTGGAATGCCGAGATTACCTGGTGGAATGGGAAGATCACCCGGCGGTGTTTACCACCTTTTCCCTAGACTCTGCCCATCCAGAGCGCGACGAAGCCGCCGGCCACCTGCTGCGCAAAGCCCTCAACAGCTTGTCCATCCCCGTGTTCGCGGTGGATTTCGATCATTGCTTGGTCGCCGCCAACCAGCAGTTCCTGCAATTGTTCCACCTGCCCCCCCAGGCGGCCCGGTCGGGCCTTCCCCTGCACAAGATCATTCAAATGGGCCGGGAGCGCCAACCCACCAACGCCGCCGACAACCTGGACGTGCTGGAAAAAATCCGGGAGATGAATCATTTCTTCCTGTCTCCGTTTGAATACAAGAACGCCAGCGGACAGGTGTTCGAGGTACGGGGGAACCCCCTGCCCGGAGGAGGCAGCGTGGTGGCCCTGCTGGATATTACCCAGCGCAAACACGCCGAAATGGCCATGCAAGAAAGCCAGCAAACCCTGATGGGGTTGATGAGCGACCTGCCGGGCATGGTGTACCGGGGCTTCCACGACAGCACCCGCACCATGGAGTTTGTCAGCCAGGGCTGCCGGGATTTAACCGGCTATCAGCCCTACGAACTGATCATGAACATTTCCTCCTCGTACATGGAGTTGATTCACCCCCGGGACCGGGAACGGGTGTTGGACGAAATTCACCAGGCCATCCAGGAAAAACGGCCCTACCGTTTGGAATACCGCCTGATGACCAGGGATGGGGTTGAAAAATACGTGATGGAAAGCGGCCATCCCCTGCTCGACCAGGGGCATGGCGGTGCGCCGCTGCTGGAGGGGTTTGTCAACGACATCACCACCCGCAAGCAGGTGGAGGAAGACATGAAAGTCGCCAAGGAATTGGCCGAAGACTCCACCCGGGCCAAATCCGAATTTCTGGCGGTCATCAGCCATGAAATCCGCACCCCCATGAACGTGGTGATCGGAATGGTGGACCTGCTGAAAGAAACCCCCCTGGACGACACCCAACGCCGGTATGTGGACGTGCTGGAAAACGGCGGCAACACCCTGATGGACCTGTTGAACAACGTGCTGGACCTGTCCAAGGTTGAATCGGGGGGGTTCGAGCTGGAACATATCTCGTTCCATTTGCCCGATTTGTTGGACTCGGCCATGGAATTGCTGGCGGCCCGGGCCCGGCAGAAAGGCCTGGGAATCAACTGGGACATTGCCCCCGGCCTGCCGACCCATTTGGTGGGCGACCCCGGCCGCCTGCGCCAGATCATTTCCAATCTGGTGGGCAACGCCATCAAATTCACCGACCGGGGCGGCGTCTTTCTGCAGGTGGCCGCCCCCGACCCCGACGAGCCCGGCCTGCTGCGGTTCTCGGTGAAAGACACCGGCATTGGCATTCCGGAAGACAAGCAGCAGGCCATCTTCGAACGCTTTACCCAATCCGACTCCTCCATCACCCGCCGTTACGGCGGAACCGGCCTGGGGTTGTCCATCTCCCAGCGCTTCGTGGAGTTGATGGGGGGGAAAATCTGGGTCTCTAGCCGCCCGGAAGAGGGCAGCACCTTTTATTTTACCGTGCGGTTCCATTTGCCCCGGGAGTCCGACCCCCTGCCCAAAACAAAAACCATTCAGCTCAACGGAATGCGGGTGTGGCTGTGGAACCACCGGGGAGAAGAACTCAACACCCTGGCGGATGACCTGCGGGCCATGGGCGGGGTGGTGACCTGCCAAACCGATTTGGGAGAATTGTCTGCCCTGATTTCTCAAGCCGAGGCCCAGGGAGAACCCCCGGATGTTCTGGTGCTGGACTGGCCGGAAGAAAACACCCATGTGGCCGGGGAACTGGCTGTGATCCGGTTTCACCATCCCCAGCTGCCCTTTGTGGTGCTGGGCCCCCCCCTGGAACAAGACCCCCTGCTGGGGCGGCTGCTGGCCGTGCGGCTGGAGGCCGAACTGACCAGCCACAACCCCCCCCCGCACCGGCTGGCCCGCCTGCTGTTGCGGATGGCCGACTTGGCCTCTCAACAGCACATCGAGCAGCCGGGGAAATCCACCGGGGCCTTCAAAACCCCCTACACGGGCAAGCGGGTGCTGCTGGTGGAAGACTTTGAAGACAATCGGATGCTGTTCCGCACCTTTCTGCAAAGCCGGGGTTATGAAATCATCGAAGCCGCCAACGGCTTGGAGGGCCTGGGTTTCTTTTGCTCCATGCCCATGGACCTGGTGCTGATGGATTTGCAAATGCCCATCATGGACGGCTTCACCGCCATTCGCATGATTCGCCAGTTTGAAAAAGAGCGGCAGATTCGCCGCACGCCCGTCATGGCCCTGACCGCCATGGCCTTTGAAGAAGACCAGCGGCGGGTGCTGGAAATGGGCTGCGACGGCATTCTCTCCAAGCCCGTCAAGAAAAAAGATTTTCTCGACGCGGTGGAATCCATCCTCCCCCCTCCTCAACCCGAAGGCTGATTCATTTTTTCCCGGAGTTCGTGGTATAAAATAATATCATGATTGTAAAGCAGCCCCTTGGGGCATTTCAATCGTTCATCAGGGAAGATCATGGCAAATCCCCGGGTAGAGGTTGACAAGGAATTGGAACCCCTGGTGGCCGAGTTTTTAGAGCGGCGGCGCCAGGACATGCCCCTGCTGAAGGCGGCCTTGGCCAAGGGCGATTTTGAAACCCTGCGCACCAAAGGCCACCAGGTCAAGGGGGCGGGGGGCGGTTATGGCTTCGATCACCTCAGCCAAATCGGCCGGGCCATTGAAGAGGCCGCCAAGGTTAAAAACGGGCCTGCCATCCAAACCCAGCTCGACGATATGGAGTCTTACCTGGCGGGTGTAGAGGTGATTTATCAGTAATCTTGCTTTGCGGTGGTTGATTCCCAGAGACATCCCTTATGCCCACATCTTTTCCAGCTCCCGACCCCACCCCGATGGATTCCTTCCAAACCCTTACCCGCTTGGCCCAACACCCCTTTGACCTGACGGCTCCTGGCGCCCTGACGGCCCAGCGGGTTTTGGACCTGCAGGCCCAGGCCTGCGGGTTTCAACTGCTGTATGGCACCCAGCGGGTGAACCAGGAAACCCTGGCGGCCCTGGCAGGCCTGGCCAAGGAAACCCAGGCGGTGGAACGAATGGCCCAGTTGATGGCTGGGGCCCGAGCGAACCGAATTGAAGGCTGGCCCAGCGAAGACCGCCAAGTGCTGCACCATGCCACCCGCGACTTGTTCTCGGACATGCCCGAACCCCCGCTGTTGACCAGGGTTCGGGAACGCCTTGCCCCGGCCGAGGCCGACGCCGCCCGGGCCGCCCGAGAGGAAGCCGTGAAACAAATGGAACACCTGAGGGTGTTTCTGGATGACGTGATGATGGGGCGGATCACCAACAACCGGGGAGAAACTTTTACCGACTTGGTGAACGTGGGCATTGGCGGGTCCGACCTGGGACCCAGGGCCGTGTACATGGCCGTGGGCCCCCACCGCCTGCGGGGCCGCCAAGTGCATTACGTCAGCAACCTCGACTCCGACGACATGTCTCGCCACCTGGCGGGGCTGAATCTTTCTCGCACGCTGGTGAACGTGGTGTCGAAAAGCGGCACCACCCTGGAGACCCTGACCAACGAAACCCTGGCCCGCCGGTTTTTCCGCGAGGCGGGGCTGGACCCGGCCCAGCACTTTATTTGCGTGACCGGCCAGGGCAGCCCCATGGACAACCCCGCCGCCTACCGGGCCTGCTTTCACATGTTCGATTACATTGGGGGGCGCTACTCGGTTACCTCCATGGTGGGGGGGGTCAGCCTGGGGTTTGCCATGGGCTACGCGGGGTTCGTGGAATTTCTGCGAGGGGCCCGGGCCATGGACCTGGCCTCGCTGGAGCCAGACCCGCTGAACAACCTGCCCCTGCTGGCGGCTTTGCTGGGGGTGTGGAACCGCTCGTTCTTGGGGCATGAAACCCTGGCGGTGCTGCCTTACAGCCAGGGGCTGTTGCGGTTTGTGGCTCACCTGCAGCAGCTCGACATGGAATCCAACGGCAAGGGGGTCACCCGCCTGGGGCAAGAGGCCCCCTATCCCACCGGCCCGGTGGTGTGGGGAGAACCCGGCACCAACGGCCAGCACGCCTTCTATCAGTTGCTGCACCAAAGCAAAACCGTGGTGCCCTGCGAGTTCATCGCCTTCCGGCGCTGCCAATGGAACGCCGATATCGAAGTAGAGGGCACCACCAGCCAGCAAAAAGTGTTGGCCAACGTGCTGGCCCACGCCATGGCCCTGGCCCTGGGCCAAACCCATGAAAACCCCAACAAGCGTTTCCCCGGCAACCGCCCCAGTTGGCTGATGGTTCACGACCGGCTGACCCCCTATTCTTTGGGCAGCCTGCTGGCCTTTTATGAAAACAAGGTGGCCTTTCAGGGGCTGCTGTGGAACATCAACTCTTTCGACCAGGAAGGCGTGCAGTTGGGCAAGGTGTTGGCCCAGCGGTTTCTTTCTCACTTACAAAACCCCACCGGGGCCCAGGCCAAGGCCGACCCCTTGGGGTTGGCCATGCTGCAGGCCGCTGGAATGCTAGAGGATTCAACTTAAAGCCCCCCTTTCCCCTCATTCAAACCTAGCACTCGAAGCCAGCGGATGATCTTTTCCCAAACAGCCCCCTTCTCCACCGCCCTACGGGCGGCTGCCCTTCCCCGTCGTAGAGGGGCAATGCTCGAAGCCATCGGCTATTCACTTCGACCGTTTGGATGGAGAAGACTGATCGGAAGCAAGCAACGCACAATCGCAATTGAACTCCCCCTCTCTTCGGGAGAGGGGGGCGAGGTCTCATTGTTCTTCAACCCTTCGGTGGGAGAAAACTGGACGGAAACAGGCGCGTAACCTGTCGGCTTCGAGTCAATGCCCCCTGGCTTTTCTTCTTTCTCTCCCGTAAGAAAGGGATTATGCTAAAAATAGAATCGCTTGATTGGGGCAAGTACCGGTTGGGCGAATCTCTTGGGTGAACATGGCACCCAGATAAAAGTGAATACGGTTATCCGTAAGGGCCTATGCGGCAACAATCTTCCCGATGGCTAAGAATGGGTTCCGTGGCGTTGGCCGCGGTATGGATGGGATTGTCTTTGCACCCCTGTTTGGATGCCTTCCGTTCTTCCGGCCCGGTTTCTGCCACCGCGGCCCATGGCGGTTCCCACTCCCATGCTCGTGAGCTGCCCCGCCCCAGCGCCATGCCGGTGGGCACGGCCTGCCCGCCCGTAAGCTGCACCCTCAGTTCCCCCATGGCGGCGTCTGCTCAGGAAGAATCCTCCACCCAGCAGCAATCTGCCGAAAGAACAGAAAAGACCACTCCCCGGCAAGATTTCTCCCCAGCCCTCCAAGTTTCCCACGCTTCCCAACCCTCTCCCGTTCAGCCGCAGTTGTGGCTGCGTCATCGGTCGTTGCGCACCTGATTTCTCCCCCTTCGTTTCAAGTCATCCTTTCGGGGTGGTAAACCACCCTTGAGCAGCCACACGTTCGCGGACCGGTCCACCGGGTACCGTTGAACAAGGGCATGAACAAACGATGGACAGGAGAATTCCCATGAACCCACGGGTATGGTTCCCCGTATCGCAACGCATTCACTTTCGGCCCCCCTGGCTGTGGGCTTTGGCACTGGGCATTGTGCCAGCCATAGTGTTGATTCTGGCGCTGGGGGTTGGGCCTGCCTGGGCAGAGCAAGCCGTTCCCCAGGCCATTCCAGAGAGCAAGCCACAGGACGCCACGCCACCAGAAACCAAGCCGCCGGAATCCAAACCCGAAGCCATCCCCCAGGGCTTCACGGCGGAATCCGCCGTGGCCCAGGCCCTGGAAAACAATCCGGGTTTGGCGGCCCGCATGTCGCAGGCACGGGCGGCGGCTGAAATCCCCGCTCAGGTCGGGGCTTGGCCGGACCCCATGGTGCGCCTGGGAGACGTGAACGTGCCCACGGAGGGAGACCCCAACGGGGACCCCATGACCATGAAAGAAATTATGGTGGAACAGCGGATTCCCTTCCCTGGGAAAACCGCCTATCGCTCGGGGGCGGCCCGGGCCGAGGCCGGAGCGGCCATGGAAATGGCCAGGGATGCCCGGCTGCGGCTGATCCGCGACGTGAAGGTAAGCTGGTGGCGGCTGTTCCAACTGGAGCGGGGGTTGGAAAACGTTCACCGCAATCAGGAACTGCTTCGCCAACTGGTGCAGGTGGCCTCGACCAAATACAAGGTGGGCAAGGGCCTGCAACAGGATGTGCTGATGGCCCAGCTGGAACTCTCCCGCATGTTGGAAACGGAACTCACCCTGAAAAACCAATGGGAGCGGGAGAAGATCAACTTTCGGCGGTTGCTGAGTTTGGAAGACAGTGACCCGGTGGCGCTGGCCCCCCTGCAGGACCCCAAGATCCCCCCCCTGACCCCCCAGCAGGAACAAGCGCTGGCCGATGCCCTGCCTGGCGGTGGGGAGCGGCCGGGCTTGGCCGCCCGCCGCCTGGAGCTGCAAGCCGCCGAAGACCGTGAAACCCTGGCCGCCCTGGAATGGCTCCCCGACCTGACGGTGGGGCTGGCCTACGCCAAACGTCCCGGCCCCATGTCGGGGATGCCCCAACCCCCGGTGCGCTCGGTGTATGTGGGGGTCAACCTGCCGCTGTACGGTTGGAAGCAATCCGCCAAAGCGTCGATGCGGGGAGAAGAACGCCTGATGCGGGAGCAAGGGCTGGAAAGCGAGCGGGATCAGGGCGAGGCAGAAGGCCGGATGGCTCTGGCCGATTATCGGCGGGCCGTTCAGGTGGTGGAGTTGTTTTCTGCCGGCATTTTGCCCCAGGCCCAACAAATGGTGGCCTCCATGCACGGGGCCTATCAGGTGAACAAGGTGGATTTCTTGAACCTGATGCGGGCCCAGGTAACCCAATACAACAATGAAAACGAATACTGGAAAGCCGTGGGAGAAGCCCATCAGGCCTTGGCCCGGCTGGCCTACGCCATCGGAAAGGAATCGCTATGAAAAAGAAAACACGCAAGAAAAATATCTCTTGGGTCCAACGGCTGAATTCCGCCTGGGAGGAAACCTGGAATGCCCTGCGCTATCCCCCACCCTGGGGGAAATGGGTGGCGGTGGCACTGTTGGTGGCGGCCACCGGGCTGCTGGGGGTCTGGGGGGGCTATCAGTGGGCGCGGCAGTCGGGTTCTTCCAGCACGGCTGGCTCTTCCGCACCTCCCAGAGAGCGGCGCATCCTGTTTTACCGAAATCCCATGGACCCCCAGGTCACCTCTCCCGTGCCGGCCAAAGACAACATGGGCATGGATTTCATTCCCGTGTATGCCGATGAAGGCACCGAGAACGGCAGGCAGGACCCCGCGGGCACCGTGCGCATTGACCCCGACGTGGTGCAAAACATTGGGGTGCGTACTGGCCGGGTGGAAAAACACACCCTGTCCAATACCATTCAAACCCTGGGGCTGGTGGCCTACAACGAGGAAAAACTGGCCCGCCTCCACCCCAAATCCGACGGCTGGGTGGAAAAATTGTTCGTGGACAAAACCGGCGAGCGGGTGAAGAAGGGCACCATCTTGTTGTCGGTGTATTCGCCAGACTTGGTGAGCGCCCAAGAGGAATACCTGTTGGCCCTAAAGCAATTGACCACCCTGGGAAACAATACCTTCCCCGACATCCGCAAAGGCGCTGAAAACATGCTGCGCACCAGCCGGGAAAAATTGGAGTGGTTAGACGTTCCCGCCCACCAGATCAAAAACCTGGAAGCCACCGGGAAGATCACCAAGAACCTGCATATTCACTCTCCGTTTTCCGGGGTGGTGACCCGGGTAGGGGTGCGCGAGGGCATGCGTATTACCCCCCAAACCGAGTTGTACACCCTGGCGGACCTGAGCCAAGTGTGGGTGCTGGCCGACGTGTACGAGGCCCAGATTCCCTGGGTACGGTTGGGTGACCAGGCCGACATCCGCCTGACGGCCATTCCGGGGAAGACCTACCGGGGGCGCATCTCGTATGTGTATCCCTATCTAGACCCGGCCACCCGCACGGTGAAGGTCCGGGTGGCGGTCGACAATCCTGGCTTGGCCCTGAAGCCTGATATGTTCGCCGACGTGACCCTGCACACCGACCGGCAGGTGAACATATTGGCCATTCCCAGCGAAGCCGTGGTGCGCACGGGCACCCGGGAGCAGGTGTACGTGGTGCGGGGAGGCGGCAAGTTCGAGCCCCGGCCCGTGCGCCTGGGGGTGGCCAGCCAAGGGTTGGTGCAGGTGCTGGAGGGTTTGAGCGAGGGAGAAGTGGTGGTGACCTCGGCGCAGTTTCTGATCGACTCCGACTCCAGCCTGCGAGAGGCCGCCGGGAAAATGTCGGCCCCCGGCCCGGTGCCAGTGCCCGTGCCGGTACCCGTGCCTTCTACCCGGCCTGGCGCAGAGGACCGTTCCCGCTTTCGGGAGGAACCGGCTCCGCGATCCGTTCCTCAATCTGGTCCCAGGTCGGTTCCCAGGTCCGCTCCGGCACCCCAGCCCCCCACCGAGCATAGCGGGCACGATGCGGGGAGCATGGAAGACATGGAGGACATGGACGATATGAACCACAACTAAGGAACGATTATGATCGAAGCCATCATCCGATTTTCCATCCGGCGGCGATATGACGTGATCGGGGCGGCCCTGCTGCTGGCCCTGGCCGGGGTGGTTGCCCTGCGCTCGACCCCCTTAGACGCCATTCCGGACCTGTCCGACATTCAGGTCATCGTGTACAGCCCCTATCCGGGCCAATCTCCCCAGGTGGTGGAAGACCAAGTCACCTATCCCATTTCCACCGGGTTGTTGTCGGTGCCCAAGGCCAAGGTGGTGCGGGGATATTCCTACTTCGGGTTTTCTTTGGTGTACGTCATTTTCGAGGAAGGCACCGACCTGTACTGGGCCCGCTCTCGGGTGTTGGAAAACCTGAATGCCATGGGCGACCGCATGCCCGAAGGCGTTATGAGCCGCCTGGGCCCCGACGCCACCGGGGTGGGATGGATTTATGAATACGCCCTGGTGGACCGCACCGGAAAACATGACTTGGCTCAGCTGCGTTCCATTCAAGATTGGTACCTGCGGTTTCAATTGCAGGTGATTCCTGGGGTGGCCGAAACCGGAAGCGTGGGGGGCTACGTGAAGCAATACCAAGTGGAGGTGAACCCCAACGCCCTGGCCGCTTATGGCATTCCCCTGGCCCGGGTGCGGGCGGCCCTGGCGCGCTCCAACCGAGACGCCGGGGGGGGCGTGGTGGAAATGGGCGAAACCGAATACATGGTGTGGGGAAAGGGCTACATCCGCTCTATCGAAGACATTTACAACACCCAGGTGGGAACCGACCGCCGGGGAACTCCCATTCCCCTGCGGTCGGTGGCCGATGTGCATTTGGGCCCCCAGCTGCGCCGGGGGCTTTCCGAACTGGACGGCCAGGGAGAAGTGGTGGGGGGCATTGTGGTGATGCGTTACGAGGAAGACGCCCTGAAAACCATTCAACGGGTGCGCGACAAACTGGAGGAGTTGAAAACCACCCTGCCGGAAGGGGTGGAACTGATCACCGTGTATGACCGGGGAACCCTGATTGAACGGGCGGTGGAAAACCTGTGGAGCAAACTGCTGGAGGAATCCATCGTGGTGGCCCTGCTATGCCTGGCCTTTTTGCTCCACGCCCGCTCGGCCCTGGTGGTGGTAATCACCCTGCCCATGGGCATTCTGGCGGCCTTTGTGATGATGCGCCTGGAGGGCATCAACGCCAATATCATGAGCCTGGGGGGCATCGCCATCGCCATCGGGGCCATGGTAGACGGGGCCGTGGTGCTGGTGGAAAACAGCCATAAGCGGCTGGTGGGGGAACAAGACCGCCTGGGCAGGTCACTCACTCCAACCGAACACTGGAAAACCATTGGCGAAGCCGCCGCCGAGGTGGGCCCGGCCCTGTTCTTTTCCCTGGCCATCATCACGGTGAGTTTCATTCCCGTGTTTAGCCTGCAAGCCCAAGAAGGGCGGCTGTTCGCCCCCCTGGCCTACACCAAAACCTTTGCCATGGCGGCGGCGGCGGTGCTGGCCATTACCCTCACCCCGGTGCTGCTGGGCTTTTTGGTCACCGGCAAGCTGCGGCGGGAGGAAGACAACCCCATCAACCGCTGGCTGCAAGCCCGCCACCGACCCCTGCTCAACTGGGCCATGGCCCGCCCCCGGGCCACCGTGGCCGTGGCCCTGGCCCTGATGGTGGTGACCCTGTGGCCCCTGGCCCGGGTGGGCAGCGAATTCATGCCGCCCCTGGATGAGGGAGACATTCTGTACATGCCCACCACCTTCCCCGGCATTTCCATTTCCAAAGCCAGGGAACTGACCCAGCAGACCGATAAAATTTTAATGCAATTCCCCGAGGTGCTGCACGTGTTTGGCAAGGTGGGCCGCGACGACATGGCCACCGACCCCGCCCCGCTGTCCATGCTGGAATCCATCATCCAGCTCAAGCCCAGGGAGCAATGGCCCGACTCCTCCAAGTCTATCCGAGAGCTGATGAGCGAAATGGACCGGGCCATTCAGTTTCCTGGGGTGGCCAACGCCTGGACCATGCCCATCAAAACCCGCATCGACATGCTCACCACCGGCATTCGCACCCCCATCGGGGTGAAGTTGTCTGGCCCCAGCATGGAAGTGCTGGCTGGCCTGGCCGAGCAAGTGGAAGGGGCCCTGAAAACCCTGCCCGAGACCACCTCGGCCTATGGCGACCGGGCCGTGGGGGGGTATTACATTGAAATAGAGATTGACCGGGTGATGGCCGCCCGGTTTGGGCTGCTGGTCAACGACATTCAAGAAGTCATCACCACCGCCATTGGGGGCATGAACGCCACCTGGACGGTGGAGGGCCTGGAACGCTACGCGGTGAACGTGCGCTACCCACGGGAACTCCGCGACAGCGTGGAGGCCCTGCAGCGGGTGCTGATTACTTCTCCCATCGGCCGGCCAGTGACCCTGGGCCAAGTGGCCCGCATTGAAACCCGCCGGGGGCCGCCGGTGATTAAAAGCGAAGGGGGCCGCCCCAACGCCTGGGTGTACGCCGACCTGCAGGGAGAAGACATTGGCGGCTACGTGGAAAAAGCCAAGCGGGCGGTGAAAGAACGGGTGGTGCTGCCCCCCGGCTATACCCTGACTTGGTCCGGGCAGTTTGAATACATGGAGCGGGCCGCCCAGCGTTTGCGGATTCTCATCCCGATCACTCTGTTGCTGATTTTTGGGCTGTTGTATTTCAACTTCCGCAACCTCACCGCCCCGGCGGTGGTAATGCTGTCCATTCCCTTCGCGGTTACCGGGGGGTTTTGGCTGGTGTACCTGGCAGGCTACAACCTGTCGGTGGCGGTGGGGGTGGGGTTCATCGCCCTGGCGGGGGTGGCGGCTGAAATTGGCGTGCTGGTGATTACCTTCATTGACCACGAGGTGGCCGCCCGCCGGGCCAAACTGGGGGGTCGGGCCCTGACCCGGGCGGAACTTAAAGAAGCCGCCCGCCACGGCGCGGCGGAACGGGTTCGGGCGGTGGCCATGACCAGTGCGGCTATCTTCGCGGGCCTGCTGCCCATTTTCTGGGGCCAGGGGGCCGGCACCGATGTGATGTCGCGCATTGCCGCCCCCATGGTGGGGGGGGTCATCACCACCACGGTATTGTCACTGGTGGTGCTTCCGGTGGTATATTACTTGGTACTGGCTTGGCAGGAGGAGCGGCGGAACCCCCCCGCTCCCCCCCGGCCCTCCAAATCCACTTCTTCCTAAAGGCGGCTATGCCTCTCGACGCGATTACGGTTGTGTTCTTGTCCATCACGGTGTTTGTGTGGCTGCAATATTCTCGGGTGCGGGGCGTGGGCCATGGCCGCCGCTACTTCGTGGCGGGCATGTTAATGCTCACTGGCGTGGCCATGGTGGAATTGTTCTTCCCCCGCTCCAGCCCCCCCGTTCTTCAACAATCGGCGGTGCAAGCCCCGGCGCCAGAACCCGTGCAAACAAGCAAGACCCTTCCCACCCAACCCGGCTCGGCCCCCCTGCCAAAATAAAAAAAACCGCCCTGGGAAAAACCCAGGGCGGTTTTGGAATTGCGCCAACACTCGGTCTTAGAACAACAGGGCCAACGACACTCCGTTGAGGGAGGCGTCAAAATAACTGGTAGAGGGTCCCGATTGTCCCCGAATGGCGAAGTAGTTGATGGCAAACCCTTCCCGGGGGGAATAGCCAATGGTGCCGGTTTGAATATCCGTCCCACCGCCATTGGAAGAGGTATATTTCCGTTCCCAGGCCAGCAGCACATTGTTAAACACCACTTCGATCACCGACTGCGAACGGTGTTCACCGGGATTTTTTGTGGTGGAAGTATCGGGGAGATACACGTCGAAGTTGTATTCCAGGTGATACATCATCCCTTTGTCGCTGCCGCCCCGCAGGCCCAAGCCATAGCGGGAAAAGTCCCGTTTTTCCTCGGGGGCCGCGCTGTCGTTTGTGAATTCCCGGCCATACACATAACCCAGGTAAAACGTCTCCGACAGGGCAAACGACAACCCGCCATAATTTTCGGTGACGTCCATATTGGGCACCCCGCTGTAGCGGTTGGTGGTGACCCCAAAGCCCAGCCCCAGCCGTTCGCCCAGCTTTAACCCCAGGGAGCCCCGCCGTTGATCATTCGTGAGGGTCCCGTAGGAGGTATCCGCGGCAAAGGCCCAGCTGCCTTTTTCAGGCACAATGCGGAATCCATAAAAGCTTTCGGTAACGTTCCCCAGCGGGGTGCGAATACCACCAACCACGTCGGTCAACGTACCTTGGGCTTTCGATACCTCGATGCTGGAGGGAGACCCCCACACCGTGGAAGCCGGGTTGCTGGTGGCCAAATCGCGCCCGGCGGTGTTGATTTTGGGAACGGCCACCTGGGCCGATGCCACCCCAGCCACAAGGGCCATCGCAAACAGCGTGGCAAAAATAAAGTTACGCATGATGAACTCCTGGTTTGAGCATGAACGATTCCCGCCTTTTCAGGGAATCACCCAGGGCGGTTTTGGAATTGCGCCAACACTCGGTCTTAGAACAACAGGGCCAACGATACCCCGCTAAGGGAGGCATCCACGTGAGTGCCTGTGGAGGGTCCCAATTGTCCCTGGGTGGCAAAGTAGTTGATGGAAAACCCTTCCCGGGGGGAATAACCGATGGTGCCGGTTTGCAGATCAACCCCGACACCAGAGGGATTTGAATATTTCCGCTCCCAGGCCAGCAGCACATTGTTAAACACCACTTCGATCACCGACTGCGAACGGTGTTCACCAACTTTTTTGCTGGTGGATGTATCGGGGAGATACACGTCGAAGTTGTATTCCAGGTGATACATCATCCCCTTGTCGCTGCCGCCCCGCAGGCCCAAGCCATAGCGGGAAAAGTCCCGCTTTTCCTCAGGGGCTGTGCTGTCGTTTTGGAATTCCCGGCCATACACATAACCCAGGTAAAACGTCTCCGACAGGGCAAACGACAACCCGCCATAATTTTCAGTGTTGTCTACACTAGGGATATTTGTGCTTCGGTTGGTGGTCACCCCAAAGCCCAGCCCCAGCCGTTCGCCCAGCTTTAACCCCAGGGAACCCCGCCGTTGGTCATTCGGGTATTTTCCGTAGTTGGTATCCGCGGCAAAGGCCCAACTGCCTTTTTCGGGAACAATGCGGAATCCATAAAAGCTTTCAGAGGCTTTCGTTGCCGGGAGGCGAACGCCACCAACCACGTCGGTCAACGTACCTTGGGCTTTCGATACCTCGATGCTGGAGGGAGACCCCCACACCGTGGAAGCCGGGTTGCTGGTGGCCAAATCGCGCCCGGCGGTGTTGATTTTGGGAACGGCCACCTGGGCCGACGCCGCCCCAGCCACAAGGGCCATCGCAAACAGCGTGGCAAAAATAAAGTTACGCATGATGAACTCCTGGTTTGAGCATGAACGATTCCTTCCTTTTCGGGGAAACGCCCTCCCCTGGTTGGTTTATAAAGGAATTGTGTAAGGTGATACAAAATTCAGGCCAAACCAAGCAAAATGCGGCTCTATTTTTACGCCTAAGGCAGAGTGTCGAGGCCTTTGTACCGTCAAGGTTTTCCCCTGAATGCGCGATTAAAACGCCAGGGCCAGGGCAACCCCGTTGAGGCGATAATCGGTATACACGGTGGCGACCGTGGTGCTGGCCCGGGCCATCATGGTGAAGCCGCTGAAAGACAACCCTTCCCGGGGGGAATATCCCAGAGTGTAGGTTTCTGCCTCGGTATGGGGCGTGGAATAAAACACCTGCCGCTCCCAGCCGAACAGCACATTGAAAAACACCATTTCGGCCACGGCCTGAGAGCGGGTTTCCTTCGGATTGTTATGAAGAACCACCTTGTCCGGCAAGTACACATCGGTGTTGTACTCAAAGTGATACAGCATGGTTTTGTCGCTGACCCCCCGCACGGCTATCCCATAGCGGGCAAAATCTCGATACCCATTGGGCTGATTTCGAATTTCCCGTGTTTCGCGCCCCCCAACATACCCCAAATACAAAAACTCTCCCAAGTTCAGGGAAAGCCCTAGGTCCGCTTCGGTACGGTTGACGCTGGGGCTGCCAAATGTGGGATTGTTTTTATACCAGTTGGTGGTCACACCCACCCCCACCCCCAACCGTGGGTTCAGGCGGAAGGCCAGGTCTCCACGCCGCCGGTCGTTGTAAATCGCCCCATAGTTGGTGTCGGCGGCAAAGGCCCAGGGGCTTTTGTCTGGCACCCAGCGAAAACCGTAATACCGGTCCTTGACCACGGTGCCGGGGCCATGAAGTTTGGTGGTGCTGTCATAGGAGGAAGAGGTTCCCTCGGCGAAGGACGCCGACACGCTGGTTGGCGCCCCCCAAACAATGGCGCTGGGATTGCTAGAGGCCAAGTCACGGCTGGAGGTGTTGATCTTTGGAACGGCGACTTGGGCCTGCACAGCCCCAACCATGGAAAGAAAAAGACAACCTGTGGCATAAACGCTACGCATGGGTGGTTCCTGTGAGTCATGATGCCCTGGCCCTGAGCAGACTCAACGATGAAAACCGTCTGAACATCCCGTGATATCAATGAATTTTATTTATTGTAGCATCCCCTGGAAATACCCCGGCCAGGGTTAGCTTCAAGAATCAGGCCAGCGGATCGGCGGGAGAGGAGGTAGGAAGTTCATCGGCCCCATGGGTGACCCGCTGGTTCAGGATCAGGGCCACCAAGGCCAGCAGAGCGGCACTGGCAAACAACACCCGGAAGCCGCTCCATTCCAGCAACAGGCCCCCCAGCAGGGGGAACAACCCGGTGCCAGCGGTGAAGGCCCCCATGTATAAAATGGCCGCCCGCCCCAGCCGGGCTGTGCTGAACATGGAAAAGAACCGCACGTTCAGCATGGGGTAGAGCACCCCATGGCTAAGGCCATACACCAGCCCGCTGGCCGCCAGCAGGGGGTAGCCTGCGGCCCCAGCCAGCAGCAGTTGGCTGAGCCCCAGCCCCCCCAACCCCAGGCGGATGAGACGCCCAGGGGGGACGCGGTGCATCAGGGGCCGGATGAAGGCCCGGCTGAACAAGGCGCCGGTGGTGTGGGCCATATAAATCGTTCCCGCCACGGTCAGCCCCAGAGCCATGGTGTAATTTTTCCCAAAGGAAGTGACCACCCCGAACACGCCCCCAAAGCACAGGGTCACCGCCAGCACCAGCCGGGGCTGGGTGCCCGCCAGCAGTTCCAACAGCCCGCCGCCGCTCCCGGCTTCCTCGTTTTTTCCCCCTTTGGATCTCACCAGCAGAAAAAACATTTGGGCTGCCGTGGCCAGCAGGGCCGCCGCCAGAAACACCAGCCGATAGGCTTCGGGCCGGTTCCCCAATCCCTGGGCCGCCACCAGAGACTCTCCCAGCACCACCCCCAGGCTGTTGGCAATCAACCCGGCAATGCCCAAATAGGCCACCGCTTCGGTGCGGCGGGAGGAGGGAGAAATATCCACCGCCCAGGTGAAAATGAGCGGAAACGCCAGGGCCAAGCTGACCCCATGGCAGGCCCGCACCAGAAAATACCAAGCGGGGTCTTGGTCGGCCGCCCACCAGGCCAGCAGGCTGCCCGCCAAGCCGGGGGTCATCAGCAGGTTCACCGAAACCTTGCGGCGAAAATGATCACCAAAGCGCCCGGCCAGCGCCAGGGTGGCCATGCCCGCCAGCCCGATGGTGCCCGCCACCGCCCCGTAATAGCCCTTGCTCACCCCCCGCAGTTCCAAAAAATACGGCAGTAGAAAGAACAGCGACAGATTCATCATGAAGGCAAACAGACCAGCGAACATCAGCAGGTAATCCCGGCTGAGCATGGCAGGCACGGCTGGCGCCTGGCCTGCCGAGGAGGGGGAAGTCATGGAGGGGGGAGTTCCTTCGGCGGGATCCATCGGATCAATCGGCCAGGGCCGCTTGCACCAGCCCAGCCTTGGCCGTGCATGTGCCGCGCTCGATGCAAGAGCGCAGGATGAACAGTGATTGGCCGTCGCGGAGAACTTCTACCCGGTAAGGTTTGTTCAGCAGGCGGGTGTGAACGTACACCACGAACGATTCGGCAAAGTCATCGTACAAATTGGTGGCCCCGTACAGCGAGGGGAAATCGCTGCCCGCCACCGATTTATACGCCTTCAGGGCCTGGTCCAGGCTTAAGCGGGCTTTTTCAAATTCATAATAATCCAACTGCCCCAGCAGCGGGTATTTCTCTTTCCAAACCGAAACCGCCTTGCCGTTCTCCAGCCGCCAGCTAATGGGCAAAATGGAGACGGATTTCTTTTTTTCAAAGTCTTGGGGGGTCAGGGGGGCGCTGTCTTCCCAAGAAGGGTGAATGCCCCTGGCCTGCCCCACCACATGCCCCATCTCGTGCAGAAAAATAAACCGGATGGCTCCCCGCAGGTCATCGGTCTTGGCGGTCTCCAGGGTCATCCGCAGGGTATAGCCGGGGGCGGCGCGGAAGGCGGAGCTTTCCTTCCAGGTGCCCCACTGGTTGGCGGTTTTGTCGAGGGCAGACAGATTCAGCACGATGTACGACAACCGCCAGCGGCCGTCTTTGTCTCGCACGGCTTCGGTGGTGGCGGTGCCATGGTCGCCCTCCACCAAATACACCGCCGTTAGATAACGATCGGCCAGTTTACGCACATCGGGGGGCAGTTCCTCCAGCATGGCTTTCACTTCCGCTGCCAGGGGGTGGTTCAGCGAAGCCGCCTTGGGGCGCAGGTCATGGCCAAAGTCGCGGTTGGTTTGCTGTTGGCGGTCCAGCACGGCCTCATCGGCGGGCAGCACCCGCTGGGTTAACGGCAGGGCCAAGTGGGCCTGATGATAGGCATAGGTTTGGGCGGTAAAGGTTTTGGGTTGGTCTGCCCAGGCCGGACTACTTAAGCTGAAACACCCCAGGACCGCCAGCATGAGCCCTCGCGGCAAGGGATGGGTCATGGAGGTTTGCCAACCCATCCAAACATGGACCGCCACAGAGGATATTCTCATGATTCGTTTCCTGGAAGGACCTGCGAACAGGCAGATGGATGGATATGGGTTTCCCCCTGACTTTTCCCGGCGTTAGCCCAACGGCATGGCATCCAGCAGCGGCTGCAATTTCAACTGGGTTTCAAAATATTCGGTTTCCGGGTCAGAGCCAGAAACAATTCCAGCACCGGTGAACAGCCGGGCACGGCCTGGCCCAATGGTGCCCGAGCGCAAGGCCACGGCGAATTCTGCTGCCCCCTGGGCCGTCATCCAGCCCACCGGGCCCGCGTACCACCCCCGCTGAAAGCGCTCCAACAAGCCGATCAATTCCAGTGCCCTTTGGGTGGGGTGCCCCCCCACCGCCGGGGTGGGGTGCAGCCGCCCCAGCAGTTCCAGCACGGGCAAGGGCTGGGCGGTTTTCAAGGTAAAGGGGGTGTACAGATGCTGCACGTTGTTCAGCCGCAACAACCCTGGCCGTTCCGGGGCATCCAGGTCTCCCCGATAGGGGCTCACCGCCGCCTTGACCGCGTTGACCACCAGTTGATGCTCCCACAATTCTTTCTGGCTGGAAAGCAGCCGCAGCCCCAACAGCTCATCGGCGTTCGGTTCTTCCCCCCGGGGGGCCGTGCCCGCCAGGGCCCCCAGCCGCGCCACAGACCCGCCACCGGTGGGCCGCACCCGCACCAGCCGCTCTGGAGAGGCCCCTAAGAAGACCAACCCTTGGCCGGGGTCCACCAAAAAATGAAAACAATTGGGGTAGGCTGGCCGCAGCCGACGCAGCAGCCCAAACGGAGACAGGGCCCCCGACCCAGCCAGTTCCACCGCCCGGGCCAGCACCACCTTGTCCACTTCTTTTTTGCGAATGGCCTCCAACCCCTGCTGCATCATGTCTAGCCAATGGCGGTGGCCCTCCAGGTCGCCCTCTCGGCGGAACACCGGGGGGGGGATCTCTGGGCTGAACACGGGCACCCCGCTGGCCGCCCGGGCCTGCAATCGCTGGGTTTTTTCGGCCAGCTCCTCCAGCCCTCGGGCTAGGTCGTCAGCATTGGCACCGGGCCGCGCGGGCAGGCACACCACCCCCCAGGCTTGCCCGCCCTGGCGCACCACCATCCATTCCGGAATCACCATCAGGGCTGGGGGAAAGCCCTCCCACCCCGCCTGGGGGTTGTTTGGAAAAAAAGAAAATCCCCCCAGGGCATAGGGCCCCGGAGCCTCGGGCAAAAGAGCCTCGCCCGCGGGAGAATTTTCCAGAGCATGGGTCACCTCCCTGGCCAGCCGTTGAAACCGCTGGGGGCCCTCAGCCGAGAACACCATGGCCTTGCCCCCCGCCGCCAGGGAAAATTCATCCTTGGGCCGCTCCCAGTAAAAGCGAAAGCTCTCTCCCTCGGCCATTTCAATCAGGGTCAGGTTATCGGCGGGGGGCAGGGTAAACCGGTGGCAGGCCAGCACAGGCCCGCCTGCCCGGCGGGCAGCGGCCAACGCCCCAAGGGCGGCTTGCTGAAATGGGGCTTTGGACATTCTACCCGCCTAAAAGAGGGAATAGAAAATAGAGGCTCAAAAATAGAAAATCAATCCGAATGAAGAAACAGAAAAATAACGAGAACAAAGAAATTTAGAATTCTGCCGTTTTCCCTGGGAAATGATATAACATACCCCGAAAACCGGTGGAAACAAACCGTGGAGGCGTTCTCCTGAGTTTCCGCCATCCACCGCTTTCTTTCGCTCACTTTCTTTCAAGAGATTCCCATGCCTGCTTCTGCCAAAACGCCCCCCACGGCCTACGAAGACATTCTCTACACCAAGGAACGTGGCTTGGCCACGGTGACCATGAACCGGCCCAAGGTGATGAACGCCTTTCGTCCCCAAACCATTGATGAGATGATCCACGCCTTTGAGGACGCCTGGCACGATGATTCGGTGGGGGTGATTGCCCTGACCGGCGCGGAGGGGAACTTTTGCACCGGCGGCGACCAAAAGATACGGGGCGAGGAAGGCTACGTGGATGCCCGCACCGGTCACGGGCGGCTGCATGTGCGGCAGTTCCAGCGGGTCATCCGCGAAGTGCCAAAGCCGGTCATTGCCGCGGTAGACGGCTGGGCGGTGGGCGGCGGGCACATTTTGCACCTGCTGTGCGACCTCACCATTTGCACCAGCCGGGCCAAGTTTGGCCAAACCGGCCCCCGAGTGGGATCCTTCGATGCCGGGTTCGGCACGGTGCTGCTCAGCCGCATTGTGGGAGAAAAGAAAGCCCGGGAAATTTGGTTTCTGTGTGATTTTTACGAGGCCGCCGAGGCGCTGAACATGGGGCTGGTGAACAAAGTGGTGGAGCCGGATCAACTGGCGGCGGAGACCCGGGCCTGGGCCGACAAGATGCTGAAAAAAAGCCCCACGGCTTTGCGGTTTTTAAAAGCCTCGTTCAACGCCGATACCGACTGGGTGTACGGCCTGCAGGCCGTGGCCCATGGGGCCACCCATTTGTTTTATGGCACCGAAGAAGCCGCCGAAGCCCGGGCCGCCTACAAAGAAAAGCGCGACCCGGACTTTGAAAAGTTCAGAAGAACGCCTTGGTAGATTACTTCTTCCCCTGGGCCAGGTCTTTCAGCACTTCGCCCAGCTTGCGTTGTTCCTCGCCATACTTGGCCCAGTCGCCAGCGCGGGCGGCCCGTTCCATGGCCTCGTAGTGCCGCAGGGCCTGCTGAGACTTTCCCCCGCCAGAGGCCTGGGGGGTGGCTTCCAGAGCGGTGGCTTTGCGCTTGCCGCTGAAAATTTGATTCAGGGCGTCCTCCAGGTCTACCCCCATGGCAATGTCGTTCTGGTAACCCGCGATCACCCGCTTCAGTTCGGGGATGCGCCCGTCTTCAGCCTTGAGGTAGATGGGCTGAATGTACACCAGAGAGTTGTTGATGGGGATCACCAGCAGGGTGCCCCGGATAACGCTGGAGCCGCTTTGGTCCCACAGGGTGAGCTGTTGAGAGACCAGGGGGTCCTGGTTGATGCGGGCCACCATTTGGCGGGGGCCATACACCAAGCTTTGCTTGGGAAACCGATACACCACCAGCTTTCCGTAGTTGGCGCCGTCGGAACGGGCGGCCATCCAGGCGGCCAGGTTGTCTTTCAACTGGGGGGTAAAGGGAATCATCAAGATAAACTCTTCGGTGGCCCCGCCGGGAAGTTTCATCACCGTGTAATAGGGGTCCATGCGTTTTTGTCCCACCACGGGGATCTCCCACTGGTCTTCTTTGTTATAGAACGTGACCGGGTCGTGCATGTGATAGGTGGCATACATGCCGGCCTGCACCGAGAAATACCCCTCGGGATGGCGCAGGTGGGCCCGCAGCCCTTCTGGCATTTGGGCCACGGGCTTCAGCAGCCCAGGGAACACCTGGGCAAACCCCTGGGTGATGGGGTCTTTGCTGTCCACCACATAAAACGTAACGGTTCCATCGTAGGCATCTACCGTGGCCTTCACCGGGTTACGCATGTAGTTGCCCACCCCAGACACCATTCGTGAGTAGGGGTATCGGCGGGTGGTGGTGTACACATCGAACACCCACACCAGTCTTCCTTGATGCACCACCAGGTAGGGGTCCGAGTCGTATTCGAAAAAAGGCGCGATGGCTTCAATCCGTTGGGCCGCGTTGCGGACCATCAGAATGCGGGTCTCAGGGGTAAAGTCATCGGCCAGCAAGATTTTCATGTCCTTCAGGCGCACGGCCAGCAGCAGCCGTTTCCAGAAGCTGTCTAGCACCACCCCGCCGGTTCCATGGTAGTTGCTGCTGACGTAGGTTTCTCCTTCCGGGTAGTCAAACTCCGGTTGGCGGGTTTTCACGAACACGTAATCGTGAACCAATTCCCCAAAGTAGATTTCTGGCCGGGTCACGGCCAGTTCCGGGTATTTGGTTTGGGGGGGAATATCCTTCACGAACAGCACCGGCAGGCCCTGCTCGTTCACCCGGTTCACGGGGCCCAGGGTAACCCCATAGCCATGGGTAAAGGTGATCCGTTCGTTCACCCAGGTGCGGCTAGGGAGGGCCGTCTTTTGAAGTTCCCGAGGAGACAACATGGTCTGCCGAAGTTCCCCCCCCAGGCGGTAGCGGTCGTTGTCTACCGACATGAACTCGTATTGGGTGCGGATTTCTTGAATCTGGCTGAAGGTATCCAGCAGGGGGTCGTGGTCCCATAACCGCACGTTGTTCAATGTGGCGGCGTTGGCGCGCAGGTCGGTGGAGGTTAGACCCTCACCCTCTTTTAGCGAGCGCTCTTCGACCTGGTCCAGGGCAAAGGCTTGGTTGGTGGCCTGAATATGATGGGCCAGGTAGGGGGCCTCTTTGGCGGTGGCGTTGGGGTCCACCACAAACCGCTGCAAACCGGTCACATACAACCCGCTGCCAATTCCCACGGTCATCAACAACCCCAGGGCCCCAATCAACATCCGGGGGCGGCCAGACAGCAGCCCATAGCCCAGCAAACCCGCCGACACCACGGACACCAGAGCCTTCAGGTATTGGAGAGGAATGGTGCCGTGAATATCGGCGTAACCCGGGCCGGCGTATAAGTTGTGCTGGGAATACATCAGGGCGTAACGGTCCAGCAGGTCTCCCATGGCCATCCACAACAGCAGTCCGCCCCCCAGCACGGCCATGTGCACCCGAGAGGGCCGCGACACCGAATGGAGATCCACCACGCCTGGTTGTTGCCGTTGAACCAAACGCTCGCCCTGAACTTTCAGAAAGTACAGGAACCCCGTTCCCATCACCGCCAAAATGCCCAGCACCCAGCCCATCCCCCGCACATGATCCAGCCAAGGCAGGGTAAACACGTAAAAGGAGATGTCTTTCCCAAACACAGGGTCCACTTGGCCAAATTCTGGCCCGTTCAAAAACAGCATCCAGGTTTGCCAGCTTTCGGCCCCGGCCAATCCCAACAGCAAAGAAATCATCAGGGTGAAGGACAGCAGCACCCGCTTGAATTGAGAACGGATAAACCAGCGCCCAAAGGGGGTAGAAAGCACTTCCGGGGGAACCAACGCGGCGGGATCGCCGATATGGCGCAGGGCCACGAGAAAGTTGCCGTACAAGAAGACAAACGCCACCAAGCCCTCGGCCAACCCCAGGGTCCAGCGGGCCTGGAAAATGGTTTGAAACACCGAAAGGTACCCCTCCGACTCGAACCACAGCCAATCCACCATCCAGGCCACCCCATCCAACAGGGTGGTCAGTCCAATCAGGACCAGCAGTGTCCACAGCCATACCGACGAGCGTTGATTCATGGGCGATCCATGGGGAAAGAGGGTTGCAGCCAATTCGGGGTTATTTTCGGGCTTGTCCCAGAGGACTGGAATTAGGTAGCATTGAGCGTACCTCAACTTCCCCGTAAAGGGCCAGCGCGAAAGAAAAACCAGGCATCCCCCATGAGCGAGTCCATATCCTCCCAGCCTAGTTCCGCGCCCGTCTCCAGCGGGTTGACCCACCTATTGCGCTTGGTGAGCAACAAACCCCCCCAGGGGGTCACCGGCTTGGATGACTTTCTGGCCTCGTTCAACACCGGAGACTTTCAGGCCGTCATTGCTCCCTTCCGTCATATTATCCAAAGAAAATCCCGCCGAACCATGGGGGGGAAGTTCGGCAAGGGGCTCACCCACGAGGTCACCGATAACGTGGAGGTTTCTCCCAACGAAGACCTGGTGGCCCTGCGGCGCTGGCTGGGGGTGATCCGCCCGGACCCCCAGGCCATCATGTTGTTGCAAACCGGCAAGGTAAAGGAAGATTCCCTGGCGGCGCCATTGATATTTTCCGAGTTGTTCCGCGCCAAGAAGCCCATTCTCATCACGGGGTTAGACGCCCTCTCTCGCGACCAGTTGCTCTGCCCCATTGATATTTCCTGCAAAACCATGCCGGCTGAGGTGAAAAACAACCCGGCCCTCAAGGCCAGCCTGGTCTCTCGTCCCCAGCGCAAAAAGGGGTTCATGTCCTCCATGCGCAACCTGATGGAGCTGAACTTCATCGACTCGGAAATTCGCGACAAAATCGTGAACATTGCCACCGGGGCCGACTCGGAACTGACGCAGAACGAAATCGTTAATCTGTCGCTGCTGGCAGATTTGGTCTCCCGCTATCAGGTGGCCCTATCCAACTACAAAGAGGCCATCCGCACCAACAGCCTGCAGGTTCCCCAACTGCGGCATTTGTTCGACGTGGTTACCGCCGATATCCCCGTTCCCGCCACCGTGCAGGCATTCCAAAACTTCATCAACACCGAAAAGGTGGAGTTAAGCCAGATCACCAGCAAAGAAACTTTGTTTGCCCATGCTTATAGCTATATCGCCGGGGAAGACGCGGGAAAAGACAAAGTAGACCGCAAAGATTTGTTTCACAAAACGCTCTTCTCCCTGGTCATCCGCTGGCGGGTGAATGTGGACGCCAAGCTGTGGGGGCGCTGCCTGTTTTTAGAAGCCCGTGAGCCCGATGAAGAGCCCGTGCTGGCGGGCATCCGCCCCTTTGTCGAGTCTTTGGAACCCTACGTGGGCAACGACGAGGGCGGCAGTGCCGACGCCCTGGCGGAGGACGCCATCCGCAATGCCGTGGGTCGGCAGATTTACACCCTGATCAAACTGGCCAACCAAGACCCTTCCCGAATGCGTGAACCGGCGGAACTGGCCCGGCAAAAATTGGGCAACCGGCTGCTGCCCCTGTTCCGTTTGAAGGGGTTTAACACCCTGCCGTTTATTTTTACCGGCAAGCCCAACCCAGACGTTCCCGCGGCCATGGGAGATTTTCTGAAAGCGTTTTCCAAGGTCAGCGTGACCCAGGGTGATTTGAGCCGGCTGGAAAAATCCCTGCGGTCGGTGTTGTTCAATCACCAATTCATTACCCTGGACATCCGTGAAAAAATGTTTCACGTGATTTCCCATCATGCCAGGGAAAAAGTTCAGGACCTGTCTAAAATTTATCTTCGTCACCTGCCCGAGCAGATTCCCCATTTTTTCTTTGCCCTGGACCCCCGCAGTCTGTCTCCCCTCGAGATGCGTCTTTCGGCCACGGCCATGGAAACCCTGCTGGGGCTGGAAGTGGGCACCCCCGCCCCCAACCAAGACGCGGTGCTGCTGTTTCACGGTGGCCGCCCCAAGGGGGGAAAGCTCCGCCATACCCCCGAGCAAATTGGCCGGGCCTATCGCGATTTGCTGGGGGGGCGGGTCAGCCGGGCGGCGGATGACTTGGTGGAAAACAAGTTGAACTACCAAATGGCCAAATACGGATCCACCTTTGGCGAGGCCCTGCATTTTTTTATCGCCAAGCGCCACGGCCTGGGGGTGTCGAGAATGCAATTGGTGGCGTTGATGAAGGAAAAGGGCCCGCTGAAAAACCTCACCCTGCAAAACATGGATCCCGTTCGGCTGTTGGAAATGGCCGACCCCTTTATTCCGCTGCGCAAGTCTGAACTGGGGAAAAACCCCCCAGAGGATTATTCTCCGGTGGTGGGGTATCACGATTTTGGGCCCCAGTTTCAACAGTCGTCCTCTAACTTTTTGCAATTGCTGGGCGACTATCAATCCTCCCACAACCAGGACCCCTCGCCGGGAAATCCCTCCTCGCTGATCTGGCGGATGATTGCCAAGGGTATTTTTAACCCACTGTCAGACAGAGGCCGGGCCTTTTTCCAAGAAAGCGGCCATCAGCGGGCCTTGGCCGGGGTGGTGGCCGACATTTGCACCCGCAATGCTGAAGCGATTTTGGGGGAAAACCCCCAAGATGGCGTGGAAATTCGTCTGCCCATGGCCTGGCATCATTTGATCATGGTGGCCGACCGCATTCCCCTGCTCACGGGATCCCAGGCGATTCAAATCCGACTGGTTCCCGATTTCTACCTGGGAGAAAAAGAAAAGGAACCCAGTGAAAGCACCCGGGTGTTTCTGACGGAACTGGAGCAGATCATGGCCTCGCCCGAGGCCCCCCCTGAGTTATCTTCGCTGCGGGGTCTGGGTTTGGAAATGGAGCGCTTTTTAGAACAATGGCGCGGGTACAGTCGGCTGTTGGCCGTGTGGCTGTTAGACGAAATTTTGACCCGGATAGAAGCCCGGGCCACCGAACCATTTTGGGCCCAAAGCAAGAACCTGTTTTTCCTGCCAGACGAAGTGAAGCTTTGCCTGGGCCGCCCGGTGAAGGGGCTGGAGGCCGCGCCCTTTGGCCGTATTTTGAAACGGCCGGACAACCTGGGCAGCCTGTCTCGCAACCCACGGGTGGCCAGTACCACGGTGGATGAAATGACCGTGGAAAGTTACAAAATCACCAAGCTGGAGGAGGACCTGCAGAAGCTGCGCCGGTTATGCCTAGACGTAGCCGACAGCGTGATGTTGTTGTCGCTGTCTGCCGATGAAGCGGAGTTGTTTTCTCAGTTAAGCCAGTTGCTGGGGCACATGGCCACCATTTTGGGAAAACCGCTGAAACAATTTCGGGACGATGACCTTCAAATGCTGCACCAGTTGGCCGAGGGTTTGAAAATGACCATACAAAGCATGATGGACCTTCCGGGGGCGGCCAAATCCAAAGCCATTTACCGGTTGTTAGACCGGGTGCAGTCTTTGCGCAGCGATGGTTCTACCTTTCGGTTTAACTTGTTCGAATCCTTTATTCTGCCCCCCCATTTGGTGAAAAACAAAAAGGGCGGCCCACCGCCCCAGGCCGCCATGGTGTCGGCGGAGGGGGACGGCCAGGGGCAGTCCTATCCCCAGCGGATCAGCGAATTCCTCACCCTCAAGGCCGTGTTGGATCAGAAACATTTCATCGTGGTGGCCCCAGACGGCCACCGGCGCTCTCAGGTAGATCACGCGCTCCACATCGTGAACACCTTTATTAAAATTCGCGGGCTAGACATTCAACTCTACCTGGACCGCAGCAGCATTTCTGAAGAGGGATTGGCCGACATGGCCACCCGGATCAACCCGGTCAATATTTTTCATCACGACCAGTTAAGCCTGGAGCCCCTGCCCGGCATGAAGTATAGCGGAGAGATGGACCCCATGACCGGGCGGCCCAAAGCGCCGGACATGACCCTGGAAACCTTCTCCGTTTTGCGGAAAAAATCCCTGCCGGTCATTCCCCAGCCGCCCCCCAAGGCCCCCAAACCCCAAACGCTACCCCAAGCGCCAGCTCAAGGGCCCAAACTTCAAGCGATCCCGGCCCCTGGGGGGGGCGGTGAGGAAGGGGCCAAACCAGCGTTGTTGCGCGACAAAACCGGGCAAACGGCGTTTATTTACAGCCCCGCGGGCAAGCGATTTTTGTTCCCCATGGGTAACCAGCGCATTCCCGCCATGCCCCTGCCGATACCGGGCATGAACCCAGGCACCAGCCTGGTTCTGGCCACCAAGCTGCCGAATGGCCGGATTCTGTTCCATGGGCTGCATCAGCGCGAAATCATTCTCCCCCTGGAAAAAGCTGAAACGCCCCCCCTGCTGGCCCGCTTTCAACTGGGCGAAACCCTGGTGCAGGTGGTGAACGAGGGCGGCAAACCCGTGGTCAAAGCCGGGAAGGCCCAACCCCTGGCCGGGGCCCAGCCATAAACCAACAGCACCCATTTACTCGAATCCATCGGTTATTCTGTTCATCCGTTCAGGAAACATAGACCAAAAGGAAGCAAATAAATAACTCACCGGCTTCGATTTATTTCCCCTCCCCGATGGGAGGGACAAAATCGCTCAGGCCGAAGGATAGAGATATCATCCGCTCGGTTGGTGAAAACTGGACGGAAGCAAGTGCGTAACTTGCCGGATTCGAGTTTAGGGATGCCCCGTCAGGGGCAGGGGTGGGGTGTTGTTCGGAAGGGTGTTTCAGAAATGTACCCTACGAGAGTGAGAGTGGCGCTTGAACAGTCAAAACCAAAAATCACAATTAACCCAAGTTAAGCAATGGGTTAATCGTCATCTTCACGGATGATCTGAGACAGCCCTAAAAATATTGACCCGCAGAAGGCCCGATAGTATCAAAGAAGAACCCCATCTGTTTCCTTGTCACGATCCACGTATTTTTCCGGAGAGCACCGCCCATGGCATCCCCTTCCACCCCCAGCCCGTTTCATGGCCTGGGCACGGCCCTCATCACCCCCTTTCAGGCCGATGGTGAATTGGACCTTCCCAGCCTGGATCGGCTGGTGGAACAACAGTTGAGCCGCGGGGTGAACTTTCTGGTGCCCCTGGGCAGCACGGGCGAAAGTGCCACCCTTAGCGAAGCCGAACAGCTTCGGCTGCTGGACCGGGTGCGGGAAAAAACCGCGGGGCGTCTTCCGCTGCTGGCGGGCTGCGGCGGCAACAACACCCGGGCGGTCATCCAGCGGGGCAAAGCGTTTCAAAAAGAAGGCATCACCCACATTCTAAGCGTGACCCCCTATTACAATCGGCCCACCCAACAGGGCATCTTTCAGCATTTTCAGGCCATCCGGCAAGAAACCGGGCTGAACCTCATGGCCTACACCGTTCCCGTGCGTACGGGGATTAACCTGGAGCCAGACACCGTGTGCCGGCTGGCGGAAGAAGGCATTGCCTTCGCCGTGAAAGAGGCCTCGGGCAACCCCGCTCAAATTCAGAAAATCTTGGCCCAGGCCCCGGCGGGATTCCAGGTGTTTTCCGGAGACGACTCCCTCACCCTGCCCATCATGGCCATGGGGGGCGTGGGTGTGATCTCGGTGGCCTCCAATGTCATCCCCGGCCCCATGAGCCGCTGGGTGGGGCACATGGCCCAGGGAGATTACCAGGCGGCCCGGGCCATGCTGCCCCAACTGATTCGGTTGTTCGACGCGCTGTTCGTGGAATCGAACCCCATCCCGGTGAAGGGGGCCGCCCAGTTGCTGGGGTTGGCTCAACACCACCTGCGCCTTCCCCTCACCTCTCCGGGGGCGGCCACCCTGGACCGCCTGAAGAAAGCCCTGGAACCATTTCAGAACGGGGAATAAAAAAAATCCCGTGGGCTGTGCCAGCCCACGGGATCTAAGGAGGAACATCAAAGGAACAACAGCAAAAGAACAATACAAGAAACACTCAAAATCATCCGAACAAATTTAAAAACATAAATCCAAGGCCAACCCTCAAGATTCAATCTGAAATGAAAGCCGCGATTAAAAAGCCAGAATTTAAACCATGACCCTGGCAAAGGTTTTTTCTTCGTTGCTCTTCGCCCCTAAACTTCTTCCATAGGGTGCTGCTTGGGGGGCCAACGTTCACGGGCAACGGAGGGAAGCTTGCCCCGCTGTTGATCTCTGGCCCCCGTTATTTCCCCTGACGCAGGTGTTGGTGGCACCGGTTGCGGTCGTCCAAGTAAGGGAAATACAAATCAATCTCCACCGCCTGATGGGTGCACCCCGGCACCGCGCACAGGGCTGGTTCCGGCTGGCCTTGCTCCCACAATAAGCTAAGAGACACCACCGCCGAGGGCGAAGCCTGGGGCTTGGATGAACCAATCATAGGAAATCCTTTCAACACAGGAATCCGGATTCTTGGGAAGCGGGCAGGCACGCTGGCGCGTGAGGCAAATCCGAATCCCCTGGGAACATCGGGTGGCAGGCCAATCCCGGAAGGCCAGCACCAAAGCGTTTGTTTGGGGGAATGACACGAGAATGCCCCCGACCTGAAATGGAGTCTAATGAGAGGCGGTGATGAAGTGATGAACAGATTGTGGAAAAACCATGACTAATTCATGGAACCCGCTGTCGGAAGAAGCGGTTCGGGTGATGATCTGCCGCCGGGGGATGGAAGACGACCTGCTGGAGGAAGCCGCTCGGGCTGGGTGGCCAGCTTGCCTGGGCCGAGGAGAAGGTTGGCTGGTGCTGCCGGGGGTTCCCGTGGGAACGGTTGGCAAAGGCTTTCTGGTGTTTGAGCGGCAGCGGATGGACCAGGCCAGGGGTTTTGCCTCCCGCCCCCTGGGGGAAGGCGCCCGCCAGGCGGCAGCCTGGGCGGCGGAACGGTTGGATAGCCAAGCCGGTGGATGGACCTTGCAGGCGTTTGCTCCAGACCCCGCGGGGAAGGGGGCCGGGCAGGCCCAGGCGGCGGCCCGCCGCTGGCGGGAAGAACTGGCCCGCCGCTCGCCAAACGTTGCCGCCAGAGAATCCGGCCCTGGGGGTACCCCATGGGTGGTGCAACTGTGCCTGACGGAAGAACACCTGTGGTGTTCGGTGAACCGCTGGGAGCAACTGGCCAGCACCCACCCTGGGGGGGCCTATCAGGCTCCCCACGACCCCGCTGCCCCCTCTCGGTCGTACCTAAAAATGGAGGAAGCCCTGGACCTGTTGGCCGACCCCCCACGACACGGCCAAAAGGTGGTGGACCTGGGGGCCGCGCCGGGGGGTTGGAGTTATGCTTTTCTAAAACGCGGCTGCCGGGTGCTGGCCGTGGACCGGGGGCCACTAAAAATTTCTGGAATCGATCAGCTTCCGGGTCAGTTAACCCACCTGCGAGAGGACGGCCTGACCTTTACCCCGCCCAAAGGGTGGCTGCCCGCCGACTGGCTGGTGAGCGACATGCTGGTGGCGCCGGGGCAGGCCCTGGGGCTGTTCCGCCGCTGGGTGGAGGAACGACGGATGAAACGATTTGTGATCAACGTGAAACTTCCTCAAAAACACCCCGCCGCCGCCCTGATGCCCCTGGAGGCCTATTTGGCCAAATTAAGCGGCCGCCGGGCGTTCGGGCGGCTGCGGCAGTTGTATCATGACCGGCGGGAGGTAACCCTGGTGGGCCGCCTGGAATAACCCTTCTCTTTCTGGCTTGTTTGCCCCCACAATAGGGAACACCCTGCTTTTCCACCCTTTTCGATAAACCCGCCCATGACTGGCCAGAAACCCCCGCGCCCCAGCCTGAACCCCCGGCGGAAGAAACCGCCCGCCGGTGAGCAATCCGGTTCCAGGGCCCAAGAAGACCGCTCCCCCCGGGGTGACAGCCCTTACCGGGAGAGATCACGGCCAGAACGGGCCAAGCCCTTCCCCAATCGAGAAAAATCCCCCCGGCGCGACAGCCCCCCGCCGTCACGGGCCAGGCCCTACCCGGCCAGAGAGGATTCTCCCCGGCGCGACAGCCCACCGCCCACACGGTCCAGGCCCCCCGTTGGAGATTCCCCCCGGCGGGAGAGCGCCGAATCCCTCCCCCCTCAAGAGTTCACCCTGGACGCGGGGGACACCCAAACCCTGTTCGGGCAAAAGGCTTGCTTGGCGGTGTTTCGCCACCGGCCCGAAGCCATTGTGCGGGTGTACCATACCGCCGTGGCCCGCAAGGTGGCTGCCCCGCTGCTCAGTTGGGCGGCGGCACAGCACATTCCCTATCGTGAACTCCCCCCGGAAGACATGGTGCGGGCGGCGGGGTCGCCCCACCACGAGGGGCTGGCGCTGGCGGCCCGGCCCTTGCGGCTGGCCCCCCTGGATGGCGTGACCCCCGAAGGGGTGTGGTTAGCCCTGGACGGCGTGGAGAACCCCTACAACCAGGGGGCTATTCTGCGCACCGCGGCTTTCTTTGGGCTGAACGGGGTGATTATCGGGGGCGCCCGCCCAGGAGACAAACTAAACGCCGCCGCCTGGCGGTCTTCCGAAGGCGGTGCCGAGGGGCTGGCCTTGTATGGCGAGCAGGTGTTGTCTCTGCGGCTGGCCCAATGGCGCAAGGAAGGGGTGTTTGTGGCCGGGCTGGAAACCGGTGGAAAGCCCCTGCCCGGCACCCCCCCCGGCCCCCTGGTGCTGGCCCTGGGCAGCGAAGCCCAGGGGCTTTCAACCGCCCTGCGAAAAACCTGTTCCGAGGTGTGGGGCATTGCCCCCCTGCCCTCGCCAGAAGGCGGCCCCGCCGCCGTGACCTCCCTCAACGTTTCAGTGGCCGCCGCCATTGCCATGGCCTGGGCCCGGCGGGGCTAAACCTTTCGTTCTCCATCACCCCTGCCCCTGGCGGGGCACCCAATTGCAACCCTCCACTACTCGCCTTCGGCAAGCACCACGCTGGCTTCCCTCTCGTGTTCTCATCCCCACAAATTCTGTTCTCCTTCCTTTGGTTTAGGCCGAAAGGAACAGGTGCTGTTGGGTGAGTGGGGGCTAGGTATGTGGGTTGCCCCGTAGAAACAATGCGTGATGAGACGTTAATAAATACGATTTAAAAAATAGAAAATAGTGACACAGCCGTGCCCGTAACTTGTGGCGGGGCTTGAACGCTGGATACCGTCATAAAAACTCAATAATTCGTAAACCCTATTGTTTGGCGGTAAGAATAACCATCTATATCTTGATGCGCGGACATTTTTGCTAGTAATACTAGCAAAAATGTCACAAATAATACGCCACACAGCGCATTTTTGGTCGTGACTTTATTGCGAAGATGGGGTATATACAGAGCTTCGGTGCTTCTTCAGCTCAACCCCTATACGAGCGTTCCGCCATGTTTACCCCCCGTGTTGCCCCTGTGTGGCTAGCCCTGCTGGCCCTGACCAGCGCCCTGTCTAGCTGCAATATCCCCAAGGCGTACAGGGGAACGGAGTTCCTGCTGCCCACCTGCGGCTACTGCCCAGACATCGCCCCCCCGGCGGCGGTGACCACCCCCGCCAACGTGCCGGTGACCCTCACCTACACGGTCACCGACACCGACAGCCCGGTGGTGACCCTGGCGGCCGTCAAGGCCCCCACCAAGGGCACGCTCTCGGCGTTTACCCTGGCCACCACCACGGGCAACATGACCAGCGGTTATACGTTTACCTTCACGGGCACCTATACTCCTAACACGGCGTTAAGCGGGGCGGATTCCTTCGACCTGCAGGCCACCGACAATTCCCCCACCCCCAACGTGTCGCTGGTACCCACGGTGAATGTGACCGTGACTCCCTACCTCACCGGCATCACGGTGGCTCCGGCGAATCCTTTGGTGCCCAGGGGAACCACCAAGCAATTCAGCGCGTCGGGGGCCTACAACGATGGCATGAATCGCGCTCTGCCAAACGCCTACAACGCCATCACCTGGAGCAGCGGCACCCCGGCCAACGCCACCATCAACAGCACGGGGCTGGCTTCATTGCCGGCCACCGGCACCATCACGGGCACGTCGGCCATCACCGCCACCAGCGGGCTCATCTCTGGCAGTGCCACCCTTACCGTGGGCATGCCCACCCTGGTGAGTCTTGCTGTCACCCCTGGCAATGTCACCGTGCCCAGGGGCACCAGCCAGCAATTCACCGCCACGGGAACGTTCACCGACAACACCACGGGAGTCATCACCACCCTGATGACCTGGACCAGCGGCACCGCCACCAACGCCACCATTACCGCTGGGGGGTTGGCCACCGCCATCAACACCGGCAACATCACGGGTACTTCCCTCATCACCGCCACCGACCCGGCCAGCGGGAAGACAGGCACCGCCACCCTTACCGTGGGCAACCCCAATCTGCTGTCCATCGCCGTGACTCCCGGCAACGCTGTCAACCTAGCTGGCCTTACCCAGCAGTTCACCGCCACGGGAACCTACTCCGATACCCAGGCGTTGACCTTGCCCAGCATTTACACCGCCGCCCCCACCTGGTCTAGCAACAACATTGCTACGGCCACCATCAACGCTTCGGGTCTGGCATCTGGTGTGGGGGTAGGCACAACGTCTATCACGGCCAGCATCGGCACGGTCGTTTCCCCCGCTACCGTATTATCGGTCAACGCCACTGCCGTCAAATCCATTCAAGTGACCCCGGCAACGCGGTCCTTCCCGCAAGGCATGCTGCAAAATTTCGTGGCCATTCTCACGCAGTGGGGCGGCCTCGTGGTCAATGCCACTAACACGGTTACCTGGGCCAGCAGTAACATGGCTGTTGCTACGGTGAGCGCCAACGGAATCGCCAGCGGTGTTGCCTCTGGCTCCACCAGCATCACCGCCAGCAGCGGTGGAGTCATTTCCCAAGCGGTTGCGGTAACGGTGACGGCAGCTCCGGCGGCTACTTTCGCCTATGTGGCCAACATGAGCGGAAATGACGTGTCGGCCTACAGCATTGCCCCCACAACCGGTGTGCTGACCCAGATTGACGCTGATCCGCTGACGGCAGGCATCCAGAATTATGCGGCGGGCACGATGCCTTCTATTATTACGGTGGACCTCACCGGCAAGTTCGCCTACGTGGGAAATTTATCTACCAACAACGTGTCGGCCTACAGCATCGCCTCCACCACCGGGGCCTTGTCAGCCGTGACTGGATCGCCCTTCGCGGCGGGCTTAGGGGCTTACGGCGCGACGGTGGAACCAACCGGCAGGTTCGCCTATGTGGCCAATCGAAACAGCAACGACGTATCGGCCTACAGCATCGACCCCACCACCGGGGTGCTGACTCAGATTGACGCCGACCCGGTGGCGGCAGGCATTCAGAATTATGCGGCGGGCACGCAGCCTTTTTCCGTGGCGGTGGATCCCACAAGCCAATTCGCCTACGTAACCAACTTTACCAGCAACAACATGACGGCTTTCACCATCGACCCTACCAGCGGTGTGTTGAAACAGATTGACGCTGACCCACTGACGGCAGGCATTCAGAATTATGCAGCGGGCACGGGGCCTTACATCGTGACGGTGGACCCCACCGGCAGGTTCACCTATGTAGCCGGCGGCAGCGGAGTGTCGGCCTTCACCATCGCCCCCACCACTGGGACGTTGACAGCCGTGACTGGCTCGCCCTTCGCGGCGGGCACGGGGCCTACCTCTGTGGCGGTGGACCCCAGCGGAAAGTTCGCCTACGTATCCAACCAAGCCAGCAACAACGTGTCGGCCTTTACCATCGACCCCACCACCGGGGTGCTGACTCAGATTGACGCCGACCCGGTGGCGGTAGGCATTCAGAACTTCCCGGCGGGCACGTTGCCTCAATCAGTGACGGTGGACTACAGCGGCAAGTACGTCTACGTGTCCAACAGTCTCAGCAATAACGTATCGGCCTACAGCATCGCCCCCACCACCGGTGTGCTGACTCAGATTGACGCTGACCCACTGACGGCAGGCATCCAGAACTTCCCAACAGGCACGGGGCCTCGGACTGTGACCGTGTGGGGAGGGCTGAGACAGTAGCGGCAAAAGAAAATAGGGTGTGAGTAACCCCGTAGTCACCGTAAAACTGAAAACCAGCAGGCAGATTCCAGGTCCCTCCCTCCCGGAATTCTGCCCGCTGGTTTTCTTTTTTTTTGGGGGAAAGGTGGTTGAGTCGAACAGCCTGGGTGTTCCTGACATGATTATTTCTTGCTTTCGGAGAACAAAAAGAAGAGAAAGAAAGAAACCAAAAAATATAAAGCCACAGAATAGCAAGAAAGGAGCGTGAGCCATGCCTCATTTTCAATATATGTTTTCCGCACGGCGGGCCGGATGGGCGCTGGCGGTTGTGCTGTGCGTTTGGGCTGGCGGGGCCATGGCGGGCGAGCGGCTTTCCAGGGACAAACTGGTGGATAGCCCCCGTTTTAAGGAAATTGAGAAACGGGTGCTGGAGGAGGATATTCCCTGGTGGGTTCAAGACAGCCCAGACAAACTGGCCGAATACATCACCCGGGATCTGGACAAAGACGAGGAGAAAGCCTGGGCCCTGTACCGCTGGATTGGGCATAACATTACCTACGATTGGGACGCATTCTTGGGGAACTCGGCCCAGTGGTACACCCCCAGCCAAATATTGGATCGCAAGAAGGGCGTGTGCGCCAACTATAGCACCCTGTTTACCGCCATGGGGCGCACCGCCGGGCTGGAAGTGCAATACATTGAGGGCAACGCCAAAGGATACCCCCTGGCCACCGATGTGCCGGGCGCCACGAACCATGCTTGGAACGTGATTAAGATTGGAGAAGAGTGGTATCCCATCGACGTGACTTGGGGTGCTGGCTACGCGCCGGGTGAAACCGACCACCGGGGGCACCGCTATGCCTTTGAGTCCACCTATTTCCTCACCCCGCCGGAAGAACTGATTTTCAACCACCGCCCAGAAAATCCACGCTGGCAGCTGCTGGAAAACGCCGTGACCATGCAGACGTATCTGGACATGCCCGCGGTAACTCCCCGGTTCTTCAAACTGGGGATCAACCTGGACAACGTTCGCAAGCGGGAAGTGGAGGTGGGCCAAACCTTTACCCTGAAGCTGGAAGCCCCGGAAGATCTGGGCATGATGGCCGACCTGAAGAAAAAAACGGAAAGCGGCAGTACCCAGTTGAAAGTAAACCGCAGCGGAAAGCAGGTATCCATTCCCTTGGCGTTTTCTGCCCCTGGAACCTACGAGGTAGAGATTTTTGCTGGACGGGGAGGGTTGTATCACGGCGTGGGATCGTTTTACTTGCTGGCCCAGTTTGAGCCGGGCAAAACGCCTGCCCCCAAGGCAGAACAACCCAAAGCGCCCAAAGCGGTAGAACCGAAGGGGAAAAAGAAGGGTGCTGCCGGGGCCAAAGACAAGACAACCAAGTCGGCTAAAAAAGAGAAGAAGTAACCAGTGGAGTGCCCGGGGCGGGACTCGAACCCGCACGGCGCTTGCGCACCAAGGGATTTTAAGTCCCTTGCGTCTACCTGTTCCGCCACCCGGGCTACCATGAGGAGGGCTATGTTGGAAGAGAGGCGACGACCGGATTCGAACCGGTGGTGGAGGTTTTGCAGACCTCAGCCTTACCACTTGGCTACGTCGCCCTAAACTTGTATTGAACCACCTGGGAAGTTACTAGGATATGAACCCGCCGGGGGGGAAGTCAAGAAACCCAAACACAAACCGCCTCCGGAAAGCCTGGGCTCTGCGGAGGCGGTTCGTGTTTTGTGGCGGGAGAATTACAGCTTGGTGTAAAGCATGAAGGCAATCACCAGAGCGTAAATCACGGCCGATTCCACGAAGGCAATCCCCAGAATCATGGGGGTGAACACCTTGCCGGAAGCGTTGGGGTTGCGGGCAATGCCAGACACGGCGTTACCGGCGGTGAGGCCGATGCCAATGCCGCCGCCCAGGGCGGCAAAACCGATGGCCACGCCAGCGCCGATGGCCAGACCCATTTTGGTTAACTCACCGTTGCCAGAGGCAGCGCCTTCAGCGGCCTGGGCGAACACGGGGGAAGCCAACAGCATCAACGACAGGTTTACGAACAGGTTTTTCAATTTGCTCATGGTGTTTTTCCGAGGCAGTTAGGGTTTAGTGGGGATGATCCAGCGCGTCTTGAAAATAGACGGCCGCGAGGAGTACGAACACGAAGGCCTGGATGCCGGCCACCATCAACCCAAGCCCCAAAAAGGGAATGGGCAGGCCCAGCGCCAGAAACGACGCGAAAATGGTGATCACCTTATGATCGCCAAACATATTGCCGAACAAACGAACAGACAGAGACACCGGGCGCATCAGATTGCTCATCAGCTCGATGGGGAAGAGCAGGGGGGTAATCCACCAGATGGGCCCCAGGAATTTTTTGATGTATCCAAACCCATGCTCGCGAATGCCAATGAAGTGCGAGGTAAGGTAAACAATGATGGCCAGGGTGAAGGTCAGGTTGAATTGGTCGGTGGGGGGCAGAAAGCCGGGAATCAGCCCCAGCAGGTTGCTCACCAGAATAAACAGAGAGAACGTGGCCAGCACCATGAACAGCCGGCCCAGGTGGTGCTGCACCACTCCTTCAAAAAACGAGTGCATGGCCCCCAGGGCAGACTCGGTCATGAAGGTTAAAGAGGCCCGTCCGTCGGGCTCGACCATGGCGGCCTTGCGAAAGGGGCGACCTGCCAGCCAGGCGAATACCACCAGCAACGCGGCCACGATCAGGGAGTGAGTTCCCGTGACCGGATCAATGCCGTATTGGGCCATGATTTGGGCGACCGGGGCCATCCACATCGGCCCCCACAACACTCCGTGCCCTTCCATGAGATATCCTATCGAAAAAATGAACGTGATCGGGTTTAATTCCAGGGGTCAGACTTTACACTGCTTATGACTGTTTATGTCTTTTCTTTGCCCTTCTTTTTCCCTGTCTTTTTTCCTGCGTCTATCTTCCTCTTTCGTGCCGTCTTGTCTTTTTCCGGCTTTTTCTCAGATTTTTTCTGACCTGCGGTTTCGCGGCTTCCGTTTGCCCGTTTGGTTTTTTGGTCAGGACCAATCGGCAGCAGGGATACCGTGACGGCAGTCAGGGGCATGGCCGACAACCCAGCCAGTAACCCAATGGGATCCACCCCGTATTCGGTGATGCCCAAAAACAACACCATCCCGGTGAGAGTCAGCCGAAGCAGGTAAGAAAACGTGAGCCTGCCCTGTAACGCGGATGGCGGGCCATCGGTCGAACCTTGCCCCGGAAGGGGCCAGGCCCCCTGCAGGGCTGAATGAAGCCCAAAAATGTTGAATCCAACAATCCCACAGCCTATCAATACCGCCCTGAAAAAGTCAACCCCCACCCCCACCCAGGCCAGGGAGGCCAGGGCGGCGGAATACAGCAGATACACCCCCAAGAATCGGCGCAGCAGGGGGTCTTGAGGAAGGGACAGACGGGCCATGGTTAGTCTTTGTAGGGGGTGTTCCGATCGTCTTCTTTGAGCTGGCGCAGCAGGCGGGAGAGGTTTTTGATGGACACCCCAATGCCCACGGCGAACCCCCACACCTTGCCCCAGGGGTCCAGGCCCCAATACTCATCGGCCTTGTTGCCCAGCCACATGCCCGCCAGCAGGGCCATCCCGGCCTCGATGCCCAGGGTGCTGAACCGCAGGTACTGCCGCATGATGCCGTAATCGTCTTTTTTGTTGGCCATGGGTTCTGGGATGGGAGGGTGCCGCTCCTGGCTGCGGGATTTCTCCCCAGGCGGGTTAAGCCGGAACTTGGGCGGCTTGGGCCATGGCCTTGCGGGCGGCGGCCAGGGTTTTGGCGATGTCGTCCTCGCCGTGGGCCTCGGACACGAACAGGGCCTCGAAGGCCGAGGGAGCCAAATACACGCCTTCGGCCAGCATGGCCTGAAAGAATGCCACGTAACGCTTGCTGTGGCTGGCCAGGGCCTGGGTATAGTCTTTCACGGGCTGCTGGGCGAAGAAGAACCCCATCATTCCCCCGGCGTACAGGGTTTGCAGAGGAAGGTTTTGTTCTTTGGCTGCCTGGGCAAAGCCGTCCATCAGCCGCTTGCTTTTGGCCTCTAGCCGTTGGAAAAAGCCGGGCTCGCGAATCACCCGCAGGGTGGCCATGCCAGCGGCCATGGCCACCGGATTTCCCGAGAGGGTTCCCGCTTGGTACACCGGCCCCAGGGGGGCTACTTTTTCCATGATGTCCCGGCGGCCGCCATAAGCCCCCACCGGCATGCCACCGCCGATGACCTTGCCAAAAATGGACAGGTCGGGCTTCAGGCCCAACAAGCCTTGGGCACCGGTGAGCCCCACCCGGAAGCCAGTCATCACTTCATCGCAGATCAGCACAATGCCTTCCCGGTCGCACAGGGCCCGCAAGCCTTTGAGGAAGGATTCGTCCGGCCAGATCATGCCCATGTTTCCGGGAATGGCCTCCAGAATCACGGCGGCAATGCGGCCGGGGTTTTGGGCGGCCAGGGCTTCGACCTGGGCCAGGTTGTTAAAGTCGGCCAGCAGGGTATCGGCGGCCACCCCGGCGGTTACCCCGGCCGAGTCGGGCACCCCCAGGGTGGTGGCGCCAGAGCCCGCCTTGACCAGCAGGGCATCCACCGCGCCGTGATAGCACCCCGCGAACTTGATGATTTTCTCCCGCCCGGTGAACCCCCGGGCCACCCGCAGGGCCGCCATGGCGGCTTCGCTGCCAGAACTGACAAACCGAACCAGATCCAACCCAGGCACGATTTCCTTCACCATTTCGGCCAGGGTGGTTTCCAACTGGGTGGGGGCACCAAAGGAGGTTCCCCGCTCCAGGGCCTCGCGCACGGCGGCCAGAATCCGCTCATCGGCATGGCCCAAAATCAGCGGCCCCCAAGACCCCACATAGTCCACGTAGGCGTTGCCGTCGGCATCATAGAGCCAAGCCCCCTTGCCCCGCTCGATAAACAGCGGGTTGCCCCCCACCGATTTAAAGGCCCGCACGGGTGAGTTGACCCCCCCGGGGATGGATTTCTGGGCCCGTTGAAACAACTCGGCGGATCGTTGGGTGTTCACGGTTTAAGCTCCGGTGAATTGAAAATCAAACGTCAAATTATTTTTGAAATGGGATGAACGGAATAAACGGCGCCCCTCCCCTGCCCCCTGGCCGAAGAGTTGTACTCTTGCTTCCTTTCAGTCTTTTATTCCGCACGGATTCTATTCTCCACCCATCGGCCTAGGCCGTCTTGTCCCTCCACGATGGGGAGGGACAGGCACCGCAGGTGCCAGGGAGGGGTGCCGTTTGGAACAACTCGAAGCCAGTGCCTAGAAATGGTACAGAAACCGCGCTTGCAGCCGGTAGAGACCGCCGGTTTGTGTGGCCAGGGCCCAGGTATCGGGGTAGCGGAAAGCCGGGCCTTTGCTGAACATATCCAGTTCCATCTCAAACTGAAGCTCTTCGGCAAAGTAAAACGTCATGATTCCGTCCAGTTCGACTCCCAGGTTTTTTTGGGGTTTCAGGGTGGCGTCCATGGTGGGCTGCACCAAGCTTAGTCCATATAACCCCACCAAGAATTTCTTTTTGGAATCTTTGGGGTCGTCGTAGGTGTACACCAGCCCCGTCACTTGCGTGTTGGAAATGGAGTTGCCCAATCCGGTGCCATCGCCCACCTGGGAGGAAAACCCGTTGAAGTAATAGCGAGGCCCCGCAAAGGTGTTGTTGGTAATGGGGTAATACCCCTGCAGGGTGCGGGTGTATACCCCCGCTGTGGCCGGGTCTACGTAGGGGTCGCCGTTGGCCTGCAGAAACTGAAGAGAAAATTTTTGCACCCCGCCTTGAATCCCGGTTTCTACCTGCAGCACGCCACCGCTCACCGAGGCGATTTCGTAGGTGTTGCCGGTGGAAAGCGCCGCGGTGGGCAGACCGGTGACGGGGTCGCGGTACCGGTGATATTTTCGTTTCCCCTGGCCAGAGGTGACGTCGGTGTCGAGGAAGAACCATCCGCTTTCCCATTCCACCCGCAGGCCAAAGTATTCCATGCCATTCACGTCATAAAAGACCGCATTGGGGGTGCCTCCATCGGCCATTTGAGTGCTGTTGGCCGTGCCGGGGGTTGCGGCGGTATACACCGACGGCCCCAGGTTTTTCCCCAGGGGCACGTTGGATTCATCATAGACCAGCCGGAAGATACTCACCTTCAACCGGTCTCGGCTGCCGGGGGCCTCGCCTTCTTCCCAGGCCGTGTAGCCAAATCCAATGTTGGTCATCCAGTTTCCGTTGTCGGATCCGGTGCGGGCAACGGATACGGGAAAGTCCCAGGTGCCCATTTTGCACTCGCACGACAGCCCGGTGGTGAGGCCTTGAAACACCTTGCCGTGGGCGTCGCCCAGGGTGAGCGCCTGTTTGCCCATCACCAACCCAGACAGCGGATTGAACCTCCAGCGAAAGTAGGCCTCCCGCGCGGTCAAGGCCAAGTTCAGGCCATCGTTGGTGGGGGCGGAAGGAGCCGTGGGAATGGAACGCAACGACACCGAGTTCAACCCGGAGGGAAGAACTTCGAGGGTCAGGTGCATATCGGCTTGGCGCAGGGGGGCCGAATCCAATTTCAAGCGGAAATGCTGGTTGAAATTCAAGGCACGCTGGGCGGCGGTGAGTTCTTTGTCTCCAGAGATCTGAGCCCAGAAGGCGTAGTCTCCCCCAGCTTTCAGCCCCTGCACCACCAGCACGCGGTCTTCCTGTTCTTGGATATCCCCTTTTTCCAGGGGGGTAAAATTGTATTGCGCGTGGGCGGCCGAGGGCAGCAGAACAAACCCCGCAACCCCAAGCATGATCACCGTGGCGGCCAAACGGGAGCATGGCCGGAAAATGGGGGAAACATTCATTATGACCGTCCGGTAGAAAGGTTGATTAGGAGGACAGGGATTTGTTGATTTTTACCCGGTAGTGTTCCAGTTCCTTCATCAAGGCGTCGAAGGATTTATCCACCGCCACTCGCAGTTCGGGGGCGTCTTTCTTGGCGTGGAGGGTGTCTTTCATGGCCCGCAGGTGCAGGGTGCATTCATGCATTTTCTGCTTGTCGTGAAACTCCAACCGAATGTCCATGTCGGCAACGTCGGGGTGATAGCGCTTTAAGCGCTCGGCTACTTTTTCTACCTTGTGTTCAATGGCCTTGGCCAAGGTGGCATCCACATCGCAGTGGTGCTTGCTGATTTCATAGCGCATGGGCAAAGATTCTCCGTGGGTTAGAGTAGGTGCCAGTAAAAAACGGTTCAATTCGCAGGCTTTGGTTTATTATACCCAGGCGGGCGGGGGAGTCGAGGGGGAATCTGTTCACCCCCGCTCCAGGGCTTCCACCACCAAGTCGCCCATGCGGGCGCAGCCCACCGGGGTTTTCCCCGACGCCATGATATCTTCGGTGCGGTGCTTGGCCAGCACCGCCGAGACCGCCCGGTTGATGCGGTCGTCCTCCGCGGGCAGATCGAAAGAATAACGGAACATCATGCCCACCGACAGAATGGTGGCCAGGGGGTTGGCCAGGTCCAGACCCGCAATGTCTGGGGCCGATCCATGCACCGGTTCGTACAGACCACGGCCTTCTCCCAGGCTGGCCGATGGCAGCATGCCGATGGAACCGGTAATCATGGCCGCCGCGTCGGAGAGAATGTCTCCGAACAGATTGCCGGTGACCAGGGTGTCGATGCGCTTGGGGGCGCGGATGATCTGCATGGCGGCGTTGTCGACGTACATGTGCTCCAGGGTGACCTCTGGAAATTCGGGCGCCATGGCGGTGACCACCTCTCGCCACAGGGCAGAAACCTCCAGCACGTTGGCTTTGTCTACCGATACCAGGCGCTTGTGGCGGCGCATGGCGGTTTGAAAGCCCACCCGGGCAATGCGCTCGATTTCGGTTTCGTTGTAGCGCATGGTGTTAAAGCCCTCCCGCCGCCCGTCTTTTTCGGTAATGCCCCGGGGCTGGCCAAAGTAAATGCCCCCGGTGAGTTCCCGCACCACCATCAAGTCGGCGCCGTCTACCACTTCTGGCTTCAGGGTCGAGGCCCCGGCCATGTCTCCGTATATTTTGGCCGGGCGCAGGTTGGCAAACAGGCCCAATCCCTCGCGAATGGCCAGCAGGCCTTTTTCGGGGCGCTGGACCATGGGGAGTTTGTCCCACCTGGGGCCGCCCACGGCCCCCAGCAGCACCGCGTCGGCCGCCAGGGCTTTGTTTAGCACTTCTGGCGGCAGGGGGTTCCCGGCGGCTTCAATGGCCGCCCCGCCAATGGGGGCTTCTTCCAGGCTGAGGGTGAGCCCGGCCAGCCGGGCGCAGGCGTTCAGCACCTTCACGGCCTCTCGGGTGACTTCTGGCCCAATGCCGTCGCCAGGGGTTATCAACACGGATTTTTTCATGGGCATGTCGGACCAATAGATTGAAGCCGCGCAATCTGGCGCAATGTTGTGCCAGCGCGATGGTTGGGTGATTTTGTGAACCCTTCATTAAAGGGAATTCCGGGGGGGGATGTCAATGGGGAAGTTTCACGCCGTGCTTTAGCGCATGTAGGGGTTGGAGGCTTTTTCTCGCCCAATGGTGGAATGGGTGTGGGGGGGAGCGTAGTTGTGGCCGGGGTACACCAGGGTGTTGTCCGGCAGGGCGGCCAGTACCTGGGTCAGGCTGTGGTGCAGCACCGCGCCGTCTCCGCCGGGCAGGTCCACCCGGCCGCAGGCCCCAATAAACAGGGTGTCTCCGGTGATCAGCCGCCCCTGAAACAAAAAACACTGCCCGCCGGGGGTGTGGCCAGGGGTGTGAATGCAGGTGATCTGAACATCCCCCAGGGAAATCACCGTGCCGTGGGGGGTGAGCTCCAGGGTAGACTCGCTGCCTTGCAGGGCCCGCCGGGGATCGTTGGCTTCATCGGGGTGAACATACACCCTCAGGGGGCGGCGGGCGGCCAGTTCAGCCAGGCCTTCGGCCCGCAGGCCCATGAAGGCCCCCCCCATGTGGTCCGGGTGGGTGTGGGTCAGCAGCACGCCGGTCAGGGACAGCCCCTCCCGTTCCGCCAGGGTCACCAGGGTGTCCACTTCCCAGGCGGGGTCCACCACCAGGGCTTCCCCCGCCGAGCGGGAGCCCACCAGATAGACGTAGTTTTGCAACGGGCCGACCTCTAATTGATGAAATACCAGATCACTCATCTCCAGGCTCTATGCAGGGGTTCCCCCGATCGGGGCTCTTTCTTTGCCGTTGGGAGCAGGGGAGGGGTGCTGTTGCTGTTCCCGTAAGACACCCCTCCCTGGCGGCTAGGCCGCCTTTCCCTCCCCTTCGTGGAGGGACAAGAATCGAATCCCCCGGCTATTCTGTTCAACCGTTCGGGCAATATAAACCGGGCGGAAGCAAGTGCATGACCTTCCTAACGGGGGGGTTGCAGCACCAGGGTGTGCTGGGCCAGGGCCCTGGAGGCATCGGCATCCAGCACATGGGTTAAGTAAGCCCCCTCCAGAAACAAGCGGGCCTGGTCCCCATAATGGGGAGAAGCCGGGATGCCCGACTGACCGGTCGGCTGCACCGACAGAGTGGTGCGCTGGGGGTCGGACACGAAAATATTGCGGATGGAAGGCCCGTGAAACACCCGGAAGGTGTCCATGTCGTATTCCATTTTGTTCACGGTGTTGGCGTGGCCCCCGGTGGGAAATGGCCCCACGTTAAAGAACGGAGACAAGGCCCCCACCATGCCCAGGGGGTGCACAAACTCGATGGACACCCGGCGGTTCCAGGCCCAATAGCGGGGGTCCGTGCCCATGGCCTGCTTTACCGCGGCCAGTCCCTCCGAAAAACTTTGCCGCAAGATCGTGTCCCGGTCTTCCTTTTGGGGGGTGTCTATCCGGTCGAACCAGGGGCTGCGGGGGTCGTTCAGCGCCCGGCGGAGCAGGGTGGCGTTCAGGTTGCACCAGCGGCGGAACAGGCGGATGTCTTCCACCCCCAGTTCATCGGCAAAGATGTTTTGATACAGCCGGTCGTAGTAGGCGGCAAACACGCTGGCCTCGGGGGAATCTCCCCGCATGGTCTTGTCCCAGCGCGTCAGCCGTTCCAGCCACAGCCGCTCCTCATCGCTGGGTCCGGGGGGGCTTTGAAAGGCCGTCCTCAATCGGGGGATTTCCTCCCGGGCAGACTCCAGGGAGAAGCTGGTTTGCAGGGCCTGCATCTGGGCCAGGGAAAGTTTTCCTCGGCCAGTTAGTTCCCTCGCCACGGTGATGTGGCGGTCCAGGGGCTCCCAGTAGTGGGTGATGTAGGCCCCGCCCCGGGCGGTCACCAACTCGTTGGAGTTGGTGACGTAGCCCTCCGGCGGGTCATAGACAAAGGGCATGTGCTCAAAGGGAACCACCCCAGTCCAGTCCTCCGAGCCGTCCCACCCCACCCGGTAGCGAAAGCCTTCTTTGCGGCCCTTCAACTGGGGCACGGCCCCGGCGGTTTGCATGCCAATGTGGCCCTGTTGGTCGGCATAGAACAGGTGCATGGATACCCCCGCCAACTGACCCGCTCCCTTGCGGAACTCCGGCCAGTTTTTGGCCCGGTTGATTCTGAACACGCCCTCAAAGTCGTTGCGGCCAGGGGCATGTAAGAACACCCAACTGTAACTGAGGGGGCGGGTTTCTCCCTTCATCAGGTCCGTGACCAGGGGGCCGTGGGGTGTGGAGCGGATGATGAACTTGCGGGGTTGATCTTCTCCCTTCACCCGGATCCATTCTTCCCGCAGGGTGAGGGGAACCCAGCGCCCTTGGAACATCACTTCTGTTGGCTCTCCCCCCGGCACGGCGGGGCGGGTTTTCTCTAAAAAATAATCCCCGCCGTCCACCATCACGGCGGTCATACCCCAAGAAATGTTCGAGTTTCGCCCCAGGGGGAACAACGGCATGCCCGGAATGTGAGCCCCCCACAGGTCCAGGTCGCCGCCCTTTACCCAGGCTTGGTACCACAGGCCCGGCTGGCCGTGGTCCAGGTGGGGGTCGTTGAACAGCACGGCCTTGCCCTGGGTGGTCCGCCCCGGGGCCATGGCCCAGGCATTGCTGCCAGCGGCGGTGGGCAGAATGTCTAACAGAGCGGCGGCCCGGGGGTTGGGCTGCCAGCGGCCGGGAAGGATTCGGTTTGCGCTGGCAGGTGCATGGGTCAGCCCGCCGTTAGGCGCGGGGCTCATCGCGCTTGAGGGAGTGAAGGGAATCACCAGCCCCCGCAGGGCGGGCTCTCCCACCTTCACGCTGGCCCGTTCCATCGCCGGGTCCAGGGGCCAGCCAAAGTGCAGGGTCCAAGACATATACCCCACCACTCCGGCCATGTCTTCCGGCTTCAACGGCGTCCAGTCCAGCCCCAGAATGGAAAACTCCACCGGCAGATTTCCCTGGCGGCTGGCCACGTAATCATTCACCCCCTGGGCATAGGCTTCCGACATCCGGCGAAATTCTGGGCTAGACGAGCGGTACATGGCCAGCCCCACTTGGTGAAACGCCATGGCCCGGAACAGTTGATCCACCTCCACCAGGTCCGCCCCAAACAGCTCCGCCAGCCGCCCCTGGCCCACATGGCGCATCAGTTCGATTTGGAACAGCCGGTCTTGGGCCGCCACCCATCCCAAGGCATAGGCCCCATCGTGTTCGTTCTGGGCCACGATGTGGGGAACCCCGTAGGCATCCCGATACACCGTCACCGGTCGGGTGACCCCCGGTGCGGTGAAGGTGCCGTCCAGGGGCGGCAGGGGGGCCGTGGCCCATTGGTAAAGGCCCATTCCCCCCAATAACCCCAGGGCCGCCAGCACCCACACCGCTACAATGGCTCGCCTCATGGCCAATCCTCACGCGTTGGAGAGAAACCGAAGATGGATCATGGAATATGGCTAAAGTAATGATCCCGGCTTTGTTTTTTGAATGGGTGCTTCCGTATTGTTTTTTGTGACCGGTTTTTTCTGGCGTCTCTTCAGGCGCCCCGCTTCCCGGTACCCCACACAGCATACCCATAATTTTCCAAAAAAGGGACGGCAGCGCCCCCCGTTTGCCAAGGGAAGGCGGCCAGGGTAGCCTGAAGTCCGATCCTACTTCCCGGGCGGTTAGCTCAGCTGGGAGAGCGCCACCCTTACAAGGTGGATGTCGCAGGTTCGATCCCTGCACCGCCTATTCAAATCAATTTGTTACAATCAATAAAACAACAACCAACCCAAGCCAAAGCCAAAATTAACCCATCAAATTGTGCCAAAGCTGTGCTAAAAATTTCTCCCCCACCCATCTTCCTGCGGATCTCCGGGGGAGTGGCCAAAGCCATGGACCCGTTCCCTGGTCCCACGACATTATCCGCTTGGATAATCATTTTCCTTTGTATTCCAGCATCCTAAAAAAATATTCTCTTGCGTAAGCCCGCAAAATCTCATACCAATGGGGCCTAGAACATCTGGGCGTACGTCCTGGTTTCTTTCTTTTTCGGACATGTTATAGTGATTTCATTACGGTCAAGAAAAAAGCAAATCCGCCGACCTACAAGAAGGCGGTTGAAATAAGAAATAAGTAGCCTTAAAAAATATCCGCAGGAACAACAGGGATTAGAGGGAATCTCAGGCAAAACAAAATAGAGATTGATATGAGAGCCTGTAGAGATAGCAACAAGAGATAGAATGATCGGGGGGTTAGAACCATCGGTGGGGATTTCAGGACGACCCATGACCCAGCCGAAAGATCATCCCCCCACAGCAGAAGGACCCGATATGCAAACCGCCATCAAGAAAAAGCCCGAAGATCATCGCACGTTTCAGCGGCAGCCCCTGCCCGATTCGGTGGTGGTGCGAACCGACCACGATGAAGTGGCCCAGGGCATTGATGTGAGTTACGGGGGGATTTCGGTTCAGGCCAAAGAAAACCACTTGGTGGGTGATACCCTGGACCTGTTGCTGATGGACCGCAACGTGATGGTGAAAGGGGTGGTGAGTTCCAGCCGACCTGACCAGGGTCAATTCCGGCTGGGGGTATCCTTCGAGCGGACGGAAGACGTGATTGTGGATACCCTGCTAGAAAGCGTGGACCAGAAAAAGAAATAACCTCGGTCGCTTCCCCAGATCACAACTCGAATCCGTCTAAATCATTCATTCAACAGAGACCTCTGCTTAACGAGGTTGATTGCCGTGAAAAGAGGGACTACCGTTGCCCACGGGCATGCAACGTGGGAACAAACGGAATGCCTGCCCTGTCTCATCACTACAGCCTACAATCTCATCGCCCCCATTCGCCGCTGACCTAGGTTGCGGGTGTTGCCCCCCATGAATCTGGAAGACGCCCTGACCCAACGATTGCTGGCCCTGAAGGCCCAGGCGGGCAGCCACCCCACCAGCCTGACCCGGCTGAGGGACGGCTTGCCGGGGCTTCGGGTGGCGGTGGATGCCTGTTTTCTGGCCAACCCCTACGCGGCAGAACTGGCGGTAGACACCCTGCGCGAGGCGGTGCAAAGCCGCGAGGCCTTCCGCCGGGCGGTGGAATGGTACCCGGCCCAAGAAACCGACTTGGCCCGGCTGGCCGCCCCGCTGCTGGGGGTGGCCCCGGAGCAATTGTTTTTGGCCAACGGCGCCACCGAGGTCATTCGGGCGGTGCTGGCCAACCTGCCCCCCGGTCCGGTGGTGGTGACCTTGCCCACGTTTTCTCCCTTTTACGAGTTTCTTCCCCCCCAGGCTCCCCCGTTGTTTTACACCCTGCCCAAGGCCCAGGGGTTCCGCCTAGAGTTGGAACCCTACTTGGCTTTTTTACAGCAAGAGCGCCCCCGGGCGGTGATATGGGTGAACCCCAACAACCCCGACGGGGGCTGGCTGGCCCCCCAGGAATTGGCCTGGCTGCTGGCGCGCCTGCCGGACAGCGTGGAGCGGGTGGTGCTGGATGAAAGCTTTGACCACTTTGCCCAGCCCCCTGGGGCTTCAGAAATTCCAGAGGAGTCTCTGGCGGGGTCCGCTTGGCTGCCGGGGAAAGACCCCCGGGTGGTGGTGGTGAAGAGCCTGTCGAAAGACTTTGGGGTGGCGGGCCTGCGGTTGGGGTATGGGGTGATGTCCGCGGCCCTGGCCGGCCAAACGCGGCGCCATCACCTGTGGAACATCAACGGGCTGGCCGAGGTTTTTCTGCGGGCCTGGGTGGGGGAAGATTTTCAGCGGCGTTACCGCAAGGCCCTGCACCGTTACCGGGGAGACTTGGGGGTGTTCTTTCAGGGGCTGGGTGCGCTGGAGAACACCGGGCAAGTCCGGGTGTTTCCCAGCCGGGGAAACTTTGCCCTGGTGGAACTGCTGGGGCACACGGCCGATCAAGTGTTTACCCGGCTGCTGGCCCGCCATGGGGTGTATGTCCGGCATTGTGGCGACAAACGCGGCCTGAACGGGGAATTTTTGCGGATTTCGGCCCGCACCGCCCCGGAAAACACCCAGGTGACCCAGGCATTGGAAGACGTGCTGACGGGGAGACAAACTGAACAGGTAAAACAGGATTAAGGCTGGGTCAACCGGGCCACGAATTCGGAGCGGTGGCGGGCGGTTAACACCGGGGGACGGGCCCGCAGCCAGCCTTCCCGGGTGCGCAGGCGGTCCAGCGAATACTCCAACCCCCGGCGGTCGTCTCCCTGGAGGGGCGGGGGGAACCCCCACAACACGGCAGACGCCGCCCCCAGCCGGGTGATCTCTGCCAGCACCCCCGGCCCAAAGGGGTCCTCCAGGGCGGGCAGCCCCGCTACTCCAAATGGTCGTCCCGCTTTTCTGGCTTGGCCCGCCATGGTTTCCAGCCGGGGGTCGGTCAGGGCGGCCCAGGGGCGGTTCAGCCCCCAGGCCCCGGCCAGGGCGGACAGGTCGAACCACACTTCCTCCACCGGGCTGTTGTCCAGTTGGTCTTCCAACCCTTGAATGTCCTCCTTCACCCGCCAAATCAGCCGGGCTGAATTTCGTTGAGTCAGGGTGTTTTCTAGCGGCAAGTTGGGCAGCCCCACGGGGGTTACCACCCCATGGGCAAACCGGGCCGCCTCGGCATAGTGGTCCGGGTGTTCCACTTCCGCCAGCAGTTCCCCTGCCACTTGAATGGCCCCCAGGTCAGAGGAACCCTCCAGCCCCACGGCCAGCAGGGCCTCCCGGGTCAGGGCCCGCATGGCGTCTTCCGCCTGGGCCGCACCCTCTTCCACCGCCCGGCGCAACTCCTCCAGGCGGCCGGGGGCCTCGGCGGCGTTTACCAGCACCCGCTGGGCCCCCGACATCAGGGCCAGCCGGGCTTCCTCGGGGCGGCAGGTGGGGTAAGCCAGCAGCAACATGGGGCACCGGGAAAAGAGATTGAACCAACGAACCGAGATTCTTATCCTGAAAGAAAGCTCACCACCAGGGTGTGGGAGCCCGCCAGCAGGAAGGTCACCTCAAAATGAGCGCTACCCGTGGTGACATAGGGGGTTCCCGGTGTCAAAGTGATGGTACGAAAGGAAAGTGAATCTGAACCGCAACCTGCCAAAACCGCCCAGGCCGCTACCCACAGACCCAGTTGTTTCATCCGGCAAAACAGCGGAGATTTAGAAATCATGGCGTGAAAATGTGTCTTGGTGTGAAGGAGAAAGAGGTGGAAGGCCCGTCCCCAACACGACCCCCCAACCTCATGTTAGCAGAATCACCATGGGGCGAACAGAGACCCCCATACCCCAACTGCCCCTTGGCAGGGAACCTGAGACTGGGGAAACGGATACTTTGCAAAATATTGACAGAACAACGGCTTGGGAAAATTAAGGTAGAAGAAAGGTAGAAGAAAAGAAGAAAACTTGAACCAGGAGAACGTCAGAAAGAAGAGAGAGGATTCAGGAGAACACGGGGGAAACAAAAACCCGAATGCCCAAGAGAAGACTCGAACTTCCACGGGGGATTAGCCCACTAGAACCTGAATCTAGCGCGTCTGCCAGTTCCGCCACTTGGGCAACGGATTTCACAAGGTTAATGCCGGAACCGGGGGGTGTCAAGAGTGTGTTTTCCCTCTTGAGGGTTTCGGCAGATTGGTTTATGGTGAGATAGATCGGCCCTCCAACGGAATGCCGATTCTTGGGCGGTGCAGCCCAATTTGTCCTTCCCGGCGTTTCAATCGAATCAGCTCTTTTTTCTCCAGTCCATCCGGTCGCTGCACAAAGACGCATAGCGCAAGCACCCCAGGGAAACCAAGGGAATGCCGGAAGACCCAAGGAAGAACGGAGAGGCGAGAGATTCAACTTATTTCAATTTTCTTTCATCTATTTTCAGAACATTTTTTAAAGGAGCCTTCCCGCCATGATGGGTCACGACCCCAACAAATGGACCAAATACGCCGAACTGAGCGACCCCGCCCGCAAGCGGATGGAAACCCTGTATCCCTATCTCAAACCGGATTCCGGATTGTTTTTAGAAAAGAAAGCCGGTGTGTTTATCAAATACCTCAACACCGGAAAAGTGGAAAAACTGCTGGAGACCCAGCGCCCCAACCAAAAGACCGCTTCGTCGGGCCCCCGCACTGTCAAGGCCGCCAGCGCGGGCTGATCTCACCGCCACCTGTCATCAGGGAAACCCATGTCCAGCATTGCCGAAACCTGGTTTCTTTGGCTGGCCCTGTCGGGGGCCATCATCGGCTTGTTGTATTTTCTGCGGGAAAACCAAAAGTCTACCGGAGACGTGGAAATGTTCACCAAGGAAGAATTCTCGGTGAAAACCCTGTTGTTCGGGCTGAAAAAGGGGGAGGGCGATATTTTTATCGGCTACGTCTTGTCGATCTTTTTCTTTTCGCTGTTTCTGATGGGATTTGTCCGCTGGTTCCGGCAATTGCTTTAAGACGCCTTTCCCGCCCGGCTGCCCGTGGCGGGCTCTTCTCCGGTCCAGGCCAGCCGTTCTTGGTAGCACCGGGTGGCTTGGGCTTCCATCCCTTGTCGAAAATACCATTTCCCCAGTTGATCCAGCAGGTCGGTCAAGGCGGCCCCGTCTCCCCGTTGGCGGTAAAACTCGGCCAGTTGCTCTGCCGCCGGGGCCGCCAGGGGGTGAGCGCCTGCCCAGGCGGCGTTCACCAAGGTTTGCCACAGGGCTTCTTGCCAACGGGGGGCCCAGTCCGGCCCCAGTCCATCCATGGCGGCTTCCAAATGCGTCCGGGCCCGGTCCAGGGCGGGGGGGTTGGCCGTTAACACGGCTTCCGCCGCCGCCAGCCGGGCCAGGGCCGCCCCATGACCATGCCGTTGGCTGCCTTCGGCCGTGCGGGCGAAATGTTGCTCGGCCTCTGCCCAGCGCCCTTCGGCCATGGCCAGCCGCCCCAGGGCCAGTTCGGGCAGCCCTCCAGGCGCCAGGGGGGCCCCCTCGGCCGAAGCCCATTGGGCGGCCAGTTCTATCAATCTGCGAGCGGAGGTCCCCCCCACCCTAGGGATCCAATACAAGGCTTCCCCCACCGCTCGAGAAACGCTCTCCCACGGATCTCGCCGGGGTTCTTCCAGTTGCTTCACCAGACGGATGACCACGGTGCTTTCTCCCGGCGGCCTGGGCAGCCAGGGGGCCATGGCCGGTTGGCGGCTGAGGGGTTCCAGGGCCACCTTCCAGGCATCGAGCCAGGGGGTGCCCTGCCCCAGGGCGGTGAGGGCCCCCAGGTTGGGCCCTTCTTGCCACAACCGCTGGGCCAGCCGGGTCATGGACTCTCTGCCTTCTTTGCCCCGGGGGGCGGGGCCTGTGCGTCCGTGGGCCTGGGGGCAGGGCCAGGCATCGGCTTGCCACAGGGCTTGTTCTGCTGCTGGCAGGCCAGCCTGGGCCAGCCAATCCAGGGTTGCCTGGGCCAGCCGGGCCGCCCACACCGCCCGCGTAGGCCCCTGGGCCAGGGGTTCCGCCGCCGGGCGCAGGCGGGGGGCCAGTCGGCAGAACCGGCCGTTGTCCAGCAGATCCACCACCCCCAGGCGGTGAAGTTCCCGCAGCCAGGGCAGCCCCTGGTCTTTGGAAATCCCCGCGCCCGCCAACACCCCATCCACCGCCATGGGGCCGGGTACCAGGGTCAACACCCCCAGCAGTTGACGGTGACCGGACGACAGATGCGGCAGCAACTGGCTGAACAACCCCGGCGCTGTGCCCTGGCCGCCTATGGCGGTGCCCTGGCCAGTATCTTCCCCTGGTTCCTGGGGGAGTTCGGCTGGCCACCCGCTTAGCAGCCGGGCGGTGAGCAGGTCGCTGCCCGCCGCCACCGCCCATGCGGGCGAGTTCGGCAGCCGTTCCTTCAGCCGACCGCCAAACCGGCGAATCAGCGCTTCGGCGGGCCAGGGGTCTAACCCCACCCGTGCGGCCACAAGTTCTGGAAACCCTTCCCCCCCCATGGTCAGCAAACAGTTCCCCCCCTGGGCCACCTCGGCCAACACGCTGCGCCCCCCCGGCAGGGTCTCCCAGCCGTCCAGCACCAGCAGGGGGGCTCCGGGTTTTCCGCGGGAGGCCAGCACCTGCTCCCGGGCCGTTTCACCTGGGGGAGGCTGGGCCGGAAACAGGGCCCGGCCCAGGGTTTTCCATAACCCATCGGCGGGGGGTTCCTCTCCCCCTGGCACCTGAGTCTGGTCGAGGTATATCACCCGTCCGTCTTGGGCGGCCCGGCGGGCGGCTTCCACCAGCAGGGTGGTTTTCCCCGCTCCCGGGGCTCCGCTTACCGCCACGGCCTGGCCTTTTTCCAAAGCCCCCAGGGCTTGGGCCAGGGCCCCAGCCCGCCCCAGCACCCGGCGGCGGGGGGCCAACACCGGCGGCACCGACGACGAGGCCAGCCACGCACTGGGCGCGGGGCCCGCCACCCGGGGCCGGGGGGGGGTCTCGGGCTGGGGGGGCAGGGTCATTCGCCACCAGCACCAGTTCCAGCCCTCCGGGTCGGCCTGGGCCATGCGGCGCAGGGCCGCCAAGTGGGCTTTCCAAGGGGCCTGCCCCCGAGACAAATGCCGGGCCAGCACCTCCAGGTATTCTCCCTGGGGCTCTCGGGGAACACGGCCCCCCAACCGGGCCACCCCCTGCACCCCGGCCTCCAGCAGAAGCCGGTCGTGGGCCGTGCCCTGGGCCGGGCTGCACAACCCCAACGAATCACTCAGCCAAACCATGCGGGTTCCCCGCCGCACGGCTCCCTCAAACCGTTCCGCCAGCCAAGCCCGCCCGGTGCGCTCCGGGCCGCCCTGGGGGCCCTCCAGCCACCAGCCGTCGGTGGAGGCCCAACCGCTGTAATGCACCAGGGCTGGGCCTTGCTCCAACAGGGCTTCCAGGTTGGCCCGCTGGGCGTGGGGCAGGGCGCGGGCCAGCCAGTGGGGGGTCTCCAGGGGGAACAACCCATGCTCCATGGGCGTGAAGACCCGCTCTCCCAGTTGTTCGGCCTGGGCGGCCAGGGTGGCGTCCATGGCCTGGGTCCCGGTAAACAAAGGGTCGGCCTGGGCCAGCAGCACCCCCATGGGGGGGGAAAACAAGGGGGGGGCTTGGCGGGGACGAGACTCCACCCGCCGAAAAATGCCTTCCTCCAACCCTACCCAGTGCTGGCCGTCGTTCATCAACTCCCAGGGCCAAGCGGCCATGTCGTCGGGCAGGTCCAGCAGCCAGGGCCGCCCTGGCTCCAGCCGGGCCGCCGCCCCCCCGGGCAGCAGGGCCCCATACAGCTTGCGCCCCAGCCGGGCCAAGAACGCGGCCACCTGGCGGCGCTCCTCCACCGGCCGCCAGTGGTGGGTGGGGTCTAAACGCACCTGGTCCAGGGCCTGCAGGCCCAGCACCAAGTCAGCTTGTGGGGGGAAAAACCGAAAACTCAACGACCGGGATGGAATCTCCACTTTTCCACCGGTCACTCGGATCAGGTTCCACATGGAATTCGGGCGTTGAGTGAACAGGGCCCCGCCGCTTCCCTGCGGCATGGGGCTCTTCCATCTGTAAGGCATTGGGGGCGGGGTTGCAATGCTGGGGTGGATTTTTCCAAGTCGGGGCTGCCGCAGCCCATGAGGCGAGGATAAAGGCGTTCCCTTGTCCTAATGGGGAGTTTTAATCAACTTTTTAATTTCAGGGAAATCCATTGCGTCACGGTAGGGAATCATTGCGCTCCCATCGCTTTTTATACGAAATATTAAAAAATGATCCGGAATTTTATGTTGGTTGGACATCGAAACTCCAAACATGTATCCACCCCCAAATATGCACACGCAATTTCTACTTTCGAGTCTATATCGGAAAGCCGTGGAATAAAAAAAAGGGTGTTCGTTGTTGTAAATAACCTTATAAATGACGATTGGGTATGTGGTATCTGCTCCGGGGGCTTTTTTTAATAGTATCTCTTTGATCGTTTTTTCATGGGGCCCAAGATTAACTCGTTTTGCAATGCTAATTGTTGACACACTAAGGCGCCACAAAATGGACAGTATAAATAATTTCATTGTAGGGTAATCCAATGCAGAGGCTACCTCATATGTTAGACCAATATCCTCTTTTCTCTCTACCTTGTGGATACGTTGGCTTCCATCCGGGGTATATAAAACTTTACTCGCAGGCCCCTCCCATTGTTGGAATATCGTTTCACACTCATGGCAAAGGAGGTTGTTGTCCACATCATTTCCCTTTTTGTTTTTTTGTTCTAAACCTTCTTTGCCTCCCTGTGAATTTCCTCTAAAGACAGAAGCTCTGTGTTTATCTTCGGGGTCGAAGCACTGTTTCAATAAAAAATGCGGTATGACATGTGAGTTCGGGAAATTGTTTTTTGTCTCGCCGCAAAACTTACAAACCTTCCTTTTATTATTTTGTTTTTCGGGTTTCATTCACCACCTCTATTCGCTATTGGCGGGTTTGTTTTAAGTGGGGCGTGGATGGCGCGGAGGACGTGGAAATCGTGGATTATCACTGAAAAGAAAGAGGAAGCCGATGACCCTGTACGTGAAGCCGGTGAGTCCCGGTGAAATCCTGCTAGAGGAGTTCATCAAGCCCCTGGGGCTTTCTCAGGCGGCGGTGGCCAGGGGGCTGCGGGTTCCCCCCACCAGGGTGTCCGAGATTATCGCCGGGAAACGGGTGATTACCCCCGAGACCGCCCTGCGGTTGGAGGCCATGTTTGGCTGGCCCGCCGAGTATTGGCTCAGGAACCAAGTGGAATTCGACTTGGACCGGGAGCGTGGGAAGCGGGGAGAGAAAATCAAAGCGGAGGTGAAGCGGGTTTCCAAAACGGCTTAGGGTTTTTCCTCAGGCTGTTTTCCACAAGCCTCTTTTTTCCCGGCTCTTCCTCCCCCATTTTTTCTCCCCGACGATCTCTTACCTGCTCTTCCTCCCCAGCTCTTTCTCTTCTACTCTTTGCCTTCCGTTCCTTTTTTGGATTTCCACAGTTCATTCACTTTTTTGGTTAATTTATCGAGCTGGCTGACCATGGCGGAGCTATGGAGCCATTCTTTAATGGGCCGGGCGGGAATGCCCGCGTAGTGTTCTTTGGGTTGGGGAACGCGGGTGAGCAGGGATTTCCCCCCGATGATGACTTGAGGAATATCGGGAAAGTGAATATGCCCGTTGATGCCCGACTGCCCCCCCATGGCCAAATAGGGGCCCATGCGGGTGGAGCCCGCAATGCCCACCTGCCCGGCCAGCATGGAGTGGGGCCCCACCTGCACGTTGTGGGCGATATGCACCAGGTTATCGAGTTTGGTGCCCTGGCCAATGATGGTTTTTTCGTACACGGCCCGGTCGATGGAGCAGTTGCCCTGAATTTCCACGTCGTCTTGAATTTCCACAATGCCCAGGTGGGGGATTTTCAGGTGGCGGCCCTGGTGGGTGTGAAAACCAAACCCATCGGAGCCGATGACCACCCCGCTGTGCAAGATTACCCGGTTGCCCAGGGTGCATCCCCACAGCACCGACACGTTGGGGTGAATCCAGCAGTCCTCGCCCATCACAGCGCCGTCGCCCACCACGGTGCCGGCCATGATCACGGTGCGGGCCCCCACCCGGGCCTGGGCCCCCACCACCACCAAGGGTCCGATGGACGCCGAAGGATGCACCTCTGCCGTGGGGTCCACCACCGCCGAGGGATGCACCCCTGGGGGGGGAACCTTGGCCGGGCGCAGCAGGTGGGTGAGAGCAATGATGCTAAGCCGGGGGTTGGCCGAGCGCAGCACGGTTTTGCCGGGCAGGGCCGCCCCAGGGGGGGCCAAGATGACCAACGCGCCGGAGGCCAGGGCCTGGGGGGCCATTTTGTCCTCGGATATAAAAGCCAGGTCCTCCGGCCCGGCGTTTTCCAGCGAGCGGATGTTCGTCACCTGGAGGGAGCCGTCTCCTTCCAGGGCCAGTTCGGCTTGGCGGGCCAATTCAGAAGCCTGCATGGGGTTCCTTTCCGTTCAAAAGAGAGACCAGGGGGTAGGATTCCTTACGGTTTTTACGGCGCATAAAAAATTTGTTATAAAGAACCATAAAGAATAGACGCCATCTGCCGATGCTTCTTCCAGGAAGATATCTCGTTCGTGTGAATCAACCGAATGGGGGGTTCGCACCTCCTTATTTCATATCAAGAGGCGGCCATGAAGAAAATCATATTGGGCATGTTGCTGCTGGGGCTGCTGGCCGCGGGGGTGGCTTTCCCGGCGGGGGTGAGTTACGGCCCCTACAACGGCACCAGCGGCTTTCAAGACATTCATGTGGATGGCAACGTGTTTATTATCACGTTCACCACGCCGGTTACCGGAAACGGCCGGTTCAAGGTGTACATCAACCCAGAGCCCTATAATTTTTACCGCTGCGCCCAGCTAACCCAAGAACGGGGGTATGCTTCCTTCGTGGTGGAAAGCACCTACAGCACCATCACCGACAACTATTACACGGTCAGCCGCACCATTCATGTGTCGAAGGCGGCCAAAGACATGAACAACGTGATGTCGTTCGATGCCAGCATGGTGCTGCAAACCATGAGCGGGCGGGTGGCGGGCAACCCTTAGCTGTCCATTCCGGCGGCGAAATACATCGCGTCTGGGTGGTGAAACACCAGGGCCGACACCGAAGCCTCCGGCTCCATCATGTATCCCTCGGTCAATTGCACCCCAATGTCTGCCGGGTTCAGCAGGGCGAACAGCTTTTCCTGATCGGCCAGTTCTGGGCAGGCGGCATAACCAAAAGAAAACCTGGCTCCGCGGTATTTCCCCTTCAGCACTTCTTGAACGCTTTGTTCCGGCCCGTCGGGGAACCCCCAGGCGGCCCGCAGGCGGGCGTGCAGCCATTCGGCGGCGGCCTCGGCGGTTTCCAGGGCCAGGGCTTGCAGGGCGTGGCTTTTCAGGTAGGCGCCTTCCTGTTTTAGTTTCTCGGCCTGTTGCCGAATGCCTTCCCCGGCCGTCACCACCAGGGCGGCCACATGGTCGGCCCCCCCGTTGGCAGGCAACACAAAGTCTGGCAGGGCCAAGCCGTCTTCCCGCTGCTGGCGGGGGAACTGAAACACCGTGCTGTTCCCTTGAGCGGGGTCGGTCAGGGTCAGCCGGTTGGTTTCGGGTTCTCCCTTGGCCTGAAAGAACTGCCACACCACCCCCACCTTCATGCCGCCCCGGCGGCCTTCTTCCATCAGTTGATCCACCGTGGCCTTCAGCTCCAGGGCCAGGGGGTCCTTGGCGGCCAGTTTGTCGCGGGCGTTGCCCTTCAGCCCCAGGTGCTTGCCGTACAGCATTTGGGGGTTCAGATAGGCCCACACGTCATCCAGCCGCACGGATTTCATCACGTGGCGGCGGGTGTCTTCCACCGGGGGGATGGGCAGGTCCACCCGCACCCGGGAAGAGCGGCGGTTCGGAACGGCCGGAGCAGCCGGAGCCTCTGGGGCGGGGGCCTGGCCCGGAACGGCGGTCCATTGGGCGGCGGTGGCGGCGGCCTGGGCCGGGTCCCGCAGTTTGTTGGCCCAGTCCAGCCCCTTCATGGCGTCTTGGGCATACACCACCGGGCCTTGGTAGGCCGGGCCAATGCGGTTTTTGGTGAAGTTTTGGCTTAAGGCCGCTCCCCCCACCAGCATGGGGGTGGCAATGCCCGCGGCGGTGAGGTCTTGGGCGGTGATAATCATCTGCTGGGCGCTTTTCACCAGCAGGCCCGACAAGCCGATCAGATCCGGTTTGTGTTCTTTGCAGGCGGCCACCAGTTGCTCTGGGGGCACCTTAATGCCCAGGTTCACCACCCGGAAGCCGTTGTTGGTGAAGATGATGTCAACCAGGTTTTTGCCGATGTCGTGGACGTCGCCCTTCACCGTGGCCAGCAGCATGGTGCCCATGCGGCTGACGCCGGTTTTTTCCATGTGGGGTTCCAGCAGAGACACCGCGGCCTTCATGGCTTCGGCGCTTTGCAGCACCTCGGCCACGATCAACTTGTTGGCGTTGAATTGCCGCCCAACTTCCTCCATGCCCGCCATCAGCGGCCCGTTGATGATGTCTAGGGGGGCCATGGTTTGGCGGGCCAGTTCCAGGTCTGCCGCCAGGCCGTCTTTCACCCCGCGCACAATGTAGCGGGCCAGCCGCTCTTCCAGGGGCAGTTGGGTTTCGGGCTGGGTGGCCACGGGTTTTTTGGCCCGGAAGTGGGCGGCAAAGGCGGCCACCGGGTCGTCTCCCCGGTTGAACAGCAGGTCATCGGCCAGTTTTTTTTCTTCCTCGGGGATCTCTCCGTAGCGCACCAGTTTTTCGGCGTTGACGATGGCCATGTCTAGCCCCGCCTGCACGCAGTGATATAAGAACACGGCGTTCAGCACCTCTCGCCCGGCGGGGGGCAGCCCGAACGACACGTTCGACACCCCCAGGATGGTTTTGCACAGGGGCAGGGCTTGCTTAATCAGCCGCAGGCCCTCAATGGTTTCCGCCGCCGAGCCGATGTAGTTTTCATCGCCCGTGGCGCAGGGGAACACCAGGGGGTCGAAAATAATATCGGTGGGGTCCACCCCGTACTTTTTGGTCAACAAATCGTAGGAGCGCTGGGCCACGGCCAGCTTGCGCTGGCGGGTCACGGCCATGGACTGGGCCGGGTCTTCGTCGATGGTTCCCACGATCAGGGCCGCCCCATACCGCCGGGCCAGGGGCACCACCTGCTCAAAGCGTTCTTCGCCGTCTTCCAGGTTAATGGAGTTGATGACGCACTTACCCTGGGACCAGGGCAGGGCCTGGGCAATCACCGCGGGGTCGGTGGAGTCAATCATCAGGGGCACCTTTACCTTGCGGATGACCTGATCGAGAAACCGCTCCATGTCGGCCTTTTCATCCCGGTCGGGGTTGGCCAGGTTCACGTCGATGATTTGGGCGCCTTTTTCCACCTGCCGCTTGGCGATCTCGGCGGCTTCCTCAAACTTTTCCTGGGCAATCATGTCGCGGAACAGTTTGCTGCCCACGGCGTTGGTGCGCTCGCCCACGATAATGGGGCGGTTCTCATCGGTGATCTCCAGCCACTCAATGCCCGACACCAGGGTGCGGTTGAACTGGGGAATCTGCCGGGGCTTGGCCCCCCGGGCCATTTCGGCAAACGCCCGGATGTGGTCGGGGGTGGTTCCGCAGCAGCCCCCCACCAGGTTGACCCACCCTTCCTCCACAAAGCGTTTCATCACGGCCACCATCATGGCGGGGCTTTCCAGGTAGCAGCCGTCTTCATCGGGCAGCCCGGCGTTGGGCACCACCGCCACCCGGGTTTTGGCCAGGGCCGCCAGGGAACGCACGTGGTCGGTCATGTAGCTGGGGCCCGTGGCGCAGTTCAGGCCGATGTACAGCAGATCCTCGTGGGCCAAACTCACCGCCAGGGCTTCCACCCCCTGCCCGGCCAGCATGGTGCCGGTGGGTTCGATGGTGCCGCTGACCGCCACCGGCAACTCATAGCCTTGCTCGCGGAAGGCCTGGTGAATGCCTTCCAGGGCCGCCTTGATGTTGCGGGTGTCTTGGGCGGTTTCAATCAGCAAATAATCGCAGCCCCCTTCGCTCAAGCCCAGGGTTTGGATCCGGAAGCTATCCACCAGTTCCTCAAACGTCACCCCGCCAGTCACCGTGATGGACTTGGTGGTGGGGCCCATGCTGCCGCACACAAAGCGGGGCTGCTGGGGGGTGGAAAACCGGTCGGCCTGTTCCCGGGCCAGTTCCGCCGCCCGACGGTTGATTTCCCTGGCCTTGGCCCCCAGGCCGTATTCATCCAGCACCAAGGGGGTGCCCCCAAAGGTGTCGGTTTCCACAATGTCGCAGCCCGCTTCCAGATATTTGGCGTGCATGGCGGAAATGACATCGGGCCGGGTGAGCACCAGGTTTTCGTTGCAGCCCTCCAGGTCGCCGCCCCCAAAGTCTGCCGCTGTCAGCCCTTGGGTTTGCAGGTACACCCCGGTGGAGCCGTCCAGCACCAGAATCCGGCGGGCCAGGGCGTCTTTCAATGTGTTCACTCTCTGTTGCACGGGCAGCGACATGGGCGCGTTCCAAAAAAGCGTTGAACCGCCAAGACAGGGCGGTGAAGGGTTAAGAGATTGATTCTACAGGATGGAACAGCATAGGGAAAGGGTTTGGCTGGAGGGATTATAAAAATATAGTTGACTAAAATTATATAGCGATATATAAAATAATCATGAACGAGAAAATCCACCAAGTGCCGTTGCGCCCCCGCAAGCAGGCCCAAACCAAACTGGCCCTAATGAACGCCGCCCTGGAGGCGGTGGCCGTCCGGCCCTTGGAGCAGGTGACGGTGAGAGAGTTGTGCGAGGCGGCCCAGGTCTCCGAGCCCACGTTCTTCAATTATTTTTCGGCCAAGGCCGATGTGCTGGTTCATTTCATTCGCTTGTGGTCGCTGGAAATGGGCTGGCATGCCCGGCGGACAGCCCTGGAACGGGGTGCCATGGCCGCCGTGGAAGACATTTTTTTGCGCACGTTTACCCAGGCGGCTGGCAGCCCAGGCCTGATGGCGGAGATTGTGGCGGTGATGGCCCGGATGGACAAAGCGCCCCCCCTGGATCCCATTCCCGCGGTGGAGCGGTGGCTGCGGTTTCCAGAATTGGAGGGCATTGAAGACTTAGAGCCGGGGGGGCTGGAAACCCTGCTTCCCCCCCTGTTGGCGCTAGCCGCGAAACAGGGCGAGTTGCCCCAGGATATGGACCAGCAGGGGGCTTTTCTTTCGCTGTGCGCGCTGTTCTTTGGTCTGTCGGTGCTGCTGCGGCAACTGCCACCCCAGGCCCTGCGAGAAACGGTGTTGGATCAACTGAGCATTCTATGGGCGGGCCTAAGGGCCCGGCCTGAACTTGAAACTTCTACTCGAAAGGAGCAGCCATGAGCCCGAATAGTGCCGCCCTGAGCCCCAACCAAACAGCCTTGAGCAAAGTTTTGACCACACCCCTGGTGAACACTCTGGGGGTTCCCCCATGGGCCTGGCTGGCCCTGGGGGCACTGCTGACCGTGCTGACCGGAATGCGCTGGAACGTAGCCCCGCTGGCTTGGCTGGCCCCTGTTCCGTATCTCATCTACCTCCATCAAACCCATGGTCGGCGCAGCCGTTGGTTGTTCCTGGGGGTTCTGCTGCTGGCGGTTAACCTTCAGGTGTTGAAGATGATCACCGACCCCCTGCCGATATTTGTGGCGCCGATGTTTGGGCTACCCATCGCCCTGATTCTGTTCGCTGTGTTTATGCTTTGGCAGGCCATCCGTATCCGTTTGGGCGAAACCTGGGGGTTGTACGCCTTCCCGGTGCTCACCGCGTTGTTGGAACTGTTGACCTACCGCTTCAGCGAAGGGGGCACCTGGGGAACCTACGCCGTGACCCAGGTGGAAAACCTGCCCCTGTTGCAGCTGGCCTCTTTGTTCGGCGTGTCGGCCATCGGGTTCGTGATGGCCTGGGTGGGGTCGTTTGTGATGGTGGCTTTGACCAGCCCGAACCCTGGCCGCTTAGCCCGCCATGGGCTAGCCCTGGGGCTGGTGCTGGCCCTGGTGTTCACCTTTGGGGCCATCCGGGGTTTCACCCCCCAAGGAAAAACCGTTCTTACCGCCGGGGTGGTATCTGATTTGATTCTGACGCCAGACCGGTTTCAGGCCTCCAAAGAGGTTAAGATCGCCACGGAAACCTTGTTTGCCCGCACAGTGGCCGCCGCCCGCCAGGGAGCCCGCATCGTGGCCTGGAACGAAGCCGCCACGGTGGTGGCCCCGGCGGAGGAATCGGCCTTCTTGCAGCGGGGGGCTGCCTTGGCCCGCCAGGAAGGCATTGACCTGATGCTGGCCTATGCCGTGCCTCTGTCTTCGGCACCCTTTCGGTTTGAAAACAAATACGTTTGGTTTTCCGAAAAGGGAGAGGTGGTGGAAACCTATTTCAAGCACCATCCAGTGCCGGGCAGCGAACCGGCCGAACCCGGCAGGGCACCCCTGGCCGCTTTCGACCGCCCCTACGGCCGAACGGCCGGGGCCATTTGCTACGATTATGACTTCCCCGCCATGGCCCTGGGGCATGCCGCCCTGGGGGCTGGATTGGTGATGGTTCCATCTTCGGATTGGAAGGGGATTGATCCCTACCACAGCCAAATCGCCCGCATTCGGGCCATTGAGGGGGGGTTCTCGGTGGTGCGGCCCGTGCGGGCCTCTACCTCCATGGCCTTCGATGCCTATGGCCGCACCCGGGAGGCGCTGCCCTTCTTTGAGCAAAATGACCGGGTGATGCTGGCCCGGGTGCCCGTGGAACCGGTGAGGACGTTGTACGCTCGCATGGGAGATTCCATTGGCTGGGCGTATGGATTGTTTCTGTTGGCGGTGGGATGGACCCTGTGGAAACGGAAGGGGAAACCCGCTTAAAACGACCCGCCTGGGCTTCCTGTTGGGGGCTGTGATAAACTTAAAGTCGGAGTGCGGGGGGGCCTCCGCTGGTGATTTGTTCCCCCACATAAAGAATCCTTTCAGGGAGGAGATTCCATGACCAGAAAATCTATGCGGAGATGGTCCATTCTCGGGTTATTCATGGGATTGGTATTAACTGGTTTGGGAGCCAACGAATCTCAAGCCCAGGATACACAGCAATATTTTAGCGGCCACATTGGCGTTTCAAGGGTATGGGTGGCCCCCAGCACGGGATTAAGAAGCGCAGACGCGTTGTTTCTCATGGCAGAATATCAGTGGGTCTACAAAGACCGCGTTGGGGTTGTCCCCTTCGTCCGAACAAACATTATTAATGGGTTTGATGGCGGAATCACCTTGCGTGTCTATCCCGGAGATGGGTTTTATTTCGGCGGCGGGGTAACAAGCAACGTTTTCCAAACTTTTCGCTGGCAACAAAGCTGCGTGTGGGCATGCAATCAAGTTTATTATCATGTTGAAGGACCTGGTCAAATTGTTACCTTGGGCAAAGTGCTTGAGAATGGGCTTTCGATCCAAATCAATTATCAAAACATGCGGCAGGAAATGATTGAGTACATGAACAACTCCTCCCGAGCCGTCACCCTGCGGGAAAATGTTCCCTATACCCGGGGCGATGTTTCGGTTGGAATCCGTTTCTGAAGCCTTCCACTCTTCATAAGCCTTCTGGTTAAAGGGGAGTGGAGGTTTCGGGGGGGCCATGAGCGACGGGGGGGCATTGGGAGGAAAAGAAAGCCCCCACCTATTCCTTTGACTCCCCATAAAGCATACTTCTCGCGGAGGACAATCCATGACAGGAACATTGGCGTGGAAAGGGATTACCTTTGGGTTATTTATGGGATGGGTTTTGCTTGGCCTGGGCACGAGTGAATCCCAGGCCCAGGCTTCACCAGAACCCCAGGTACAGAGTACACCAGAAGCACAGCCCCAGGTTGCGCCAGAACCCCCGGTGGAGAAAACCAAGGTATATTTGAATGTCCAACTTGGCGTTTCGAAGGTGGAGGTGACCCCCAGCACGGGGCCAAGGAAGAGTGAAATCAATTTCTTGATGGGAGAATTAGAGTGGGTTCACAAAGACCGCATAGGGGTTGTTCCTTTTTTTCGGTCCAGCCATGAAAATGGAGCCGATGTGGGAATCGCTCTGCGATTATATCCAGGAGGTGGATTTTATTTCGGCGGCGGGGTGACAAGCAATACTTTCCTGACTTATCGTGACCAAATCAATTGTTGGAATATTTTTGGTTCTTGCCGGAAGGTTTATTATGAGGCAAAAGGGCCAGGGCAAATCGTTTCTTTGGGCAAGGTGTTTGAGAGTGGGTTTTTGATCCAAATCAACCTTCAAAACATGCGGCAGGAAATGATCGAGTACAAGAACGATTCTTCCCGTGCCATCACCCTGCAGGAAATGGTGCCTTATACCCGGGGCGATGTTTCGGTTGGATACCGTTTCTGATTCCCCCCATTCTTCAAGATCCTTCTGCTCTTCGGAGGTTAAAGGGGAGCGGAGATTTTTGGGGTGTGCCGTGTGCAATGAGGGGAGGGGGGTATTGTCGGGGAAGAAACATTGGCCATAGGTAAATTCAACCCGTGATGGAGAACGTGCCCATGGGCAGCAGAAATGGTTGGCGCAAGCAATGGCTTGGGGTGCTGGCGGTTGTGCTGGCGGCCAGCCCGGCTTTGGCGGGTGGCAAAGCGGGCCCCGCCGCCCTGGTTGGCGTGACCCTGACCCGTGGGACCCCCAGCACCGGCGGCCGGGACGCCAACGGGATTGGGCTGGCCGTGGAATACCAATGGAAACCCTGGGAATACCTGGGGGTGGCCGCCACGGCGGAAGCCAGCCTGGAAAACGCCATGGCCGGGGGCACCCAGGCGGTGGAAAACGGCTTGGGGGTAGAAGCCCGCTTGTATCACCTGGAGGGAAACTACCTGGGGGCGGGGGTGGCTTGGCAAAGTTTTATTGCCTATCAGCCCACCACAGGCTGTTCCACGTTTACGGGTACCTGCCCAGACATTCGATTTTATGAAACCAGCGGGATGGGATATACCCTGGTGGTGGGGCGAGAGGTGGACGATGGCTTGGTTCAACTTCGCTTTCACAAAATGATTCAGCCCTACGTGGAATACGATCCCACAGGCGCGGTGCTGGCGCGGGAAAAAGCCGCCTTTTCTCGTGTTGAGTTATGGATAGGTCGGCGGTTTTAAGCGAACCCATGTTTTGGAGATGAAGAATGATGGGGTGGAATACACCGAAGGCCCATTGGAAGGGCGCTTGGTCCATGGTTTTGTTGTACACGGCTGGGTTGTTTGTTGGGTCTTCCGCTTGGGCCCTGGGTGAGGCCCCGCTTAACACCGGTGGCGACCGCCCAGATTCTCCCCTGCGGGTGGAGATAGGGCTGGTTTCTAATCAGGAAGCCGTGACGGGCTGGCGAAACGGCGGCCTACACATCGGGTACAATTACCCCATTCCCTTGTCTCAAGAATTTGACCTAGGGCTGGTATTTGAAATGAGTTTGGAGAATTCCATGGGGGATTTCCCCGGCGCGGCCTGGTTGAGCAGCGGATTGATTGGAATGGAGGCACGGTATTGGATGGGGAGCCACTTCGTGGCGGTGCGGGGCGGGGGTTATTACCAAACGGCCACCGTGTATGATGCTAATTTAGATATGGACGCGGCCAGCGGGCCGGGTCAGGGAGTGGTGTTGGGATGGGAAAGCCCGGAAACGGGAATTCAGTATATGCTGTCGGTGGGGCAGGGCAAGGTACGCTATTACGGTTCGGCGTTTGCGTACCCCAAGCGGGAGTATGATCTCACCAGTGTGCGTCTCACGTTTTCCATGCCATACAAAGGTTAAGCCTAGAATTGATCAGGTTTGCTTGTTTGGCCTAATGAAACGGAAGGGCACCAGGGAAGTGGCAGGACAAGCGCCCAGCGCGGGACAATACCCCGTGCCTGGGTGCAGATATTTTTTGTGCCACGGGGAAAAAAAGGGGAAAAGGGGGGAAAGGCTCCAGGGTCAGAGATCAGAGGCAGAATCAAGAGGCAGGACCAAGTTTCTGCCAAGATACGAGCGGAGACTCAACAGGGCAATCCACGCGAACATGACGGACGGCTTTAGAACCAGGGAACACCCACTTGGGTGAGGTACATATAAAACCCGGTGAATTTGGCCAGCATGAACCCCAACAGAATGGAACTCATGGTGAGCGTTTTGACCGGGGGATCTTGATTGCGCTGGTTGCGGTTGTACATCCACAGCAAAATGGCGGCCCCAGCACCGAAAAATATTGCCGCGCCCATGATGTTGTGCTGAAGAACGGCTTGAATCCAGGCCCCCAGGGTAAAGGCATAGGCCACCACCATTTGAATGAGGGCGGGGATGACGTTGGCCCGGGTAAATACGTCGTCCCAGGGGTCTTTGGTTTCAACTTCGGGGCGGTGAGCCGGTTCATTCATGGGAATCTCGTGGGATTAAGAGATGAAGGATTGGAATCAGGAAAAAAATAAGAACTAGAAAAGAGACCATCTGAAAGTGACCGCCTGTGGGTTGAGCTCAATTTTATGTTGCTTTCACCCACAGGCTACTTGATTTCACCCCCAGAGCAAACGGGGTTTTTATCGACTAGAACCAAGGAATGTCCAGGGTGGTTAGATACAGATAAAACCCAGAAAACTTGGCCAGCATGAAGCCGAGATGCACGGCGCTGATGGACAAAGTTTTGGCCGGCGGGTCTTGATCGTTTTGGGTGCGGGTATATAGAAAGAACACGATGATGACCCCCGCGGCAAAGAACCCCACTGCCCCAATGGTGCTGTGATGCAATACCGCCTGCACCCAGGCTGCCAGGGTAAAGGCATAGGTCACGATTCCCTGAATGGCGGCGGGAACCACGTTGGCCCGGGTAAAGATATGATCCCAGGGGTCTTGGGCGGTCATTTCGGTGGAATGTTCGGGTGTTGTCATGGCGAATGCCTCAGGTTGGTGAATGTTTCCCCTCGAAGGGTGGGGGGATGTCCTAGAAAGATTATCTCCTATCACATATTCCGGGCAATGTAATCATGTCACCGAAGCAATCCCCCCCCCGTCCCCCTGACCCCTACCCCCCCAATATCGGGTCCGCACTCACCCACACGCTCAGCCTCGGTTCGTAATAACTCGCCCCAAAGTAATACATTCCAGTTTCGGCATCCAGTTCCTTCCCAGTAAACCTATAACTTGTCTTGTCTACGTTGTGGTGCTGGTCAAGCTAGGTTTCCCCAAACGGGAAGTATTCCAGGTGCTCGTCTGACTGACAAAAGTTTTAAGTTGAAAGGGGGAAGTAAAGAAAAGTTGGTGGGTTATTTTGGTTTATTATAATCATCCTTTTTTATTTCTATGTCATCCCCATAAATACTTTTTATTAGTGTATAAAAATAATCGTGTGGTAACGGCCTCATGCTATTATATACTTCGAATATGTCATTTATTAATAAATCTCGACCCCCCATAGACTCCTCAAATGCTTCTATAAAATCCTGTTCCCCCCCAATGATGGCGACCTCACTTGGAAGATGGGTTACTATACCCCATTTTTTTGTTTCAGGAAAAATATATGCCATGAAAGTAAAGTGAAATTTACTGTTATTATAATAATTATCAATACTTTCAACATCTTTATCTGTTATAATTTTACTTATGTTGCAATATTCTGCATTATTATTGATCTGAATAATTGGGATTTCGTTTATTCTTGAAATCTTATCTTCATAGTTTCCAGCGGAAATAAGAATTATTTTTTTAGAGCGGACGGTTTTATCGTCCGCCCCAACAATACAATGCAACTGCTCTGTTGTGATAAATGAATCCGGCAGTATATGCGCCTTCCATGTTTTATTAATAAATGGATTGTTAGGAAACAAATCCAAATCCATTATATTATCTTCTATATCCTTTATTTTATATTCCGGCGCTAATCTTGCCATGGTATCCCTTTATTATTTTGGTTTGGTATCACCGAACCTAAAGACAGCGGTTGCTTCACTTTTACCCGTCTCTGGATTTTTCAACCTCACCTCAATAGAGGTCTCACCTGTTTCTGAGCTTCTGTACATGGTGGCTACATTGCCATCTTTATCTGTTTTTACAATAGCCCCGTTTGGCTGGCGATCAACTTCCCCTGGCATAGCAGCAAAATCTTTTTCCGCTTGTTCTCTGCCTCCCTTTCTTTCATATTGCGGCCCATGTGTTTTGGTGGTTTGCTTTTCAGATCGTGTAGCATTATTAAGCATACCTTTAAACGCCGATCTAATATCTTTTTTTACTTCATTCGCCGCAAGGTGAGCCGCTAACCGCCCTAATTGCTTTCCTGCCGTGACCTCTCCTCCCACTGGAATAGTCGCCAACTCAGCGAAATCCATCCCTCGTTCAAGGGCGGTGGGGCTATGTTGAATTTCAGACTCCGGCCCGGGCGCATTGGCTACATCGGGCTCGTACAGCATGTATGCCACAACCACCGCAGGGGCGACAAACCAGATAAAGTTTCCGTCAGGGTCTGTAAACTTAACAGGGTTACTTCCCGCATATGTATACAGTGAAATATTTCCAGGGCGATAGACCCCTCCCATCCCTGGAAGTCTTTTCCCCTTCTCTTTATCACCCGTCGGAAGGTATTTTTCCAAATACTTATCAGGGCTGACCCAAATACTCAGCCTCGGCTCGTAATACCTCGCCCCAAAGTAATACAACCCCGTCTCCTGGTCGTACTCTTTTCCTGTGAATCTATAACTTGTTTTGTCTACGTTGTGGTTCTGGTCAAGCCAGGTCTCCCCGAAAGGGAAGTATTCCAGGTGTTCAACTGGTTTCCCCTCGGCGTTGGTGACCGTGCTGACGGAGCCCAAGTGGTCGGAGTGATGGAAGTAGAGGTGCTCCCCATTCTTCCCAAGCTGCACCACCACATCCTGCGCTTCGCCCTGAAGGTTTTTATTTTTTACGGTATTTTGAGCGTGCTGGCCAGCTGTCGCCGAACGGTGTTCCAGCCCCCGCCCAGGGAATTCCCCCGTATAGTGGGGGTTCTTCAGCGTGTTCTGAGCGTGCGCCGCACCCTGTTCCGAGCGGTGCTCCACCCCCTGGCCGGGGAGCGCACCCGTTGCTCCCCCGGCCCCCTTGCCCTTTCCATTGCCCAAACCCTGACCATTGGATTCAGGCTGTTTCCCCTCCACGAAGGGGAGGGGATGCCCCGCCAGGGGCAGGGGAGGGGTGCTGTTTTCGGGAGAGGGGGTGGCGGCACCGCCGCCGGGGGTGAGGTCCTTCTTCCCCTTCCCGTCGGGGAGGGGTTGGGGTGGGGTGCTGTTTGGAGGAACTGCTTAAACACCATTGAACTCACTATTTAATTTCGCGCCAAGGTTGCTGGGAACGGAACATGCATTCATCTACCTGAAACCCGAGAACCCTGAATCTTTCTCTGGCAACCCATGCGTACGGACCCGACCCAAAGCGCGTTTCTGGCCCATCAGCAACAGGCCATCCTGCGGTATCTGCGCCAGGCCCAACCGGCCACGGCGGAAGAAGCCCAACAGGTGGTGATGGGGTGGATCGAAGCCAAGGCCGAGGCCTTCCGGGCGGCCTGGGAGCGGGGAGAACTGCCCACCGATGACCACCCATCCGCACAGGAAAGGAAGTGACGAACATGTCTCAAGCCCCAGCCCAAACCCAATCCCGTGGGGGGATGAACCTTGGCACCATTGTGGCCACCAGCCCCAGCCAGGTGAATTTGGTGGCGGTGACCGGCGCGCCGGGGGCGGGCGTGCACACCTTGGCCCGCATGTTGTGCCGCCAGGGAGAAAGCCTTGAAATGAGCATGGGGGCCCCGGCCTGGCTGGCCCTGGAAGCCGAGAAGGGCGTGCGGCACCTGACCGCCAACGACCAACGGAAGTACCTGGATTTGAGAATTGCCAAGGCCAAGGAAGACCGGGCCCATTGGGTGCGCCCCTTTCACAAACGGCTGCGGAACCTGATTAACCAGCGCTCCTACCAGCGCATCGTGATTACTGGAATCATTACCCCCTACGAACTGGCTTATTGCCGGGCCATGGGGGCCAAGCTGATTCACCTGACCGCCCCGGAGGAAGTCCGCCATCGCCGCATTGGCCTGCGGTTTTTGCGCCCAGCCCACCCGGCCCAGGAACTGCTGGAGCGCTACATGAAAGCTCACCCGGAAAAATGGAACCTGGTGGTGGATACCGATGAACCCTACGGAGAGTTTGTGTATTCCGTGCAAAGCACCATGGAACCCATGTTGCGGTAGGAAGACCCCGCCGGTCTCTTGAAACAACAAAGCCCTCCCCATCAGGGGAGGGCTTTGTTGTTTGGGGGGGAAAGAATTGGGTGATAAAATGGGGATTCGATCGGGAACACAAAAACAAATCGCCACTTCACCGCCCGGGGCTTTGGCCGTCTAAGGTTCGGGGGAACACCTGCACGAGGGGGGCTTCTTTTGGCCAAGTGGTGGCGCAGGCAACGCGCATCTCGAAATTTTGCTGCAAGTTCATCCACACTTCCGGGCTGGTGCCAAAATATTTTCCCAGCCGCAGGGCGGTGTCGGCCGTGATTCCCCGCTTGCCGTTCACGATCAGGCTAATGCGGTTAGGGGGCACATGAATATCTCTGGCCAGCCGGTTCACGCTGATTTCCAGGGGTTTCATGAAGTCCTCCAACAGGATTTCTCCAGGATGAATGGGTGGCAGGGTTTTGGTTTTCATGGGTGTTCTCAGTGGTCATCCACGATTTCCACGTGGGTGGCTTCTCTCCCCTACCCTTCCATCACTTTGGGCAGCAGTTTGGCAAAGGCCCGTGCTTCGCCCGCTTTCAAGGTTTCGAAGCGTTGAGAGAAATCCCGATCCAGTTGGTGCAGGGCAAAGGTCATGTCCATCAGGTGGCCGTCTTCCTCGCCGATGATTTTTTTCAGGTTCAGCGCCGCCCCCTGTTGCTTCAGCACCCGCTGATACAGGTGAAAGAACCACAGGGCCCGCACCTCTACCAGGGCCGAGGTGTATAAATAGGGCAATGCCGGGGGGGTGAGGCCCACCAAGCGCACCACCAGGGCTTCCAGCCGGGCCAGGTACATAGCCCCAGCCTGGGGGGCCATGGTGTGGCGGGGAGACCAATCGAAGGCCCTGGCGGGTTTGGGGGGCTGGGCCACCAGCAGAGCCTCTGCCGCCCGGCGGAAGAAGAAGGCGTGGCCGGTTTCTTCCGCCAAGTGCTGCAGGGCCGCCAGGGGCATGGCGGGGCCGCTTTGAGACAGCATGATTTTTCGGCTGCCCAGGTGCTCTAGCAGGGCCAGGGTGTTTAAAAACTTGGCGTGGCGGGGGGTGTCTGCCATCAGGGCTGCCAGCCAGGCTTCCAGCCGGGGGGTGTGGTCTTCCCCGGCGGGGGCCATGCCGGGCCGCTCAGCGGGGGGCAGGGAGTTCCAGGGATTCCGCGATGAGGTCATGGGCCTTGTTCAGTTGCTCGTGGGAAATGCAATAGGGAGGGAGGATATACACCACATTCCCCAGGGGGCGCAGCAGCACGCCCCGTGATAAAGAATACGCCGACAGGGCCGGAGCCATCTCATGTAAATATCCCCCATCCGCCGCCCGGAATTCAACCGCCGCGATGACCCCCACCCGGCGCACCGCCGCCACCCGGGGGTGCCCAGCCAGGGCGGACAGTTTTTCATCGTGCCATTGGCCAATGGCTTGAACGCGTTCCATCACCGGTTCTTGGCTGAAGACCTCCAGGCTGGCCAGGGCCGCCGCGCAGGCAATGGGGTTGGCTGTGTAGGAATGGCCGTGGAAGAACATGCGCTCCCGCTGGGGAGACTGAAAGGCTTGAAACACCGCTCCTGAGGCCAGGGTGGCCCCCAGGGGCAAAAATCCTCCGGTGATGCCTTTGGACAGGCACAGCAGATCGGGGGTTAGTCCGTGATTCATGGGGGGGTCGCCAGCCGGTTCCAGCCCTTGCAGTTGATCCACCGCGAAGAAGCTGCCTGTTCGGCCAAAGCCGGTCATCACCTCGTCGGCAATCCACGGCACCCCGTGGCGCCGGGCGGTGGCGGCCAGCCGGGCCAGCACGTCGGGGGGGTAAGTGAGCATTCCACCCGCCCCCAGCACCAAGGGTTCGACAATCAGCGCCGCCACCCGTTCTCCCTGTTGGGCTAGCAGGTCTTCCCAAGCCTTCAGGGTTTCCTGCTCTTTCCCCGGATAAGGAAACGGCAGCCGGGCCACGTCGAACAGCAGGGGGGCGTACTCTTGGGTGAACACCCCCCGCTCCCCCACCGCCATGGCCCCAAAGGTGTCTCCATGGTAGGCGTGCTCCAGGGCGGCAAACAGGGGCCGCCCCCGCCCCTGGCGCTCACGCGCCCAGTGGCCGATGGCCATCTTCAGCGCCACCTCCACCGCCGTGGAGCCATTGTCGGAGAAGAACACCGTCTCCAACCCCTGGGGCGCCCGGGCCAGCAGACCCTGGGCCAAGTCCTCCGCCGGGCCGTGGGTGAACTGGGCGAAAATCACCTGCTCCAGCTGCTGGGCCTGCCGGGCAATGGCCTGGGCAATGCGCGGGTGCCCGTGGCCGTGCAGCGTCACCCACCACGACGCGATGGCGTCCACAATCTCCCGGCCGTCCTCGGTAAACAGCATCGCTCCCTCCGCCCGCTCAATCCGGGGGAACTCAGGCCCCAGCCCGTGCTGGGTAAACGGGTGCCAAATGGGGGGCGTGGGCATGGGGGGTGGAATATGTTTGGTGTGGGGGGCAGGAGTAGGTTTGATTTTCACTCGGTTTGTTTTTGTGATTTTTGCTGTTTCTTATCATCAGCTATTTTTTTAAGATTCGACATTCTCTGCTCCCTATCATGCCTATTGATGTACGTTTCTACAAAAAGGGTTTCAATAAGATTGATTAAGAGAGTTGCTTCATTTTCTTCAACATCAATGATTAAGTTAATGTCATTTTCCATATGTGCCCCGATGTTTCCAACGTGGCGAAGGGAGTCCATTGCATCCCAAGTGCTGCTATCAACCTTGCTTTGCAGCTCGTTAATCTCTTCCGCAAGCGTCTTCTTTTTGATTCCATAAAAGTCACGAATTATCCCTTGCAGGCATCTCCTGGATAAGGTGGCGGATGCTTTTGGGCTTTTGTTGACGATTAAACAAGCTTCCTCATAGTCCTTTCTCAATGGAGCGGGAATATAATCTGGAAAGGGTTTGGCCGTAGATTCTGGCAGCAAATTCCAAGAAATTAACTTTATTGAGTTAAAAATAATTATTTGTAGTGGTTGATCCCATCTTTTTATTAGTTCTTGATATGATTGGTGTTCCCAATGACAAGGGCCTCCTTTCAAAGCAAAAATTGCCAACGATATGGTTCTTTTTTCGCAGTCTGGATTTGGGCACACAATTATTCGTGTTAATGTTACATAGTGGCCGTATTTTTCATTTATGTGATTTTCCCCTGCTATTATTCGGTCATCATATTCGCCAATGGTGCAGTGGCGATTGCAATAAGGGCATGTCCATTGTGTTGCCATAATAATGCTCCTAAATTTGCGTTGGGATATTCCAGGGATTGAGATTTATGCGTAGATCACGATCTTTTATCTTCCCGTTTTTTATTCTTCAATATTTTCCCAACTTTTTACGAACCTTACGCCACTTCCCGTTTCAAGTAAACTCTTCCTCCCCTAAGGTTCCCCCTTCCCCTTGTCGTGCAAACCCTGTTTGGCTATGGCATTCTGAACAAGATATTGGAACCCATGAAGCCCAGGCCCCCCACTCTTTTCGTATAGAGGCACTCAAATGAAAGCCATGGTTTACGCCAAGTACGGCCCGCCAGAGGTGCTGTCTCTCAAAGAAGTCGAAAAACCCAGCCCCCAAGCGAATGAAGTTCTGGTGAAGGTGGTTGCCTCCTCCATCAACGCGGCCGACTGGCACCTGCTGACCGCCGACATTTTTTTGGTTCGCCTGTTCACGGGGTTGTTTAAGCCCAAAAAACAAGTTTTGGGGGCGGACCTGGCGGGCCGAGTGGAGGCCGTGGGCCATGGGGTGGCCAAGTTTAAGCCGGGAGACGCGGTGTTCGGCAAGGTGGAAGTGCAGCGGTTGGGTGCCTATGCCGAATACATGATCGCGGGGGAGGAGGATCTGGTGCTGAAGCCCAATCAGGTATCGTTCGAGACCGCCGCCGCGGTGCCCCTGGCGGCTGTCACGGCCCTGCAGGGGTTGCGGGACCTGGGGCAAATTCAGGCCGGGCACAAGGTGCTGATCAACGGCGCTTCGGGCGGGGTGGGTACCTTTGCCGTGCAACTGGCCAAACACTTTGGGGCCGAAGTAACCGCCGTGTGCAGCACATCCAAAGTGCAGCAAGCAAAAGAATTGGGGGCCGACCATGTGATGGACTACACCCAACAAGATTTTACCCAACTGGAACAGAAGTACGACTTGATTCTGGCGGTCAACGGTTATCATCCCATCGCGGCCTATCAACGGGTTTTATCCCCCCAGGGGGCCTATGTCATGGTGGGCGGGCACCAAAAGCAAATGTTTGCCGCAATCCTCAAGGGTCCCTGGCTGTCTAAAAAAGGCGGTCAACGGCTGGGGTTTTTGACTTTGAAACCCAACCCCAACGACTTACCGCTGCTGAAAAGCCTGCTGGAAACCGGAAAGTTAAAACCGGTGGTGGACAAGCGTTTTCCGCTGAGTGAGTTGGTGGAGGCCTTCCGCTATTTTGGTCAGGGTCACGCCCGGGGAAAAGTGGTCATCAGCGTGGCTCAAGAGTAATCCCCCTTTCCCCCTTTCCCCCTCTCCCCTTCTCCCATCGCTCCTTTCCCCGGTCGTGCAAACTTTTTCTGGCTGTGGCATTCTGTACGGAATAATTGGAGGGCCCGCTGTGAGGGGGGCTCTTGCCCCTTGCCCTTGATCCGGCCCACTTTACGCACACACCGCCATGACCAGCCCCCCCCGCCGCCCGCTGGTGCCCGATGACAGGGTGGAGTTTGACCTGGAGGAAGACGGGGAGGAGGTTTTGGCGCGGTGGATGGAGGAGGGGGCCATGAACCCCCGCGACAAGTTCGAGGGGGCGAGAGAGGCCGGGCGGGAAGTGCGGAGGAAGCTGGCGGGTGGGGCGGGTGATGCGGGTGCCGCCGGGGTGCGAGACGATGAGCAGCCCGATGATCAACTGGACCTGCACGGCAAGACCCGCGAGGAAGCCATTCACATGGTGCAAAACTTTGTGATGACCAGCCGCCAAGCGGGGCGGGGTCTGGTGCTCATCATCACCGGGCAGGGGAAGCACTCTGGCCCCCAGGGGCCGGTGCTGGGAGAAACCGTGTTTCAGTGGCTGCGGAAGAACGGCGGCCCCTATGCTAGGTCTTTTGGCTGGGCCCCCCCGGCCCTGGGCGGAAACGGTGCTGTGTGGGTGCGCCTGAAAACCAACCCCGCCCCCCGTAAGCCCAGAGGTGGAAAGATGTGATGGCGGGCATTTGACGAACCCCCATTGAGCGGCAACAATGGATGCGCTGGCGGGCCGGATTGGCCTGAGGCAGGTAGAGGGATAGAGAAATGTTGATGGAGGATGTGTTTGATCGGCAAACGTTGACCAGCAACCGGTCGTCATCATCATTGGGCAGCAAGGAGAACACCACCCGTGGTTAAAACCAAAGCGCAAACAATACGGCCCAAACATAAGCCGTTTTCCCGGCTGCCCCGCAACGTGGCGGCGGTGCTGACCTTTGGGCGGCCTCCGCTGGTGTTTGGGGCCTTCGTGGCGGCGTTGTGGGTAATTTTTACCCAGTCGTCTCTGGCTTACATCACCGGGCTTTCGCTGCTGGCCATGTCCATGCTGTTCGATTGGGTTGACGGCTGGTTTGCCGAGCGCTTCAACCCAGAGTCTCGCCTGGGGCCCCTGGTGAACCGCATGATGGAGCGGCTGGTGTTCACCATTATCTTTCCGGTGTTGGGGGCGGGCATGTTGTGGCGCTACACCCGCTTGGCCGAAGGCCTGGATGCGCGCTCTGCCCGGCTGCTGATGCTGCACGCCCTGTTTGTGGTGGCCATTGGGGTGCTGGTGCTGGTGCGCGATCAATTTTCCACCTTCATCCGCTCCTTTGCCATTCGCAAGGGAGAAGACCTGGAATCTTACGAATTGAATCAGCTGCAAGGGCTGGTGGGGGCCCCCATGGCGGTGCTGCTGTACGCCTACGCGTTCTATTTGCCCACGGTGGGGTGGGAGGTGTTCTACGGCTGGTTAGACTGGCTCGACCAGGTGCCGCTGCGGGCATGGCTGGTGCTGGAAAGCCTGTTTCTCATCGTCACGTTTGGTTCGATGACGGTGCACCTGCGAAAATACGGAATGCTGGCCTTGGATGATATTTGCGGGGATGACGAAAACCTGCGGCGGCGGATTCTGGCGGTGCTGCCCAACGCGGTGACCATGCTAAACGGCGTGATGGGGGTGGCGGCGGTGGTGTTTGCCAGCATGGGGCTGGTTCGAGAAGCCTTGTTTATTCTGGTGGGGGCCGCGGTGTTCGATAAACTCGACGGCACCCTGGCCCGGCGCCTGGGCTTGGCCGGCCAGCCCGGAGAAAAACCCGGCAGCCAAAAAATTACCCTGGGGGCCATACTCGACGACATTTCGGATTTTGTCAGTTTTGCCATGGCCCCGGCGGCTATTTTTTACCTGGTGATGGAAGACTTGACTCACCCGCCGGACCTGCCCGTGGGATTGATCGCTGGGTTGTATGCCCTGGCCGGAACGGCGCGGCTGATTTACTTTACCCTAGACAAAACCCCCGTTCCCGGATTTTTCAAGGGCATGCCGGTGCCCGCCGCCGCCCTGTTGGTGATGGGCCCGTTGGAAATATCGTCGATGTTACACCGTACCAACCACCCCGATGCCCAGGCCTGGGCGCTGGGTGCCACCCTGGTCATGGTGGCCGCGTCTGTGGCCATGAATTTTTACGTGGTGCGTTGGCTGCACTTTGGGCGGTTGATGAGCCGCAACCCAATGGTGACCTGGGGGCTTTCTCTGCTGGCGCTGGTGATGGTGTTCACTCCCTTTTTCGGGGGGATGATTTTTCTGCTGACCCTGGTGTACCTGCTGTCTCCACTGATGACTTGGCGCATTTCTCCGGCGGAAGCGGCTCGGGAACGCCCCCGTGAGGCCAAACGTTCTTAAAGGGAAGCGTTCTTTCATTGGTGGTTTTTCTGACAAACCCCATTGGGCGTCTGAATCCAGGGTCAATAAAACTAGGCAACTTATTCTTATGTCATATGATTATTAGAAAAATAGATGGATGGCGGTTTGATCTCTTGCGAACCTGCTGAAATCTGATTACAACGGTGGAGGGGGATTTCGCCGGAAGAAATACGGTTTTCCCAGGTTTTTTTATCCACTAGGTTTCCACCGGATGCGCCATGAGCAGCCTGAACATCGACTTTAAAACCCCCATCAGCAAACTCACCGACAAGCATCGGATTTGGTTTGCCACCGCTCTAACAGCCATGATTTTGGTGGACGGAAACATTGACCGGACCGAGGCGGAGTTTCTGGTGAAGGTGATTTCCATCGTGAAGGAAGAAAACGAGGTGGACCGGCTGAAGAAATTCATCCAGTTTAAAACAGTGCCTCAACTTAGCAAGCCCGTGGGGCTAGACCGCAAACTGGCCATGACAATGTTGATCGACATGGTTCGCATTGCCGTGGTGGACAAAGACTTCGCCGCATCTGAAGAACAAATGGTGCGCACGGTGGGAGAAACCCTGGGGTTTGCCTCTGCCGAGGTGGAAAAACTGGTGGCTTTTGGTTTTGAGTTGATGGGCAAGGAAGCCAGTTAGTTTTGGTGCTGTGTGCGGATCGCCCGCGGGTTGTCCGTTTTATTTTATCATTGTTTTATATTTTAAATGTTGTGTGCCTGGTTTTGATTCCCTCGTATTTTGCTTCGCTTTCTTTTTTTCCCTCTTCAGCTGGTTCCTCCCTCCCAATTCGCATTTCACCAACTCGAATTTGAATGTTAGCGTCCCGCGGGGTGTTCTTTCATCGCGGAGCTTTTTGCGCGGCCCCATGTCATCCGTTCTCCTCCTGAAAGGACATGAAGAGAGCTCTGCATAACCCGGAGTTTTCCCGTGAAAAGGGGGATGGAGGGGGAAAAGTTATGCCGAGGTCTCATGAGGAACCGGCCCGGTAGCCCCTTTACAACACCTGCTTCAGCACCTGCTCTAACATGTCTAGCATCTGGTCAATCTCTCCACGGCTTACGGTGAGGGCTGGCATGAGGCGCAGGGTGGCCGGGCGGGGAGAGTTCACCAGCAGACCTGCCTGCAGGGCGGCGGCCACCACCTGGGGGCCTTTTTCTTGGGGCAGGTCCACCGCCACCAGCAATCCCTGGCCCCGCACGGAGGTCAACCCCAGGGTTTTTCCCATGGCGTTCAGTTTCTTTTGCAGGTACCGACCGTTTTTTTCGGCCCGCTCGGCCAGGCGTTTTCGCTCGATTTCTTGAGCCACCGCCAGACCGGCGGCCATGGCCAGGGGCTGGCCGTTGAAGGTTCCGCCCTGTTCCCCCGCTTCAAACAAGCACACCGGCTGGCGGGCCAGCACCGCCGCCACCGGGAACCCCCCGCCCAACCCTTTTCCCAGGGTCATGACATCGGGCAGAATGCCGTGGCGCTGAAAGGCAAACAGGGTGCCGGTGCGCCCCATGCCGGTCTGGATCTCATCCAGCATCAGCAGCACGCCCTTCTCATCGCATAACTTCCGCAGACCAGTCAGGTAATGGGGCGAGGGCACAATCACCCCTCCCTCTCCCTGCACCGGTTCCACCAGAATAGCCGCCGTTTTGGGGGTGATCGCATGGGCCATGGCGTCCAGGTCGTTGAAGGGCACCTTGGGAAACCCTGGTACCTTGGGCTCAAACAGTTTGTCCCACCCTGGTTTTCCGCTGGCGCTCATCATGGCCAGGGTGCGCCCATGGAACGAATTGTGGGTGGTGATGACCTCGAAGGCCCCATGGCGGTGCACCTTGCCCCACTTGCGGGCCAGTTTCACCGCGCCTTCGTTGGCCTCGGCGCCGCTGTTGGCGAAAAACACCCGGTCCAACCCAGATTGGCGGGTCAACCAGCCGGCAAAATCTAGCATGGCGTTGTTATAAAACGCCGGGCTGGCGTTGACCAGCACCCCGGCTTGGCGGGCCAGGGCCTGCCGCAGCACCTTGGGGCTGTGCCCCAGGCTGTTCACCGCCCAGCCCTGCACAAAGTCCAGGTAGCGTTTTCCCTGGTCGTCCCACAACCAGCTGCCCTGGCCCCGCACCATGGTCAGGTTGGGACGGGGGGTGATGAACATCACCGCATCAGCCCCCTGGGGCTGATTTGCCGTGGGAGAGGAATGGGGGGATGGATGGGGGGGGGATTGGGCCGGGGAATGGGTCACGGGGGTCCTTGGATGGCGTGATCGGAGTGAATGGCGGTGCGGGGGCCCGCAGGGTTATTCTTCCATGAATTTGCCCTGGGAGAAAAGAGGCCCGGTTTTCCTCCGAGGGAATTTTCCTGTATGGGTAGATATATAGACGGACGAATCCATTCACCGTTGGATTCGAATAGATTCGAGTATAAACATCAATTTCCTTGAGACGTGTTGTTTCCCGGTGCCAGGATCGGCTCCCCCCATTCTCCGGCTCTTCATGATTCAGAATCGCTCTCAATCCATCCGCCGGGTGTTGTGGGTGGTGCTGTGGCTCAACGTGGTGGTGGCGGTGGCCAAACTGTCCGTGGGGTGGAGCATCCAATCGCTGGCCATGATGGCCGACGGCCTGCATTCCCTGCTGGACGGCTCTTCCAACGTGATCGGGCTGGTGGGGGTGTTTCTGGCCGGGCGCCCGCCAGATGAAGACCATCCCTACGGGCACCACAAATACGAAGCCTTTTCGGCCCTGGCCATTTCTTTTTTGTTGGGGATCACCGCCATCGAGGTGGCCCAGATGGGGGTGGAACGGTTGCGCTCGGCGGTGCCGGTGCAAACCAGCCTGCCAGCCATGGGGGTGATGGTGGCCACCATGATCGCCAACCTGTTCATTACCCGATACGAGTCGGCCAAAGGGGCGGCATTGAAAAGCGAGGTGCTGCTGGCCGATGCCGAGCACACCCGATCGGATGTGTATGTGTCGTTGTCGGTGCTGGCGGGCCTGGGGGCCTCGTTTTACGGCTGGTTCTGGGCCGACGTGCTGGTGGCCTTTGGCATTGCCGGGTTGATCTTGTACATCAGCTTTGGCATTCTGCGGCGCACCTCCTCCATTCTCACCGACTCCTCGGTGCTGCACCCAGACCGGGTGGCAGCCGTGGCCAAAACCGTGCCGGAGGTGATCTCCTGTTCCAACATCCGTTCCAGGGGCATGTCGCCCTATTTATATGTGGACATGGAAATACAGATTGACCCCGATCTGCCCCTGTGGAAAGCCCACCGCATTGCCCACGAGGTGATGGAACGCTGCAAGCAAGAGCTGGACGCCTTGGACGTGGTGGTGCACGTAGAGCCCCCCTCCATCGCCCCCGGAGAACCGGCTCGGCCGGTGTCTGGGATGACCTTTGGCAAACCGGACCTGCCGGATGACCCCACCCGAGAACCCTCATGAGCAAAACGCTTTTTCTGCTGCGCCACGCCAAACCGGTGGACCCCGGACGGATGGATGACTTTGACCGGCCCCTCACCAGTCACGGGGTGGCCCAGGCGGCGGCCCTGGGGAAAAAAATGGCCGCCGATGGTCTGGTGCCCCAAGTCATTCTCGCCTCGCCAGCGGCCCGGGCCGCCGCCACCGCCAACGACGTGGCCGCCCAATTGGTGCAGGCCGGAAAGTTCTCTGGGCAGGTCACCACGGAACCCCGCATCTACAATGCCTATGAGGACGACCTGCTGGATGTTGTGCGGGAAATCCCCGACGGCATTCAGCGGGCTCTGCTGGTGGGGCACATGCCGGGCATGGGGGAATTGGCCCGGTTGTTGGCCGCCCGCCGGGAGGGGCATTCCTTTTCCCTGCAAACCTGCGCCCTGGTGGTGCTGGAACAAGGCCCAGAATCTTGGACCCAGGTGGGGAGGGATTCCTTCCAGCAGGTGAACATCCTGCCGCCGTTGGCTTGATTGAGTGATTACAATATAACCCTTCCCTTTTCCCCCGTTCGGGGTATACTTAAAGGATAGTTGCGTCTCCGGCCTCAAGGGATGTCTGTCCCTTGGCATGTTCTCCACGGCAGGCGGGGTTTCCCCGTCCGTATCAAACCCCGTAAGGCACCAGGTTGGCGGCGAAGTACGGATCCTCCCCCATTCAGTTTGCGGAATGCAAACACCGAATGCCGAGGGCCGCCGGACACCTGAGGGATTCTGGGCGCTTGGAACAGGCTCCAGTGGTTGAAGGCCGTGGTCGTTGAATCCACTACCGGCCAAATCGTTTTTTTCCCTCCAGACAGGTTCCTTTTTTACAAAAATTGCTTCCGTGCGCGGTTGTTTTCGCGGCCACGGGGGCCCGGCATCGCCCTATCCGGGCGGGCCGCAACCCTATATCCAGGAACTCCCTTGTCTTTTCAAACCCTGAATCTTGACCCCTTGTTGTTGAAAGCCCTTGAAGCCGCTGGCTTCACCGAACCCACCGCCGTGCAGAAAGAAGCCATTCCGGCGGCCTTGTCTGGCCGCGACGTGATGGCCTCGGCCCAGACCGGCACTGGCAAAACGGCGGCCTTTCTGCTGCCCGCCATGCACAATCTGTTGAATCACCCCGCCCGCACCCATCACATTCGGGTGCTGGTGCTGTCTCCCACCCGTGAATTGGCCATGCAAATTCACCAGGCCATCAACCTGCTGGGCCGCTTTACCCGGCTGGTGTCTGGCACGGTGGTGGGGGGAACCGGCTACGGCCCCCAAGATAAACTGCTGCGCCAGGGGCCCGACATTTTGGTGGCCACCCCCGGCCGCCTGATGGACCACATGAACCGACGCACGGTGGATTTGTCTCGGGTGGAACTGCTGGTGCTGGACGAAGCCGACCGCATGCTGGACATGGGCTTTGTGAAACCGGTGGAAACCATTGCCGCCCAAACCCCCGCTGGCCGACAAACGCTGCTGTTCTCGGCCACTTTGGAAGGTGAAGTGGACCGGGTGGCCCGCCGCCTGATGAAGGACCCCCTGCGGGTGAAACTGGCCCACGCCAGCCAACGGCACGAATCCATTACCCAGCACATTCACATGGCCGACAGCCCCGACCACAAGAAGGCCCTGTTAACCCACCTGCTGGCCGACCCGCACATGAGCCAAGCGGTGATCTTCACCGCCACCAAGCGCGGTGCCGACCGCTTGGCCAAAAAGCTGACGGAAGACGGCCACTTGGCGGCCCCCTTGCACGGCAACATGAGCCAGGGCGCCCGCAACCGCACGGTGGAGCACCTGCGCAAAGGCAAGGTGCGGCTGCTGGTGGCCACCGACGTGGCGGCCCGGGGCATTGACATCAAGGGTATGAGCCATGTGATTAACTTTGACCTGCCCATGACGGCCGAAGACTACGTGCACCGCATCGGCCGCACCGGCCGGGCTGGGGCCACGGGCATCGCGGTTTCTTTGGTGGGGCCCGACGACCACGGAAAGCTGGCCGGCATCGAGCGGCTGATTAAGCAGCCCCTGGACCGCCGAGTGGTGGAAGGTCTGGAGCCTTCTCCTAACGCCCACCTGGTGCGGCGGCAGAACACCGGACGGCCTGGCGCGCCAGCCCGCCGCTCTCAAGGGCACCTGCGGCAGCCTTCCCGCCATGGGGCCGACCTGGGCGGCAGCCACAGCGAAAACCATGGGTCACGCCCCGCCCGCAACGGCAACCGGGCCGGGTTTGGCCAAGGCAATTCTTTTGGCCCTGGCCAGGGGAATAGCCGTGGAAATGGCTCTGGGAACCGGGCAGAAGCCCGGACAGAAACTCGCGGCGGGCCGGATCGTGGTCCCCGCCCCGGTGGACGCACACCAGGCAATGGCCCCCGTGGGCCTTCCAGGGGGCCCGCCCGTGGGCCTCGCCGCCAAAGCCGGGCGGGCTATTAAACTTGGGTGGGTGAAAAGCCCAAACTCGCTGTGCATCATCAAGCCTTTCTCCTTCACGGGGGAAAGGCTTTTTGATTTCGGGGATGGAGCATGTCTTCCGTGAAGAGGGCGATTCACCCATTGTTTAGGCGGGGTTCATTTCGATTTTTAGATGTTGTTCAGGTGCCGCTCGCACGGCCGAAGGATCCCTTTCAGAAACACCCCTGCCCCTGGCGAGGCATTTCCAACAGCGGAGTGATGGAAGTAAAGGTGCTCCCCCGACTTGCCCAATTGTAGCACAACGTCTTGAGGGTCGCCAGAAAGGAGGGGGTGGGGATGGAGGGAGAGGGAAAAGGAAAGCCCAGGGGGTTAGCCTGGGCTTGGATAAAAGTTAAAAACATCCCCATTTTCTAACCTTCGGGGTCAGTATAGTAAAAAATAAATTCTTTACCATCCCAAAATAATAATAAACCGTCAGTTTCTTCCATTCCAACACTAATAATTTCCCCTTTTGCTCGTTTTTCGTATGGGTTTTGACTTTTATTACTAAAGTCGTCGAATACATAAAAGCGAACATAATTTCTTAAATCATCAACGACAGAATTATTTTCACTATCAAAAATTTTTGTTTTAATCCCGGCAGAAATAATATAATGCTCATTGTTTTTTATGTTGCAAACTAAAATACCTTCTTTTTTTGTTTTTTTATGACGGATCATGATAGCTAAATCATTAACACCATCTCCATCATAATCTAGCCGTAGATAATACGGATTATTCCGTCTTAATGGATCGTATTCTTTTTCAATTTTCCTAAAGCACAGAAACCCTTCCAAGCTAATATTCCATCTTTCATTCGCCATGGATTGTTGCGGCCATGCCATTGCAATAAAAACATAACATAATACTATTTTAATGGTTCCGGGTTTCATTTCCATATTCTCCTGTTGTTTATTAATATCGTGAGCCCATGTGCCCATGATCTTCATGATCTTTCACATATGTTGCATGGCCCATTATTCCCAACCCTGCTCCGCGGTAGTTTTGATTAAACCCGTGTTTTTCACCCAATTAAAATAACAATCCCACTCTGTTGGCATCAGCATACCCCGCGGCCCAATCATTTTGAATCGGTTTTCCATCGCTTCCCATGTATCTAAAGTCAAATGCTCTCCCATGGTTATGGGATTTATGCGGGCCGAAGTGGGCCCCAGAAGCTATACCCGCATCAGTAATGACAAGATTTGCATCGTTCGGATGGGCAACGTAATAGTCGCCCTGCAAATTGAATGATGCTGCGGCGCGTTCGGGATATAAATAGGCTTTGGATCTGTCCTTAAGATCAAACCGTGCGCCACCACCACGACGCGCCTCTGGGCGACCAGCGAAAGCTCCTCGAGCTGAACTTTTCATATCCGCTAAACTAACCATCCCATCTTTATTGGCGTTAACTGATCGTATCTCGCGATTCGATAAATACAAGTGAACACGGTTTCCTTCAACTGCCGCCGCAGAAGCCCTACATTTCTCACACTTTTTATCCGACCATTCATACCCTTTCCCACCTTCACGAAGGCTCCACCATTTCCCATTGGGGTCAATGTACAGAATGGGGTTCAATCTCCCATAAGAATACAGGGAAAGATTGCCTAGAGAATACACCCCCCCATTGGGTTTCCCTCCCATGTAACTTCCCAAAATCGGATCAGTACTCGTCCAAATACTTAACCTAGGCTCGTAATACCTCGCCCCAAAGTAATACAACCCCGTCTCCTGGTCGTACTCTTTCCCGGTGAACCTATAACTTGTCTTGTCTACGTTGTGGTGCTGGTCAAGCCAGGTTTCCCCGAAGGGGAAGTATTCCAAATGCTCAACCGGTTTTCCGTCGGCATTCGTAACGGTGCTGACGCTCCCCAGGTGGTCGGAATGATGGAAGTAAAGGTGCTCCCCATTCTTCCCAAGCTGCACCACCACATCCTGCGCTTCGCCCTGAAGGTTCTTATTTTTTACGGTATTTTGAGCGTGCTGGCCAGCTGTCGCCGAACGGTGTTCCAGCCCCCGCCCAGGGAATTCCCCCGTGTAGTGTGGGTTCTTCAGCGTGTTCTGAGCGTGCGCCGCACCCTGTTCCGAGCGGTGCTCCACCCCCTGGCCAGGGAGCGCACCCGTTGCTCCCCCGGCTCCCTTGCCCTTACCCTTTCCATCGGCCAACCCCTGACCATTGGATTCAGGCGTTTGCCCCTCCACGAAGGGGAGGGGATGCCCCGCCAGGGGCAGGGGAGGGGTGCTGTTTTCGGGAGAGGGGGCTGCGGCACCGCCGCCGGGGGTGAGGTCCTTCTCAAGCCTCCTCGGATAGCATTTTAAGTGACCTGGGGGCAGCCCCTGTTGATGTTCAGACCCCCAACACCATGCGCCACACGGGTTTTTGCTGGCGCTGGGGCAGCCCCATGGGAAAGGGGCGGGGCATGTCTTTGGGGAAAATGGCTGTGCCAAACACGCGGTCCCACACGGTGAGAAAGAACCCAAAGTTTTTGTTCAGGCCCTTTCCCCGGTTGTGGTGGATGGCGTGAAAGTGAGGGGTGACGAACAGCCAGTCCAACCAGTGAGAGGGAAACCGAACGTTGGCGTGCTTGAAGAACTGGGTGAAGTTGACCAGCCCGATGGCCAGGGCGGTTTCCGTGGCGGACATGTTTAGCAAGTAGAAGGGCAGCAACACCTGGGGCAGGGCCAAGGCCAAAATGTGCAGAAAGCTGGCCCTGAACCCAGAGAACCAGTACAGGTGTTCGATAGAGTGGTGCCAGCGGTGGGTGGGCCACAGCCATTTTTTTTCGTGCATGGACCGGTGGAACCAATAGCCGTAAAAATCGGTGAGGACGGCGGTGAGGGTGAGTTTCAGCCAGGGGGGCAAACCCCACAGGTTTGCTAACACCACCGAAGGGTCTAGGCTCATCAGCCAGCCGACAGCCTGCTGCAACGTGCCATAGATGACCGTCACGAAGATCACCCCCGCCCCAAAGCCCAGCAGGTCCAGGGCCACCTGGGGGCGGCGGAGGATGGCCTGGGCGGGCAACAGGCCTTCGGCCAGCACAAAGGCCGCGACCAGTAAAATATTCAATGGATTGGTGTAGGTGTCTTGAATGGCTTGCGAGAAATGATCCATGGCCCCTCCCCTTTGTTTTCCCGTGTTTGTATCTGTTTCTCGATTATTTAAGTGAATCGCTGTTCTTTATGTTTCTCTATTTCCCGGCTTTTTTCTCCTGTTTGTCCTCGTTTTTTCTACGGGAGGATCCCTCTGAGATCACCCCGTTCCTGTTGCTCCCATCCTTGGCTTTCTGGCGAAGGACTCACGCAGGTTTGCCTGGGCAGCCGTGGGCCTGGAAGAGCCTAGCTGGAGGGACATTCACGTCATCTCTGAGCAAGAGAATGTACGAGCAAGCATATTTATTTAAAGGGAACTACCAAATATTTACCCTTTTTCGGATTACAACACAAGCCGGGTCAGTTTCTCTATATCCTCAGCGGGGGGAGGCGAATGGGTTTTGTCGTCCAGCCCAAAAATGGCCAAGGTGGCAGCGGCGATGGCGGCGGTTTCTGCTCTTAGGGTAAAGCCCCCCAGTCCCATGGAGATGTAACCAGCTTGGTGGGCCAGGGCCACCTCTTCTGGAAGAAATCCACCTTCTGGGCCCACCAGCAGGTGCACGGGGGTTTGGGTGCCCGCGGAATTGGCCAGGGCCCAGGCAGGTCCCAGCCCCCCTGGGTGAAACAACCAGCGCAGGGGTGTCGCCCCGGAAGAGGGTTCCAGGCAGGGGGCCAGAGCGGCCAGGGTGTCTAGGCGGGGGGGTTCTGCCCGGCCGCATTGTTTGCAGGCTTCCCAGGCAATGCGTTGAATCCGCTCCAGGTGGTGGGCATGGGTCAACTCCGCCAGGGCGGTGGGGGAGTGGGCCGCTTGGAAAAACACCACTCGGTCCACCCCCAGTTCGGTGGCTTTTTGCACGATGGTTTCGGCGGCTTTGGGTTTTACCGCGCCCTGAAACAAAGTGACCTTCACCCGGGGCAGGGGGGGCAGGACCAGGGGAGATTCTACCCGCACCGCCAGCCGGGGGCGGACGGCGGTGACCCGAACCAGAAACCGCTTCAGGTCGGGGCCTTGCAGGGCCAGGGTTTCCCCAGTTCGAATCCGGCGGACGGAGGTGATGTGCCGGGCTTCTTCGCCATCCAGGGCCAGTTCCTGCCCCAACGCCAGGGGAACCGATGACAGAAAATAGTTCATGGGATTATTCGTGCTGAATGCCCAACTGTTTCATTTTTTTATGCAGGTTGCTGCGTTCCATTTGAATGGCCTCTGCGGTGCGGGAAATGTTGCCCCCATGGCGATCGAGCTGGGCGGTAATGTAGGCCCGCTCGAAGGCCTCTTTGGCTTCCCGGTAGGTGCCAGCCAGCCCGGCGGCAGGTCCAACCGCAGACACAGCTACCCCGTTCTGTTGGCTGACCGCCATGGTGACCGCGGGGGGAATGTCTTTCACCCCAATTTCTGGGTCACGGGTCATGATGATCATCCGCTCCACGATGTTGCGCAGTTCACGGATGTTTCCCGGCCAGTGGTAGCGCGTCAGCACGGCCATGGCGTCGGGGTGAATGGGTCGGGGCTTTTGGCGGTAGGCGGCGGTGATGTGGGCCAAAAAGTGGTTCACCAGCAGGGGCACGTCTCCCACCCGTTCCCGCAGGGGGGGCACCTGAATGGGCAGCACCGCCAGCCGGTAATACAGGTCTTCCCGAAAATTCCCCTGGCGGATTTCTTCCTCTAGGTTTTTGTTGGTGGCGGCAATCACTCGCACGTCTACCTCGATGGTTTTGTTGCCACCCACCCGTTCAAAGCGTTGCTCTTGCACCACCCGCAGCATTTTGGCCTGGGTCTTCAGGCTCATGTCGCCAATTTCATCCAGAAACAGGGTGCCCTGGTGGGCTTGGTCGAACTTGCCAGACTTTCTGCCGGTGGCCCCGGTGAACGAACCGGCCTCGTGGCCAAACAATTCGCTTTCAATCAATTCTTCGGGGATGGCCGCGGAGTTGACCTCCACGAAGGGGCCGTCTTTGCGGGGGCTTTGTTCGTGGATCAGGTGCGCCACCGATTCTTTGCCCGTGCCGTTCTCGCCCAGCACCAGCACGGAGGCCCCAGACTGAGCCGCGGATTGGATTTCGTCCATCATGCGCAGAAACAACGGGCTTTGCCCGATGATTTGCCGGGCCGTGGGGGGGGCGTCTTTACGCAGGCGGGTGTTTTCCTGCTCCAGGCGGTTTTCTTTAAGGGCGTGGCCCAGGGTGAGCAGCAGGTGTTCCGCCGAGAAGGGTTTCTCCACAAAGTGATAGGCCCCCAGTTTGGTGGCTTTTACCGCCGTATCAATGGTGGCATGACCCGACAGCACAATCACCGGAATGTCGGGGTGGGTTTTCCGCAGGTTTTGCAGCACTTCGATGCCATCCATTTTGGGAAGCCACACGTCGAGCAAAACGGCCGAGGCACGGTGGCCTTCCTCGGCCATCCATTTCAGGGCGTCTTCTCCCGTAGCGACTTCGGCGGTTTTGTAGCCATCGTCCTCCAACACCCCTCGCAGGGCTTGGCGAATCGATTCCTCGTCATCCACAATGAAGATGGTGTGTTTCATGGCGCCACAGGGAAAAAAGAGAAAAGAAAGAAATTAGAAAATGGGTTGAATGCGTGAAACGCTGAAAAATTTTATTCTACCAACTATCGGGTCGTTCGTCATTCCACCGGCAATTCCAGGGTAAACCGGGCGCCCCGGGGTTTGTTTTCGACATAGTGCAATTTTCCGTTGTGGTCCAGCACAATTTGATTGGCGATGGTTAGCCCCAGGCCGGTGCCCCCCTGCTTGGTGGAGGTATAGGGTTCAAACAATCGGGCCAACACTTGAGAGGGCAAGCCGGGGCCGTTGTCGGCCACCTCGGCCAGCACCCGTGGGGGGGCCGACAACAACCGGGTGCTGAGAGAGATGGTACCGCCTTTGGTCAGGGCGGCGGCGGCGTTGTCGACCAGGTTGGTGAACACCCGCTTCAGTTGGCTGCTGTCCAGGGCCATATCCGGGACTGCCGGGTCCAGATTCACCGACAACACTACCCCTTCCGGCAGGCCGTTGGCGTACAGCCGCCCCACTTCTTCCACCACCCGGTTCAGGTTGTCCGTTTTGGGGGTCCGCTCCGGCAGTTTGGCGAACTGAGAAAACTCGTTCACCATTTGCTTCAGGCTGGTCACCTCATCCACGATGGTTTGGGTACATTGGTCCAGCACCTCGCCGTCGGCCCCCAGGCCTTCCAAATACTTGCGGCGGATGCGCTGGGCGGAAAGTTGAATGGGGGTCAGGGGGTTTTTAATTTCGTGGGCCACCCGCTTGGCCACCTCGCGCCAGGCTTCGGCCCGCTGGCTTTGCTGCAGGTCGGTCACGTTTTCCAGCATGGCCACCATGCCTTCGCGTTTTTTGGCGGCTTTCCCCTTGGGTTCTCCCTCTTGGTGCAGGGGCAGCAAGGTGATTTCCACGTGCAGGGGTTCTCCTCCCCGGCTTAGGGTCAGGTTGGCCGAGAGCCTTCCCCGGGCCCCCTCCCGCAGGCGGTCGATCAATGTTCCCAGCCGGGAGGCCACGGTTGAATCCAGCGCTTCGGAGAAGGGGCGGCCAGAGAGTTTTTCCCTGGGCAGGCCCAGAATATTCATGGCCGCCTGGTTCACCGTGGTGATGCGCCCCCGGTGGTCCAGGGCCAGCACCCCCAGGGCAATGTTTTCCAGCAGCAGTTCCACGAACAGGCTGTGCTCGCGAATTTCCCGATGGCTTTCCCGCAGGTCTTCGGCGGTTTGCAGCAACTGGGTTTGTTGAATGCGCAGGCGGCTGCTCATGGAGTTGAACGAGGCGGCCAAGGGTTCAAAATCTCCCTGCATAGGGCCCAGTTCCCTCACCCGTACCTGCCAGCCCAGTTCACCCATGGCCACCCGGCGGGTGGCGTCGGCCAGCTTTTCCACGGGGGTCACAAAGCCCCGTGCCAAATAAAAAGCAATCCAGGTGGCGGCGAACACAATCAGCAGGGCCATCACAATCAAAATAATCAGCGCCATCAAAAACAAATCTTGGCGCAGGAAGCGGGCCCGGTCCTCTCGGTAATCGAGTTTGCTTAAGGCCTGCACAATGGGGGGGTCGGCCAGCCGGGCCAATTCCAGCCATAAGTGCCCCGGCTTGTTGCCCAGGGGAAGGATCAACCGGTACACCGGCCCCAATTCTCCAAAGTCCTCCCAGGCCAGCCCTTCCTCTTTCAAAAAATAATCGGAGGGCACCGGGGGGAACCCCATGCGGTTCAACCGCCCACTCACCCAGCGGGCCGCCAGCCGCTTATCTGGCCCGTACACCCGCACCGCCGCCAGCCGCGACACATCCACCCCCGCCTTCCAGTCTCCGGTGTAGCCCGAAAGGTCTTGGGGCAGGCGGGCGGCAATCAGGGCCCCCTCCCGCTCCAGGTCGGCCAATTCCCGGCGGTTCATTTCGTCAATCACCACCCGGGCACTGCTGGTGACCTGGCGGTATTCTCCCCGGGACCATTTTTCAAACAGGGTGGCCATCACCGTGCCGGTGGCCAGGTGAAACGCCGTGGAAGGAAGAGACAACGCCACGAAGGCGATGATGAGTTTGGTCTTTAGCCCCACCGCCGCCAGCGGCGCCTTGCGTTCGTAAAACAGTTTGAACAGGTTTCGCAGCAGCAGGTAAAACACCGCTGTCAACAGCAAAATGTTGATGTTGACCAACACAAAGGTCAGCAAATTGGCATCCAGCCACGCCCAGCCCAGAAAGCCCGACGAGTTCATCAGAAAGCCCAGCGACAAAATAAACAACAGCACCAGGCTGATGAGGAACACCAGGGTGCGCCCCGGCTGGTCGTCTCGCGGGCCCAGGGGAAAGCGCCGGAACAAGGCCCGTAACCGGGCCGACAGCCGGAAAGAAGTCTTTTTAGGGGGGGCGGGTTTTCTGCGGGGGGCCATGGAGACACCAAGTGAGGGTTGACCAGCGACAGCCTGTTTTAATGCAGAATCACCCCGTAATTCTCCATTTGCAAGCTTTCCCCGATGTGATACCTATTTCAATAGCCGTTTGTCTCGCGGCCCCCGCCCCTTGCTCCCGTAGTTAAACGGATATAACGGTGGATTGCGGTTCCGCTATTTCAGGTTCGAGTCCTGACGGGAGCATAACAAGTTTACATCCGCGACACCCAGACGGGTGCATCTCCTCGCTTCCTCTTCCCCAAAGCACCCCTCCCCTGCCCCTCTCTTCAATCAGGGAGGGGGGCTGTTATCTCTCTCCATCCCCCGTGGTTTTTGGATGCGCTTATGGCTTGTTGTTTTTATAGCCCCGCCACGGGCCCATGGTCTTCCGCAGTAAAATCTCATCGTGCTGGGGCACAATCAATTGTTCGATGACCCCCACCTTTTGGTAACCCCGCTTGTGGTAAAACGCCAACGCCGAGGCATTGAACGAAGACACGCAGGCAAACAAGTTGGGGCTGTCTTGGAACATGAGATCTTCCAGGGCGTCCATGAGTTTTCCCCCCACGCCGCCCCCCCGCAGGTCCGGGTCCACCACCAGCAATTTCAGGTAGCCCCCCAGCAGCCAGTGACGGGTGAAGGCGGCAGCCCCGGCCAGGCGGTTTCCCTGGTGGGCGGTCAGGTGCTCGTTTTGCTGGAACAGCCGCAGAATGCCGGGCAGGTGTTCGCCCGTGTAGCCCAGGGTAAGCCAGGGCTCCGAACCCAGCACCATGCGTTCCAGGTGTTCATGGGTTACGGTGCCCCCTTGGGTAATGACCAGTGGTTCCATGGAAAACCCCTCAATTGGTCAGCGCGTCTTCCAGCGAAACAAACCCGTCGGTTTTGCCCCGCTGCTCCAGCAGTTTCATGGCCCGGCGGATGCCCAGGGGGTCGTTGCCGTTGCCATGGAGAAGAACGATGGCTCCGTCCACGGCAAGTTCTCCCTTCGACAGCCAGGCGTTGGCCCCCAGGGGAATCAAGTTCAGTTCCCGCAGGGTATTGACGTGATCCGCCCGAGAAACCAGCCCCGGAAAGCGGAAGAATACCGAGGGGGTGATGCCCCGGGTCAGCATGGCTTTCTCGGTGTTTAATGTTTCTCGCAGCAGACGGGCTTTGTCTACCCTTGGGTCCGACAGAAAGTTCTGCTCGTCCGGCTCGTCGGGCCAAATGGGGTGGTAGTAAGTATGGTTCACCCAGGTAATAGCCAGTTTGCCCTGGCGGGCCAGGTCTTGCAGCCAGGCCAGTTCTTGGGGGTGGTGGTCCATCCAGTGACCAGACACGGCCAGGGCCACCGGCACGGGTTTTGGGGCTGGCATGGGGGCCGCACCGGCGGGGGTATCGGGTTGAGAAAATTCCGTTAAACGCTGAAAGAAAGCCTGGTCGAAGTTTGCCTTGGAGGGGCATAAGTCCACGGTGAACAACAGCCGCCCCTGGGTGGTGGGTAGGTGGGTCAACCCGTGGTTGGCGGGCAGGTAAGGGGGTGCGGTGGCGGCGGCCAGGGTGCGGGCAAAGGGGCTGTTGGCCACCTGGGCGGCCAGGGGGCCGGGGGTGGTTTCGCAGGTCAGTTCTTGGGCGGGAATCTGCAGGGTACGGAAGGTTTGGGGGTTCACCGCCAGCACCCGCTCTTCCCCCGCTTTGCCCCAGGTGCGGAACACCCGCAGGGGCTGACCGTCGTGGGTTTGGCAGGCCCGGCTAACCACCCGATAGTTTTTTAGGCTGTCGGCAGAAACCGGCGCGGCCAGCCCGGTGGGGGGCTGGCCGGCGGGTCCATCGGCGGGTTTTGAGTCACAACCAGCCAGCACCGCCAACACCAGCAGCACTCCGGCCAGCCGCGGTCTGGTGGGGGTCATGGATGGGGGGAAAAGGGGTCTTGGGCACCCTCGGCGACCAGGGCCATGTGCTCCACGGCCATGAACCGCACGGGTTTTTGGGGGTCAGGAGTCAGCCCGCACAGCCGTTGCCCCTCTGGGCTGGGGAACACCACCCCGGCTTGGCCCGGCCCGCCCAGAAAAAAATCCACCGCCTTGCCGCCTAACTCTAGGGTGGGGGGCAGGCTTTCCGGCTTGGCGCTAAAAGACACCTTCAGCCGCACTTCGCGGTTCCAGCCCAGAGTCTTCACCCGGTCTTGGGTGGGGTAAGAAAACGTCAGGTAGGCGCGGGCCACATCCGGCCAATATTTGTTGTTCAGCGCCGGGCAGGCTTCCTTCAGAAAAATCCGCAGGGCTTTGTTGGCGGTTGTTTGCTCATCGGCGGTCATGATGGGGTTCAGTTGAATGCTGCCCAGGGCACCCCGGGAGGCAAATTCGGTGCGAACCATGAAGAAAAAGACCCCCGTGGCAAGGATAAACCCCAACAATGCCCCCACCACCACCCGGGTGACCAAGTTCATGCCATTGCGCTTGCCATACCACCACCACAGGCTCCATATCCCGCCCAGCATAAGGGGGAAGAGAATCCATTTCATCGTAAACTCCTCTTGATTGCCGTGAGAAAAACCCTCAAGTTAGATAAAGACTTGTGGAGATCAAACCCTGGCTTCCAGCCTATCCTCTACCCAAGCCAGAAGAAACCCCCCTCCTACTCAAGCCCTATGGAAACCCTGTTCAAGCAGATTCTCACCGCCCGGGTGTATGATGCCGCCCAACGCACCCCCCTGGACCGGGCGGCCATCCTTTCTGCCGAAACCGGCTGCGAGGTGCTGCTGAAGCGCGAAGACCTGCAGCCCACCTTTGCTTACAAAGTGCGGGGGGCTTGCAACAAAATTGCCCACCTTACCGATACCGAGCGGCAGGCGGGGGTGCTGTGCGCCTCGGCGGGGAACCACGCCCAGGGGGTGGCTTTTTCTGCCCGGCGGTTTGGCCTGAAGGCCCGGGTGGTCATGCCAGTCACCACCCCCCAGATCAAAATCCAATCGGTGAAGGCCCTGGGGGCACAGGTCATCCTGCATGGAGAAAACTATTCCGATGCCGCCGATTACTGCCAACAACTGCTGGTCCGGGAGGGCGGCACTTTCATCCATCCCTTCGATGACCCCCTGGTGATTGCCGGGCAGGGCACCATTGGCCACGAAATCTTCATGGAGCGGCCCGATATGGACGCCGTGTTCGTACCCGTGGGCGGGGGCGGCCTCATTAGCGGGGTGGGCTGCTTTTTGAAAACCCTGCGGCCGGGCATTCGGGTGGTGGGGGTAGAGCCGGAAGACAGCGACGCCATGGCCCAAAGCCTGGCCGCCGGTAAAAAAGTGCGGCTGGAAGAAGTGGGCCTGTTCGCCGATGGCGTGGCCGTGAGGGAAGTGGGGGAACACACCTTTCGGCTGGCCCGGCAGGTGGTGGATGAAATCGTGCGGGTGTCGACCGACGAAATTTGCTCGGCCATCAAGGCCATTCATGCCGATACCCGGGCCATTATGGAACCCGCCGGAGCCCTGGGGGTGGCGGGCTTGCGAAAATGGCTGGAGACCAACCCCGCCCAGGGCAAAACCCTGGTGGCGGTGAATTCCGGGGCCAACATGAACTTTGAGCGCCTGCAATTCGTGGCCGAGCGCACCCTGACCGGAGAACACCGCGAAGCCCTGTTCGCCGTCTCCATTCCAGAGCGGCCCCGGGCCCTGCGCCATTTGCTGGAGCAAGCCGTGGGGGAGCACAACATCACCGAGTTGCACTACCGGTTGAGCGGCCGGGAGCAGGCCCATATTTTCATGGGGGTGTCGGTGGCGGGGCCCCAGGAAGTTCCCCTGTTCAAGCAGCGCTTGGCCCAGCACGGCTATCAAGCGGTGGATTTGACCCGCAACGAGCTGGCCAAAACCCATCTGCGCCACATGGTGGGGGGGCATTCTCCCCATGCCGAGGGCGAGGTGCTGTACCGATTTCAATTTCCCGAGCGGCCCCAGGCCCTGGGCCGGTTTCTGTCGGTGATGGGCGAAGACTGGAACATCTCGCTGTTTCATTACCGCTCCCACGGTGGTGATTTTGGCCGGGTGCTGGTGGGGTTTGAAATCCCCCCCGCCGACCAGGACCGCTTTCAAGAGTTTCTGCGGCAGGTGAACTATCACTCGGTGGAAGAAACCCGTAACGAGGCCTACAAATTGTTTTTATAGCCTGCCGCCCCGTTTGTTTTTCCCTGTGCCCTTCAATCCCGGATGATTGTTTCTCACTCTTCCCATCGGGTTCAACATCCGGTATGAATAGCCATGCATAAAATCCTCACCATGAATCCGATCTCCGTGAAGGGGCTAGAGCGCTTCCCCCGGGATCGCTACGAGATTGCCAGCGAGATGGGCCACCCCGACGCCCTGCTGGTGCGCTCGGCCAAGGTCACCGCGGCCCACCTGACCCCCGGCCTGCGGGCCATTGCCCGGGCTGGTGCCGGCACCGACAACATTCCCGTGGCGGAATGCACCAAGCGGGGCATTCCCGTGTTCAACGCTCCCGGCGCCAACGCCAACGCGGTGAAAGAACTGGTGCTGGCGGGAATGCTGTTGTCCTCTCGCAACCTGTTGGAAAGCATCCGCTACGTGGATTCTTTGGCGGGGCAGAGCCTAGACGATGCCGCCATGCACAAAGCGGTAGAGGGAGAGAAAAAGAAATTCGTGGGGGCGGAACTGCGGGGGAAAACCCTGGGGGTGGCGGGGCTGGGGGCCATTGGCTCGCTGGTGGCCGAAATGGGGCTGTCCATGGGCATGAAGGTGCTGGGGTACGACCCGGCCATTTCGGTGGATGCCGCCTGGCGGCTGCCCTCCACCGTGCAGCGCATGGAAAACCTGCCCACGTTAATTTCTCGATCCGATTACGTTTCTCTGCACCTGCCCTTGATGGCCGAAACCCGGGGGCTGATCAACAAAGAAACCCTGGCCTTCTTCCGGCCTGACGCCCGGCTGCTTAATTTTTCGCGGGACGGCATTGTGGAGCCCGATGCCGTGGCCGCCGCCCTGGAAAACCACAAGCTGGGGGCTTATATCTCCGACTTTCCCCACCCCTCTCTGCTGGGCCGCCGAGGGGTGTTGGCTACTCCCCACCTGGGGGCCTCGACCGGCGAGGCGGAGGAGAACTGCGCCATGATGGTGGCCGACCAACTGGTGAATTTTTTAGAGAACGGCAACGTTACCAACTCGGTGAATTTTCCCAGCTTGGTGCTGGAACGCACCGGCGGTCATCGCATTGCCCTGGTGAACCACCATGTGCCCCGCATGTTAAGCCAAGTGCTAACCCTGCTGGGCGAGCACAACCTGAACGTGATGGATATGCTGAACAAAAGCCGGGATGAACTGGCTTACAACCTGATTGACGTGGACCCCCTGCCCCCCAAAGGGCTGATTGAGCGGCTGGCCCAACTGGATGGGGTGATTTCCGTGTGGCAGGTGCCCCAGGGGAAAACCCCATGATCAGGCACTCAGAAAAGGGGTGGCGTACCGGATTCGTCAAGATTTGCGTGGGGGGAGCGCTGGCTTTGTGGGTGGCTCCTGGGGTTCAAGCCGCGGATCCTTCTTCTTCTCCAGAAAAACCCCAGCCTTCCACCGCCGCCTGCCCCCCAGGCCAGTTGCAGGCCGTTCAGCAGGCCTACCAAGCCATGGCCGGGTTCCAGTCGGCCTTCCGTCAGGAAGACCTGAACGCCCAGGGGCAGGCCCGCCAAGTGAAGGGCAACCTGAGCTATCAAAAACCCGGCAAAATGCGCTGGGCCTATGCCCCGCCCGATGAGCAGTTGCTGGTGACCGATGGCCAGACCGTGTGGCTGGTGGACCCCTTGCTGGAAAACGTGACGGTGACCCCCCTGCCCTCCATGGCCAAGGGCACCCCCCTGGCCTTTTTGGTGGGGGCGGGCAACCTGGCCCGCGACTTTACCTGCCGCGCCCCCAGCCAACCCTTCCCCAACCGCACCCTGATTTGGATGGAATTGACCCCCAAGGAAGACATTCCCACGGTGGCCTTCATCCAGGTGGGGGTCTGGCCCAAATCGTTGCAGCTGGCGGCCATCGCCATTATCGATACCACCGGCAGCCGACGGCTGGTGACCCTGGACAATCTGAAACCCAGAGCCCAGTTTCCGGCGGGTCACTTTTCCTTCAAAATCCCACCTGGCATGGAAGTCATCCAACGGTAGGGGGGTGTTCTTCGCCCTTCACGTTGCGCCTCTTTGTTTCCGCCCCTCACCGGTAGACACCCCCACCGGTTGTGGTAGGATGAAGCCAGCTTATCTCCCAACCCCTTTTTCGGCGAGCCCCCATGGCCCAAGAACTGGTGAACGATGCCAAGGATGTGATTTGCCAAACCCTGGAAATTGATCCCGCCCAGTTGGGCTTAACCACCCACTTTGTGGATGACTTGGGCATTGACTCCATTTTGATCGTGGAGTTGAAAACCAAGTTTGAAGAAAAGTACGGCATCAAAATTCCCAAAGAAGACGTGGGCAGCCTGGTGACCCTGAACGATGTGGTGGCCTATCTCACCCTGCGGCTGAACTGACCGGATCTTCCCCCCATGCGTATTTCAACCTGGATTCCCCGCCGCACCCAATACCGGATTGAGCTTGTTCTGCTGGCCATGTTGATGCTGTTCTGCCGCTGGATGCCCAACCGCTGGGTGCTGAAAGCGGGAGAATCCATTGGCCGGCTGGCCATTCGCCTGAACATGCGCACCGGAACCACCGCCACCAATCTGTCGTTGGCTTTTCCCGGGCGCTTCACCCCGGAAGAAATCAGCGCCCTGACGGCCCGCTGCTACCGTCATTTTGGGCGGGAAGCCCTGCGGATTTTTTCTCTGGGGCCCCTGGCCAAACAGCCGCTGGAGGATTGGTTAACGGTGGAGGGGTTGGAGCACCTGACGGGACGCCCCACGCCGGGGGCCGTGCTGGTGATTGGCCACCTGGGGGCCTGGGAGCTGATGTACTTGGCCCTGTCGCGGCTGGGGGTGCCGGTGACCATTTATTCTGGCCAGCACACCAACAAAACCGCCGACCGCTGGCTGAACCGCATGCGGGAGAACATGGGCACCCGCACCATTGGGGCCGAGGACGACATGGAAGACCTGATTGCCGCCGCCAAAACCGGGGTGGTGGGCTTGGCCGGAGACCAAAAACCCCACAAGGCTCCCATTTACGTTAGCTTCTTTGGTCGGCGGTCGGCGGCGGCCCAGGGACCGGCGGCCATTGCCCAACTGGCCGGGGCCAGCATGGTGTACGGCTCGCTGGTGTGGGAGGCCAACGGCAAGGCCCGCATGGCCTTCCGGCCCGTTCCCCCCTCCGCCGCCCCCACCCGCCGGGAGCGCATTCAGGAACTGATTCAATCGTTCTTTCGGTTGTTGGAGGAAGACATCACCCGCCATCCGGGGCAGTACATGTGGATGCACAAACGCTGGAAGGACGACCCGGCGGTGCAATACGCCGATACCGATGTGCTGGTGGGGAAAAAATAGGGAGGAAAATAACCTGCATATGATCAAAGAATACGGGGACCTTGTTCCCGCCAACCTCAGCGCCTACACTGTGACTCGAATCCATCGGTTAGTCTATTCAGCCATTTGGAAAGCATAGGCTGGACGGAAGCAAGGATATAACCCCCCAGATGCAAGTTCGTTCCGAATCACACCCCTCCCTACCGTCTAAGCATGTCCCTGCTTCCAGGCCAACGGGTCAAACGCCAGCCAGGCGATTTTCCATCTCTGTTTCTATGGCCTCTAGCACCCGGTTTCTGATGGCGCTTGCGCCCATGTGATAATGGGTCACCACGCAGGGAACCGGAAGATGGAGAGGGCGGCTGTCGGTTTGAAATTGGCTCCAGACGATAACGGGGGTGTAGTTTAGGCTCACGTCGTAACAAACCCATTGACGCTCCTCCATTTCCAGGGCCATGGGGGCGATATGGGCTAGTTCAAACATCAGCGATTGATGGTGTTTTCTCCAATAGCGCCGCCACAGGTTGTATGTTTTACCCGGAACCTGGTGGGCATAGCTTTCCAGCGGGGGGATGCTCCACGTGGTGTGCATCGGTTTATCCCGTCAGTTCGATGAAAAGTTGAGGCAGCCGTTCGGGAAGCCGCTCTACCCTCTCTACAATGGTGTAGCCGTTGGGGCCAAAAATGCGTTCCACATAACGGCCCGCGTTAGGGTCTAGGGTCAGGCAAAACGTGTGGATGCCCTGGGTGTGCAGTTCTTCCACGGATTTTTTCGCGTCATGGCGCAAATATTGGGGGTCCCGCTCATCCACGTCCGCCGGTTCGCCGTCGGTTACCAACAACAGCAACTTGCGCTTCTGGGGCTGATGCAGCAAATGATGTCCGCCATGGCGCAGGGCGGCGCCCATCCGGGTGGAGTAACCGCCCTTCAATCCGGCCAGCCGACCTTTGGCGTCATCGTCAAAGCGGCCCTCAAAGTCTTTCACCCTGTAATACTTTACGTCGTGGCGGCCATCTGAGCAAAATCCATGGATGGCGTAAGGGTCGCCGATGTTGCCCACGGCCGTGGCCAGCAAAGCCGCCGCTTCGCGGGTCAGCCCGATCACCGTGTTGTCCGTGCCGCTCACCTGCCCATTGGTCGATTCCGACAGGTCCAACAGAATCAGCACCGCCAGGTCCCGGTGCTTGACCACATAGCGCATGGTGACGCGCGGGTCGTAGTCTAGCCCCAGCCGCAGGTTCACCATGGTGTCTATGGCGGCGTTGAGGTCCAGTTCGTCTCCATCTTCTAGTTTGCGTTCGCGCATGACCCCTTGCGGGCGTAGCCGCTCCACAATCTGCCGCAACCGATTGGCAACCGGTTTGTGGCCGCGGATGATCTCGTCAATGGCCGCCGGGTCTTCTTTGGCCTGGCGCCTTTCATACAGGGTCACCCAGTCGGGGCGGTGTAATTGCACCTGATAATCCCACTCGTGGTAATGAAAGGGGTCGGATACGGGTTCTTGGCCATATTTTTCGTTAAAGGTCACCCCGTCATCGTCATACAGCGTGCCGTCCAGAATCCAAACCTCCTGGGCATCATCTCCCGCGAATTCCACCTCCACCTCATTAATGAACTCCATCAGGGAGACCCGTTTTCTCACCTGTTTTTGCCCTTTCAACAATTCCATTCCCTGCTGCCAGGAAAATTCCTCAAACTGCCAAACAAACCGGTTGTCATCCCGATAGGGCAGCCGCAGGTTTTCCAATTGGCGCAGGCTGGGCAGGGCCTTTCGCCCAATGAGCAGATGATACAACTCCATTCCCAAATTCCAGGAAAACTTATTGTCTAGCCGGTGGTTGTGGATGTCTCGGTGAAACCTTCCGGCCAAGTCATCCAGGTCGGGATCACCCGTGGGGGTGGATTCATCCAACAGGTGGAGGGCCAGTTTTTCCAGCCAAAGCTGGGCTTCATGTTCCACCCGCTCGGTTTTGGGGCTGGCGAGCAAGGCCCTCCAAATGTGCTTGAGGCCGGGCAAATCTTGGACGGCATTGTACTCCACCCGGGCGTCCTCCATCAGCCCAATCAAATAGATCTGGGCTGGATTCAGCTCTTGGGCGGAAATGGGGGCATGGGTGTACACCACATGGGCGGCCAGATGGGCGGCCACCGCCCGGTAAACATCCAGCCCTTTCAGCCCCGCGGCGTCATCCACCGCGTCGGGCAGATGGAGCATGAATCCATCCAGATAGGGCTTAAACTCGCTGCGGTCGGCGGCGGCCGGGCGCAGCCAAAAGTCTCGCCCCCACAATACCCTCAGGTAGGCTGAAAGTTTGCGCTGATGATCCACGAACAAAACGCCTTTCCGCTCCTTTTGCAGCATGGCCTGGCTGTCGGCGGTTTGCAGGGAAAAATAGGCGGTCTGGTTTTTAAAGTCGGTGCGGTAGGCGTCTGCGCCAAAAAAGGCCCAGCGGCGCAGGCCCCCCAGGGGCAGTTTAGAGAGCAATTCATCCAGGATGGACAGCATGGGCCGCAGCCCGCGGGGGGCGCGGGCCGCCAGTTGGTGCAGAAACTGAAGATAAGCCTTGAACAAGGCCATGTCTCCCAGCCGCCGCGCCGTGGTGGGCAGGGTGGCGAAGAACAATTCAATCACTTCGCCGGAAGTCATGGAGGAAAGTTTCATGGCGGCCAGGATGGATTCCTTCACCGCATCATCGCCAATCTCTTTGGCCACCAGGGGCATTTCCTGGAGATAGGTTATCACCAAATGATTGCCCCGCCCCAGGTTCACCAGCCCCTTAGCCCCTTCCAAATAGTGTTGCAGGGCAGACGCGCTCATCACCCGCGCGGCCTCGTGAAAGGTGCTTTCCAGCACCCCCGTGATTTCGGGATTCAGTTGTTCCAGGTATTCGCTGTACTGTTTCAGGTCAATACTCATGGCCCGCTCCTAACAAGGCTGGGAAGATCCGGAGCCGTGGCGGTGCTTTCTTGGGCTGTCACTCAGCCAAAAAAAGTGTTCACCGCCGCGTCCAAGGCGTCGCGCATGTCTGGATCGTCGGTTAGCGGACGCACCAGGGCAATCTGGCAGGCATCTACGGGGGGGATGCCCTTGCCTATCAGGGTAGCGGCATACACCAGCAGCCGGGTAGAAATACCCTCATCCAGGCCGTGGCCCTTCAGATGGCGTGAGCGGGCCGCCACCTGCACCAGTTTTTCGGCTACCTGGGGGTTGACTCCCCCTTCATGGGTGACGATTTCAGTCTCGATGGCGGGTTCTGGGTAATCAAAATCCAAGGCGCCAAACCGTTGCTTGGTAGACTGCTTCAAGTCCTTCATCAAAGACTGATAGCCGGGGTTATAGGAAATCACCAGTTGGAAGTCGGGATGGGCTTCCAGCAGTTCTCCTTTTTTGTCCAAAGGTAAAAGGCGGCGGTGGTCGGTAAGGGGGTGGATCACCACCGTGGTGTCCTGGCGGGCCTCTACGACTTCATCTAAGTAACAGATGGCGCCCAGCCGCGCTGCGGTGGTTAGGGGGCCGTCTTGCCAGCGGGTGCCGTCCCGGTCCAACAAAAAGCGGCCGATCAAGTCGGCGGCGGTCATGTCTTCGTTACAGGCCACGGTAATCAATGGTTTTTTCAGTTTCCAGGCCATGTATTCTACAAAGCGGCTTTTGCCGCAGCCCGTGGGGCCTTTCAGCATCATGGGCAGGCGGGCCTCGTAGGCAGCCTCAAACTGCACCACTTCTTTGTCCACGGCTTTGTAGTAGGGTTCGTTTTTGATGTGGAATGGTTTGTCCATGGGGCTCATGTCGGTATTCTCTCGCCAAACAGGTGGCTGGGGTAAAAGAGCGGTATGTCCACTCTTTCCCCCAGCTTCCTGGGTGAACCCCGCCCAAAGGCGGGGGGCTGATGCGGGTTAGGCAGCCATTAGGCTTTCGGCCGGAAAATCAACATGGCCGTGCCTTGGGTCTGCCGAACGTTGTCGTAACCGATCAGTTTGACCAAATGCCCGGGGTTGGCCTTCCGGCAAGCCTCGGCTTCATTTAAAATGCGGTCAATGTCGGTTTCGCCAAACATAGGCAGCTTCCACATGTACCAGTAGTGCTTCATGGCGTTTTCCGGCTCGCTGTGCTCAATGGCCGGGTTCCAGCCTTTATCCACGATATACTGCACCTGGCGGCGCAGCACATCGCCACTCATTGGCGGTAAGTAGGAAAAGGTCTCAAAGCGCCTGCTGGCGGCATCGCCTAGCCGGGATTTATAGTCTTGCATTTCGCTCATGGCGGTTTCCTTTAATGGTACGGGTTTTTGAGTGTTTTACCGGTGGGCGACGTCCAGCTTGTCCACCGTGTCAAACTCAAACTTGATTTCCTTCCAGGTTTCCATGGCCACTTTCAGCTCGGGAGAGGACTGGGCAGCCTTGGTCAGGATGTCTTTGCCCTCTTTTTCCAGCTGGCGCCCTTCGTTGCGGGCCTGCACGCAGGCTTCCAGCGCCACCCGGTTGGCCGCGGCACCCGCCGCGTTGCCCCAAGGATGGCCCAGGGTTCCACCGCCAAACTGAAGGATGGAGTCGTCGCCAAAGATGGCAACCAGCGCGGGCATGTGCCAAACGTGGATACCGCCGGAGGCGACCGGGAACAGACCCGGCATTTGGCCCCAGTCCTGATCGAAGAAAATACCTTTGCTGCGGTCTTCTTTGGTGATGCGGTCGCGCATCATGCCAATCCAGCCGATGGTGGCTTCGCGGTCGCCTTCCAGTTTGCCCACCACGGTTCCAGAGTGGAGATGATCTCCGCCCATCAACCGCAACATTTTGGCCAACACGCGGAAGTTGATACCGTGTTTGGGGTTGCGGTCAATCACCCCGTGCATGGCACGGTGCACATGCAGCAACATGCCGTTGTCGCGGCACCATTTGGAAAGGCTGGTATGAGCCGTCCAACCCATGGTTAGGTAGTCGCTCATGATGATTTTAGAGCCGATTTCTTTGGCGTATTCGGCCCGTTTGTACACTTCTTCCATGGTTGGGCCAGTCACGTTCAGGTAGTGGCCCTTATACTCCCCAGTTTCTCCTTCCGCTTTGTCGATGGCTTCTTGGCAATATTGAAACCGGTCGCGCCAGCGCATGAAAGGCTGGGAGTTGACGTTCTCGTCGTCTTTGGTGAAGTCCAAACCGCCCCGCAGGCATTCATACACCGCGCGGCCATAGTTTTTGGCAGACAGCCCCAGCTTGGGCTTAATGGTGCAGCCCAACAACGGACGACCATACTTGTTCAGTTTGTCACGCTCAACGGCAATTCCATGGGGTGGGCCGGGGTTGGTGACCACAAACCACAGGGGAAAGCGCACGTCTTCCAGCCTTAAGCTGCGCACGGCCTTAAAGCCGAACACGTTGCCCACCAACGAGGTAAACACGTTCACCACAGAGCCTTCCTCAAACAGGCCCATCGGGTAGGCGATAAAGGCATAGAAGGCTTCGTCGTCGCCAGGTACGTCTTCGATGGCGTAGGCGCGGCCCTTGTAATAATAAAGATCGGTCAAAAGATCGGTCCAAACCGTGGTCCAAGTGGCGGTGGAGGATTCAGCGGCCACCGCGGCGGCGGCCTCCTCTCGCGGCACACCCGCTTGGGGTATAATTTTGAAAACAGCGAGGAAATCGCTTTCCTTTGGGACGTACGTGGGCTCCCAATAGGCTTCCCGGTATTCTTTCACACCGGCTTCATATTTTTTTCCTGCCATGGTGGTCTCCTGAGTTGAAGATCAATCTGCCACCCGCGGATGATTTCGCGGGATCAAGCCGACTTTACTTCAAGCGCAGCGTTAAGTTAATCTAAATAAAATTAATGTAACGTTAAACATTTATATAACATAAATCATGCTATCCGTGACCCTGCACCAACTCAAAATCTTCCTGGCGTTTGGCCGCCTGCTGAACATGACCCATGCAGCCAAAGAGCTGCACATGACGCCCGCCGCCCTTTCCATTCAGATTAAGCAATTGGCCGAGGCGGTGGGCGCGCCGCTGCATGAGCAGACCGGTAAACGGTTGTTTATGACGGAGACGGGCCACTTGGTGGAGGCCGCCGCTCGGGATGTTTTGTTGCGGTTGGAGCGGTTAGAGACGGAACTGGCGGAAATGCAGGGCCTGCAACGGGGCGTGCTCAAGATCACCATCATTACCACGGCAAAATACTTTATTCCCCGTCTTTTAGGTGAATTTTGCACGCAATATCCGGGCATTGATGTGGCCTTGGAGGTGGCCAACCGGGATCAATGTTTGCTGCGTCTTTCACAAAATATGGACGACTTATACATCATGGGCCAAGTGCCGGACCACTTGAACGCGGCGTCCATTCCCTTTATGAAGAACCCCCTGGTGTTGATTGCCCCCGCTGGCCACCCCTTGGTGGGGAAGAAGGCGATTGATCCGGCCCGGTTGGCGGGTGAGATGTTCATTATGCGGGAGCCCGGATCGGGTACCCGCCTTACCGCAGAGCAATTTTTTGAGAGCCGGGGGATAAATATCAAGGTGCGGATGACCCTAGGTAGCAACGAGGCGGTGAAACAAGCGGTGGCGGGGGGGTTGGGTTTGGCGGTGATCTCTCGCTATACGCTGGCTTTGGATGAGGGATCCGGAGCTTTTTCCGTGTTGGATGTGAAGGGTTTTCCCTTGGTTAGACAATGGTGCGCCGTGTTTCCCAAGGGAAAGCGGGTTTCCAAGGCGGCCCAGGCGTTTCTAAGCCGCTTTACCCCCCCGCAGGGCCCAAACGCCCTCCCTTAAAAACCCTTGTTCTCCCCGGTTTTCCGTTTGCTCAAGGGGCTTGGGAATATTGAAGCGGTGGTGTTTGGTTCGGCTTTCAGGGAATTTACGGCTGACATGGAGAAGCCCAATTATTTCCAGGCCACCAGCCCGCCGAATACCCAGGTGGGCATGTCTTGTTCTTCCGGGTAAAAATCTATCCGAGAGAACCCCGCCCGCTTCAGGGAGCGCTCCCAATCCCCCGCCGTCAGCCACCCATAGGTTTCTCGAAAGCCAGGTTCCAGCTTGGCGTTGAAGTACGAGTGAAAGCTGCTTTGCATGAACTCAAACATGAAGAAATCTCGGGGGCGCTGGCGGAAGGCCATGGTGACGATGAGGCTGCCCCCTGGTTTCAACATGGAGTGGAATTTATTCAGGGTATAGCCAAAGTCGGTGACATCGTGGAGGACATTTTCGCACACGATGGCGTTTACCGATTGGGGCTGCAGAAAGGCTTCGGGCAGCTCCATCTTGTCTAGGTTCACCACCTTGAAGGTCATGCGGTCGGCCAGGGTTTCCGGGTCGTGGCGGCGGATCCAGGCCCGGCCCAGTTTGATGAGGCTGAGGCTGATGTCGGTGAAGGCGTAATGGCCGATTTTTTTGCTGAGGGCGCGGAACTCTGGGTCTTGCAGGGCAAAGCGCAGGGCCGCCCCAATGCCCGCCCCCCCTTCAAACACGGTGATGGGCAGGGGGCTGCTGGCCATCAGCTGCTTCAGGGCGCGGAGAATGACATCGTGACCGGGGGCTTTTACGCTGGCCCGCTCCATCAAGTCCTCCCACAGGGCCATGGACTTGTGGAAGTCGTCCATCACCATGGTCAACAGCGAATCCTCTCCCTGGAACAACATGCGGGGAGAGACATCTCGCACTCCCCGCAAAAAATCGTACATTCGGCGGTTGTGGGGGTGGTCGTTCAGGTAGGCTTCAATGTTGCTGTCCTCGGGGTCGGCATCGGTCAGGGTCGGGGCCGGGCTCCAGTGGCCCCCCACCTCAGAAAGTTCCCCGCAATCGGCCAAGTACTCAAACAGCCTGCGGGTGAAATGAAAGGCGGTGGGGGTGGGGTGGTTGGCCGGGTCGGCAAACCAGGGGGCGGGGTGCTGGGCCAACCTGCCGCTGGCCACAAAGTTCCGCAGAAAAATCTGGCGCAGCAGAATGCCAATGTAATGCTTAAAATCGTGAAGCTCCTGCCGGTAGGCGGGAGAGTACACGTCCGACAAGTCCAATCGTGGGGGCATGGAGGACATCCTGAAAAATCTTCCGGGTGGATAATAAAGCGATCTTCAAACGCTCTAAGATTTCGATGATAGAAAGCATATCTCAATCCGGGGCTGGTTCCCACCCCCCCGGGCTTGGAGGGTGGGGGTCTCTTCCCCCGAGAAATATTGAAACTTTTTTTATAACCCGTTGAACCTTTCGGGAGGGGGCTGCTCTAACAGGTATGACAAAGAGGACGGTTGGCAGACCCGAGAAGCTGCCCGCCTGTCTTTTTTGATTGCCACCGGCCCGCCTCCTCCTCGGGCCGGTTTTTTTTATTTGCGTTTGGGTTGGCCCAGGCAGGGGCGCAGGGCCGCCCCGGTGTGGCTGTGAGCCAGTTCCGCCAGTTCCCGTGGGGTTCCTTCTGCCACCACCCGCCCCCCCGCTTCGCCCCCCTCCGGCCCCAGGTCAATCACCCAGTCGGCGGTTTTAATCACCTCCAGGTTGTGTTCAATCAGCACCACGCTGTTGCCCTGGTCCACCAGCCGGTGCAGCACCTCCAGCAGCCGGGCGGTGTCGTCCAGGTGCAGCCCGGTGGTGGGTTCGTCCAGCACGTACAGGGTTTTCCCCGTGGCGGGGCGGCCCAGTTCGGCGGCCAACTTTACCCGCTGGGCCTCTCCGCCAGACAGGGTGTTGCCGGGCTGCCCCAGCTTGATGTAACCCAGCCCCACCCCCACCAGGGTTTCCAGCCTCCGCTTGATTTGGGGCTGGCGGCCAAAAAATTCCAGGGCCTCGGCGGCTTCCATGTTCAAAATGTCCGCCATGTTTTTGCCGCGGTAGCGCACGTTCAGGGTCTCTCGGTTAAACCGCTGGCCGCCGCAAACCTCGCAGTCTACCCACACGTCGGCCAGAAAGTGCATTTCGATGTGGTTCTGCCCCCGCCCTTCGCAGGTTTCGCAGCGCCCCCCCTTCACGTTGAACGAGAACCGCCCCGGACCATAGCCCCGGCTTTTGGCCTCGGGCAGAGAAGCCATCAGGGAGCGGATGGGGTCCAGGGCCCCGGTGTAGGTGGCGGGGTTTGATTTGGGCGTGCGCCCGATGGGGGACTGGTCAATGACCACCACTTGGTCCAACTGCCCGGCCCCCTGAATGCCCCGGTGGGGGCCCGCCACCACCCGCCGCTTCTCGATGATCTGCTGCAGGCCCTTCAGCAGGGTTTCCATCACCAGCGACGACTTTCCACAGCCGCTCACCCCGGTCACGGCGGTCAGCCGCCCCAGGGGAAAGCCCACGGTGATGTCTTTCAGGTTATGGGTAGAGGCTCCCTCCACCACCACCCAGCCGGGGCGCTGGGCCTCGGAGGGGCGGGTTTTTTTGTTGGAGGTTCCCGATTTTTGGCGGCCCCGGCGTTTGGGGGCCGCCAAGTCTGGCCCCGTGGCCGGAACCCATGGCCCACAACGGGGAGCCGCGGGCAGGGGAATTTGCTTGCGGCCGCTGAGGTATTGCCCCGTGAGCGACAACTCATGGGCCATCAGGTCCGCCACGGTGCCCTGGGCCACCACCCGGCCGCCCCAGTGCCCGGCTCCGGGGCCCATGTCCACCACATGGTCGGCCCGGCGGATGGTGTCTGGATCGTGCTCCACCACCACCACCGTGTTGCCCAAATCCCGCAGGCGCTCCAAGGAGACGAGCAGGCGGCCGGTGTCGCGGGGGTGCAGGCCGATGGTGGGTTCGTCCAGCACGTACAGCACCCCCACCAGCCCGCCACCAATTTGGCTGGCCAGCCGAATGCGTTGGGCCTCGCCCCCCGACAGGGTAGAGGCATCCCGGTCCAGTGATAAGTACCCCAGGCCCACGTCTCGCAGAAAGCCCAGCCGGGCGCGGATTTCTCGCAGGGGCTGCTCGGCCACCAAGGCATCATTCTCGCTCAAGGTCCACCCATTCACGGTGTCTAGGGCCTGGGTCACCGTGTTTTTGCACAACTGAGAGATGGACTGCCCCTGCAGGGTCACCGCACGATAGGGCGGGGCCAGCCGCTCGCCCCCGCAGGCCCGGCAGGGAATGTCGGCCAGCAAAGGTTCAATATGGGGCTGCCATTCCGCGGCGTCTTCTCCCCGGTACCATTCTTCCACCAGCCCCAGCACGCCCCGGAAGGCCTCCACCGTTTGGCGGCGGGTGCGCCCAAAGGCCCTGCGTTGGAACGACAGGCTTCCGCCGTCTCCTTCCAGCAGCAGCCGCTGTTCCCGTTCCGTCAGGCGGTTCCAGGGGGCTTCGATCTCAATGTCTTCCCGCTGGGCGAAGGCGCGGATCATCCGCTCCCAGCGCCCCTTCTTGCGCGACAGGGTTTGCCCCACTGGGCTCGGCTCCAGGGCCCCTTCCAGCAGGGGCCGGTTGGGGAACACCACCAGCAGGTCCGGGTTCACCTGAGCGCTTTTGCCCAGCCCCTGGCAGGTGGGGCAGGCCCCCTGGTGAGAGTTGAAACTGAACATCCGGGGAGACAGGGGCTCGGTTTGGTAATAATCGCAGGCCGGGCAGCCCGGTTCACGGCTGGCGGCCAGGGTGGTGGGGCCTTTGGTTTTCGCTCCCCCATCGGGGAACACCAACTCCGCCAAGCCGTGGCCCCGATCGAAGGCTTTTTCCAGGGCTTCCGCCAGCCGGGTGCGGCTGGCGGGTTCCAGGGTCAGTCGGTCCATCACCAGCGCCACCGGAGTGTTTTCTTCCAGGTCGCGCTGCGGCGCAGGACCAGCCAGCCAATCGGCCAGGTCGATTGGCTCACCCCCAATCAACACCCGGCGGAAGCCCTCTCCCACCAAGCCTTCCGCCGCCCCGGCCAGGTGGCCAGGGGTGTCTAACATCATGGGGTGGCGGCTGCCGGGTCGGAACAAAGGGGCCGTGACCAGCACCCGTTCTCCGGGGCGGTCGTCGACCAGTTGCCGGGCCAGCCGGGTGGGGGTGTGCCCTGCCAGGGGCTGGCCGCAATGGGGGCAGTGGGGCACGCCCGCCCGGGCGTACAACAGCCGAAGATAATCGTAAATTTCGGTGGTGGTGGCCACCGTGGAACGGGGCGAGCGGGACGCGTTCTTTTGATCGATGGCAATGGCCGGGGCCAACCCCTCCAGGGATTCCACCGGGGCCTTGTCCATGCGCCCCAGAAAGCGCCGGGCATAAGTGGATAAACTCTCCACGTAGCGGGCCTGCCCTTCGGCAAACAGGGTGTCGAAGGCCAGGGAAGTTTTGCCCGAACCCGAGGGTCCGGTGATGACCGTGAGGGTTCCCCGGGGAATGGTGACGTTGATTCCCTGGAGGTTGTTCTTGCTGGCACCCCGCACAATCATATCCGTGCCGGAGGGCTTGGCCACAGACTTTGGGGAAATCGTCCGTCCAGAGGTTGCCTGGCTGGAAGGCTTTTTGGCGGGGGGTTTGGGGGCCAGCACGTCGGCCAATACCCGCCCGGTGAGGGATTTGGCTTGGGCGGCCACTTTTTCTGGGGTGCCCTGGGCCACGATTTTTCCGCCGTGCTTGCCGCCCCCCGGTCCCAGGTCAATCACCCAGTCGGCGGTTTTGATGACGTCTAGGTTGTGTTCGATGACCAGCACGGTGTTGCCCTGCTCCACCAATTGGTTCATGGCCGCCAACAAAATGCGGATGTCATGAAAGTGCAGACCGGTGGTGGGTTCGTCGAGCAGATACAGGGTGCGGCCGGTGGCGGTCTTGCGCAGTTCGCTGGCCAGTTTCACCCGTTGGGCCTCGCCGCCAGACAGGGTGGTGGCGGGCTGCCCCAGGTGAATATACCCCAGCCCCACCATCTCTAAGGTTTCCAGCACCCGGGCCACCACCGGCACGTTGGCGAAAAACCGGGCGCCTTCGGCCACGGTCATTTCCAGCACGTCAAAAATGGTCTTCCCCTTGTAGTGAATTTGCAGGGTTTCTTCGTTGAAGCGCCGCCCCCGGCATTCTTCGCAGGGAATTTCCACGTTGGCCATGAACTGCATTTCGATGGTGCGTACCCCGGCCCCCTGGCAGGCCTCACAGCGGCCCCCGGGAATATTGAAGGAGAACCGCCCGGGGGCATACCCCCGAATGCGGGATTCATCCACCTGGGTGAACAGTTGTCGGATGCCGTCGAAGGCTTTGGTGTAGGTGGCGGGGTTAGAGCGGGGGGTGCGCCCGATGGGGGCCTGGTCAATCTCGATCACTTTGTCCAAGCCGGACAGGCCCTCTACCCGGCCCAGGGGGGTCTGCACCGCGTCGGGGGAACTGCCCCGTTGGCCCAGGCTTTCATCCAGGGCGGGCTTCAGCACGTCGTGAATCAAGGTGGATTTCCCCGAGCCGCTCACCCCCGTCACGGCGACCATGACCCCCAGGGGAATGTTCACGTTCAGGCCGTTCAGGTTGTTGGCGGTGGCCCCCAGAATGGCCAGCTTTCCGGCCCCAGCCCGGCGGCGTTTGGCCGGCACGGCAATGGCTTCGCTTCCGGCCAAATACCGGCCGGTGAGGGATTCGGGGTGGGCGGCCAAGTCGCCCGGCGGGGCCACGGCCAACAGACGCCCCCCCTGCACCCCGGCGCCGGGGCCCATGTCTACCACCAGGTCGGCTTCTTCGATGGTCTCTTGGTCGTGCTCCATCACAAACACTGTGTTGCCAATGTCTCGCAGGCGCTTCAGGGTGTGAATCAGCCGCCGGTTGTCGGTTTGGTGCAGCCCAATGGAGGGCTCATCCAGCACGTACAGCACCCCTTGCAGCCCGGAGCCCAGCTGCCGGGCCAGCCGAATGCGCTGGGCCTCTCCCCCAGACAGGGTGACCGAGCCACGGTTCACCGACAGGTAGCCCACCCCCACTTGGTCTAAAAACCCCAGCCGCCCGGTGATCTCCCGAAACAGGTCCCGCCCCACCCGGGCCTCGGTGTCTCCCAGCCGCAGGCCGGTGAAAAACACCAAGGAGTCCTCCACGGTGAGGCCCGATAGGGTGTGAATGTTCTGCTTGTGAAACGTGACCGCCAGGGCCGCTTTGTTCAGCCGGGAGCCCCGGCAGTCGGGGCACACCGCCGACTCTTGATAGCGGGCCAGGGCTTCTCCCACGAACCGGGAGATGAACTCGAGGATGGGGGCCAAGCCGGGCCAGCGCCGCTCGCGCCGGGCCATGGTGGTCAGGTCCTCCGGGCGGCGGAACACGTTGCGAATGCCCAGGGCCACCGGGTGGGTGCCCAGCAAAAACTTATCGCGGGCGGCGCGGGGCAGCTGCCCCCAGGGGGTTTTCACGTCTAGCCCCAGCCCCCGGGCGGCTTCCACCAGCATGTCGCCAGAAATATTGCTGAAGGGCAGGGCCCCCCGGGCGGTTAAGCAGGCCAGGGCCCCCTGGTTCAGGGGCAGGTGGGCGTGGAACAGTTTGCTCTCGGTGAACCGGGTGAGTTCCCCCAAGCCGTGGCAGGTGGGGCAGGCCCCTTGGGGGGCGTTGAAGGAAAACAGCCGGGGTTCCATTTCGGGAATGGTCACCTGGCAGTCGGGGCAGGCCATTTTGCTGCTGAACAGGTGGTCGTCCCAGTGAGAGGCTTGCTGGTCTTCCTTGAAGCCCGTTTTTTTCGCGGATTTTTTTTCAGCCGGTTCAGCCGTGCGCTCCAGGGCCACGGTCACCAAGCCGTCGGCCAGAGACAGGGCTTTTTCCAGGGCATCGGTCAGCCGCGAGCGGTGATCTTCGGTCAGGGTCAGCCGGTCCACCACCAACTCAATGGTGTGCTTTTCGTAGCGGGCCAAATTCACCGGTCCTTCATCCAGCCGTTGCAGCGTTCCGTTGATGCGCGCCCGCAGCCACCCGGCCTCGGCCCACTGGGCCAGCTCCCGGCGATATTCTCCCTTGCGGCTGCGAACCACCGGGGCCAGCACCAGGGCCAGGGGGGCCTGGGCCGGGTCCTTCCCCAGCCGGGTCAGCAAGTGGTCGGCCATTTGTTGGGGGGCCTGACCCTGAATGGGTTTGCCGCAAGAAGGGCAGTGGGGCAGGCCAAACCGGGCGAACAGCAGCCGGTACAAATCGAACAACTCCGTAACGGTGCCCACCGTGGAGCGGGGGTTGCGGTTCACCGTCTTCTGGTCAATGGATATGGTGGGCGATAACCCCTCGATATGTTCCACCTTGGGTTTGTCCATCTGCCCCAAAAACTGCCGGGCGTAGGGAGACAAACTCTCCATGAACCGCCGTTGGCCCTCTTTGAATATCGTGTCGAAGGCCAGCGACGACTTGCCCGACCCGCTCACCCCGGTGAACACCGTCAGGCTGTCGCGGGGCAGTTCCAGGCTCACGTTTTGGAGGTTATGTTCGGCGGCCCCCACCACAATCAGCTTGGCGGGAGATTTGTCTTGGGGGGGCATGTCGGTCTTCTCTTCAGGGGGCCGCTTGGGGGTAGAACAACCAAAGAGATCATTTTCTCACCTCTGGGCCAAAATCAAAACCCTTCCCAAAGAACCTTCTGGGGGTGGGTTCCTCAACAGCACCCCCCTGCCCTTCCCTGCGGGCTTCCCCCTATAAAGCACCCCTGCCCTGCGGGCATCCCCTCCCCTTCGTGGAGGGGAAATAAATCGAAACCGAAAAGGGATCAGCTTGCTTCCTTCCGGTTTTCACGAACAGAACAGATTCTATATCTTTATCCTTCGGCCTAAGCCGGCATTGCCCATCTCCGATGGGGAGGGGCAAACGCCCGAAGGGCGTTGGGGAGGGGTGCTTTAACGGTTGAAAAGAGTAGCCGGTGGATTCGAGTAAAGGAGGGGTATGGTGGGGAGCAATCTCAAAAATCTTACTAACGCACCTTCGCTGTCCTGCCTTCACGGCAGCAATTTTACGGCAGCACCTTCAGGGTAAAGGCAGCCCCGTAGGGGGTGGCGGTGCCGTCAACCCGCAGCCACACCTGCCCAAAGTCATCCACCGTCACCGAGCAAACCGCCCCCGGCAAGGTGGCACTGTTGGCCATGCAGGTCAGCTGCCGGTAATGGGGAGAGAACGCGTTCAGCGACAGGGCCCCCTCTGAGGATTCCAGGCTGACTTGCACCTCCCGTCCGGGCTCCAATCCTTCCACGATATAATGAGAGAAGGTGTTGTCCACCTGCCCCTGGTAGGGCAGGTGCTGGGTGATGTCCATGGGCAGGGAGGCTTCTCCCTCGGGGCGGGGGGCCGGGGAAACGTCGAGGGTAAAGTTGGCGGCCTTCAGGCCGTCCAGCCAAGTGGCATCGGCCAGCACGAACAGTTCCCCCGTTTCGCCGGTTTCCGCCAGGCATTGGTCGTCCATCCATTCGGTGCTGGCGCAGGCGGTTTGGCGAAAGGCCGGGTCCAGGTACACATACAGGTTCACGTCTCCATTCATGCGGCTGAGCTTCACCAAATAAGCGGTGTGCGGGACCAGCCCCCCCACTTGGTAATAACTGTTTTGCTCCATCACGCCGCCCCGGTAGGGCAGGCGGCCGGTAATCTCCGCCGGGTAGCCGGGGGCGCCCTCGCTCACCGGGGCTTCCTGCACGTCTACCCGATAGGTGGCCCCGCCGCTGGGGGCCCGGGTGGTGAGATACACTTGCCCCGCCGCACCCGCCCGGGTGACGCACCCCTGGGCATCGGCCCCGGCGGGGGCGGTGCCGGTGCAAGACGCCGCGGCGAAACTATCGGCGGAGACCTCGTAGGCCACGTCGCCCTGGCGGCGGGTCAGGGCCACCATGTACACCCGAGAGGCCGACAGCCCAGAGGCCACGTAATAGCTGGCGGTGGCGTCCACTTGGCCTGGGAAGGGGGTGCGGCCGGTGATGTCTACCGGTTGAGACAGGGAGCCCTGATAGGTGGTGCTGCCGCCGCCAGCAGACGGCACGGCGGTGAGGGTGTATTCTCCCCCGCCGCTTTGGGTGCCCCCGGCCAGCACATACAACAAGCCGTTGGGGTTGGCGTGGGCCCGGCAGGCTTCTGGCTGGGTGCCGGGCTTGGCCGAGGAACACAGGGGGGTGATGAACGGATCGGAATACAAGAACAGGTTGGCGTCGCCGGTGGGGTTATCCAGCCGCACTTGGTAATAGCCCCCCGGCGTTAGGCCCGCCAGGGTGTAGTAAGAGAAGCTGGTGTCTACCTGGCCCCGGCGGCCCCGGCTGGCGTCTAAGGCCACGGGGGCGTTGACCGAGCCTTCGTAGCGGGTGGCGGCGGGTCCGGCCTCGGCCACCAGCAAGGTGAACGAGGACCCCATGGGGGAGGGGCTTTCGGCCCGGATGTACAGTTGACCAGAGGCATTGGCCACGGCCCGGCAGGTGCCCCCCCGGCTGGTCTCGGCAGAGGCCCCGCACAACAGCGAGCCAAAGCCGTCGGAGAACACCGACAGGTTGGTTTGCCCCCCCTGGGCCATGGCCCCCACCCGGTACACCCGGCCCGGAACCAAGCCCTCCACCACATAATGGGACCGACCCGCCCCGGCCTCTCCCTGAAAGGGCAGATGGTCGGCCGATAAGGGAATGGGGGCGATTTCGCTGCCCTGGCTGGCGTGGGTTTCCGCGGGGGTCACCGCCAAATGAAACACCGATCCTCCCATCCGTTGGGCGGCATCGCCCCCCACCCGAATCCACAGGTGCCCCTGGTCATCGGCCTTGGCCGTGCAGCTGCGGTCGGCAGAGCCCCGCAGCCCGCTGCCGCAGAACCCCGGCCCCCACAGGTCGTCCGGGTTGGGAATGAACAGGGTCAGGTCGTCTTCCAGGCCGGTCAGGTCCACCCGCACCACCTGCCGGGGGGCCAGGCCCTCCACCAGGTAATGGCTGGCGCTGGCGTCTACTTGGCCGCGGTGGGGCAGGGCCTGGGCGTCAAGCGCCAGGGGCTGACCGGGCCGCCCTTCCGGTTGGTAGCTATTGGGGCGAACATCCAGAACGTAGCCGCTGCCCCCGCCCGATTCTTGGCCGCTCACCCGGATGAACAGCCGCCCCTGGTCATCGGCCAGGGCGGCGCAGCTTTCTCCCTGGGCGGCAGGGTTGGCCGAGCCGCAGGCCAGCAGGCCGTCGAACCCCGCGTTTCGGTACACCAGCAGGTTCACGTTGCCAGTCAGCCCCGACAGGCTTACCCGGTAGGGCTTTCCGGGGGTCAGCCCCCCGGCCTGAAAGTAGGCGTCTCCCAGGCCGATGCGGCCCTGGTGGGGCAACTGCCCGGTGATGTCACGGGGTTCTCGTTTCTGGCCGGTTTCTCCCGGCAATAGCACCACCAGTTGGGCGTGACCCTCCACCGTGGAACCCGGCAGCGAGGCCGCCACCCCGGCCACTCCCGGGGCGGTGCCCTGGGCTTCTCCTGGGCTGGTGATGACCGCTACTTCTCGCTGTTCCACCCGCCACTCCAGCTGCCCGGTCAGGTCCCGGGTCGAGCCATCGGTATAGGTGCCCAGGGCGGTGAAACGCCAAGCCTGTCCAGAGGCCACGGTGGCGGCGGAGGGCATCAGGTGAATTTCCACCAGCCCCTCCCCCTCGCGGGGCAGGTCAGAAGAAGGCGTAGACAATTGAGACAAGAACAGCCCCCCCGCCAGCCCCAGCACCACGGTGGGCACCACCAGCGGGCCAATCCCGCCGTTCAGCCGAAACGCCTGGCGAACCGGCGATGGCTGGGCGGCTGGTTTCCGCTGAGATCTTGGCTTTCGGGGGGAAGGAGCCATGGGGAAAGGAGTTCCGGCGAATCAAAAACAGCAAACCAGTTCAAATGTGAGGGATTTTCACGATAGTGGCCCCCAATCCATGGTTTGTCAAGGCAACCCATGGGAATAGCCCATCTTGAGGGCGCAGAGGTCTCAAAGGGACACATCCAATGAATCGGTTGGCGGATGGTTTTAGCGTGAGAGGAAAAAGGAGACCTCTGCATCACCCAGGTTTTTGCCGTGAAAAGGAAGAATGGGGGAGAAGAAACAAGTGGGGCCAAGATCAAGTCTTGGCCCCACCTGTATTTATTTGGGTTTCACCTTCACCCATTCATAGTCTTGTTTTCACGTTCACCAACTTAGATGTGACCGACCCTGGCCGCCAGTCGGTGTAGGTGGCGGTGACGTCGCAGGTGTTGGCCGGGCTGGCCGACACCGACGTCACCAAACCAGAGGCGCTCACCGAAGCCACGGTGGGGGCGCTGGAGGCCCAAGTGAAGTTGGTCAACACCGAGTCTACCGTGCCGTCGCTGAAGGTGGCGGTGGCGGTCATTTGGCGGGTGTTGCCCACCGCTAGGTTGTTGATTTTGCCGGGTGTGATTCCTACCCGGGTGACGATGGCGTTGGTGACGTTCACCGTGCCCGTCCCTGACACTGGGTTAAGCGCCGCGCCAATGGTGACCGGGGTTCCGGTGCCCCCGGCCCCCACGGCGGTGACCACCCCCGCCGAGGTGACCGACGCCAGGGCGGTGTTGGAGGACGTCCAGGTAACCATGGTGGTCAGGTTGGCCACCGTACCGGCGGAGAAGGTTCCCGTGGCGGTCATGGCCTGGATTTGACCCTTGGCCAAGGTGACCGGGCTGGGGGTCACGGCGATGCTCACCAGGGTTTCGTTGGTGATGGTGAGGGCGGTTTGACCCGACACCGCGATGTTGGGGTGGGTGGCGGTGAGGGTGACCGGTCCCCCGGCGCCCAGAGTAGTCACCAGCCCTGCGGCATTCACCGAGGCCAAGGCCGGATTGGACGAGGTCCAATTCACCGTCGTGGTCAGGTTCAGGGTACTGGCATCGGAGTAGGTTCCCGTGGCGGTATAGGCCTGCTGCACCCCCACCGGCAGAATGCTGTTGGCCGGGGTGAGGGCGATGCCGGTCAGGGTGGCCGCGGTCACCGTCAGGGTGCCAGTGGACCCGCCAGAGGCGGTGCTGGAGGTTCCGCTGATGTTGGTGACCGGGTCCGTGGCATCAATGGTCACGGTTCCGGGAGACACTCCGCTGGCCAACCCGGTGGTGCTGATGGTGGCCACCCCTGGATTGCTAGAGGTCCAGGTCACCGAACTGGTGACGTCCACCGTGCTGGCATCGGAATAGGTGGCCGTGGCGGTGAAGGCGATGGGAATGCCCCCATTGGCTAGGGTGGGGGCCGACACCGCCGCTGGGGTGACGGTGATGAAGCTCAACGTGGCGTTGGCCACCACCATGGAGGCCGTGCCGGAGGTGCCGGTGGCCAGCCACACTGCCGTGATGACGGCGGTGCCCGCCCCCACCCCGCTGGCCAAGCCCGTGGAAGACACGGTGGCCACCGCCACATTGCTGCTGCTCCACTGCACCGCCGTGGTCACATCCACCGAGGTGCCGTCGGAGTAGTTGGCGAAGGCCGAGAAGGCATGGGGCGACCCGCCGCTGGAAATTTTCACCGCGTTTACCGTGGCGGGAGAAACCGTGATGCTGGACAAGCTGGCGGAGGTCACCGTGAACAGGGTGGAGCCGCTGACCCCGCCGTAACTGGCCGTGATGATCGCTCCCCCGGCCGACAGGGCGTTGGCCAAGCCCTGAGCGTTCACCGTGGCCACCGTGGTGCTGCCCGACGACCAAGACGAAATGGCCGTCAAGTCAAAGGACGTGCCGTCGGAGTAGTTCCCCATGGCGTTAAACTGCCTGGTTTGGCCAGGAGCCGTTTGGGGGTTGGTGGGGGTGACGGTGATGCTGTTCAGGGTGGCCGCCGTCACCGTCAGGTTGGCGCTGCCCAACTTGCCAGACAGGCTGGCGGTGATGGTGACCCCTCCAGCGGCAACCCCCAGGGCCAAGCCGGTGTTGTCCAGGGCAATGCCGTTGTTGCTGGAGGTCCAGGTGACCTGGTTCGTCACATCGGCCGAAGTGCCGTTGGAGTAATTGGCCGTGGCGGTGAACTGCTTGCTCAACCCCACCGGCAGGGTGGCGGAAGAGGGCGTGACCACGATGGTGTTCAGCACGGGGTTGGTGATGGTGGCCGTGCTGGCGGCTGTTTTGCCCGACAGCGAAGCGGTGATGACTGCCGTGCCCGCCGAGATGCCGGTAACCACGCCGTCGGCCCACACGATGGCCGCCGCGGTGTTGCCCGAGGTCCACGCCACATCCGGGGTGATGTCGCGGGATGTGCCGTCGGAGTAGTTGCCAGTGGCGGTGACCTGCCGGGTCAGCCCCGCCGCCATGCTAAAGGCCGACGGACTGACGGTGATGCTGGACAGGGTGGCCGCGTTCACCACCACGTTGGCCGTTCCGGTGAAGCCCCCCATGCTGGCGCTGATGGAAACGCTCCCCGCCGCCACGCCGGTGACCAGGCCGGTGTTGTCTACAATGGCCGTGGCGGTGCTGCCAGTGGTCCAGGTGACCAGATCGGTAATATCCAAAGACTGGCCGTTGCTGTACACCCCGGTGGCGGTTAGGGGTTGGGTCAACCCAGCCACCAGGGTGCTGTTGGCCGGGCTGACGGCAATGCTTTGCAGGGTGGCCGACACCACCGTCAGGGTGACCGTGCCGGTGAACCCGCCATGGGCGGCGCTGATTTGCACGCTGCCAGCGGCCAAGCCGCTCACCACCCCCGCGGGGCTAATGGTGGCCACGGCCGTGTTGGCGGAACTCCAGGTGACCACATGGGTCAGGTCGCCAGAGGTGCCGTCCGAATAGGAGCCCCAGGCTTGAAGCGCCAGGGCTTGACCCGCCACCACCTGTGTTACGCCAGCCACAATGCTCACCCCGGTCAGGGCCGCGCTGGTCACCGTTAAGGTGGCGCTGCCGCTGGTGCCGCTCAGGGTGGCGGTGATGGTGGCGGTTCCCGCCCCCACGCCCGTGGCTAGCCCCGCGGCGTTCACCGTGGCGATGGCCGTGTTGGAAGAGGCCCACACCACCGTGGAGGTGACGTCGGCGGAGGTTCCGTTGGAGTAGTTGGCGGTGGCGGTGTAGGACACTGTTTGCCCTGCCGCCATGGACTTGGAGGAGGGGCTAATGGTGATGAAGCTTAGGCTGGCTGCCTGAACGGAAACGGTGGCACTTTTGCTCAGGCCAGAGCCCGCATGGGTGGCGGTGATGGACACCGTGCCCGCCCCAATTCCGCTCACCAGACCACTGGCCGATACCGTGGCCACCCCGGTGTTGGCCGAACTCCAGGTGACCAGGGAGGTGATGTCGCGGCTAGAGCCGTCGGACCAGGTGCCGGTGGCGATGATTTGCTGGGTGCCGCCAGCGGGCAGGGTCGTGGCTGCTGGAAACAGGGTGATGGACGTCAGGGCGGCTCCGGTCACCGTCAGGGCGGCGGTGGACGTTTTGCCCCCCAGGGCGGCGGTGATGGTGACGGTTCCGGCCGAGATTCCGGTGGCCGTGCCCGCGGCGTTGATGGAGGCCGATCCGGTGCCCCCGGTGGCGCTCCAGGTGACCTGGGTGGTCACGTCAGCCGAGGTGCCGTCCATGTAAGTGCCGGTGGCGGTGAAGGCTTGTTGAAAGCCCACGGCCAGGCTGGCAGTGGCGGGCGTGACCGTGAGGAAGGACAGGGCCACCCCCGTTACCGTGACCGAGGCCGTGTTCGACTTCCCGCCAAGGGATGCCGTGAGGGTGACGCTCCCCTGGCCGGTGGCGGTGGCCAGCCCCGTGCCATCCACCGTGGCGATCAGGTTGTCCGACGACGTCCAGTTGACGGTGTTGGTCAGGTTGGCGGTGGAGTTGTCGGAGTAGGTGCCGGTGGCGGTCAACTGGGCCGTGGCGCCCTGCTGCAAGGTAACCGTGCCAGGGGTGACGGCAATGGATTGCAGCGTTTTGGCGGTGACCGTGAGGCTGGCGGAGCCAGACTTACCCGACAGGCTGGCGGTGAGGGTGGCCGTGCCGGTGCCTTGGGCGGTAGCCAGCCCGGCGGCACCCACCGTGGCGGTCAGGTTGTCCGACGATGTCCAGCTGACGGTGTTGGTCAGGTCAGCGGTGGTGGCATCGGTATAGGTCCCGGTGGCGGTCAGTTGTTGGGTCAGCCCCTTGGGCAGGCTGGCCGATGCCGGAGTGACGGCGATGGAAGACAACGCTGCCGGAGTAACCGTGAGGCTGGCCGTGCCCGACTTGCCGGACAGGCTGGCGGTGAGGGTGGCCGTGCCCGTGCTGTGGGCGGTAACCAGCCCGCTGGCATCCACCGTGGCGGCCGGGTTGTTGGAGGATGTCCAACTGACGGTGTTGGTCAGGTCGGCGGTGGTGGCATCGGTGTAGGTTCCCGTGGCCGCCAACTGCTGGGTCAGCCCCTTGGCCAAACTGGTGGCCCCTGGGGTGACGGCGATGGAGGTCAGCGCCGCTGGGGTCACGGTAAGGCTGGCGGTGCCCGACTGGCCGGACAGGCTGGCGGTGAGGGTGACGGTGCCGGTCGCCATGGCGGTGGCCAAGCCGGTTCCGTCAATCGTGGCGATGGCGTTGCTGCTGGATGCCCAGGTGACCGAGGAGGTGATGTCGACCGTGGTGCCGTTGTCGTAGCTGCCGCTGGCGGTGAAGGCCTGGGTGAGCCCCTTGGCCAAACTGGCGGTGCCAGGGGTGACGGTAATCAATTGCAGGGCCGGGGCGGTGACCGTGAGGGCGGCAGAGCCGCTGCGGCCCCCCAGGGTGGCGATAAGGGTGGTGCTGCCTGGGCTAACCATGGTTGCCAGCCCGGCGCTGTCTACCGTGGCGATGGAGGTATTGCCGGAAGACCAGGTGACGGAACCGGTGATGTCCACCGTGGAGCCGTTGGAGTAACTTCCGCTGGCGGTCATTTGTTGGGTTAACCCCTGGGGCTTGGAGAGCGGGTCGGGGGTGAGGGTAATCAACTGCAGCACGGCGGCGCTGCCGGTGATGGACGAAGTGTTGGATACACCCCCCAGGGTGGCGGTGATCACGGCCGTGCCGGTGCCGGTGGCGGTGACCACGCCCGCGGAGTTGACCGTGGCCACGGCGGTGTTGCTGCTGCTCCAAGTGACGGAACCGGTGATGTCTGGGGATGAGCCGTCGGAGTAGTGCCCCTGGGCGCTCAATGGCTGGGTCAGGCCGATGGGCAGGGTGGCCGAGCCGGGAGAAACGGTGATGGAGTTCAACTGAGCGGCGGTGATGGTGAGGCCGGTGGAACCGGAAACTCCGTCCAAGTCTGCCGTCACGGCCACGGTTCCGGCGGTGCCGGTGGTCAGCAGGCCAGCGCTGTTGATGGAAGCCGTGCCAGTGCCAGGGGTGACCCCCCAGGTAACCTGAGCGGTGATGTCGCTGGTGGTGCCGTCGGAGTAGCTTCCTTGGGCGGTGTAGGCTTGGGTAAGCCCAGCGGCCAGCGAGGCCCCCGCCGGGGTCACGGCGATGGATTGCAGTGTGGCCCCGCCTCCTCCTCCACCTCCACCTCCCCCGCCGCTGGAACATGCCGAAAGGCTAACCGTGAGGGCCGCCGCTAGGGCGGCCTGGGCCAACCGTTTGCCGGTGAATCCGGCCATCTTTTCTGCCCATTGGGCCAAGGCAGAAATGGGGAAAACAAACGCAACTGAAGTAAGCGGGGCCATGACAGGTTCCTTTCAATGCCTTCTCACCTTGGGTTTCTCCGGTTCCCCTGATTTCATCCACCCAGCCATGACAATAGCCCGGCAGAAGGGATCAACCCTGGTTTCCGACGTTGGTGTTGGATGAACATACATATATAGTACCTTTTTATGAATTACGTTGTCAATATGACATATATTTCTTACAAAAAATTACCCCCGTGTTAGTTCGTCCTTAAAAATCACAGGTGTGTTTCAGGTCAGTCTTCAAATTCTCTTGCAAGCCACTGATCGGCTATATATTTATATTTCCCATCCCCCATCCCATTCTCTCTTTCTCTCTTTCTCTCTTTCTCCTTGGATTGACTGCCAAAACCAAAATCACAACGCTGTCAGAAAATATATCCCGTAAGAAAAAGATATCCTGTCAAATCAGACCTTTTTATTCGTATTTCCTAGGAAGAAATAACGGGTTTTTCTCTGGCAGGTTCCCTAGGCTGGCCATCCCCATGGTGGCGGGGTGCCGTAGGGCAGAGGGGCCAAAATTCATCTTGGCCCCGAATTTAGCGCTGGGGACGGGCGGCGTTAGCCGCCAGGGAGAGGTGTTATTGTGGATGGGAATGACTCTCATATGGCGGGTGACGTGACCTTGAGGATTCACCAACGTTTATTAGTAAACCAGATTGACTAAATAGTCATTCTGGTTTACTATCATTCTATGAAGCATCCAAAATGGACTTTGTCTCAGAAGATGGACCTGATTCAGGTTGACCGGTTGGATGAATATCAACCGTTGGGACGATATTTGATTTTGCTGTTTCGGGCGTTTGAAGACGAACTGATTCATGAGTTGAAGCAATCCGGCTATGAAGATGTGCGGGCCTCTGACCTAAATATTCTTCGGTTTGTCTCGCCCCGGGGCTCTTTGCCCAGCGAGATTGCTAAACTTGCCGGTATTACCAAACAGGCGGTGGGCAAAATGGCGGGGTCGCTGGAAAAACGCGGATATCTCACGCTGACCCAAGGGGATTACGACAAGCGGACCCGTGTGGTGCGGTTTTCTCCCGTGGGCGAACAGTTGGTCGGTGAAATGGTGGAAATCATTATCCGGATTGAAAAGCGCTTCGCGGCGGCTTTGGGCAAAAGCCCTTACAAGAAATTAAAGTCCCAATTGGAAAAATTGTTTTCTCTTTACCGGAAATAGCCCATGAAGTTTGTCACCATTCAAAACCATCGATTGGCCTATCGGGAGGAAGGGCAGGGACCCGTTTTATTGTTTGTGCATGGAACGCCCACCTCTTCCTTTGAATATGTGGAGCTTTTCCACCGCTTGAAGCCGGCCTTCCGCTGCGTGGCCATGGATATGCTGGGGTTTGGAGAATCGGATAAGCCGAAGGATGGAGATTATTCGTTGAGCGGCCACACGGACCGGCTGCGGCTGTTTATTCGGTACCTCTCGCTGGATGAGTTTCATTTGGTACTGCACGATTTTGGCGGCGTGATTGGCTTGCCTGTGGCTCTAGAGATGAAAAATAAGGTCCGGTCGTTGACCCTAATGAATACCTGGGCATGGCCGCTGATTGAAACCCAGCCCTCCCTTCGTTTTCAGCAATGGCTCATGAAATCGAGGTTGATGGTGTGGCTGTATTTGCGGGCAAATTTTTCCGCGCGGGTGCTGTTGAAAATGTCTTGGGGAAAATACCGGCCGCTGACCAAAGAAAAACACTTGGCCTATCAAAGTTTTTTTAAAACCGCCGCAGAGCGTTATGGCACGGTAGGGTTTTTAAAGGCCCTGTTCGACTTTGAAAATCCGGCCTGGGCCATTGGCGGAAGGTTGTCCGAGTTGCAATCCCTTCCAGTACGCGTGATTTGGGGGAAGGCGGATCAACTGGTGGCTTTGCCCAATTTGGAGCGATGGAAGGATCTGTTGCCTCAAGCGCAGGTTACCGAGATTGAGACTGCGGGCCACTATGTAGCCGACGAAGCGGCCGATTTGGTGGCCGCCGCGATGAAAACTCTTTGCCTGTAAATCTAATTTTCCCCAATTGTAAGCCAGAAGGAAGCAATCACCTCATCCATCGGAGACGAGTCATGGGGGACAGAACTTCGGGCTTATTCTTCGTTCCTTTCCAGCAGGTGGGCCTGAACTTCCCCCGCCAGGTAACGGGCGGCTTGGGGGGTGGGGGGGCGGGTCAAGAACTCTTCTACCGGCCAGGGACCGCTGACTTGGCCCTGGCGCACAAACCACACCCGCCCCCCCAGGGCCCGGGCCAGGGCGGGGTCGTGGGTGGCGGCCACCACCAGGGTGCGGTGGTTTTGGGCCATGGCCAGCACCATGCGGGTGACCGCCGCCCGGTTGGCGGGGTCCAGGGCGGTGGTGGGTTCATCCAACAGGGCCGCCTGGGGGGCCAGGGCCGCAAGTCGGGCCATGGCTAGCCGCTGGCTCTCGCCGCCAGACAACGCCGTGGCTTGTTCTCGGCCTGTGAACCCAGCCAGGGCCAAGGCCTCGGCGACCTGCTGTTTTCTGGCGGCACGGCCCGGCACGTTCTGTTTCCCCTTCCGTTTCCCTTTCCCTTCCCTTTGTTCTCTCCATTTCAATGGCAGTTCCAGATTGCGGGCCACCGAGCCGGAAAAGAACACGGGCCGCTGGGTGGCCAAACAAACCTCGCCTCCTCGGGGGGGGCAGGGGGGGAAAGGCTCTTCCTCTACCCAAACCCGGCCCCGGCTGGGCACCAGCAGCCCCGCCGCCAGCCGCAGCAGGGTGGTTTTGCCAGCCCCGTTGGGGCCCATCAACAGGTTGGGGGCATCGGCTTGAAAGGTTAGGCTCACTGGGTGCAGCACGCTCCGTTCAGAGGAGTCCCAAGTGGCTTGATCCAACACCAAACGAATCATGGGGCGCCTCCCTTCAGGCGGTACAGCAGGGCGTTTAGCCCCAGCCCCAGGCCGATCAGCACCATGCCCAGGGCCAAAGCCAGGGTGTGGTTCCCCTTGGCGGTTTCCATGGCAATGGCGGTGGTCATCACCCGGGTTTGCCCGGCTATGTTTCCCCCCACCATCAACACGCCCCCTACCTCTGCCAGGGCCCGCCCCAGCCCTGCCACCACCGCGGCCAGCATTCCCGTTCGGGTTTCCATGGCCAGCACCCAAACCAACTGCCGGGGGCTTGCCCCCAGGGTGCGGGCGGTTTCGATGGTGAGGGGATGCACCCCCCGGGCGGCGGCGTAAGTGAGGCCCGTGACGATGGGCCAGGCCAGCAGGGTTTGCACCATCACCATGGCGGTGGGGGTGAACAGCAGCCCCCAGGACCCCAGGGGCCCCTGCCGGCTGAGCAACAGAAAGACCATCAGCCCCATGACCACCGGGGGGGTGCCCATTAGGGCATGAATGACCGTGACCCACAGGCCCCGCCAGGGAACGGGAGCCAGGGCCAAGGCAAACCCCGCGGGAATGCCTGCCAGGGAAGCCAGGGCCACCGCCGTCAGACTCACCTCCAGCGACAGCCCAATCATGCCATATACCTCGGCATCGCCGGAAAAAATCAAACGCAGGGCCTCAAGGGCAGCGGCAGACAGTCCGTCCAAGGGTGACCAAAGGTGGAGGGTTTAAGGGAGAAAACCAGCGGCAGTTATTCAGGAAGAAACGTAAAGGCGGAGACTTGAGGAAAACCCGCCTGGGTTAAAGCCGCCATGGCTTGGGTGTGGTGATCTTTGGAGAGGATGATTTCCACCCGGGCTTCCTCGCCGCTGACGGCGGCCCGGCAGCGGAACAAGTGCAGGGGAATCTTCGCTGTCCGCAGGGCCAGCATCACCTGTTCTCCCACCTCTGTTCCGCCAGAGAGTTCCAGCCGGATGGAACCGGACCCCATGGCCATGTAGTGGTCGAAAAAGGTGAGCAGGGTGGTGCTGGTGAGCAGCCCCACCAGTTTTCCTTGGGAAACCACCGGCAGGCTGTTGATCCGCCGGGTTTTCATCAACCGCACGGCTTGCTCCATGGGGGCCAAGGGCTCGATGGTAATCACCTTGGGGGTCATCACCTTGGCCACCGTGAGGGAGGTCAGGTATTGCTGGCTGGCGGGGAAAAGGGACTCGATGCCGGTGGGAAGGGCGTGGTCCCGCAGGTCTCGGTCGGACAATATGCCCGCCAAGTTTCCATTGGCTTCCAGCACGGGCAGGTGGCGGATCTGAAAGGCCGTCATCAACCGGTCGGCCTTCAACAGGTCATCGGCGGGTGAAACGGTCACCACGTCTCGGCGCATCCATTGTTCTACAATCATAGAATCTCCATAGAACCTCTGGAATGTCTCTTAGACATCCATTCCTCGAATCCCCCGGCTACTCTTTGTCATCCGTTCAGCGGGTGAAGACTGGACGGAAGCACCCAACCCACCGGCTTCATGCCATTCCCAACAGCACCCTTCCCTGCCGCCTTTCAGGCGGCTGTCCCTCCCCATCGGAGAGGGACTTTACTCGAATCCATCGGCTATGCGATTCATCCATTCAGTGGGTGAAAACTGGATGGAAGCAAGCACATCACCTTCCGGACTCAACTCATTTCTCCTTCCCATCGGGGAGGGGATGCCCCGCCAGGGGCAGGGGTGGGGTTCCGATCGGGGCGGGGGGTTGTTTGGAATCACCAGCCCGCCCCGGAAGGCCTCTCCATGTTTTTTTCGATGGGTTTCCTCCGTGTTTATACGTGAGCCGGGGAAGGGTGTCCAGGGAGGGTGAACGTTAACTGAAAAACAGTGAAAGGCAGGAAAAAAACAGGGACCTTGAGTTTTGACGGCCTACCCAGGTATAAGAGGAAGACCTCAACCCCAGGCAGATTTCCAGACTCACCCCGCCCGAAGAGAGATTTATGCCCAAGAAAATTTTCCAAAACCTATTCGCTTTGTCGGCCTTAAAGGTTGCCGTGTTGATTACCTTGGCCACCATGATTTTGTTCATGGTGAACTATTTAACCCCGGGGGGGACGTTTTTTAGTCTTTTGGATAAAAAATGGGTGGATTCCATCATGAAAAACCGGGGAACGGTGGATCACACCCCCGGCGTGGTGATTGTGACCGCCGATGCCAAAAGCGTGGATGCCTATGGCCGCTGGCCCTGGCCGCGCTTCCGGCTGGCCCAGGTGGTCGAGGCCTTGAACAAACACTACGACGTGGCGGTGATTGGCTTCGACATCGTGTTCTCCGAGCCGGAGCAGGCCTCCAGCGGCGGGGGAGTAAAAGAAGCCATTCAGCGGTTTCAAAAAATGGGATTCACCGGCCCCAAGGCAGAACAGTACGTGGACTATTTAAGAGCCAGCCAAACTGCCGGAGCCGGGGACAAACTGCTGGGGCAAAATCTGGCGAAAAAGCAAAACAACGTGCTGGGGTATTTTTTCCAGAACGACCCCGATGCCGTGAAACACCTGACCACCAAAGACCGGGCTGACGCCGCCAAACGCATTGCCGGCTCGGAAATTTTTGCCGTGATTGGAGATATGCCCCCGGGGTTGGTGCCGGTGGGTAATTATCCCACCACCAATATTTGGGACATCACAAAGGGGGGGTATCGGGCGGGGTTCTTTAACGTGGAACCAGACCCGGAAGATGGAACGGTGCGCCGGGTGCACATTATTTACCAGCATGAAGACCAATATTTCCCCTCGCTGGACTTGCAGATGATGAGCCTGCTGCTGGGCGAGGGTGGAGAGCCCGCGCCCATTGTGGTTAACGCAGAGGGCGGGGCCGGAATCCAGTCCATCACCGTGGGGTCAGAGGTCATCGTTCCCAATCAAGATGGCTCCATTCTGTTGAACTACAAGGGCCCCGCTCAGACCTTCCCCCACTACTCCATGGTTGACGTGGTGGAGCACAAGGTGCCCAAAGAACTGCTGCAAGGGCGGGCGGTGATTTTGGGGAACACCGACGTGGGCACCTACGACTTGCGGACCACCGCTGTGGGGGCCGAATACCCCGGGGTAGAGGTGCATGCCACCCTGCTGGACAACCTGTTGACCCAGTCCTATTTTAATATCGGCTGGGAGAACGACATGGTCACCCTGATCCTGCTGCTGGTGCTGGGGCTGGCCATGGGGGTCATTCTGACCCACATGACTGCTCTGCGGGGCGCCCTGCTCACGGTGGCGGTGGCGGTGATCTATTCCTACGCCCACCAATACATGGTGAACGAATACCGCACCTGGACCTCGTACGTGTTCGTGATGATCGAGATTCTGTCCATCTGGGGCGGCGTGACCCTCTATCAATTCTTGGTGAGCGACCGTGACAAGCGGTTCATCAAGGGCGCCTTTGCCCAGTACCTGTCTCCGGCGGTGATTGACCAACTGGTGGAAAACCCCGCCATGCTGAAACTGGGGGGCGAGCGCCGGGTGTGTACCGCGTTCTTCTCCGACGTGGCCGGGTTCTCGTCGTTTTCGGAAAAAATGGAACCTGAAGAACTGGTTGCCCTGTTGAACGTGTACCTGACCGCCATGAGTGACATCGTGATGAAATACGGCGGAACGGTAGACAAGTACGAGGGCGACGCCATCATTGCCTTTTACGGCGCCCCGGTGCCCTACGAAGACCACGCCGCCAGGGCCATTTTGACCTCGCTGGAAATGCAAGAAACCCTGGTGAAAATGCGGGCCGACTGGGCCAAGGAAGGCAAACCCCAGTTGAAGGTGCGCATTGGGCTGAACACCGGCCCCATGGTTGTGGGGAACATGGGTTCTCAGAACCGCTTCGACTACACCATGATGGGCAACACGGTAAACTTGGCCAGCCGTTTGGAAGGAGCCAATAAAAACTATGGCTCTTACGCCTGCATGAGCGAAATGACCTACGAGCCGGCCAAAGACACGGTGGAAGCCCGCGAGCTAGACCTGATTCGGGTGATGGGGATTGCCAAGCCGGTGCGTCTGTACGAAATCATGGCCCGCAAAGGCCAACTGGCCCCCAACGTGGCCCAGGGCCGGGAAATTTTCCACAAGGGTCTGGCCCTGTATCGGGACCAACAATGGGACAACGCCATTGCCACATTTAACCAGGTGATGGCGGTCATTCCGGATGACGGTCCGGCAAAAAGTTTTATCGAACGTTGTCAAGAATTTAAAGCCAGCCCGCCCCCCAAAGAATGGGATGGCGTGTTTGTTTCCACCAGCAAGTAGTCTAAACCTGTTCCTTGAGTAGAGACGAAGCCCATGCCTATTGAATTTACCGCCGACGCTCTCCTGGCTTTGGTGACCCTGACCGCCATGGAAATTGTTCTGGGGATTGACAACATTATTTTCGTGGCCATTATCGTGGGCCGCCTGCCCCAAGAAAAACAGGAACCCATTCGGAAGATGGGCATTGCCCTGGCGTTGATTACCCGCTTGGCTCTGCTGTTTTCCATCACCTGGGTGATGGGGCTGACGGAGACATTGTTTACCGTGGGAAAAGACTGGACGGGCAAGGACTTGATTCTGCTCTTGGGGGGGCTGTTCCTCATCGCCAAATCCACCACCGAAATTCACGAAAAACTGGAAGCGGCGGTAGAGGAACGGGCCGTGAAGGCCAGGGACGTCATCCACAACATTCCCGCCATGCTGGTGCAGATCATGATCCTGGACATTGTGTTTTCTCTGGATTCGGTGATCACCGCAGTGGGGATGGCCAAAGACCTGTGGGTGATGGCCACCGCCATGACCATAGCGGTAGCGGTGATGCTGTTCCTGGCCGGGTCCATCAGCCATTTTGTGCACCAGCACCCCACCCTGAAAATGCTGGCGTTGTCTTTTCTGCTGTTGATTGGGGTGATGCTGGTGGCCGAAAGCGTGAACGTGCATGTGGACAAAGCATTCATTTACTTCGCCATGGCGTTTTCGCTGGGGGTGGAGTTGCTGAACATGCGCATGCGCAAGCCCGCCCCGGTGGCGCTGCATGAATCTACCTTTATGGGTGAAATCATTCCAGAGTCTTCCGCCACGCTGAAACGCTCTGTTCAAAAAGCGGTTCGCCCACAAGCCACCAGCAAGAAGCCCGCCGGAAAAATGTCCGCCAAGTCGCCAGCGAAAAAGAAGCGTTGATTCTTGAGCCAGTTCTGTTTGCCGGATGCCCCGCCCAAACGCCCTAGCGGCGTTTGGGTGTGGCTCGGCTGGTTGGTTTGGAAGAACGTTTGCGAGAAGGAGTGCTTTTGCCTGGGGCTTTGGCCTGTGCCCCTGGGCCCATTTGGGTTTTCAGCCAGCCCGTCAGATCATCCACCACGTTTTTCCAGGCGGCTTCGTTGAACAATTCGTGCACCATGCCCTGGTAATGTATCCGACGAAGGGCCGGGGTCCGCACCCGTTTCAGCCACGTTTGGATGGCCCCCAGAGACACCACCCGATCCCGGCTGCCGGTAAGCACCAGCAGCGGAAAGGGAAAGACTGGTTTGGCCAAGATGTTTCGATAGGTTTCATCCGCGGCTTTTCTCATCCCTTTAAAAAACCGCGGGCTTAGTTGGCGAAAGCGGAACCGGTCCTTGGCGTATTCCGGCCACACCGCCGGGTTGGCCGTAAGCTTGGATGGGCTGGAGCGGTAAGGCAGCCGCCGGGCGGGGTCTTTGTGGCCCATCAGCCAAATGGCCGTCTGGCCGATGACGCGGTTGAACCAGCCCATTTGCAGCAGGGGAGAACACAACGCCACCGCCGCCACTTGGTTTTGGGGAACCCTGGGCAAGGCCCGCAAAAAGGCCAAGCCCCCCATGCTGTGGCACAGCACCGCCATGGGCAGCCCTTCGGCCTGGGCCGCGTGGCCAGCCGTGCCCCCCGCCAGCCTCAACCCCTCGGTGATTTCATCGAACCGTTCCAGGTCTCCCCTCAGGCCGTCGGAAGCGCCGTGGTGAAAGTGATCGAAAAAGTGAGTGGTGAGGCCCCGGGCGGCCAGGGCCTGGGCCACGTGGCACCACCAGCCGCGGTGCTCGCTGAAACCGTGAGAAATAAGCACATGACCCCAGGGCTTGTGGGCTGGCACCACGGTATAGGCCAGCCTGCGGCCGTCTGGGGTAGACAGCCACTGGGTCACCCCGACGGTGGCCACGGCTCGGGGTTCAATGCAAGAGTTCATAGGGAGACCATGACAGGGGGTCGTTGTCGTCCGGCTGGTTAGGGCCGGTTTTTTTAGGAGGCTCTTTGGATAACAACGATGGATCCTCTAAAATGAGTTCAGAATACGCCAGGGAACCGGCCATCACCAGGCAGGGCCCGTTGGGCCCCTCTCCCCGCACATGCAGCGACACGCTGGATTCATGGAAGGTCAGGGAGACGGACATGCCATCCAAGGGAGATTTCAGGTGGCATTCCCACAACCGGGTGCCACAGGCGTCTAATTCTTCCACCCCCAGGCATTCTCCCTCCACCCGAAGGGTGGTGCCCCGGTGGCGCAGGGCCACCCGTTGGCCCCGGCGGGCGTCCAGCCAATGGCGGACGGCCTGGGGTGTCCAGGCTGTTTCGGGGGCGGATGAAGGGGTTTCAGGCATGGGGGCTCCGTTTTTTATCCATGGTAAGGCCAAGCCGGGGTCCAGTGCAAAGAATTTTGTTGCAGGGACCCCTATTTCATATATTTTCATCAGATAGGCTGTTTTCCTCTTTCCCTTCAACCTGGGTGCCTGTCATGGTGCGTATTCCTGCAACAACCCGGCTGGCGCTGTGGGTCTGTGTGGTCTGCCTGGCCTGGCCCACGGCCATGGCTTGGGCCATGGGGGGGGGCTCCTCCAATGGGGAGCTGAACCTGCCTATTCCTGCCGCCGCCGTGCGGGTGCAGCTCACCGACCGCACCGGGCGGGCTTACACCGTGGAGCGGTTTTCTTGGGAGGGCAAGTTGTACCTGCAGGGGGTGTTTGGGGCGGCCAAGTTGTCTATCCCTTTTGCCAAAATCCGCTTTATCAAGGGGCTGGCTGCCGACCCGTCTTCCCCCGGAAAGGCCATGGCCGAGGTGGCTTTGGTCACCGGTGAAACGGTGAAGCTGGCCGTGGACCCCGGCAGCCGCTGTTACGGCATGACCCCCTACGGCCCGATGGAAATCTTGTTCAAGGATGTGGCCGAAATCCGTATGTAGGCCCCATCCCCCCTTGAATTCCCCCCCTATCTTTGCCACACTTGCAAAATGGGTTTTTTCCACTGGTTCCCATGGGGTCGTGTTGGTTTCGGGCTGGGGTGTTTCGGTGGAGGGCAATTTGGCAGGGCGAAGGGCGCTTTCACCAGAAAAATCGAAATGGGCATCCAATCTGGCACAGCCCAAATGTAAAGAAAAAAGAAAAGCAGAAGGAAGGTAGAAGGAAAGTAGAAGAAAAGTAGAAGAAAAGTAAAAAAACAAAGTAAGGTAAGCAAAGAAAAGGAATAGCAGAGAAAAATTGTTTCCGGAGAGATGTCCGAGTGGTTGAAGGAGCACGCCTGGAAAGCGTGTGTGCGGGAAACCGTACCGAGGGTTCGAATCCCTCTCTCTCCGCTTCCTCGACGTTCAGCAGCACCAGCCGCCGGTGGTCTTCCCTTGTTTTGGAAAAGGCCGGGCGACCGCGCAATTTTGGGCATCCCATCGTGTCAGGTCCGAAAGGAAGCAGCACAGCGATACCCATATGTGCCGCGGGGACCCGGCTCTTTCCAGCCCCTTGAATTCGGTTTCCAGAAACCCCTCTACCGGATACCCCCATGGAATACGTGGTGCTGGCCCGGAAACTGCGCCCCGCCCGGTTCGCCGACCTGATCGGCCAGGAAACCGTGGTGCGCGTGCTGCAAAACGCCATCCGCTCTAACCGGCTGGCCCACGCCTTTTTGTTCACCGGGGCCCGGGGGGTGGGCAAAACGTCTTCTGCCCGGCTGCTGGCCAAACTGTGGAACTGCTTAAACCCAGAAGACACCGAGCCCTGCAACGCCTGCCCCAACTGCCTGGAAATCACCCAAAACGCATCGCCCGATGTGGTGGAGATTGACGCCGCCTCGAACCGGGGGATTGACCACATCCGCGAGTTGCGGGAGAACGTGAAGTTTGCCCCGGCCAAGTGCCGCTTCAAAACGTACATTATCGACGAAGTGCACATGCTGACCCTGGAGAGCTTCAACGCCCTGTTGAAGACCCTGGAGGAACCCCCGCCCCACGTGAAGTTCATTCTGGCCACCACGGCCCCCCATAAAATTCCAGACACCATTCTTTCCCGCTGCCAGCGGTTCGACTTTCCCCGCATTACCTTGGGGGCCATGACGGACTATCTGGCACAGGTCACGGCCCAAGAGGGGATCACCATTTCTCGGGAGTCGTTGGATGTGATCTCCCGCAATGCCGCCGGGGGCATGCGCGATGCCCTGACGGCCCTGGACCAGGTGGTGTCGTTCGCCGGGCGCCAAGTGGACCACGCCCAGGTGCTGAAGATATTGGGGCTGATGGACGCCCAGGAAGCCCTGGCCATGCTGGCCGCGGTGCTGACCCGGCGGCTGGACGGCGCCCTGGAGGCCTTTGCCTCGGTGGTGAACCGGGGGCACGACCTGCAAACGGTGCTGGGCACCCTGCTGCAAGAAGTGAAAGATTTGACCCTGTTCAAAACCCTGGGAGAAGCCAGCTCGTACTTTCAAGACCACTCGGCGGGGTCCATGGCGTTTTACCAAGGCCATCACCAGGCGGGGCTGGACGAACTGCAGCAAATCTTTCATGTGTTTTTGGAGCTGGAGGGGCAGTTGAAACTGAGCCAGTTCCCAAGGGCATGTTTTGAGATGGCCCTGGTGAAGGCTTGCCGGGTGGAGCCCCTGGCGGGGGTGCCAGAGTTGATTCAGCAGCTTCGCCAGTTTCAAGGGGGGGGAACTTCCCAAACGGGGGCCGCGCCGCGGCCGGTACCAGCCCGCGCCCCGGTTCAAGAGCGCCCCATGCCGCAGGCACAAGAACGTCCCGTACCGGTGGCTCGTCCCCCGGCAACCCCCCGGTCTTCATCAGCGGGGGCACTTCCAGCCAAGCCGGAAGGCAAGAACCCGGCGCAGCCGGAAAGTACAGAGCCAGCCGAAGACCCTGACCCGGCAGCCCCGGCAGCCCAGCCTGTGGTCCCGACTGCGGCTCGGCCAGTGGCCAAACCCGTGGTGAATGCGACAACCAAACCGTCAGCCCCAGAACCCTTGGCGGAACTGCCCCCCGCCCTGGCCGATGACCCCCGCTGGATGGGCCTCATCGAAGATGCCCAAAAAGCCCCCGGCCTGAACATTCTGCCGGGGGCCCTGCGCCAACTGGCGGTGGAGGAACTGGGGCCGGAGCAGGTGACCCTGTGGGCCGCGGATTCTCATACCCTGGGATTGGTGGAGCGCCACCGTGAATGGATTGTTCAAGCCTTGGCCCAGGCCCTGGGGCGGCCGGTGACCTTGCGGGCGGGCCATGATACAACCAAGGCGTCGGCTGACCTCACCGCCCGGGGGCGGGAGGAGCGCCGCCAGCAGGCCCGCCGGGAAGAACTCCGCCAAGAGGCCCTGGAGGACTCCGCCGTGAAGGGGGTGCTGCGGGTGTTTCCCCAGGGCCGGGTAGAAACGGTGAAACTGAACGAGCCGTGAGTGGGTGAGTGAGCCAGTACTTCCATGGCGTAGTAGATGATCTTTTTATCTGGGGTGGATTTCATATTTTCAGGAGACGAAACGCATGTTCAAGGGTGGATTGGGAGACTTGCTGAAACAGGCCCAGGAATTGGGAGACTCGATGCGGGCCAAGCAGGAGGAAATGGCCAAGTTGGAATTTGACGTGAGCGTGGGCGGCGGCATGGTGAAGATGCGCTTCAACGCCCAAATGGACGCTCTCTCCATTCACGTCGCCCCGGAACTGCTGAACCCCACGGAACTGCCCGTGCTGCAAGACTTGGTGCTCTCCGCGGTGAACATGGGTATTCGCCAAGCCCGCCAAAAAGTACAAGAAGAAATGGGCAAGCTCACCGGCGGCATGAAAATTCCAGGATTCGGGCCATGAATGTTCCTCCCTCGCTGGTGCGGCTGGTGGACCAGTTGGCCCGCCTGCCCGGCATTGGCCAAAAGACCGCCCACCGCTTGGCTTTCCATATATTGCGAGAAGACCCCGCCTATGCCCACACCCTGGCCCGGGCCCTGGAGGACGTGAAAGCCAACATCCGCTTTTGCCAGCGCTGCTTTGGCTATGCCGAAGACGAACTGTGCCCGGTGTGCCGGGACCCGTCCCGTGATACCGGCCAGTTGTGCGTGGTGGAACAGCCGGACAACGTGTTCGTGCTGGAGCGGGCCGGGGTGTTCAAGGGGCGCTACCATGTGCTGATGGGGGCCATCTCTCCTCTGGACGGCATTGGCCCCGGCCAGTTGAAAATTCAAGAACTGGAAAACCGGCTGGCGGGAGAAAACATTCAAGAAGTGATTCTGGCCACCAACCCCTCCATGGAGGGCGAGGCCACGGCCTTGCACCTGGCCCGGCTGCTGGCCGGGCGGGGGGTGAACCTTACCCGCTTGGCCAGGGGCATGCCCATGGGCGGCAACCTAGAGTTTACCGACGATGTCACCTTGTTCCAGGCCTTTTCTCACCGCCAGACCTTTGGGGGGGAGTAACCGCCCCGGCCCGTCTTGAATTGCCCCCCCCCATGGGGGTATGCTGACGGGCAGCATCACCCAGGCATTCACCCCTCTTCTTGTATTGCTCTTCTGTGGTCATGAACCCCCCAACTCCCGCCGCCCCAATTCTAACCGTGGAGGACCTGTCCATTCGGTTCGGGGGGTTGAAAGCCTTGACCCGCGTGTCCTTCCAGGTGCTGCCCGGCACGGTCACGTCCATCATTGGGCCGAACGGCGCGGGCAAAACCACCCTGTTCAATTGTGTCACCGGGTTTTACAAACCGAGCCAGGGGCAGGTGTTGTTTACCCCCCCCGGAGAACGCCACCTCCTGCACCAGATGCCCATCCACAAAATCGCCCGGGCCGGGGTGGGGCGAACCTATCAGAACATTCGCCTGTTTGCCCGCATGACCGCCCTGGAAAACCTGTTGGTGGCCCAGCACAACCGGGTCAACCACCACCTGCTCAGCGGCATTTTCAAAACCAGGGCCTTCCGCCGGTCGGAGGAAGCCGCCCTGGCCGCGGCCTGGGGCTGGCTGGCCTTCATGGGGCTGGAGGCGGAGGCCAACCGCCCGGCGGGGGAACTGCCCTACGGCAATCAGAAGAAACTAGAGGTGGCCAGGGCCATGGCGGCGGGGCCCCGGCTGATTTGCCTGGACGAGCCAGCCGCCGGCCTGAACAACCGGGAAACCGGTGACCTGAAAGACCTGATCCGCCGCCTGCGGGAGGAACACCACATGACGGTGCTGTTGATTGAACACCACATGGGGTTTGTGATGGACCTGTCTCACCAAATCGTGGTGCTGGACCACGGCGAGGTGATTGCCCAGGGCACTCCCGGCCAAGTGCGTTCGGACCCTAAGGTGATTCAAGCTTACCTGGGAGAGGACCTTCCCCCCATTCAAGGGAGGGCCTGATGCCGCATATCTTGTCGGTGGAAAACCTGGAGGCCGGGTATGGGGCCATTACGGTGTTGCACGGGGTGAGTTTGGACATTCATCCGGGGGAAATCGTGGCCCTGGTGGGGGCCAACGGGGCGGGCAAAAGCACCCTGCTGATGGCCCTATGCGGGGTGACGGCCCCCCGCAAGGGGCGGATCAGTTTTGAGGGGAGAGAGATTACCGGGCAGCCCCCGCACCTGATTATGCGCCAGGGTTTGGCTCAGGTGCCGGAAGGCCGCCGGATTTTCCCCCGCATGAGCGTGGAGGAAAACCTGCGGATTGGGGCCAACCATGGAGACGCTGACTTTACGGCGGAAGATTTGGAACGCATGTATGGGCTGTTTCCCATTTTGCGGGAGCGCCGCCGCCAAAACGGCGGAACCCTGTCGGGGGGAGAACAGCAGATGCTGGCCATTGGCCGGGCCCTGATGAGCCGCCCCCGCCTGCTGCTGTTGGATGAGCCTTCTCTGGGGTTGGCCCCCCTGGTGACCCGTCAGATTTTGTCTATTCTGCGGAACATCAACGAGGAACAGGGCACGGCTATTTTGTTGGTGGAGCAAAACGCCTACGCCGCCCTGAATCTGGCCAGCCGGGGGTATGTGCTGTCCCAAGGGCAGGTGGTGCTGGAGGGCCCCAGCCAAACCCTGCTGGCGGACCCTTCGGTGAAAGATGCCTATTTGGGGGAATGACCGGAGGATTGGGCGGGTTGGGCCAGCCCAAAAAACCATGTAGAATATGTAGAATATAAGAGACGGGGCTTTGCAGATCATGACCCCCCCTCCCTGGCGTCTACTCTCCCCAGCGGATACAGGTTTGATCAGTTCGCTGGATGGCGCTGGAAGCAAGTGATCGCATGACACAAAGATTATGAATGCAATTTGCAGAGATGATGATCGATGATTCTGAACTCGAATGCTTTTCTGGATGGCGGCACCATTCCTCAATTGCACGCCATGACCACCGTGGGCGGCCGCAATGTGTCTTTGCCCTTTGAGTGGCAAGACCCCCCCCAGGGCACCGAATCTTTTGTGCTGACGGTGGTGGACCCCCACGCCGTGGCCAACAACTGGATTCACTGGATGGTTATCAACATTCCTCCGGGAGTGGATTACCTGGAGGAAGGGGCTTCGGGCAGCCGCATGCCGGCAGGCTGCCGGGAACTGAAAAACACGTTCAGCTCGGTGGGGTACGGCGGCCCCCAGCCGCCCCCCGGAACGGGCCTTCACCCGTACGTCTGCACGCTGTTTGCCGTGTCGGTGCCCGCCCTGGAGGTGCCAGAAAAAATCACCGCGGGTGACCTGGAGCGCTTCTTGGCGGGAAAAATCCTTTCCCGCGCCGTGATTGCCGGATTCTACAAAACCTAAACCCCGCCCGCATAGCTCAGCTGGTAGAGCAACGCATTTGTAATGCGTAGGTCGTCGGTTCGAGTCCGACTGCGGGCTTCTTTCTCCCAGCCTTCCTACACTTTTTTCAGGAACATTCCGGCGGTGGGCTGGTAGCCCACGACTTTGGGGAATTCGCTGGGGGTGCGGGCCACCAGCACAATGGCCCGGGCGCCTTTCTTTTTGGCCCAGTCCTCGAATTTCCAGGTGAGTTGCCGCCCCAGCCCCTGGGAGCGATGGTGGGTATCCACCAGCAGCTCATAGATCATCCCCACCGTGCCGTTCGACTCGAAGGACGGCACCAGCACCCCCAGAAGGTACCCCACGATTCGGCGCTGGCGCTCGGCCACCCACAAAAAGCCGGTCTCCGACCCCACGAAATAACTCATCACCGGGCGCAGGTCCCCCAGTTGCGGGGGAAAGGTGGAGGGATGGTCTTTGACCAGCCGGTACAGCAGCTGGATATCCATCGGCACCGCCGGGCGGAGGTTGGTTTCTTGGGAAGATGCGATGGGGATTTGCATGGAGGATCTCGGCGGGGTTTAGTCGGTAGACATTTTTTTGCGTTGGCGGGCGGCGGCTTTCAACGGCAGGGCGTTCAGGCGGATGAACCCGATGGCGTCTTGAGGGTTGTAGGCCCCGGCATCGTCTTCCATGGAGGCAATGTTGGCATCGTACAATGAATAGGGAGACTTGCGGCCAGTGACCTGGCAGTTGCCCTTAAACAGTTTCAGCCGCACCTGCCCGGAGACGGGCCCCTGGGTTTCTCGCACGGCGGCCAGCAGCACCCGCATTTCCGGGGTAAACCAATAGCCGTTGTAGGCCAGCCGGGCAAAGCGGGGCATCAGGGTGTCTTTCAGGTTGATTACGTCACGGTCCAGGGTAATGGACTCCATGGCTCGGTGGGCAATGTGCAGCACGGTGCCCCCAGGGGTTTCGTACACCCCCCGGCTTTTCATTCCCACAAAGCGGGATTCCACCATGTCAATCCGCCCCACGCCGTGGTTTCCGGCCAGGCGGTTCAGGTGGTCCAACAGTTCGTGGGGGGGCATGACCCGGTCGTTCACCGCCACCGGAACCCCAGCCTTCCATTCGATGAAGATTTCCTGGGGTTCATCCGGGGCCAGGGCCGGGTCTTTGGTCAGCTCGAACATGTCCTCCCGGGGGGCCTGCCAGGGGTCTTCCAGCATTCCCGCCTCGAAACTGATGTGCATCAGGTTTTCATCCGACGACCAGGGCTTGGCCGCGGTGGCTTTCACCGGAATGCCATGCTGCTCGGCGTAGGCAATCAACTCGCGGCGGCCGGGATATTTGTTGAAGAACTCGGGCATTTTCCAGGGGGCGATCACCTTCAAATCGGGGTTCAGGCACCAGGCCCCCAGCTCGAAGCGCACTTGGTCGTTGCCCTTGCCGGTGGCGCCATGGCCAATGTAGGCGGCGTTTTCGGCCTGGGCGGTTTCTACCAAGGCTTTGGCAATCAGCGGGCGGGCCAGGCTGGTGCCCAGCAGATAGGTGCCCTCGTACAGGGCGTTGAACTGAATGGAGGGCAGAACGTAATCCCGCACGAATTCTTCCCGGCGGTTTTGCAGGATGACCTTCACCGCCCCGGCTTTTTCTCCCTTGCGGCGAATTTCTTCCAGGTCTTCCACGTGCTGGCCCAGGTCCAGGCACAGGGCTACCACGTCGTACCCTTGTTGGGTAATCCAGTGAACCAGCACCGAGGTGTCTAGTCCTCCGGAATAGGCCAGCACAACTTTTTCTTTGGGCATGGTTTGTAAGAAAAAAAGAGTAAAGAGAAATACCGTGGGTGAAAGAATGGATGAAAGTTTGCTTGCAAACTATAGCACGAATTACCCCTGGGTGGCCAGCCAGCGTTCGGCGTCGATGGCGGCCATGCAGCCGGTGCCCGCGGCAGAAATGGCCTGCCGATAGGTTTTGTCGGCCACGTCTCCGGCGGCGAACACGCCCTCTACCGAGGTATAGGTGGAGTGGGGCTTGGTGACGATGTATCCGGTTTCATCCACCTGCAGTTGGCCGTTGAAAATGCTGGTGTTCGGTTGGTGCCCGATGGCCACGAACAGGCCGTCCACCGCCAGGTTGCTTACTTGGTTGGTTTTCAGGTTTTTTACCTGAATGCCGGTGACCCCGGCCTTGTCGTCGCCCAGCACTTCGCTCACGGCAGAATCCCACAGAATCTTGATTTTGGGGTGGGTTTTCACCCGGTCGGCCATGATTTTGCTGGCGCGGAAGTCGTCGCGCCGGTGAATGAGGGTCACCTGAGAGGCGAAGTGGGTTAAGTACACGGCCTCTTCCATGGCGGTGTCGCCGCCGCCCACCACGGCAATGGGTTTGCCCCGGAAGAAAAAACCATCGCAGGTGGCGCAGGCCGACACCCCGCGGTTACGCAGGCGTTGCTCGCTTTCCAGCCCCAGCCACTTGGCGCTGGCCCCGGTGGCCACAATCAAAGCGCGGGTAGAAATGGCCTGGCCCGATTCCAGGTGCAGGGTAAAAGGGCGCTTCGACAGATCCACTTTGTCTACCGAGCCTTGTAAAAACGCCGTGCCAAAGCGCTCGGCTTGTTTGCGGAACAGTTCCATCAGTTCCGGCCCCTGCACCCCTTCGGGGAAGCCGGGGAAGTTCTCTACCTCGGTGGTGGTGGTGAGCTGCCCGCCGGGCTCGTTGCCGGCAATGAGCAGGGGTTTCATGTTGGCCCGGGCCGCGTACACGGCGGCGGTGTAACCAGCGGGGCCAGAGCCCAGAATCACCACGTTATGGATGTCGGTCATGGTTTTCTCTTTGTGTTGAAGTTTTAAGATGGGGTCTAGTTTGCCTTGGTGCTCCAGGGCGGCAATGTCATCAAAGCCGCCCAGGCACACCCCGTCCACAAAAATTTCAGGAACGGTGCGTCGTCCGCCGGAGCGGAGGATCATCTCTTCCTTCCGGTGGGGTTCTTTGCCCAGGTGAATTTCCGTCCAGGTCACACCCTTGGAGGACAACAAAATCTTGGCGTTGTCGCAGTAGGGGCAGTGGTCCCGCACATACATTTCAATGTTCACCCGTTGCTCGGTCATGGTTTTCTCTCTGGATGGAGCAACGTGTTTCCCTGTTGCTGCCGTACCGCCACCACCCGGTGCCCGGTGGATTTCTCCACCACCCAATGGGCCTTGGCCCCGGCGGGGCGAATGTGCTGATCGAGGTTGACTTGGTTGATCTCCCGCCAGATGCGCTGCTGGTGGCCCAGGGCTTCCGGCTCGCTCATGGCCCCATAGCGCGAATAGGGAGAACCTGGGGGCGGATTTACCCGCAGGGCCAGGAACCGCTCCCGGTGCCACTGTTCGGCCAGGGAGGCAGGGGCCTCTAGGTAAATCGCCAAGTCAAACGGCTGACCGTGGTCGCCGGCTTCTCCCAGCACGTTCACCCCTTCCACCAGCAGAACGTGGGGCGGGGTCATCTGCTGCCGCTGCCCCGGCACAATGTCGTAACGGGAGTGCGAATACACCGGCAGTTCTGCCGGGAGGCCCTGGGTCATGTGTTGCAAAAATTCGTGGAGGGCCTGCCGGTCGTAACTTTCTGGAAAACCCTTGCGGGCGGCCAGCCCCTGTTTTTCCATCTCGGCCATGGGCAGCAGAAAGCTGTCGGTGCACACCACCCGGGCTTCTACCCCCAGGTTGTTTAGCAGGGCCGCCCACCAGGCCGCCAGGGTGCTTTTGCCGGTGGCCACCCCGCCCCCCAGGGCCACCATATAAGGGACCCGCCGGGTAAACGGGTGCGGAGACTGGGGGTTCCACCCCGCCCGTTGGGCCAGGGCCAAGGCCAGGGGCCCGTGAACCGCCGCCCATTCCTCTGGGTTCGGGGCCGGGTGAAGCCCGGGGGGAATGGCCGGAACTCCTTCCATTTCCCCTTGGAAAGCCAATGGCTGGGCCGAAACCGTCATGTTTTTCGCTGGGGGGTTGAATGGCCGCCAGGGCGCTGCCCCGGCCTGTTCTCGCATGCTGTTCTTTAAGCCTATCCCTGCCGGGTCGGGGGCGCAAGGAGAGAGCTTCCCCCCTAAGGCACCAGGGGAATCATCAGGTCCATGCGGTCCAGCAGCAGGTCCGGTTTCAGGCTGGCCAGTTCCTCTCGAGAGGTGACCCCGGTGGTCACCGCCACGATGGCCACCCCGGCGGCCCGGGCGGCCCCCACGTCGGCGGTGCCGTCGCCCACCATCAGGGTGTGCTGGGGGTCCAGGCCAAACTTGGCCATGAAGGTTTGAAACGGCACCGGGCTGGGCTTCTTCTCCGGCAGGGAGTCTCCCCCCAGCACCAGGGCAAAGCGGTCCCACATCCCCAGCCCCTTCAAAATGGCTTCGGTTTGCACAAAGGGCTTGTTGGTAATGCAGGCCAGGGTGCGGTCGGCGTAGTGATCCAGGGTTTCGATGACCCCGGGGTTGGGCAGGGTCTGGTCCAGCAGGTGCTCTTGGTAATAGGCCATGTAAAATTTGAAAATGGGGGGGAAGTCGGCCTCGGGAATGTTGTCGGCCACCTGAATGGCCTTCCGCACCAGGTTCTCGGCGCCGTGGCCCACATGGCAGGTAATCTGCTCTTCCGGCAGGGGCGGCAGGCCAAAGGCCCGGCGGGTGGCGTTCACCGCCCGGGCCAGGTCCCCCAGGGTGTCCACCAGGGTGCCGTCCAAATCAAACATCAAGCCATTCATTTTGGGAAATTTTGGTTGACCGGTCATGCGGTTCTCTTGGAGGTGTGGGAATGGGGGGGTTGGGGTGACCCCTGGAAATCTGGTTTCGGGGAATTTGTTGTTGTCTATTCAAGTCTGCCATTGATTCCCTAAGAGCAAAACCCCACCCGGCTCTATCCCCGTTTGCCGCCCGTCCGGCGTGTTTTTCTCCCCCTTGTTGTGCTATAAAATAAACCTGTGGGGGCGGCTATACTTTTTCTGCTTTTCCTTGCCCAAATTTCTTCGCCGGTCCCTTATCTTTCAACAAGCATCCCAGGGGTGGATATGCCAAACGGCTTCATCAGCGCCCGCTGGCCCATTTATTTGTTCACTTGCCTTTCGGTGTTCATGGCGGTGTCGTTCACGGCGCAAGCACAAGAGAGCATTCCGCCCATTGAATCCTCCGTTCCAGAGGCTTCCACTGTGGAGGCCAAAACATTCCACTGGGGCCTGTACTTACCAAGTATCGAAACCGCCAGCACTAAACCTGGGGCTTGGGGGGTGACGGGCATTTTGCAGTGGGATACGAGTCCTCACACGGCCTTGCGGGTTTTTCCCCAAGTCGTACACGGCCCCTACAACATGCACGATTTAGGGAGCAATCAACTGCTGGTGGATGGATATGGCGTGGCGTACTGGGGTCTTCATGCCAAATGGGTTTATTTGTTTAACGGTGAGGCGGACCGGAAGGCATGGGAGGGATGGCAAATGGCCCTGGGGTTGGGTTATCGGGATTATCCAGGACTACACTTAAACGTGGCGATTGGCAGTTGGGATGGCTTTTATGGTTGGCAATGGGAGAGCGGAATTTTTGCCACCATTGGAGTCAAAACCGTCTCCGGTCGGCTGTTGGCGCGCCCCACCGATAAGCCCGTCCTTGTGGGCGTACCCTTCGCTCCGGTCCATACGGGAAACCATATGACGTTAGGAATCGGCTGGATGTTCCGTTAGGAGTAACGGAGGGTATCTTCCCCCCTCCCTTCCTCTTAGCCTGCTTCACCTGGGCTGGTATTTTTAGGCGTGTCACGCTGGCAGTTTGCTTCTTCTTTTTCCCGTTCACCGGAGAACCCCATGCGCCTGCGCCACATCGGCGTTACCCTTATTCTTCTGTTTACATGCGCCGTACCGGTATTTTCCCAGCCTGTCGGGTCACCGGAAACACCCACGGAAGAAGCCGTAAGTCCTTCTCCACCGGAACAACAGGAACAAGAGCCCCCCGCTCTTCCTCGCCGTGGGTGGATGGTGACGACCGCTCCGTTGTTTTGGGTTTGGGGAAATGTTCGGGTGGGGTATTTCGTGACCAACCGATTGGAGCTTCACGCGGGGATTCGAAGTTTCGATGCCTATACCGATGGGGCCTACATTTCCCGGAATTATGTTGGGGTGGCCAATTATATAAAACCTGAAGGAGACACTTGGTTTTTTGAATTGGACTACGAGGATTACCAAGCCTACGCCCCCAAGGGGAATTTGGTTGTATTGGACAAATCCAAATTCGCCAGTTTGGGCATGGGCTACCAGTGGTTCTGGGAGAACGGGTTCACCATGGGGGTGGGATTGGGTTACCCCCATCTGGTAAACATTCCCCTGGGCTGGAGTTTTTAGGCCCCGCCATCAAGGCCGCCACTACCCTTTCAGTTTCAACTTTCTTCCCACCCTTCCCAGCAGTTTCATCCAGTTGGCGGCTTCGGGTTCGCCGGACAGCAGGGTGATGGTCAGATACACTCCGGCAGCGCTGCCGATGACCAGCACCAGCAGCAGCCAGTTGGTGAGCAGCAGGCCCCCCTGATCCCAGCGGCCCAGGCTGGCCAGCTGCCAGGCCAGGGCGCTGGCCGCCACCGCCGCCCCGGATTGCAGCAGCACTGCCCGCCAGGGGAACCAGCCCGACAAATGCCGCGCCTGATATTTGAGCGATAGCCCCAGGGCCAGGCACTGGAACCAGGTGCCCAGGCTCAGGCCCAGAGCCAGGCCCTCGACCTGCCAGGTTTGGCTGAGCTGCCAGCCCAGGGCCCCGGTGACCCCCACCGACAGGGCCGACAGCACCACCGGGGTGCGAGGGTTGCCCAGGGTGTAAAAGGCCGGCACCATGGCCCGCACCAGGGCCACGGCGGGCATGCCCAGGGCCATGGCGGCCATGGTGGTGGCGGTGCGGCGGGTGTCGTCCAGGGTGTATTGGCCGTGCAGATAGAGCATGGAGACCACCGGTTCCCCGGCGGCCATTAGCCCCAGGGTGGCGGGCAACACCACAAACAACACAGCCGAAAAGGTGAGGCGCAGGGTGCCCGAGACTTTCTCCCAGTCTTGGCGGGACTGGTGGGCACTGAGGGCGGGCAGCCCCGCCGTGGTGAAGGCGAAGGCGAACAGCCCCAGCACGAATTCGGTGAGGCGGGTGGCATTGTTGTAATAAAAAATCTGCCCGGTGGGCAGGTAACTGGCAATCATGCCCAGCAGAATGATGTTGATCTGGTACACCGCCACCCCAAACAGCGAGGGCACCAGCAAGGCGTACAATTTTTTCATGTGGGGGTGGTTCCAGCCCCCCAGGGGGGTGAGAGGAACGCCCGCCGCCCGCAGGGAGGGAATTTGCAGCAGCACCTGCGCCACGCCCCCCGCCAGCACCCCGGCCCCCACCGCCACAATGGGCGGGGTGAAGGCCCACGAAAACCACACCACGGCGGCAATGATGCCCAGGTTGAGAAAGATGGGCGCGGCGGCGGGGGCGGCGAAGCGTTTTTCGGAGTTCAGCACCCCCATGGCCCAGGCCACCAGGCTCACCAGTGCCAGGTAGGGGAAGTTCCACCAGATCAACCGAGAGGTGAGGTCGAAGCGTTCAGGGTCTTGGGCAAACCCCGGAGACACCAGCCAGGTCAACCCGTCGGAGAAGACCATGCCCAACCCGGTGAGCAGCAGGGTAACGAACAGCACCATCCCCAGGGCCCGGCGGGCAAAATCCAGGGCCGCCTGCCGCCCCTCGGTTTCTCGCAGGTTAACGTACACCGGCACGAAGGCCACCGACATGGAGCCTTCCGCGGTCAGGCGGCGCAGGGCGTTCGGAACCCGAAAGGCCTGCACCCAGGCATCGGAAGCGCCAGAGGCCCCGAACCGGTGAGAGATGACCAGGTCCCGGGCCAACCCCAAAATGCGCGACAGCAGGGTGTAGAACGTCACCACCCCGGCGTGCCCATACAGGGTGTGGGATTCGGTGGTGGATTCGGAGTGGGATTCGGTGCTGGCTTTTTTGGCTCGTTTGGGAGGTGTCATCAACGGGTTCCTGGATGGGGGTTCCTCCCAGGGTTCCGGTTTTTTCCGGGCAGGTCAATGGCGGTTGGGGGCTGGGGGTTGTTGGCCGGGGAAAGGGCGTGGCTCCTCCGACTGCAACCGCTGCAGGTTGAGCTTGGCGTTGTAGTATCGGGGATCTATGTCTAGGGCCTGTTGATAGGCGGTTTTGGCTCCCTCCAGGTCTCCCTCTTGTTCTAAAAACCACCCCAGATTGTTCCATCCCCTGGGGGTGGGCTGCGCCCGCACCGAGGCCCGCCAAATTTCCAGGGGGGTTTTGTATTCTTCGTTGCGAGCCAGGGTGGCGGTGGTGAGGGCCGCCAGCCCCAGGGCCAGCAGGGCCAGCACCCACCGCCGGGCCTTCCGGCTGCCGCTGGTGAGGGCCCAGCCCCAGGCCCACCCCAGCAGCAGCAGCGGCCCCACCGCGGCCAGGTACACATGGCGGTCGTTGGCCATTTCAGCCCGGGGGAACACCGACAGGGTGGGCAGCAATATCAGGGGAAACCACAGCAGGGCGAAGCCCAGCACCGGCGCCCGGCGCAACGAAAGAAAACCAACCGCCAGCCACACGCCCGCCGCCCCCCAGCCCAGCATCAGCCCTGGGGTGAGAACCCTGGAGTAGGGCAGCAGGGGGGCCAAGTTGGGTGTCTGAACCCCCGCCAATAGCCCGAGCAAGTATTGATAGCCAGTGATGCCGTTGATCAGGTTCATTTTCAGGGGGCGCAGTTCCAGGCTGTTCTGAAAGAACCGCTGATACACGCCTCCCCCCAGCAGGGCGGCGGCCATGACCCCCAGCACGGCCCAATGCCCCACTTGGCGTTTCCAAATCTCGCTCCAGGGTTGCCGCCGGGGGGTGGCGGCTTCCCACAGCAGCAACGCCCCAGGCAGGGTCACGGCCATTTCTTTGGTCAGCAGGGCGCACAAAAACAGCCCCAAGGAAAAACCGTACCATCCCTTCCATCCATGCGGTCTTCCTTCCCCTGGAAGCGGTGTGCTCTGGGCGGATCTTGCCTCGGCCCAATGGGCATAGGCCAGCAGACTGCCCAAATAAAACAGCGTGCATAACGATGCCGAACGGCCCGTGATATAGGTCACGGCTTCGCTGAGGGCGGGATGCAGGCCAAACCACAGGGCCGTGACGAGGGCGGCGGCTTCTCGCCGGGCTAGGCGGGGGGCGGTGGCTTGTGGCGACGGGGTCTGAGAATCTAACGGAGTTTCTAGTCTCTGAAGAAACCGGCGGGCCAGCAGAAACACCAGAGACACGTTGCCCATGTGCAGCAGCAGGTTCACCGTGTGGTACCCCGCCAGCCCCTGGGACCAGTTCAAGGCATAGGAGAGCTTAAGCAGGGGGCGGATGCCCGGCATGGCGGCCCACCAGGCCTCCAGAGAGTGAACCGGAGGGTAGTTCACGATGGCCTGAATGTCATCGAATTGAAAATCGCCCCGGAAAGAATTGGCATAGGCCAGCAGCACGGCCCCCCACAACACCACCAGGGAGCGGCAGAGGGGGCAGGCGGGCATGGAGCGAAGGAGTGTCATGGGTACATCCTACTATGAGAGCAGAGCGTTTTAAAATCCGTCTAAAATATATGGTAGGATTTTCACTTGAACCATATTTTTTCCACTCTTCTTTTTTCCACTCTTCTTTTTTCCCCATTCCTTTCCCCCGCGCCCATGAGCCAAGATCAATTTCGGGAAGGCTGGATCCACATCCGGGGCGCCCGCCAGCACAACCTGAAGAACATCACCGTGTCCTTTCCCAGGGACCGGCTGGTGGGAGTGTCTGGCCCTTCAGGGTCGGGCAAGTCTACCCTGGTGTTCGACACCCTCTACGCGGAAGGGCAGCGCCGCTATGTGGAGGCCCTGTCTCCCTCGGCCCGGCGTTACCTAACCCGGCTAGACAAACCCGACGTGGACGACATTGAGGGGCTGCGCCCGGCCATTGCCGTGGAGCAGGGAGGCTGGGCGGGGGGGCCTCGCTCCACCGTGGGCACCGCCAGCGAGCTGCACGATTTTCTGCGGCTGCTGTTCGCCCGCTTGGGGGTGCCCCACTGCCACCGCTGCGGCCATTCCATGGCGGCTCACACCGTGCAGCAAATGGTAGACGCCCTGCTGGAAGGCGGGCCCCAGGGCAAGCTGATGGTGCTGGCCCCCCTGGACTGGGGGGAGGAACTGGACTGGGGGGCCTGGGCCGACCGCTGGCGACGGGAGGGCTTTGCCCGGCTGCGGGTGGGGGGGAAGGTGGTGGGCCTGGAGCCGCCGCCGCCAGCCCCGGCCCCCGGACAAACGGTGGAACTGGTGGTGGACCGGTTGACCCTGGAGGGCGTGGACCGCCAGCGGCTGACCGAAGCGGTGGAACTGGCGGCCCGCCATGGCGGCGGGCGGGTGGTGGCGGCGGTGCAGCCGGGTCAAACCGGGTCGGGGTCAGACACCTGGAGCGATCACACGTTTAGTTTGACCCCCCGCTGCGGTAGCTGCGGCTTGGTGTATCCAGAGCCCCACCCTCGGCTGTTCTCGTTCAACTCTCCCCACGGGGCCTGTCCGGCCTGCCACGGCCTGGGCACCACCGAGCGGGGAGAAGAATCTCTGGTGATCCCCGACCCCCAGCGCAGCCTGGCGGAAGGGGCTGTGGCCCCCTGGGAGGGAAAAGCGTCCACTGGTCATCGGGCCATGCTGGAACAACTGGCCGACCACTACAAGTTCAGCCTGCTGGCCCCCTGGAGCAGCCTAGCCTCCCAACACCAGCAAATCATTTTGCATGGGTCTGGCCAGGAGGAACTGACTTTTCAATGGCCGGGGGCGGGCAAGCGGCATACCTTCACCCGTCCCTTCGAGGGCGTCATCCCTTCCTTGGAGCGCCGGGTGCGGGGCCAGGAATCCCCGGCGGTGCGGGAAAGCCTGCGGCGGTTTCTGAAAACCGAAACCTGCCAAACCTGCGGCGGGGGGCGCCTGCGGGCCGAGGCGTTGCACACCCAAATTGGCGGTGAAAACATCGCTCAGGTTTGCCGCAAGCCCCTCCCCCAAGCCTTGGAATGGATTATTCAACTGGCCGCCCCGCCAGGAATGGAAGAAGTGGCCCGGCGGCTGCGGGAAGAAATTTCCGCCCGGCTGGGTTTTTTGCTGGGGGTGGGGCTGGATTACCTGACCCTGGAACGGCGGATGGATTCAGTAAGCGGAGGAGAGGCCCAGCGCATTCGGCTGGCCACCCAGTTGGGGGGGAAACTCAGCGGGGTGATCTACATTCTGGACGAACCCACCATTGGGCTGCACCCCCGAGACACCCGCCGCCTGTTGGAACAGTTGGAAGCCCTGGTGCGGGCGGGTAACACCGTGGTGGTGGTGGAGCACGACCGAGACACCCTGGGGGCCGCCCAATGGTTGGTGGAAATTGGCCCAGCGGCGGGGGAGGCGGGGGGAAACCTGGTGGCCATGGGCACCCCGGCCCAGTTGGCGGCCCTGGGCCAGGCCTCTCCCACCGGGGCGTACTTGGCCGGAACCCGCCAAGTGCGCCGCCCCCGGCCCCGGCCCCCGGCCCGGCGGCAGTTGGTGCTGCGGGGGGCGAACCGCCACAATTTATCGGGAGAAGACGCGGCCTTTCCCCTGGAGCGGTTTGTGTGCGTCACCGGGGTGTCGGGTTCGGGCAAAAGCTCGTTGGTGTTAGACACCCTCTTTCCGGCGTTGTCTCAGGCCCTGGCTGGCGGCCCCCTGGAAGGACCCGGTTGGAAAGGCCTGGAGGGAGCCCAATACCTGGACAAGGTCATCTACGTGGATCAGGGGCCCATTGGCGCTTCGGCCCGTTCCAATCCGGCGACCTTTGTGGGGGTGTTCAATTTAATCCGCGAGAACTTTGCCCTGACCCCAGAGGCCCGCCGCCGGGGTTACACCGCCCGGCGCTTCAGTTTTAATGCCGATGGGGGCCGCTGCGGGGCCTGCGGGGGAGAGGGCCAGCGGCGGATTGAGATGCATTTTCTCCCCGATGTGCATGTGCGCTGCGAGGCTTGCCAGGGAACCCGCTACAACCGGGAAACCCTGGATGTGCGTTACCGGGGCAAAACCATTGCCGATGTGCTGAACATGACCGCGGCCCAGGCCCTGGCGTTCTTCGCGGCGGTGCCGCCCATTCGCCAGCGGCTAGAGCCCCTGGAACAGGTGGGCCTAGGGTACTTAAAATTGGGCCAGCCCGCCCCCACCCTGTCGGGGGGGGAAGCCCAGCGGCTGAAGATTGCCCGGGAACTGGGCCGGGGAGAAAGCGGCCGGGGAGAGCGGATGTTGTACCTGATGGACGAGCCCACCACCGGGCTGCACTTTGAGGACGTGGAGCGGCTGATGGCGGTGCTGCACCGGCTGGTGGAGGGCGGGGCCTCGCTGGTGGTGATTGAGCACAACCTGGATATGATTGCCGGAGCCGACTGGGTGATGGACCTGGGGCCGGAGGGCGGCCAGGGCGGGGGGCGGGTGGTGGCCCAGGGCACCCCGGCGGACCTGGCCGCCGCCCTGACCCACACTGGCCGGGCCCTGGCCCCCCTGCTCAAATCTTAGCCCGTTGCCATCCCCCGGCGGTTTCATGCATTCTTTGGGTTCCTATGGTCTCTCTCACACCCTGGTCTCTCTCAACCCCCTATTCTTTGGAACAACCATGGACACTCCAGAAATTCCCCAAGACATCATCCGTCAGGTAGCGGCAGGCCGGCACCTCACCGTGGAGCAAGCCGCCTGGGCCATGAACGGCATAATGGGTGGTCAGTGGACCCCAGCCCAGATTGGCGCTTACCTAACCGCCCTGCACATGAAGGGTGAAACCCTGGATGAAATCGTGGGCTCGGCCAGGGTGATGCGGGAGAAGGCTTTCAAAGCCCCGGTGAAGAACCGCCCCCTGGTAGATACCGCCGGCACGGGCGGAGACGGCCTGCGCACGGTGAATGTGTCTACCCTGGCGGCCTTGGTGGCGGCGGGGGCCGGGGCCAGGGTAAGCAAGCATGGCAACCGGGCGGTTACCGGCATGTGCGGCAGCGCCGACATTTTGGAAGGGCTGGGGGTCAACCTGGATATTTCTCCGGAAGACGCCGTGGGGGCCATTGACGAAGCGGGGTTTGGGTTTTTGTTCGCCCCCCACTTTCATCAATCCATGAAGCACGCCGTGGCCCCCCGCAAAGAAATCGGCATCCCCTCGGTATTTAACCTGCTGGGGCCCCTCACCAGCCCCCTGGGGGCGGAAGGGCAGCTGATTGGGGTGGCCAAGCCCGCCATGGCCCGCCTGTTCACCGATGCCTTGATGGCCTTGGGCACCCCCCACTCGCTGGTGGTGTCGGGCGCCGACGGCATGGATGAAATCACCAACACCGGAGAAACCCAGGTGTTGGAACAAAGGAACGGAAAGGTGACCGCCTTTACCCTGACCCCCGAGCAGTTTGGCTGCAAACGGGTGCAGGTGAGCCAGTTGACCCTGAAGGGCAAAGAGCAGAGCATCGCCCTGGCCAAAGACTTGCTGGCGGGCAAGGCCGACCGGGCAACCGCCGACCTGGTGCTGCTGAACGCCGCCGCCGCCATTTACTTGGGCGGAAAAGCCCAGACCCTGGAGGAAGGTTTTGCCACAGCCAAAGAAGCCCTGGAATCGGGCAAGGCGCAGAAGGTGCTGGAGCGGCTGGCCACCTACACCCAATCTAAAAAGAAAGCGGGATAGGAGCCATGAGCGATATTCTCTACCGCATTGTGGCCGCCAAAGAGCAAGAGGTGGCCCAACGCAAAGCCGCCTTTGCCCCCGGTGAGTTGGAACGCCAGTTGGCCCAGCAGCCAACCCCCCGCCCCTTTGCCCAGGCTTTGCGAACCAACCGTGCCCAGGGGGCCGTCCGTGGCAAGGGCACCCAGGTGAATGTCATCGCCGAGTTGAAGCCCCGCTCGCCCTCCAAGGGAGAGTTCCCCTGGCATGGAGACCCGGCCCGCACCGCCCGGGCCTACCAAGCGGGGGGCGCCCGGGCCATGTCGGTGCTTACCGATCAGCCGTTCTTTGGGGGGTCGGTGGAGTTGCTGCAAGCCGCCCGGGCCGCCTGCGGACTGCCGGTGCTGATGAAAGACTTTGTGGTGGACCCCTGGCAGGTGGCCTATGCCCGGGCCGTGGGGGCCGACGCCGTGCTGTTGATAGCCGCGGTGTTGACTGGCCACAGGCTGGCCGAAGCCCTGGCCGAAGCCCGCCGGGTGGGCGTGGCCACCCTGGTGGAAGTCATTGACGAGGAGGAAATGGCCAGGGCCAACGACGCCGGGGCGGAGGTGGTGGGGGTGAACAACCGCGATCTGAAAACCTTTACCATGGATCCGGAACGCTCTTTGCGGCTGCTGGCCCTGGCCCGCCCGGAGCAGGTGTTCGTCACCGAGAGCGGCATTCGCTCCCGGACCGACGTGGAGCGGATGCTGGCCGCGGGGGTAGACGCCTTCCTGATTGGAGAGGCCTTGATGACCTCTCCCGACCCGGAAGGTTTGCTCAAAGAATTGCGAGGGGAGTGATCGTTTGATTTGGCCATCCAGGAGAAACGTCATGCCGTCTATTCGCCTCAAAATTTGCGGAATCACCCGGTTGGAAGACGCCCTGACGGCGGCGGCGGGGGCCCACGCCCTGGGGTTTATTTTTCACCCGGCCAGCCCCCGGGCCGTGACCCCGGCCCAGGCCAAAGAGATCATTGCCCGCTTGCCCCCGTTGGTGGTGACCGTGGGGGTGTTCGTGGAACAGACGGTGGAGGAAATCAACCGCATCACCGAACAGGCTGGGGTGGACCGCATTCAACTGCATGGCAACCCAGCGCACAACACGCATTCGTTCAATTCCCTGGCCCGGCTGAACCGCCCTGCCTATCGGGTGTTCTCGCTGAAGAACGCGCAAGACGTAGAGCGGGTGGCGGGGGAACCAGACGATACTCTGCTGCTGGATACCTATCATCCCACCCTGCCTGGGGGCACCGGCCAAACCAGCGACTGGTCCCTGGCGGCCCAACTGGCCCGGCGCAAAAACGTGATTCTGGCGGGGGGCCTGACCCCCGACAACATCGCCGGGGCCGTGGCCCAGGTGCGGCCCTATGGGGTAGACGTGAACTCTGGGGTGGAATCATCCCCAGGGGTGAAAGACGGCAAGAAAATAAAACGGCTGTTTCAGGTATTGAAAGAAATGTAGGAGTAGCAGGGGGCCGGGGCAAGAAGGGGGAAGGGGCGGGGAACAAAGCATTTCAAAAGGTATTGAAAATACCCAAACGTGAATCTTCATAATGACCAGAGCAAGTTGAATCTTTTATGCGCAGAGATGAATTTGAAACCCACGGGCCCCAAGAAATAGAAGCCCTGCTGACCCAGGCCCCCATTGGCCAGTTGGGCTTGGCTCTGCCCCAGGGCGGGGTGCGGGTGGTTCCGGTGAATTTTGTGTACCTGGAGGAATCTATTTTTTTCCACGGCGCCCTGGATGGGGAAAAGTTCCACGCCATGGCCCATGGCCCCCGGGCGGCCTTTTCGGTGGATATTCCCTACGCGCTGATTCCCTCTCACTGGATGGGAAGGGATTATGCCTGCCCAGCCACCCAGTTCTTCAAGTCGGTGCATATTCAGGGAAAGGGCGGGGTGGTGGGCAACCTGGACTTGGCCGCCCGTGTGCTGAACGCCATCATGCGGAAATACCAACCCGAAGGTGGCTACCGCCCCATTACGTTGACGGACCCTTTGTATAAAAAAGCCCTGCAAGAGGTGGCCGTGTACCAACTAACCGTGGGGTCTGTTTCCATGAAGAGCAAATTCGGCCAGAACAAATCGGAGACCCTCCGCCGCCAGTTGATGGCCCGGCTGGCGGAACGAAACGCCCCCATGGACCGAGAGACGATCGTCGAGATCGAGAAGACCTTGACCCCCTAAGCCAAGCACAGGCCATAGCGGGGCAGAATATCCCGCAACACCGAGAACCGGTGGAACTCCAAAGCGTCATGGAACAGCTTCCAGTGGCTTTCCAGGAACTCCGGACGGAAGGGTTGTTTCTCATCGCCGCTTTCCACCGTGAGCATGTCGCCCAGGGCTTGGCTTTTCCACGAGCCCTTCCCGTGGGGAACATACACCAGGGTTTCTTTCCCAAACCCAAAATGATTTTCTTCAATGGCCTTCAGCCAGGCTTGGTGGCGCGCTCCGCCGTTGGGGTTGGTTTGGCTGGAGAACATGCCGCGCAGCAGGTCCTGCTGCCCTGGGGTTAGCCCGGTGCCGCTGGCGCCCAGGAATTGCTGCATGATTTTTACGGCTTCGTGGGCGGCGGTGGTGAAGTCGGTCAGGTTGTCACGGGAAACCATTTGCCCAGACTTGGTTTTGTAGGACCAGCCGCTTAAAAACGGGAGGTCCGGGTAGGCACCGGCTTTGATGTGCCCGATGGGAGGCGCCAGCTTGCTTAACGGAGAAAGAGCAAGCCCCGGCAATTCCTTCAGGGAAATGTCGTTGGCGTCGGCCCGGCGGCCCACGAACCCCTGGTGGGCCCAGGTATCTACAAAGGTGTGCAGGGTAATGCCCAGCAGGTGCAGGGCGTAGGGGTAGTCTTTCCGCTTCAGGCATTCCGCCGCCATGTCTTGGGCGGCGGGGCTGTGGGGGGTTACCATCAACCCCGCTTCAAAGGCGGCCCGGCTGAGGTGGACCCCCGCTTTGTCTTGGCCAGAAAGCCCCGGCAGAAAATGGAAGGGGATCATCACCTGGGCTTCTTTCAGGTCGTCCAGGTTGGCCAGGTTCATGTCGGCATGGGCCGAGGAAAACCGCACAAATGCCCCCCCGGTGTTGAAAAATCGCACCGTTCCGCTGGTGGTGGTGTCGTCTACGTATTCGCTGGCATAGGCCACCACACCTGCATCTTGGGAGGAAAACCCGGCCCAGCGGGCCAGCACATAGGTCACGGCGTGGTGGAAATCAATCTGCATGGCGGTAACCTCGCATAAGAGGAAGGCGTCTAAGAGGATCGAGTTTTAGAGGAAAGAGCAATCGGATAAACCAACGGGCGAAAAATAGCGACAATAATTATCCTTTATCTAGTCAATAATTACGAAAAAAAACAAGGCGCCAGGGAGGGGGCTTTCACGGAGGAGGAGAATGGCCAAAAGCACCCCGCTCCTGCCCTATGGGTATCCCCTCCCCGAGGGGAAAGGCATGAGGCCGGGAAGTGATGCGCTTGCTTCCGTCCAGTTTTTTCATCCAAACAAGTGAAAAGAATCACCAATGGATTCGAGTATCGGGACAGGCGGCGCTGGCCGCCAGAGAGGGGGGCTTTACGGGTATGCTTGCGGGGCAGGGATATTGCTGGGGAGGGAGGTATTTCAGGCCGCCAACCGGCCAGTGGCAACCAGGCCGGGAAAAACTAGAACCCAAGCTCGGAGAGAAGATCATCCACTTGGTTTTGGTTTTGCCGGTGGGGGCTGGCCTGGGCGTCTCGCATTAACGTGGGGGGCTTGACCTCACTGGTCAGGCCCAGCAGCGGCTTGTAGCGGCGGAGGAGTTTCACAATCTGCGTTTCCAGGTCTTGCACAAAGGTAATGATGCGTTTCAGGGTTTGCCCGGTCAAATCTTGGAAACTTTGATTGGAAACGAGGTTCAGGTAGGTTTCTTGGAACAGCATGATGTTGGTTTGAAGCATCATCATGGCCGAGCCCACCCCATCGCCCAGCTTGTCTTGAATTTCGGTCAATTGGGCTTCCAGGTGCGGATGGGAAATTTTCATGGCCCCCAACCGGTTTTGGGCATCCCGCAGGGTTTTCAACACGCCATCTACCCGGGCCAGAGATTCCCGGTTCAGCCGCTCAATGGTTTCTAGGCCTTCCAGGTTTTGGTTGGCGGCGTCTTCCAATCGAGAGATCACCATGCGCAGCCGGTTTACCGCGATGGACATGCCATCGGCGGATTCATTCAGGGTGTCCAGGGGCAGGCCGTCGGTGAACTGGGTAAGGGTCGAGTAGATATCGCGGGCGATCTGGGCAATTTCCCGCACCAAGTTCTGGCTAACCCGGTTCGAGGTCAGCAGGTTGATCTGGTTCATGGCCTCCCCCACGCTGTCGGGGTTGTGGGCCAGCACGCCTTTAAACAGGTTGTTGATGCACACCAGCAAGTAGCGGATTTTTTCTTGAAGAGCCAGGGGCGCGTGCCGCACCACGGTGTTCATTTGGGCAATCAAGTCTTGGAATGACTTGGCGTCTCCCTGGGGGGCGCCTGGTTTTTCGATGTGGGCAGCCATGCCATCCAAGGGTTGGTGGATGACCACCGGATCGGCGGTAATGTGGGCCAAAACTTTTTGCAGCAGGGCATTCACCAATCCCAGGGTTTTCAAGGTGGCGTTCTTGCTGTTCAGCAGGTCCTTGTGCCGCTGCAGCATGTTTTTCCCCTCTTCGGTCCAGGTATCGCTGCCTTTCATCCCATGGAGGAACGAATGATACTCCCGCAGCACGGTTTGCAAATGGCCCAAATCGCTCAGGAGTTTTTTCTTGTCAATGACCACTTCCATGGGGGTCGCCTTCGATGAGTTCGTGGAAAATGCGTAAATGGTTCAGGCTTATCTGGATATTCTAGACGTTTAGGGTCGGGATGAAAACCCTGGCGAAAACTTAACCCCCGCTCCCTGGCCCCCTTTCAGGGTGGGCCATTCTTTCAGCGCATACAAACATGTTACAGGATTTTTTCTCCTACGCCCAATCCCCCATGGGAGAAACCCCAGGGAACGTTTCTGTTGGCGTGTATGGGAAGGTGGCATCCCCGGATTTATTGGTCTTTCCCACCAGGGGGTTCCTGGAGTGGGCAGGAGGACATAGAAAGATGACATGAGCCGTGGACGGGCTTTCACCCCCCCAAACATGCAACCCCACCATGAAAAACGAACATGACCCGCCAGATGTTCCGCTGAATTTACTTATTCGGAGGAACTTTGAACTCTTGATCGGGGTAGATCAAATCGGGGTCCTGAATGTTTTTCTTGTTGTTGTTCCAAATGGCTGGCCAATTCACCGGGTCTTTGTAGTACCGGCGGCTGATATCCCACAGGGTATCCCCCCGTTTCACTTTATGGGTGGTTTCCTCTCCCAAGCTGCCCGCGGCTTTTTTCTGCCCACGGGCCGAGGCAGGGGATTCTTTGGGGCGAATGCCGCCGGTTTGGCCGCCCTGCCGGGGGCCGGTCCCTTTGCCCTGGGCATTCCCCGCGCCTGGGGAAGTGTTTTGGCCTGTGCCATCGGTTTGGGCCGTGGTGTCGCCCTCCGAGGTGCCCTTGTCAGAGTCTTGGCCAGACAACGCCCAAATACCGATCACCAGGGCCAGGGCAATTCCCGCCGCGGTGGCGATCCAAACTTTTTGAGAGGTCTCTCCACTGGGTGCCTTCGCGGAGGGTTCTTCGGAAACGGTTTCCGGTTGGGCTGCCTTGGCGGCTTCCGCAGCCTGGGCGGCGGCTTGTTTGCTGGCCGACTTGCCGCTTTTTGAGGACGGACGCAGGCCTGCCGAGCGGGTCAGCCCCCCGGTCATGGCGGTGCGGCGGCTCATGATTAAGGCCATGCGGTCTTCAGCCGACTCAGACCCGCGAGATTCTCTTCCCCCAGAGGTGTGATCGGCCCGGTCTTTCAGGGTTTCCAACCGGTCCCGCAGGTGTTCGGTCAGGTCGGTGGTCATTTGCCGCAGTTTTTCATCCCGCTGGGTGAAAAGCGACAAGGTCATCTTCAGGTCGGGGATAACGGCCCCGGCCAGCAGAATGGAGGCAATCTCTTCGTCGGTACGGTTCAGGTTGTCGTTTTTCCCTGGGCCGTTCAAGTAGGCAATGATGCGGGCTTCCAGCATGATCCGGTTGTGGGCCAATTGCAGAATGGTGGTCACCCGGAAGGCATCGTACAGCGCCAGGGTTTGATCGGGGGTAATGCCCTTCAGCACGCCCACCGGGGCATCCAGCAGTTGGCGGGGAGAAAGCACCATGGCTTCTTCCCGCAGGGTGAATTTCAGTTTCCGCCGCTGGGCAATTTCTTCCACCGAGGTGGTGGTGTTGGATCCCATTTGCACCGCCAATTCCTGCACCCCCAATGCCCACAGGAAAAACGGCAGGTTGGCCAACTGGTGAACCGTGGTGATGCGAAAAAACTTTTCCATGATCTGGCTTTGAGATTCTCCCACCCCCTGGAAACAGGTGATGGGGGCTTCTAGCAGCTTGGAAAGGGGCAGGGTTCGATACTGCGCGTGAACCTCATAATCCAGTGCCATACCGGGGTCTCCGAGGGGGGTGGGGGGCATTGTTTTCACACTTCCTTGACACTTTCCTATTCTGCAAGAAAAATCAACATCTTTCGTGCGTATTCCCGGTTTTTTTCCGGCCCGCTTTGCGTGTGTAAATAAACCCTTTGTTTTTTCTTTAAATCTCTGGCCTTGCGGCAGAAACCATCGGTTAAAAAGAAGCTGGGAATGGGGAGCTGCCCCAGATCACTAAAAAATGTGATCTGAGGAAGCCTGAGAAAGAGCACTCCTCCCTATACTCGAATCCATCGGCTATTCTATTCATCCGTTCGGATGATGACGCCGGAAGGAAGCCAGCAGATACCTTGTTGGATGTAAGTGGATGAAGCCGGAAGGAAGTAAGCGCATAACCCATCGGCTTCGATTTGTTTTCCCTCCAGGAAGGGGAGGGGAGGCTCAGGGGGCAGGGGTGCTGTTGGGGAAGGGATGAAAAGAACGATGGGGGCCGGTAAAGACCCCCGATTACCGCATGCCTGGGGGCAGGGCTTCGTCGATTACTTCTTTGCTGATGGCATGGAACAGGTTGCGGTTGGGCAGGTTTTGCCCCAGCAGGCATTCGGCCTGGGTGAGGGAACGTTTGATTTCAACCACTTTGCGGGCGGGGGCCTTGCTGCCTGGCCGTTGAAAGGCCTTCAGCTTAAAGGTGAACACCACATCCAGTCCCTCGGCGTGGGGGTGCAGCCCCAGGCCCAGTTCTTCCAGGTTGGGGAAGGCCCCAGAGGGTTTCAGTGTGGTCTGAATGAACCCCCCAGACCATGACATGCCCCGGGGTTCGAAGGAGAACCGGGTTTCGACCACGGTGAGAAAGGTTTCTGGCACCAGGGAGGGTTTCACCGGCAGGTCGATGAAACCGTAATCTCCCACCTTGGAGAGGTCGCCGCCGTACAGCAGGAAGGGACCGTTGTTCTTGCCGGTCACGGGAGAGTCGGGGGGCAGGGTTAGGCTCCAGGGGGCTTTGTGCTCTTGGCCAGGGGCCAGAGTCACCCCTTCGGCCGCCACGATTTTTTCCAAGGCCTTGCAGGCGCCGGGGCCGGTGTCTTTCACCTTTTTGAACTGGCCAAAGGCCAGGGCCACCCCCAGGGTCAGGGGGCCCAGGGGCTCGCTGCCGCGGTTGGCCGCGGTGAGGGTCCCTTGCAGAGAATCTCCCTGCAAAAGATTTTCCGCCGAGCTTTCCAGGCGGTATTCAATGGGTCGGGCGAAAAAAAGAGCCTTCATGGGTTCCGAAAAAGAGTGATTCAAGGGGTTTCGGTCACCATAACTTGCCCGTCAGTCGGGCGCAATGGCAGGGAGGGATTATTTTCCGGGGGGCTTGGCCAGGCGGCGCATGGTGTCTCTCACCAGTTCCATTTGCACCAGGGTGTGTTCTTGGTCTTCCGGCCGCAGGGTAAAAAACTGGCGCTCCAGGTCGGTGAGCAGCTGCTTGAACTTTTGCTGATGCAGCCCCCCCCCGCTAGGCAGGGGGCCAGCCATGCGGTGGGGCATCCGCAGGGCCTGGTCGGTACGCAGCATGTCCAGCAGGTCGTTGAAGTTCCATTCAAAGGCCAAACTGATCCGCCGCAGCATTTCCATGGAGGGCATTTTCTCCCCCCGCTCCACCGCCAGGTAGGTGTCAATGTCCGTGGCCAGCAGCAGGGCCACCACTTCTGGCGGGTGGTCGTGGGTCTCGCGGGCGGCCTTCATCCGCTCGCCAATGCTCCGCCGGGAGGACGAGGACGAAACTGGGAAGGGAGAGGCCGGGCCCCGGTTTCCCTCTTTTCCCGTCTGGGCCAGGGGGCTGGCCTTCAGGGTGCCGGGGGCCGCCCCCTTGTGGTTGGGGGAAATCATCTCGTTGACAATCAACCGCTTGGTGTCGAAGTAATTCCATTCCATCAAGTTGCAAATACGCTTCAGGGTCTCGTCATCGGGGTACTTCCCCCCCTCCAGAGCATCGTATTCCTCTGGCAAAATACCCAGCAAAATCGCCATGTTTTCAGGCGGATGACCTGCCTCTAGCCGGGTTTGAATCAGCCGGTCGTGAAAATGAGAACCATTGGCAGACATGAGACCTCTGGGAAACGGTGTTGATTTGCGACGCCAGGCCAGGGCGGCAGCGTTTCTGTAACCCAAAGAATGCAAGAAATGTCCCCAAATCTGTTTGTTCCGGGGGAACCGTTGCCTCATCCCGGCGGTGTGGTACCCTGTGGACTGAACCTGCGTTGCCCTGAAATTCACCAACCCCTGGCCCCATGACCACCCACCCCAACCGCCCCGGATATTTTGGCCCCTATGGGGGGCGTTTCGTTCCGGAAACCCTGATTTCCCCCCTGCGGGAAGTGGAGGACGAATTTCAACGGGCCGTGAACGACCCGGCCTTTTGGGAAGAGTTCAACGCCCTGCTGGCCGATTATGTGGGCCGCCCCAGCCCGCTGTATTTCGCCCGCCGCCTGACCGAGCACCTGGGGGGGGCCAAAATTTATCTGAAGCGGGAAGACCTGAACCACACCGGCTCTCACAAGATCAACAACACCCTGGGCCAGGCCCTGCTGGCCCGGCGCATGGGCAAGCGGCGGCTGATTGCGGAGACCGGGGCGGGCATGCACGGGGTGGCCACCGCCACGGTGGCGGCCATGTTTGGCATGGAGTGCCTGGTGTACATGGGGGCCAAAGACATGCAGCGCCAAAGCCCCAACGTGTTCCGCATGAACATGCTGGGGGCCAAGGTTCAGGGGGTGTCCTCTGGCTCGGCCACCCTGAAAGACGCCATGAACGAAGCCCTGCGGGCTTGGGTGGCCATGGTGGACGATACCTTCTATGTCATTGGGTCGGTGGCGGGCCCCCACCCCTACCCCACCATGGTGAGGGAGTTTCAGCGGGTCATTGGCCGGGAAACCAAGGCCCAGGTGCTGAAAGCCGAGGGCCGCTTGCCGGACAGGCTGGTGGCCTGCGTGGGGGGGGGCAGCAACGCCATGGGGTTGTTCGCCGAGTTTCTCCCCGACCAAGGGGTGGAATTGCGGGGGGTGGAGGCCGCGGGCCAGGGCCTGACGGCGGGGCTGCACGCGGCGGCCATCAACGGCGGGCAGGTGGGGGTGCTGCACGGCAGCAAAAGTTATTTGTTGCAAGAAGAAAACGGCCAAGTGCTGGAGGCTCACTCCATCGCGGCGGGGTTGGATTACCCTGGGGTGGGGCCGGAACACGCTTGGCTGCACGACACCGGCCGGGCGGCCTATGTTCCAGTGACCGATCAAGAAGCCCTGGAGGCGGCCTTTACCCTATCGCGCATGGAGGGCATTCTGCCCGCTATTGAAAGCGCCCATGCCGTGGCCGAGGCCCTGCGGACGGCCCCCGCCATGCCCAAAGACAACGTGATGGTGGTCTGCCTGTCGGGCCGGGGAGACAAAGACCTCCACACGCTCATCTCTGCCCGCCCCCAGGAATTCCACTCATGACCCAGCCCGCCACTGGCATCCAACGCCTAGAAGGCGTGTTGGGGGCCCTGAAAAAACAAAACCGCAAGGCCCTGGTGGCCTATGTGATGGCCGGTGACCCCACCCCGGCCTTCACCGAAGCCCTGGTGCCCAAACTGGCCGAAGCCGGGGCGGATATCATCGAGCTGGGGTTCCCCTTCTCCGACCCCATGGCCGATGGCCCGGTGATTCAAGCCGCCAGCGAGCGGGCTCTAAGGTCGTTTCCCGGGCTGAACGCCTATTTGGCCATGGTGGCCCGGCTGCGCCGGGTGACCCCGGTGCCGCTGGTGCTGATGACCTATTACAACCTGGTGTTCCGTTACGGAGAGCAGGCCTTTGCCAAGGCGGCGGCGGAGGCCGGACTAGATGGTGCCATTTTGCCGGACCTGGCTTTGGAAGAGGCAGAGACCTGGCAGAAAGCCGCCGAAGCCGCCGGAGTGGCGTCGGTGTTTTTAGAGGCGCCCAACACCAGTGCTCAGCAGGCAGGCCTCATTGCCCAGGCGTCCCGGGGGTTTGTGTACCTCATCTCCTTGAAGGGGGTGACCGGGTCTGACAAGGGCATTGGGGAACACCTGGATCAACGCATTGACCGCCTGCGGAAGTTAACCCACACCCCCTTGCTGCTGGGGTTTGGCATTTCCACGCCGGAACAGGCCCATACCCTGGGGGGGGTGTGCGATGGGGTGATTGTGGGCAGTGCCTTGGTGGGCCGAATGGCGGCGGAATCAACGGATGCGGGGAAAGAACAGGCTGCCGTGGCTTTGATTCGGTCCTTCCGTCAGGCGTTAGACGCCTGATTGTTGGCTAGGCAAGAAAATTGCATTTATTCTTGTGATTCTTGTATTGCTGATTATTCTCCCCCCGGGGAGATTCCCTTCCAGCAGGAGAACATTCCTCGATGAAAAAATTCCTGATGACCCTGGGGGTGTTGGTGATTTTGGTGAACTCGCAGGCTCAGGCCCAGGAAAAAGGTCCCTTGGCCATGCAGACGATGTTTTACTGGACGATTACCGGCAGCCTTATCGGAGCCGTGTTGGGCACCGCCGTGTGGATGACCGACCCCGGCAACCCCAACGTCAAAATGTCGGCCTCTTTGTTGGAAGGTGCTGCCTGGGGAACCCTGTTTGGGGCGGGGTTTGGGTTATACGTGCTCAATCAAACCTACATTCCTCCGGCTGGTGCCACGCCCTCTCAGGTGGGTGAAATGCCCATGCCGTCTGGGTTGTATGCCCTTCACCCCACCCGCCTAGATACCCTGCCGGAGGATCACTTCCGTCGCCCCTTGTCGGTGGGGCCCATGATACCGGTGATGTCTTTCCAATTTTAATCCTTGGCTTGCCACAGCAAGCCCTTCCATGATGGGAGAACCGTTGGTGAACAGAATCCCAAACTTCTCTAAGTCCCGTTTCTCTCCCTGGCACCGGGTGGTGTGTGTGGTGATGGTGTGTCTGGGTCTGGCCCAGGGGGTTCAGGCTCAGGGTGGGCCAGTCAGCCAGCAACCCGTGATGCAAAACGTGTTTTTTAACGTGTTGTGGGGGTCGGCGGTGGGGGCCACGATTGGCGCTTCCGCGACGATTATCGCCTCTCAAGACAAAGCTACGCCCACGGGTTTTCGAGACGGCGTGGTGTTTGGGGCTACCGGTGGAGCGGTGATTGGGTTGGGGGTGGGGCTGATTCTGGTGTTTAACGGGATCACGTTTATGGAGGAAGGTTCTAACCCCCTGGGGTTGATCTCTCAAAATGACCCCACTCCTCCGGCATTGGTTTCTCCCCTGACCCCGGTGGAAGTGCGGATGGATCCCGATCGGCCCGGTCAGGTTTCAGAATTCCGAATGTTGGTGCTGAACCAGCGGTTTTGATGTTTCTCCAGGCATGCCCTCCAATTTTCCCCTCGTGATTTCCCTCCCCGAATCTTGTGATATGATCCTGTGAGATGTGTGAACCCCTGGACAACGCAGCCCAAAATCTCTGGGATTGAGATTTCCGGGGGCACGACTCTAGGAGGATATTTTCTAGGATCGGTTTTCTATTATAATAGAAGAGTTTTGCATAACCCGGGTTTTCGCCGTGAAAAGGGGGAATGGGATACCCCGCCATAAAATCAACTTTTTCACACCACTCTTCCACGCGTCCAATGGTCATGTTTTCTCCCGCCAAGACCCTTCAGCATTTGGCGGAATGGGCCTTTCTTGGCGGATTGTCTGTGACCGCCCGGGTGTTGCCCCTGGCCTGGCTGTCGCCGCTGGGGGCGGCGTTGGGGTGGGTGGTTTATCATGTCCTTCCCTTGAAACGGGGGTTGACCGAAAACAACATCCGGCTGGCTTTGGGCAACAGCCTGCCCCCAGGGGGGGTGGAACGTACCGCCGCACGCTGTTATCGGTTCTTTGGCTCTCTGCTGTTTCAAGTTCCGGCCATGGCCCGGCTGGCCCGCCGCCCCAGCCTTCTTCCCTATGTCACCGTGGAAAACCCCCAGGTGCTTTCTAACCTGCTGGCCCAGGGCCGGGGGGTGGTGCTGCTGAGCGGTCATTTTGGCCACTGGGAGCTGATTTGCGCGGCCCTGGCCCGGCAGGGGTTTTCCATCACCATGTACGTGGGCCGGCAGCACAACCCCCGGGCCGATGACTGGATTAACCGCCTGCGACGGGGGTTTGGCATTGTGACCGTGGCGGAGGGGGCCTCGATGCGGGCCCTGTTGAAAGCCCTGCGGGAAAAAGGTGTGGTGGCCATGCTGGGGGATCAGCACAACAGCCGACAGGAAAACTTTGTGCGATTTTTTGGGCGGCTGGTATCGGCGGTGCCGGGACCCGCCGCCCTGGCGATGCGCACGGGCGCCGCCTTGGTGTTCTCCAGTGCAGCGGCAGAAGCCCCCTTTCGCTACCGGGTAAGGCTGGAAGAACTTCCCTGGACCCCCACGGGGGAGGAAGAATGGGATCAGCTGGCCATCACTCAAATGTATTTCCAACGGATGGAGCAGATCATTCGGGATTACCCCGAACAATATTTTTGGATGCACAACCGCTGGAAGGAAATGGCCACCCATAACCTCACGCCAGTGAACCGCCGTTTTTTAGACCTGGGGGCCCCATGACGGATTCTCCGCCATCGGTGTTTATCGACCGGGATGGCACCCTGATTGAAGAAGTGAATTACCTGTCTCGGCTGGACCAAATGGTGTTGATTCCAGGGGCGGGGGCGGCGGTGGCACGGGTAAACCGTGCCGGTTTGCCGGTGGTGGTGGTGAGCAATCAGGCGGGGGTGGCCCGCGGGTTTTTTCCCGAGTCCTTTGCCAGCGAAGACAGCCCCCGGCATTTGAAAAACCTGCTGGCGGCCCAGGGGGCGGCCATGCAGGGGTATTATTACTGTCCGCACCACACGGCGGGCATTCCCCCCTACAACATTGACTGCGACTGCCGCAAACCCAAGCCAGGGATGCTTTTGCAGGCCCGGAGCGAACTTGGGGTGCGGCTGGAGGGGAGTTATTTTATCGGCGACCGGGTATCGGACGTGGAAACAGGAAGGGAATATGGAATGGTTCCCATTCTGGTGCGTACCGGGTATGGGCGGGAGAACGAACCGTTGCTGAGCCAGGAATTTTTCCAGCGGGGCGGGCAAGTGTTCGACCTTCTCCCCCAGGCCCTCGACTGGATTGTACAGCGTGAGACCTCGCCCAACAAACCAAGCGCCTAAAAAAGAATCCCCCGGCTCCATCAATGGAACCGAGGGATTGGGAACAAGAATCACCAGCAAAAGACTTCTAATTTAATCGTTCAACTTCAAGTTAAATACCGGAATCCATGCTGGGTTGACCAGCGGTGCCCATTTGCAGGGCATCCAATTCTCGCTGGGCCTTTTGGGCGGCAGAAGAATCGGGATAGCGGGCCACCACCTCCGACAGGTAATATTCCGCCTGGCGGGTTTTTTCGCGGGCAATGAAAATCACCCCTAACCGATAGATGGCATCGGGGGTTTTGTAGCCGTCTTGGGTGGAGCGGTGTTCGTAATGGCGCAGCACATTGCGAAAGCCACGCTCGGCTTGGTCATAGGCTTTCATCTGGAAGTAAGATTCCCCGATCCAAAACTGAGCGTTGTCGCTGTTGTTGTCGTCGGGGTAGCGCTTCAGGAAGTCTTCCAAAACGATGACGGCCTGCTTGTAGTTTCCGTTGGCAAACAAAGAAAATCCCTTTTTATATAATTCCATCGCTTTGCTGTGGTTGCTTAAGCGGCGGGGGTGAGCCGGGGGGGCCAAATCAGGGTCTTCGCCCACGGTTTCATCATCTTCCGCGGCGCCAGAAAGGGTGGCGGCACCCGCTGCCGGTTTGGCGGTAGAGTTCGGACGAACCGCGGCCTTTTGAGCCCCAAAAGCCGAGCCCTTGTGTTTGCGCTCTTGGGCGGCCCCCAGGGCGGGTTCAGGCTGGGAGGCGGGTTGGGCGGAGGGTTGGGCCGCCGCTTTTCGGCCGGGTTGATTGCCCAGAGAGAGAGACACCGACTGCTCTAACAGGTCGAAGTTGGTGCTCATCATCTCTTGGTATTTCTGCTGCGCTTCGCGGTCTTTTCGCTGGCTGGCTTCCACCGCCTTCAAGCGGTTGGCCACTTCTTCTTGCTGGCGGCGAAGGTCCAGGTTTTCCCGGCGGGCCCGGGCCAGTTCCCGGCGCAGGGTGTCATCGTCCATTTTGGCCAAATCGGACTCTTCTGGGGCGGGGGCCTGGTCGGCCACCTGTTGTTCGCCAGCCTTGGGCTGGTGCCACATATTGGCGGAAGGTTGGGTGACCTGACTGCACCCTGTCAGGGCGGCCAGTGCCGCCGCCGTCGCCGCCAGGGCAAACAAGCCGCCCAAGCGTGGATTAAATTGATTCGTGGTTGCCATGTTCTTGCTCCCATGCGTGAACATTTGGTCTATGGACCCGTGACATACGGTTCCCTGAGGGGAGTAAAGCAAAAACCGGGCCGAATAGAAAAAATAGGAATATTGCCTATATTAAAACCGCCGCCCCCTAATTGCATATTGTTGTGATGACAATGAATCGAAGAAATATTTGTTTCTCTGCCGAGAGTTGAACCGAGGCGACCAGGAAATAAACACTGGTTTTTTGAAAAGGAATATGGATATAGAATAGGACCTGGAGAGTTGATTTTCCGGGTTTCTCGGCACACGAGAAATGACAATGAAAAACTCATCCTAATGGAGTTATTCATGAAAAAGTTGTTGATGGCTCTGCTTTCCGGCTTGATGCTGGCGGGTTTGGCTGGCGTGGCCAGTGCCGCCGACATGTCGGCTTTGGCTCCCTGCAAAAACTGCCACGACCTGTCCCCCGAAAAACGGAAAATCGTTGGTCCTCCGTTGTTCGGTATCTATGGTAGCAAGCCTACCATTGAAGGGCTTCCTGCCGACTACACGGTTTGGGATGACGCCCGTTTGGACAAATGGGAAGAAAAACCCCAAGCTGTGAAGCCCAGGTCTAAGATGAACTACCGCACGCCCTCTCCTGAGAAGCGCGCCGCGATCATCGCCGCCCTGAAAGAGCTGAAGTAGTCTGTTTGGCAAGCAAAGAACAGCGCGGCTTCCTTTGGGGGGCGGCGCTGTTTTTTTGTTTTTTCGCGGTTTCCCATCTGGAGATTTTCCCCGGTTCTTTTCTGGCCCTTTCTTGGTTTCTTTCTGGCTGAAAATGCGATTAGAATGGGTCCATACCAACGGATGGGAAGGCAATCCTGCCTCCATCCGAAAGGTTAGAAGTTGTTTTCCGGTATGGACCTATTTGCCAAGGAGGTGCCCCATGAAAACGATCTTGTGGATGGTGGTTGGAGTTGTGCTGTTGGCCTATCCCCTAGCCGTGTCGGCGGGGCCGCTGAATGCGTGCACCAGTTGCCACGACATCACGGACGCCAAGCGCAAAGTCATGGGCCCCCCGTTGTTTGGGGTGTATGGCGCCAAACCCCAGACCGCCGGTGTTCCCTATGCCAAATGGGATGACGCCAGCCTGGATGCTTGGTTGAAAAACCCCAAGGCCGTGGTGCCCACGACCAAAAAAATGTTTAGCGTGCCCAACGATGCCAAACGGCAAGAAGTGATTGCTGCCTTGAAAGAGTTGAAGTAGGGCCGCCCAGGCAGCGGAATTCTTCCCGGTTCCGCTGTGTTTATCCACCACAAAAAACAGGAGACCTTCATGCGTGCTGGAATCATCGGTGTTGCGGTGTTGTTGGTGTTCATCGGGCTGCCTTTGGCGGCCGCGGCAGATCCTCTGTCTAGCTGCAAAAGCTGCCACGATCTTTCCGCCGACAAGCGGAAGGTGATGGGCCCCCCCCTGTTTGGGCTGTATGGAGCCAAACCCATCAATGCCGCTATTCCCGTGAAAAAGTGGGACGATGCCAGCCTGGACGCTTGGCTGGCCAACCCCAAAGATGTTCTGCCTGGCAACACCATGATGTTCAAGGTGGCCGACAAGGCCAAGCGGGATGAAGTCATCGCCGCCATGAAAGCCTTGAAGTAGAAGCGCACCACGGGGCCTAGGCCCCGTGGTTTCTTTCCAGGTCATTTTCTTCCTTCAAGATCATCCCTGCGTTGAAGGATTTGACGCCCCCATGAATATTCTCTTTTTGTGCGTGGCCAACTCGGCCCGCAGCCAAATGGCCGAAGGGCTGGCCCGGAAATGGTGGGGCAAGGACGCGCGGGTGGAAAGCGCAGGCAGTCATCCTGGCCAGCGGGTTCACCCCCTGGCCATTCAGGTGATGGCCGAAGTGGGAATATCGCTGGAAGGCCACCGCCCCAAAGCTTGGAACGACCTGCCCGAAATCTTTACCTCAAAGTTGAATTGGGTGATGACCCTGTGCGCGGAGGAAGTTTGCCCGGTGGTGCCCTTTAAGACCCGCGTGTTGCCCTGGCCCCTGCCCGACCCGGCGGCTTTCCCCGAGGATCAGCAATTGGAGGCCTTCCGGCATACCCGGAACCTGCTGGAAGAGAAGTTGAAAGACTTTCAGCGGCAGCAGGGGTTGTAGGCCGGGGCCCGTCTGGAAGATGGGGGAGCTGAGCCCCTTGCTTCCAAATACGCCAAATGGCCGCGTTGCCGTGAACCAGCCCTGCCATGGCAAACATGCCCACCCCCAGGCCCCCCCACCACGAAGCGGCGCGGGGGCTTTCCGCCAGCACCATCAGCCAGCCCCCCGCCGCCCCCGCCACGCAGGAACCCAGGGTGTTTAGCCCCCAAGCCCGCCCCAGGCCAATGGCCCGGATGGCCTGGGCTTGGCGCTGCAACTGGCGGCGTTCTCCCATGCCCCTGGCCAGGGCCCCGGCCGACAGGTTGCTCCCCGCAACCAGCAGGCTGGTGACGGTGAAGGTAACGGCCAGCCCCGGATGCAAAAACGCCAACCCCGCCAAGGGCAGGTTGAGCAGGGCCATGGGACCCCACCCCAGGCGGCGCATCAGGGGGTTGGCTTCCAGGGCCAGCCGGGGGGTAACCACCCAGGTGGAGAAAAAATCTAGCGCGCGGGAGAACACCAGCAGGGCCGCCAGCCCCCAAACAAAAGGGGTGGTGGGGGGGAAGTATTCCATGAAAGACGCGGGCATGGGGGCCTATACGTGTTCCAGCGCTTGGTCCAGGTCGGCCAGAATGTCTTGGGGAGATTCGATGCCCAGGGAAAACCGGATCATGCCCTCGCTGACCCCCACCTGTTCCAGTTCGTGGGGCCAATAGCCCCCATAAATGGTCGAGGCCGGGTGCAGGGCCAGGGTTTTGGTGTCTCCCAGGTTGGTGGACCGCCGGGCCAGTTTCAACGCGTTCAAAAACCGAAAGCAGGCGGCTTTGTCGGGCAGGGTAAAGGCCAGCATGCTGCCGAACCTTCCTTGAAATTGCTGGGCGGCCAGGGCATGGCTGGGGTGACCGGGCAGCCCCGGATAGACCACGCTTTTGACTTTGGGGTGGGCTGCCAGGTGGCGGGCCGCCGCCAGGGCGTTGGCGCATTGGCGCTCCAGCCGCAGGGGCAGGGTTTCCATGCCGATCAATTGCAAAAAGGCCGACATGGGAGACAGGGCCGGCCCAATGTCCATCATCAGGCGGCGGCGAAGCTTGGCCAAGTAGGCGCCTTCTTTGGCTTTGCGGAAGTCGGCCAAGCCGGGGTCTTTGCGGGTCTCCCAGTTCATCCGGCCCATGTCGACCACAATGCCCCCCAGGGTGGTGGCCGCCCCGCTGAAAAACTTGGTGGTGGAAAAAAACACCACGTCGGCCTGCACGATTTGGTTGTCGAGCAGCACGGGGGTTAAGAAGGTGGCATCCACCAGCAGGGGCAGGCCCCGCTCATCGCAGAATTTTCGCCAGGCGGCAAAGTCGGGCACGGTGAGGGCCGGGTTGGCAATGGCCTCTAGCAGCACCAACCGGGTGGCCGGTCCCGCCACGGTTTCGGCCTGGGCCGGGGTTTGGGCCTCGACAAAGCGGGTGGTGATGCCCAACGGCGGCAGGGTTTTGTCGAGCAGGGTAAAGGTGCCCCCAAACAAATGGCGCCCGGTGATGATCTCATCGCCCGCTTTCAGCAGCCCCAGCAGCCCCAGGGTAATGGCGCTCATACCCGAGGCCATGGCCAGGGCGCCACGCCCCCCGCAGGCCGCGGTGATCCGTTTTTCCAGCCGGTCCACCGTGGGGTTTTGCAGCCGGGAATAGAGATAGCCCGTTTGTTTGCCAGCGAAGATTTCTTCCAACCGCTCGGCGGTGGGGTGTTCGAAGGCCGAGGAAAAGGAAACCGGGGGCACCAGGTCGCCGTCTTCCAGGTGAGGCTCCCCCTGGCCGTGGATCAGCCGGGTGTCTAGGGTCCAGAAGGGCGTGTCGTCCATGAAATATTCTGGAAAGGGTCAGGGATTTGTTTTAGGTGAGATGATCATACACCATCCCATGGGCAGACAACACGGACCAAACGCAAAAACCCCCACCGGGGTGGGGGCTGGGCAAACTCTTTTGTATGGCCGAATGGCAGAAATTTGTGCTGCCGGATGGCAAAAATTATTGCCCGGTGGTGATGGGGCCCGATTCGTCGGGCCGGGTCACCTCGGAAATACGCACCCCGTAGCGTTCGTTCACCACCACCACCTCGCCCCGGGCCATCAACCGGCCAGAGATGGTGATATCCATGGGTTCGCCCACTACTTTGTTGAATTCCACCACTTTGTTGGGGTGCAGGGTCAGAATTTCACGCACCGACAACTCGGTTTGGCCAATCTCCACGCTCAGTTTCAGCGGGACATCCTGAAGAAATTCAATCTTATGGTAGGGAATGTTGCTGTCGTCTTCCTCTCCCCGGGCGGCGGCCAGGGGGTTGCTGGCCTGCTTGTTCGACAGAACCGTATACAGTTCTTCGTCTTCCCCTTGGGGCAGGTTTTCGGTAGCGGCGGTTTTCTCGGCCATGGGGGGTCTCCGGTGGTGCGAACAATGGGTTAAGCGCTCGTTGATTCAATCTCCCCTATATGCTATCAAAACCCGTACCAAAGGGGAATCTTGCCCCCCTCCCCATTTGGTAGAAATTCCCGTAGGATAATGCCAATCCCCTTTCGGCGTGTGGGGCTGTTCCCCGCCGCTCATCTCTCACTCTTCCGGCCTCGAATTCAATGAATCTGGCAACGAAACCCGAGAAGAAGGGCCCCCGGGTGTATAGCCTGGAAATGACCGGGTGGACCCTGGTGCTGTTTGTGGGGCTGAGTCTGGCCACCGGGGCGGCGTTGTTTTACACCGGTCTGGTGACGGGCATGGGTCTTCGCACCCCGGGAACGGTGCCCCCGGTTACCGTTCGAGACGCCCAATCGCCTCCCTCAGGTACGTCGGCGGAAGATTTCTTCAAATCGTTGGATGCCAAAAAACCAGCTGTAGAGCCGGTCTCGCCTTCTCCCCTGCACGAGGTCAGCCGGGAGTTGCCGGTGGAAGTGGTGCCCCCGGCGGGCGATACCCCCCCTGCGGCCAACCCTCCGGCCCCAACCCAGCCCACCGTTCAGTCTCCAGCGCAGTCTTCAGCCCACACCCCAGCGGCCGCCGAGAAGCCCCCGGCCAAACCCACAGCCCGGCCGGCTTCTCCCACCGAGCCCTACACGGTGCAGGTGTTCACCTCCAGCCATCAGAAGAACGCCCAAGACATTGTCTCCCGGCTGGTGAAAAGCGGCTTTCCGGCCTATGTGTCTCAGGGGCAAGACGGCAAGGCGGTGATCTACCGGGTGCGGGTGGGCCGCAACCTGAGCCGAGCGGAAGCGGAGAAGCTGAAAGACCGGTTGATCAAAGAGGGGAAAATGAAAGACCCCACCCTGGTGAAACTGTAAACCCGGAGCCACGACATGCCCAAGGGATATTGGATGGTTCGGGTGGATGTCCGCGATCAGGAGCAATACAAAGCCTATGTGGCGGCCAATGGGGAACCGATCAAAAAATATGGGGGAAAAATTTTGGCGCGCGGCGGACGGTTTGAAACCCCCGAGGGGGAAAGCCGTTCCCGCCATGGGGTGATCGAATTTCCCTCCTATCAGGCAGCGTTAGACTGCTGGAGCTCCCCCGAATACCAGCAGGCCAGGTCCCTGCGAACGCCCATCTCCACCCTGGATATGGTGATCATCGAGGGGTATGACGGCCCCCAGCCGTAAACCACGCCCAGGGCGCTTGCCCTTCCGTGCTCCACAACAAAGCACCCCTCCCCTGCCCGCTTTGCGGGCATCCCCTCCCCTTCGTGGAGGGGAAATAAATCGAATCCGAAAAATGATGCACTTGCTTCCGTTCAGTCTTCACCCACCGAACGGATTTTATTTCCCACCCCTCGGCCTAAGCCGTATTGTCCCTCCACGATGGGGAGGGGCAAACGCCCGAAGGGCGTTGGGGAGGGGTGCTGTTGGGAAATAACTCGCAGCCGAAAAGTGATCTGCTTACTTCCTTCCTGTTTCATTTATCGAACGGTTGAACAGAATCACCAATGGCTTCGAGTATAGGGTGGGGGTGTTTCAGAACGGGATCTACGGCAGTGCGTGTGTGGCCTTGCCCTAAAACAACCAAGCCGGGCCTGATACAGGCCCGGCTTGGTTGTTTCTGGGGGGAATGGCGTTGTGTTGTTTATGTTGGGGTGTTGCTTCCAGCGGAATTCCCAACCATGCTGCTTTCCAGCCATGCCGCGGGATTAGCCGTTGGCCACTTTTCCCATGCGCTCCAAAATCGGGCCGTACAGTTCGCTTTGGTACACGGTTTTCACCGTTTCAGCGTACCAGATGCCGCCCCGCTTGGAGTTTATTTTCCGGTCGTTCAGCAACTTGGCCACCTTGTGGTAACTCATCCCCGAGTCCCGCTTTTCGCGGATCAACTTCACCACGTCCAGTTCGCCTTTCACTTCCACCAGTTTTTTGTTCTGGTAGGTAAAGCCGAAGGGGGCATGGCCCACCCGCTCGCCCCGCTCTCGCTTTTGGGCGATGATTTCACGGGTGCGGTCGGAAATGCGTTTGTTGTCCCACTTGGTGATAATGCCGATGATGTTGAGGGCCAGCCGTCCGCTTTCCTCAAACGTATTCAGACCTTCCTCGATGGACACCAGCCCGATGTTGTTCTTGATGCAAATGGTGGAAATGATGGTGTTCAGGTGACGGATGTTGCGGGTCAGCCGGTCCAGCCGGGCAATCACCAGCACGTCGAATTCTTTGCGCTGGGCGGCCTTCAGAATTTCCTCCAGCTTGGGGTACTCCAAATCGTTGCTGGTGGTTTTCCGTTCCAAAAACATTCCGCTCAGGGTCCAACCGCGCTCTTTTACGTAATCGGCGATCAGTTGGTCTTGGTCATCCAAGTTTAAATTGTTGGGTGTGGGGCCTAAGGTGCTTAGGCCTGCGTATCCGATAGCTTTCACGGTAGCCCCCTAAGGGTAGTGAAGGGTTTCCCGAACCGGCTCTCAAAACTCCGTTATGGTTTACGGAGTTTCTCGGCTCGGGGGTGGGTTAAGAATTCGCCCGTACTCCTACAATTCCAACAATCAATCAGGTTCTCCCATGCGACTAACAGCACTATATCATGAAAGGGTGCATTTATGGAAGCCTTTTTTTTGTTTGTCATAAAACCAATGCACCTAGCCTAGGATTAACGTTTTCAGCAGGCAATGTCCACCCACGAAAAACAGGATGGTTACAAAAATAAATTCGATAACAACGGGATGGAATAAATATTCTTACTTGAAAGAGAGCATAAAAGAGAAACAGATAGGGCGGCTGTAAGGGTGGCGGGATGCTGAAAGGCGGAAAACATGCGTTGAAATAAAATATCCCCCGGCGGACAGTGCCCCGGGGGATATTTGGAGATTGGATATTTATGAGGGCCTTGCCCCCACGTCTAAGACCTAAATATCTAAGACCTAAGACCGAAGCATATTTTTATGGAGCTTACTTTTTCAGCCATTCAATCAGTTGATCGGCATCGGCCCGCAGGTACGGGTCTTTCGACAACTTCCGGGCGGTTTCTAACAAGCCCGTCAACTCGGCCTTGTTGATGTCTCCTTTGCCGTTCAGAATGCGGCGCACCTCGGAAACAATGAGGGGCGGCAGCCGGGCTTCGATATCCGATCGCGCCTGGAAGGCCTCGGAAAAGTCGCGGTCGCTGACCCCGTTGGCGGCGGCCAGGGTAAACTGCTCCATGGCTTCTTGATACAACCGGGTGGTATGGGCAATGTCTTTGGACTCTCTGGCCTGGGTGGCCAGTTGGCGGCCTTTCTGGAAGGCTTCTCGGTATTGGGCCACCCGGGCCAATTCATCTTGGCTCAACTGCAAGCCGCCCGCTTCGGCTTGACGGCGGCGCAACTCGGCTTCTACCCGTTCCGTTTTGTTCAACACCCCAAGGTCAGTCACCTTAAAGAAGGTCACCAAAACCGAGGAACCGTGAACCTCCACCGTGGGGGGAATGCTCAACACGTCCGGGGTGAGGTAGGCTTGCAGATACATCCGGTCGGGAGTGTTTTGCCGGGAAATCATTTGAATCCGGTGCAGATACTCCAGATCTTTGATGGTTCCGAGGCGCCCGCCGTTCACCGCGTTGGGCACAATGACCTCGATGGTAAAGTTCCCCTTGGCCTTTTTCCCGCCGGGCTGCTCGTACAATTGAAACGGAAAGTGGGATGGGGTGAAGTTGACTGAGCGGTTAAACACCATTTCGATCCCGAACCGGCTGACGCCGGAGGAATCGGTGTCCGACAGGCCGTGGGCTTTGATTTCTTGCAGCACATAGGGCTGCACTTCCTGCTCGGAGAGGTCGGTGGTAAGGGCAGATTCCTCCAACACCCGGTAAGCGTCTAGGTTAGACAGCAGGTCCCGCCGGCCGTTGGTCATTTCGACCACATATCGGATGGGATACCCGAAGGCGTCCCGGGCGGTCACCCCTTCCACCTCGGCCAGATTGAAGGTGTGAATGGCAAAAGGAATTTTTTGCCCCACCAGGGGGTCGGGGTCCTGATAGGTTTTTACGTATACTTTGGCCGCCAGCCCGCTGCGAATGAACCGGGCGCGGTCCAACACCAAAAACCGGCCGGCATTGGGTGAAGGAAACAAGAGAATGTTGTTTCCCCGCAGGCGCACCCGTTCATCACGGGCATATTGCTGCAATTTGTCCAGGGTCCAGTCTTCCGATGTGTTGTTGTCCAGCACCACCCGCAGGTAGTGGCCGTTCACCCCGGCGTCTTGAATGAAGGTCGAGGTGATCAGATTCCCGTTGTACATGCCTTTGTCCAGCGCCTCGGCCAGTTTCATGGCCGTCTCGCGGTCGGTGTATTTGGGGGTGGCCCACAAACCAGGCGCGCCCAGCGCCAGCCCAAAGCACACGGCCAGGGAGAGAAAAAACCGGGAATGGAGCAATGGATGGATCATAGATTTCCGGGGGAAAGTGATCGGTTGTCGGATCGTACGCGGATTTCCACGTCGTTGTCACCGGGAAGGGTATCGCCGGGGGCGAGAAGGCGCACCACCGGGGCTCCTTCCATGGCCTGGGCCAGGGCCAGGGCGGCGGGCAAATAGGCTGGCCGGTAGATGACCTGGGTGCCACCGGCCAGGGATTCTCCGGGGTCTCCGGGTCGTTCTTGCCGGGTTAGGGTGAACACCATGCCCGTGCGGGATTCGGTGCCTCCCAACTGTTGGGTCAGCGCCGCCATCAGGGTATCGGCCGCCTTAGCGTCTTCCGCATAGGCGGTCACGGCTACTCTCACATGCACCACGCGGCCTTCGGTAAAGATCAAGGCCCCCATGGTCATGTCATCCAGGGCTTTTTCAGAATACTGGGGCTTGGGCGGCGGTGGCGGTTCCTGGCTTACCGGAGCTGGCGGAGGTGGGGCTTCCCCCACCCGGAACACCAAACGATCCGACCCGCTGGAGGAAGAGAGAAACTCTGGTTTCTCTGGCCCCAGGCCTACAATTTCGATGTTGACCCAGGATGGCACGGTTTGGCCCTTATCACCCAGATCCGAGATAACCTCTACCCGCAGGGGTTTCCCGTTCAGATCCAATTCTAGCGGAGGCCCAAACACAGCCCCAATCACCGCCAGGGGAATTCGGACGCGGTGGCGGAAAGCGGGGTTTCCTTGGTCATCGCTGGTTTCGTCCGACTCAACGCTCATTTTGTTTTGCCAGTCGGCTCGGAACTGCCCCTGCACCTGCAGCACCATGTTTTGGCCTTCTTGGGTAACCGAAACCTGATCGACCAACTGGCGATGCAGGGTTGGCTGCCCGGTTTCGGCGGTGCCTTGAGAGGCCCCCACGGCTAATGTAAATACGACAGCCAACCCGGCGGCCAGACCCCACCCCCCCCGGAACCCGAAACGGTTTTCCCGGCGAAGTAACTGATCATATATAGAATAATTCCGCATTCGTCCTGGCTTCCTGGGGTGTTTCAGCCTGTATCGCCCGCCTGTTGTGCCATCCCTAAAGGGGGTGCTCTCCCGGAATGGCTTCTGCAGACAGAGGAATTTTCACAAAATGAAATGCATTCCTCAAGCCAGGGGCATAAAAAACGTTGACTTTTTCATCTCATCCCCTTTATTTCTAACATAAACCGTTGGAAAAGCGGTTTGAAAATAAATTGAAAGTAAATGAGAATAAAGCGTTGAGAAACCCGAACCAGAAAAATTAGACCCCTCGGGCATTCCCATCGCGCAGAGACGACAAGCAATTAGGGAAGACAAGTAAAAGGGACGAGAAGGAATCGAGAAGGAATCGAGAAAGAAAGTTGTACCCATCGAACCGGGAAGACATGGGCCAGGATGGCCCTAACGTTCAATCCCCCCTTTCACCCCCTGGGTGGAACGGGAGTGCCAGGAAGGCCACCGGTCATGATTATTCAATGCACCGCTTGCGAGACGAAATACCGGCTGAACCTGAGCAAGGTTCCCGCCGGGCGTGCGTTCGTCAAATGCCGTAAATGCGGTACCCCCGTTTACATCTCTGGCCAAGCCGAACCCCAAGAGCAAATTCCTCCCGTTCTTCCCCCCGACCCAGGGTGGGATGGCGGTGGTTCTGCCGCGGCAGAGGCCCCCTCTGGTTACTCAGAACCCCCCGGCAGCAAACACCCAGTGACCTGCCCCCGTTGCGGCAGCCGTTACCGCGTGGCCGGAGAAATTTTGGCCAACCCCAAAACCCAACTGAAATGCACCCGCTGCGATCACCTGTTCCGCCCTGGGCTGGAGGGTGTGGCCGGAACGGGCCGGGTGATTCCCCCAGGGGTTCCCCAGGGAATGCCCTCCATGCCGGGGGGGGGAGACATGCCCCTGCCGGATGAATCCAGACTGAACGTGATGTTTGATGACCTGCGGGAGGACCAACCCCCCCCCATGGCCAATCGACCCCGTGCCGCCCAACCGGCGGCCGCCGCGAAGCCGGCCAAATCTTCCAAGCCCACGTCACCCAGATTCGAGCCCGGCGGGGACCTCAACCCCGAATCGGCCTACCTGGAAGCGATTTCTCTGGGGGGAGAGGAACCCGCTCCCGAGGGTTACTCCTCTGGGCTGGCCCCGGTGCCAGACAGCCAGAAGTACAAATTTTTCCTCAAGCCCGGCACGCCTCCCCCCGCTGCCGGGGGCAAGGCCGAGCGGCCCTTTGCCGAGCATTTCGCCGCGGCCCAGGCGGCCCAGCCTGCGCCAACCCGCACGCCTCAAGACCGGCCAGGGCCGAACTGGGAGACCCTGGCGTCTCAGTCCTCTCCCTCTCACGAAACTGAAGGGTTAGATGACCCCGACCATCACGGCTGGGATGATGCCGAACTGCCCCACCCCGAACATTTTGCCGGGCTGTCGGGCCAGGTCTCCAGTCACACCCGCCCTGGCCAAGGGGCCCCTGGGGGTTCGCCCCAGGCCTCCCAGGTTTCTCCCGAGGCTGCGGTCGCGGCCCTCACCGGTTCAGCGCCCCGTGTGGTACGCCAACCCCTGTGGCCGGTGTGGTTGGCCGCCGTGGTGCTGCTCACCGGTGGGCTGGGCTGGGGGGCCAAAATGTATCTGGCGCCCCCCCTGCCCCACCCCCAACTGATGGTGGGCGGGGGAGAATTGCCCTTGCAGTTTACGGGCGAACCCCGCCAGCACTTGGTGAAAAACAGTGAAACCGGGCGAAACCTGCTGGTCCTCTCCGGCGATCTGCGCCTGCAGGCCGCCAGCAAAAAACCGGTGGGCTGGGTAGAGGTGCGGGTGATCGCTCTGCGCGACGGGCTGGTGGTGGGGGAAGGCCGGGCCTACGCGGGCAATGTTTTACCCGATGAAGACATTAAGCGGTTTACCCTGCGGGCCATTCGGGCCAGCGCTGGCTACCGCAACGGCCAGCGCGACATCAACGTGAGCATCCCCCCCGGGGGCAGCATTCCTTATCAAGTGATTCTCGACGGCATTACCACCCCGGTGGACAGGGTGGAAACCCAGGTGTTGGGTTACCTGCAAGACGGACGGCAGGTCTACCCCAACCCCTGATCAACCGTTCCATCCGCCACCACCCCCTCCCCCCTTCATTGTTCTCCCCTCCGCCGGTCCTCTCCCCAAAGTGGGGCGAGGACCGGTCCCCGCCCGGTTCTCCGCTCCGTTTTGCCGGGCTGGGGTGGTTTGGGGTAAAGTGAGAACAGCCCGGTGGTTTCGGTGCGTTCTCTCTTCTCCATTTCTTTGTTTCCTTTCCCACTCTCCCAACGTGCCATGGGCGCATCCGGCGACATCATTCAACAGGTCAAAGAGCGCGCCGACATCGTCCGGGTGATCGGCGAACGGGTGCACCTCACCGCCGCCGGGCGGAACTGGAAGGGGCTGTGCCCCTTCCATCAAGAGAAAACCCCCTCGTTTCAGGTGAACCCAGAGCGGCGGATGTTTCACTGCTTTGGCTGCGGCAAGGGGGGCAGCGTGATTGATTTCGTGATGGAAGTGGAACGGATTCCCTTTGCCGAGGCCCTGGCCAAGCTGGCGTCTGGGCTTGGGCTCTCCATGGACCGCGACAAACCCGCCCGCGGCGGCGAGCGGGACCGCCTGGGGTTGGAGCAAGCCCGGGCGTTTTACCACGGGCGGCTGTTGGAGCACCCCGAGGGAGAAACCGCCCGCCGGTATTTATATCAACGGGGGTTTGAAGAACCCGCCTGGAAAACGTTTCAATTGGGGTTTGCCCCAGAGGGCTGGCAAAGCATCACCGACCGGCTGCTGAACGAGGGGTTTTCTCCAGAGGAGGCCCTGGCCACAGGCCTGGTGAAGCGCAGCCCCACCGGGCGGCTGTATGACCTGATGAGAAACCGGATCACCTTTCCCATTCAAGATGAGTCTGGGCGGACCCTTTCGTTTGGGGGGCGGCTGCTGGAAGGCGAGGAGGGCCCCAAGTATTTAAACACCCCAGAGACAAGGCTGTATCACAAGTCGAAAGTGTTGTATGGCTTGGCCCAGGCCCGGGACACCTTACGCAAAAGCGGGCGGGCCATTTTGGTGGAGGGATACCTGGATGTGGTGCGCTGCCACCTGGCGGGGTTTACCCAGGCCGTGGCCACCTGCGGCACGGCCTTGACCCCCCAGCATTTGGACCTGTTGGAGCGGTTCGCGCAGAAAGTGGTGCTGGTGTTCGACGGCGACCAAGCGGGCATCAAGGCCTCGCTGGCTTCGGCCCCGTTGTTTTTTAACCGAGGCGTGGAGGGGGCGGTGGTGACCCTGCCAGACGGCCTGGACCCGGATGACTTTATTCGGCAGCGGGGGCCGGAGGCCTTTCAAGAACAATTGGAGCGGGCCACCCCCCTGCTGGAATACTTGGTGTTTCAAACCTTGGAACGTCAGGGGCGGTCTCCCCAGGGGCGGGAGCGGGCCCTGCGGGAGTTGTCTCCCCTGCTGGAAGGAATTCAGCGGGAAACCGTGCGCGACATGACCATTCGCCACTTGGCCGACCTGGTGGGGGTGCGGCCAGAGGCCATCCGCATTCAAAGCCCCCAGGCCCCAGCAGTGCAGGCCGGGCAGGCCCCGACCGAGGTGGTGTGGCCCGCCGCCCAGCGCCGCCAGCGGATGTTTTTGGGGCTGGTGTTCAAGCACCGCACCCTGCTGGCCCGGGCCAGGGAAATTCTGGCGCCGGATGAGTTGACCGATCCTCCCTTGGCGGCACTGTATGCCAAGCTGCTGCGGTTGACCGACCAAGAGTTTGCCTCTGTTCCGCCGGAGGAACTGGCCGAGGTGTTCCCCGAGGTGGGGGAGCCGATGCGTTCGCTGCTGCTGGATGCCCCCCTGCAAACCAGGGTGGGGGTGGTGAAGGAACCCTTGGCCGAACTGGACCACTTGGCGGCGGCCATGAAAGAAGGCCGCAAGACCGACCTGCTGCGGAAAGTGAAAGAGGCGGTGGGGGAGGAAGAGAAAATCCAATGGACCCGTGAACTTCAGGCGGTGCGCCGGGAACTGTCGGCCCTGAAGGCTTCTCGCAAAGGATATGGGTAAAAAAAATCCCCTGACCAGTGGAACCGGTCAGGGGATGCTAGGAGACGATCAATCCCCAGTTGCCAGGGGTTATTTGGGCATTTTCTTGGGTTCCCCCGAGTTGGCGTCAATCCGCAGGCGGGACTTGTCGCCTGGGGTTTTGAAGCGGAACATCACCACCCCTTCCCCAATGTCGGTGTCGTCCTCGCGGTCCATCACGGCCCACACGTAAATGGTTCCCTTCAGGTCTTCATGGGCGGCCTCTGGGGTGCCAAACCGCACGGCCACCCGCGCAAACCCTTGCTCGTTCAGCACCACCTGACCGGGGAAGGACGCCCGGTCGTAGTTGCTGCGCAAATACACCGGGCCGGAGCGCGTGACGTTGGTGCCGGATTTCACGTTGACCAATTGAATGACCACGAAGGCTTCTTCGGCATTGCCTTGGGCAAAATCCAGGTCGCGCTTCTCCGATTTCACGTCGAGCTTGAAGGGAATGGGCTCTACCTTAGAGGACAGCCGGTCGTTGGCGGCAACACCCTTTACCTGATTGCCGGGTTTCAGGGTCACGGAATCTCGGCCGTTTTTCACCTCGACTTCGCCTTCGGTCAGGGCCACCGAGGTTTTCTCGTCGCGCTCCACAACCCGCAGGGTGGTGCCTTTTACCCCAATGGTGGCGGTGCGGGTGCGAATGGAAGCGGGGTTTTTCTGGCGGACCATGGTGCCCCAGATGGACCCGGCCTGCACCGACAGGTCATATTTAAAGCCCCGGCCATCGCCCGCTTCTTTCACCTGCTCTACCTTAAATTGAGAATTGGGGAACAGGCGGAATTCAGAACCGTCGCGGAATTTTAATGTGGCTTGGCTTTCTTTGGAGGTGATGATGGTGTCTCCGTTCCGAAGCAGCAGGCCGTCGCGGCCGGAGATCACCTTTTTGTCATCTCCCTTGATGATCTTTACGCTGCCTTGGATGCGGTCCAGGGTGGCCACGATATCTCCCTTGGGCTCTTCGGCCAGGGCGGCAGCGGGCATCCACAGGTGCGTACTGGCCGCCAGCAGCAGGGCCAACAACAGGGGGCGAAACATACGGTGGGCTTGAACGGGGATCATGGTTACCTCATCGGGGTTGGAGGATTCCGGAGTGGAATCGTCTCGTGGTTTTCGAATATGTATATTTTACAGGAAAATACCAATGTGCGTTGTTTAAACCAGATTTCCTGCGATCCATCCTTTGCCATCCTACTTACCCTAAATACGTTTACATCAAATGACTCAATTTACCCAAATATCTTTACCCAAATATCTACCCCCAAAATATTCCCTACCAAAAATCCCCACAGATTTCCCCCCGCCCTGTTTTCCTCTCTCTTGATCCCTCGGCGGTGTTATGGTTTTACAGGATTGCCTTTGGGTCAAGAGCCAATGAGCCAAGGGTCGGTGAACCAAAGATAAGGCTGCAAGGAAGGTGCCCCTTTTCATTAAAAATAAAACGATAAATAATCAGATACTTTCATGGATGGTACTCTGCGACTACACGTCCGTGTGGTGAGATTTCTCCAGGGGTGTGGTGAAATTTCCATAGGTTCCGCAGGGGAAAAAAGCGGGAAAAAAATAAAAAAAAATAAAAAAGCGGTGGAGACCACAGGGTTTGACTGGTGTTTTGTTCTTTGAATCATGTATGATAACACTTTGGGTTTAATTTGGATACCCATGCCCATTTGATATCCACTTTTTTAGGGAAGATAAATCCTATGCAGGAATCCGTGTTTACCTCGGAAAGCGTGACCGAGGGCCATCCTGATAAGATGTGCGATCAAATTTCTGATGCCGTGCTGGACGCGATTTTGGAACAAGACCCCACGGCCCGCGTGGCCTGCGAAACCCTGACCACCACCGGGCTGGTGGTGATTGCCGGAGAAATTACCACCAACGCCGTGATTGACTTCCAAGATGTCGCCCGGAAAACCATCATGAGCATTGGTTACGACAACAGCGAACTGGGTTTTGATTACCGCACCTGCGGGGTGCTGACCTCCATCGGCAAACAATCTCCCGACATTGCCATGGGCGTGGATGAAGGCTCTGGAACTTATAAAGAGCAGGGCGCCGGCGACCAAGGCTTGATGTTCGGCTTTGCCGTGCGGGAAACCGAGACTCTGATGCCCCTGCCCATTCACCTGTCTCACCGCATGGCCGAGCGCATGTCTCAGCTGCGCCACTCGGGCGAGCTTTCTTACCTGGGCCCAGACGGCAAGACCCAGGTGTCGGTGCGCTACAAGGGTGACCAGCCCGTGTCGGTGGACACGGTGGTGGTGTCTTCTCAGCACTTGGCCGACGCCGACCCCCACCGGCTGGAAAAAGAAATCATCGAAAAAGTCGTTCGTCCGGTGATTCCCGCCCACCTGCTCAACAACAAAACCCGCTTCTTGATCAACCCCACCGGGCGGTTTGTGGTGGGCGGTCCCCACGGTGATGCCGGTTTGACCGGCCGTAAAATCATTGTGGATACCTACGGCGGCATGGGCCGCCATGGTGGCGGGGCGTTTTCGGGCAAGGATCCCACCAAAGTGGACCGCTCGGCGGCTTACATGGGCCGCTACATCGCCAAAAACATCGTGGCCGCCGGTTTGGCCGACCGCTGCGAAGTGCAACTGGCCTATGCCATCGGCTTCCCCGAACCCGTCTCGGTAAAGGTCGATACCTTTGGCACGGGCAAGGTGGATGAAGAAAAACTCTCCGCCCTGGTGCGGGAATACTTTCAACTGAAGCCCGCCGGTATTTTGAAAGAGCTGAACCTACGCCGCCCCATCTACCGCAAAACGGCGGCCTATGGCCACTTTGGGCGGGAGCTGCCCGAGTTCACCTGGGAAAAAACCGACAAGGCCGATGCCCTGAGGAAAGCCGCCGGAAAATAACCGGCGGGTCAGGTTTCTCCGCGCCTTTGGCCTCCCTCTCGAAGAACCCTTTTCGGAGGATGCCGTGAAGACCGAACAGGTGGTGATTGCCAACAAGCTGGGGCTGCACGCCCGGGCCGCGGCAAAGCTGGTGCAGTTGTCGAATCAGTTTACCGCGCGGCTGACCCTGGACAAAGAGGGTCAGATGGCCGATGCCAAAAGCATCATGGAAGTTCTGATGCTGGCTGGCACCCAGGGCTCACCCCTGGTGGTCACCGCAGAGGGAGAAGACGAATCCGCCGCCTTGAGCGAGGTCATTTCCCTGATCAAAGAGCGCTTTGGAGAGGATGAATGACCGGCAGGCCCATTGACGGCACCACCCGCCTGTATGGGGTTTTGGGCCATCCGGTCAGCCATTCACTTTCTCCGGCCATGCACAATGCCGCCTTTGGCCACCTGGGCATCAATGCCGCCTATGTGGCCTTTCCGGTGGCCCCCGCCCGTCTACCTCAGGCCATTGCTGGTTTGTGGGCCCTGGGGGTGGCGGGCTGGAATCTCACCGTTCCCCACAAAGAATCCATCCTTCCGCTGTTGAACACCGTGCTGCCCGCGGCCCAGGCCCTGGGAGCGGTGAACACCGTGCGGGTGGAAGAAGACGGCAGCCTGACCGGTACCAACACCGATGGGGAGGGGTTCTTGCGTTCGCTGGACAAAGACCTGGGTTGGAACCCCGCTGGCCGGAAGGCTCTGGTGCTGGGGGCGGGGGGCTCGGCCCGGGCGGTGGCGGCGGCCCTGCTGGCTGGTGGGGTAGCGGAACTCATCCTTGCCAACCGCACCCTGGAGCGGGCGGAGGAGTTGGCCGCCCTGTGCCGGGGGCTGGCCCCCCAGGCCAAAATTGACCCCCTCCCCCTGGACCAACTGGAGGGCCTGGCCCCTCACCTGTTGGTGAACACCACCACCGTGGGGATGGGCGAAAGCCATTTGGCCCCGGTGGCCCTGGAGCGGGTGGGGGTGACCCAGGCGGTGCTGGACATTGTGTATTCCCCCCCGGTGACCCCTTTGCTGGCCGCGGCCCAGCGGCTGGGGCTGGCCCATGCCAACGGCCTGGGGATGCTGCTCTACCAGGGGGCCCTGGCCTTCACCTTTTGGACCGGCCAGCCCGCCCCGGAGGACGTGATGCGAAAAGCCCTGCTGGAGGCCATGGCCCGGAAAGGGTAGGGTTGCATGGGTCTATCCCAACTCTATCCCAGGTCTATTCCACCCCCTCAGCGTTTCCCTTCGGCCACTTGGCGCAATGCCTGATTGATGCGCTCAATCACCCTCGGTTTATTCCCCAACCCATTGACGCACCAGCCGGAAAGCCGTAGGCTTTTTTGACAGGCCCTGGATTCGATTCGTGATCTTTATTGCTGGTAACCCGTCTGTTCAACCCTTTTCTTCAAGAGCCCCCCATGAACGGTGCCGAAGCCTTGCTGGAGTCTCTGCGAAGAGAGGGGGTGGACGTGATTTTTGGCATATCGGGGGGGCAGGCTCTTCCCATTTACGATGCCCTGGCCAAGGAAGGGGCGGGGGGCATTCGCAACATTCTGACCCGCCACGAACAAGGGGCGGCCCACATGGCCGAGGGCTACGCCAAGTCCACCGGTAAGGTGGGGGTGTGTTTGGCCACCTCTGGTCCTGGGGCCACCAACTTGGTCACCGGCATTGCCGATGCCATTCTGGACAGCGTGCCCATGGTGGCCATCACCGGTCAGGTGCCCACCACCTTCATTGGCACCGATGCCTTTCAAGAGGCCGACATCATGGGCATTACCATGCCCATCGTGAAGCATAGCTTTCAGGTGCGCTCGCCAGACGAAGTGGCCGACATTGTGAAGAAAGCTTTTTTCTTGGCCCGGTCGGGGCGCCCTGGACCGGTGCTGATTGACATGCCCCGAGACATGTCCATTGCCCCCGTCAAGTCCTATCGCTTTCCAGAAGAAGTGAGCATTCGGGGCTACGTTCCCAGGGTTTCCCCAGACCCCGCGGGGGTCGAGGCCGCCGCGGCCTTGATCGCCGCTGCGGAGAAGCCCGTCATCTACGCCGGGGGCGGGGTGATTATCGCCGGGGCCCAGGCCGAGTTGCTGTCTTTGGCCGAGAAGATCAACGCTCCCGTCACCACGACCCTGATGGGCCGGGGGGCCATCCCCGACCGGCACCCCCTGGCCCTGCACATGCTGGGAATGCATGGCACTGCCTACGCCAACTGGGCGGTGGGCGAGAGCGACCTGCTGATTGCCGTGGGGGCCCGGTTCGACGACCGAGTGACCGGTGACCTGAAGAAATTTGCTCCCCACGCCAAGGTCATTCACCTGGAGGTGGACCCGGCGGAGGTGAACAAAAACCGCGCGGCCCAGGCCGCCTTGATGGGCGATGCCAAAGAAACCCTGGCGCTTTTGGCCCAGGCCGCCCCCAAGAAAGACAACAGCCCCTGGTTGGAGAAAATCTCCCGCTGGAAGCGCGACCAACCCCTGCGCTACCACAAAAACGGGCAGATCAAGCCCCAACAGGTGGTGGAAGAAATCTCCCGCATTACCGGGGGAGACATTATTCTGGCCAGCGACGTGGGCCAGCACCAAATGTGGGCCGCCCAGTTCTTTCAGTTCAACCACCCCCGTCAGTGGCTGACCTCGGGGGGGCTTGGCACCATGGGGTTTGGGTTCCCCGCGGCCATTGGGGCCAAGGTGGCCAACCCCGACAAAGAAGTGTGGGTCATCACCGGCGATGGTTCGTTCCAAATGAATCTGCAAGAGTTGGCTACTTCCGCCGTGTACGGCATTCCGATAAAAATTGCCTTGTTCAACAACAAGTCGCTGGGCATGGTGAAACAATGGCAAGAGCTGTTCTACGACAAGCGTTACCAGGGAATTCACCTGGAAAACGTGCCGGACTACGTGAAACTGGCCGAAGCCTATGGGCTGGCGGGAATTAAAATCACCGACCCGGCCCAGGTGGTGCCAGCGTTGGAGAAAGCCCGCCAAATCAACGACCGCACCGTGCTGCTGGACTTTCACGTGGACCCCAACGAGCACGTGTACCCCATGATTCCAGGCGGCCAGTCGGTGGCCGAGATGCGCCTGCAACCCGATGAACGGAGGGATGGATAAGGCCCATGTTCACGCCCTCTGGCCCTGCCGCCGATAAACGCAGCCACACCATTTCCGTGCTGGTGGAAAACCGCCCCGGCGTGCTGGCCCGGGTGGCCAGCCTGTTTGCCCGGCGCGACTACAACATCAACTCCCTGGCGGTGTCTACCACCGAGAAGCCCGGCATTTCTCGCATGACGGTGGTGACCACCGGAGACGAGCGCGAACTGCAGCAAATCACCAAGCAGTTGAACAAACTGATTGACGTGATTCAGGTGATGGACCACACCGATGACGTGCTGCTGGAGCGGGAGATCGCGTTAATTAAAGTGCATGCCTCTCACGATGCCCGCCCCCAGGTGATGCAGGTGGCCCAGGTGTTCCGGGCCGAAATCCTCTCCATCTCTCCCAAGGATGAGACGATGGTGCTGGAAGTGACCGGTGACGCCGACCGGGTGGATGCCCTGCTGGACGCCCTGTCGGGCTTTGAAGTGAGGGAAATGGTGCGCACCGGAAAAATTGCCCTGGTGCGTGGGGCCAAACAAACCTGACCCGTCTTCCGTTCACCTTTTGGGGAACCCCCCATGTCTTCCGTGTATGTGCTGCAGCATTTACCCATCGAACCGCCGGGGCTGATTGCCCGGGCGTTTCATCAGCGGGGCCGCCATTTGCACTATTGTCGGCCCGATACCCCCCCCTATCCGCCAGAAAATCTGGACAAGTGCGCGGCCCTGGTGGTGATGGGCGGCCCCATGGGGGCCTATGAACAAGACGCCCATCCCTGGATGGCCCCGGAAATTGCCCTGATTCGCCGGGCCATGGATTCTGGCCTGCCGGTGCTGGGCATTTGCCTGGGGGCCCAGTTAATGGCTGCCGCCCTGGGGGCCAAGGTGTACAAGGGCCAAGCCGGGCTAGAGGTTGGCTGGTGCCCCATTACCCTTGCCCCAGAAGCCCACAACGACCCTCTGTTCCGTCATTTGGGAGAGTGTTCCAATGGCCCCGGCGTGTTTCAATGGCACGGCGACACGTTTGATTTGCCCCCCCAGGCCACTCTGCTGGCCTCCTCGCAGAAATATCCTCACCAGGCCTTCCGTTACAAAAACAGCTACGGCCTGCAGTTTCATTTGGAGGCCGACGAAAAGATCATCACCCGTTGGCTGCGGGAAGACCCCCACTACCCCGCCCAGGCTGGCACCAGTGCCGAGCTTATTCGCTCCCAAATCCATCCCTTCCCCCAGCAGGTGCACCAAATGGGCGAAGCCCTGTTCGGCGCGTTTGTGGAAATGATTGGGTAAAACCCCCCGGCCTCTTCTACCCTGGCGAAGTCCCTCTGGCGGGTTTAAGATAGAGTATCTCCATGGTTTCTCTCTAACGGCATATATCCACAGGCTCCCCATGCTTTCTCCCTCTACGCTGCAAAACATCATTGGTCTGGGGCTTTCTCGCGGGGCCGACTTTGCCGAAGTGTTTGCCGAGGAAACCGGCAGCGGATCGGTGGAACTGCTGGACGGCAAGATTGACCGCATTACCTCTGGCATTCGGTTTGGGGTGGGGGTTCGGCTGATCTACGGAGCCGAGACCTTTTATGGGCACTCCAACGACCCGGCGGAGGATGTGTTGCTGCGGCTAACGGAAAACTTGGCCCGCCAGGGGGCGGCAGGGGGCCCGGCCCCGGCCCTGAAGGCCTCTTCGCTGGAGGATCACCACCCGGTGCGGCAGGACCCGCTGGGGGTGCCCAAAGACGACCGGGTGCACTTGCTGCGCCGCCTCGACGCCGCCGCCCGGGCCCAAGGGCAAGCCATCCGCCAGGTGGGGGCCAGCCTGGCCGAGTCGCGCCGCCAGATTTTGATTGCCAACAGCGAGGGGCTGCTGATTGAAGACGCCCGCAATTATTCCCGGATGCGGGTGGGGGTGATTGCCGACACGGGAGACGGCCCCCAAAACGGGGCCGAAAGCCCCGGCGCCCTGGGGGGCTGGGAGGTGTTTGAAGGCATGGACATGGAACACTTGGCCGCCGATGCCGCCCGCCGGGCGGTGGTGATGGCCCAGGCCGGATACCTGGAAGGCGGCATGATGCCGGTGGTGCTGGGCAACGGTTTTGGCGGAGTGATTTTTCACGAGGCCTGCGGGCACCCCTTGGAAACCGAGGCCATCCGCAAGAATGCCTCTCCCTTCGCGGGCAAGATTGGCCAACAGGTGGCCCAAAGCGTGCTCACCGCCGTGGACGACGGCACCATTGCCAGCGCCTGGGGCAGCTTTAACGTAGACGATGAGGGAACGCCCCCCCAGCGCACGGTGCTGATTGAAAACGGGGTGCTGAAGTCATTTTTGGCCGACCGGCAGGGGGGAAAGCTGGCCGGGGCGGCCACGACCGGCTCGGCCCGGAGAGAAAACTACAAGTTCGCCCCGGTGGCCCGGATGCGGAACACCTTCATCGCCCCCGGCCCCCACTCGGTGGAGGCCATGATTGCCTCGATTGACAACGGGCTGTATGCCAAAAAAATGGGGGGCGGATCCGTGGACCCCGCTACCGGCGAGTTTAACTTTGCCGTGCAGGAAGGCTACCGGATTCGAAAAGGGAAAATCGCCGAGGCGGTGCGGGGGGCCACCCTCATCGGCAAGGGGCACGAGGTGCTGCCGCTGATCTCCATGGTGGGGGCAGACCTGGAACTGGCCGCTGGCATGTGCGGGGCCTCTAGCGGCTGGGTGCCCACCACCGTGGGGCAGCCCACCCTGAAAATTGATCAAATCCTGGTGGGGGGTCGGCGCTAGCCCGGTTCGGGCCAGAATAAATTCGGATCGCACTCTTCACCAGACTCCGCCAACGGCACCCCCTCCCTGCCGCCCTATGGGCGGCTGTCCCTCCCCATCGTGGAGGGACAATGCTCGAATCCACCGGTGATTCTCTTTAACCGTTCAGAAAACAAAGACTGGACGGAAGCAAGCGCATAACATTGCGGCTTCGATTGATTTCCCCTCCACGAAGGGGAGGGGATGCCCCCGCAAAGGGGCAGGGGAGGGGTGCTGTTGGGAGACGGGAGATCAACTGGGAGATGGGTTCTCTCTTTAGGGAGCGGGTTGCTCCCAGGGGGGGGTGAGGTCGGCTTGGCGCAGCCACTTTCGCCGGGCCTGCCAGTCGGGCAGAACCTTGGCCACCAGGGCCCAAAATTTGGGCGAGTGATTCATTTCGCGCAGGTGGCACAACTCGTGGACCACCACGTAGTCGAAAATACCAGGGGGCGCCAGCACCAGCCGCCAGTTGAGGTGAATCACCCCGGTCTGGGCGGCGCTGCCCCAGCGCTGTTTCTGATCCCGCACCTTCACCACGGTGGGCTTGACCCCCACCAGGGGGGCAAAGCGGGCCGCCCGGCTTTCGGCTTGGGCCTGGGCCTGGGCCCTGTACCAGCGGGTCATGCGTTGGGGAAAGCAGTCCTCTGGCGGTTGCCCCTTCCCCGCCCGTTCCCAGCGAACGCGGTCAATCCAAAACCGGTTGTTGCCAAACATCAGGCCGTCGCGCCCGGCCAGGTGGCAATAGTGAATGGGGTAGCGCTCTCCCTGAAAGGGCAGGGTTTCCCCCTCTTGCCACAGAAACGGGGGGCGCACCGGCGCTTGGGCAAACTCGGCCAGCTTGGCCAAAATCCAGGGGGCCTTCTGGCGCAGGATAGACTCCAGGGGGCCAGGGGGCATTCGGGCCGGGCTGTTCACCACCACCTCGCCCCCTGGGCGGACGGTGATGCCCACCGTGCGGCGGCGGGGGCTGGGCTTTAGCAGATAGGCGACCTCTCGGCCTTCCAGGGTCAAGCGCCCCTGGCGGGGGGCAATGGGAGAGGGGGCAAAGGGGTTGGCGCGGCGGCGCATGGGGTTCCTTCCGTGGAGGTTGCGCACAGCGTATGGGCATCCTGGCCCCCATGGACTGTTGTTACCTGTTCTGCTGGGGGTGTCAAACCAAATCCTTGCTTCGGGGCGGGGCTCCATCGTACAACAAAACATTCCGTTCACCGATAAGGGGTTTATGGACGTTATTCTGGCGGGAGACATTGGGGGAACCAACACCCGCTTGGCCTTGCTGGCCCCAGGCCAGGGCCGCCCCTTGTTTCTGCGGGAGTATCCCTCTCGGGCCCATGATTCTTTAGAGGCGGTGCTGGCGGTGTTTCTGGCGGAAGCCGGGGCCGCTCATCCTGGGGTTTCTCCCACCCGTGCTGGGCTGGGGGTGGCGGGGCCGGTGACGGGCCGGGTGGCCACGGTGACCAACCTGCCCTGGCGGGTGGATGGAGAGGCCCTGGCGGCCAAGTTGGGCATTCCCACCCAAGTGATGAATGATTTTTCGGCCCTGGCCTGGGCCGTGCCAGAACTAACGGCCGGAGACCTGACCCCCCTGGGGGGCGGCACGCCGCGGGCGGGGGCGGTGAAGGCCCTGATCGGCCCAGGTACCGGGCTGGGCATGGGGGTGCTGGTGCCCGAAGGCCCCCGCTGGCGCGCCCTGCCGTCGGAAGGGGGCCATGCCGACTTTGCCCCGCGCAATGCCCAAGAAGCCCGCCTGCTGGAATTTCTGCGGGCCCGCCACGGGCGGGTCTCGTGGGAGCGGGTGCTGTCGGGCCGGGGGCTGGCCAACCTGTTCGACTTTCTGGCCAGCGAACCGGGCCACCAAGAAAACCTCACGCCCCTCCGCCAAGCCATGGCCGGGGAAGACCCCGCCGCCGTCATCACCCGCCACGCCGGGGATTCTCCCCTCTGCGCCGCGGCCCTGGAACTGTTCTGCTCGCTGCTGGGGGCCGCCGCTGGCAACCTGGCCCTCACCGTGCTGGCCGAAGGGGGGGTGTATGTGGGCGGGGGCATTCCGCCCCGCATCCTACCCCACCTGCAAGCGGGGTTCCGCCAAGCCTTTGAAGCCAAGGGGCGGTTCCAGGGGCTTTTGAAAGAAATTCCCGTCTATGTCATCACCCACCCCCACCCCGGCCTGCTGGGCGCCGCCAAAGCCGCCCTGGCCTAGGTGGCTTTACCTCATTTGATGTCCCCGTTGAGAATTCGGACGGATTGGTGTTGCATACGATATTCGCACGAAGTTGATCCAGTTAGGTTTAGATCCTAAGACGATTTGGGTGTCATAGCCTGTTCAGAACAGAGAAAAAAAACAAATGTGTCAAAAACACTAGGAATTCACTTTATTTGTTAGGGGAATATGAACGATGTTGGCGAGAAAATGGTTTGCTCTGATTGCATCGGAAATGAACTCCTAAAGGAAGAGGTACAAACCGAGGGTACAAAAGGAAGTTGCTCGTACTGTGGGAAAAAAAAGAAAGGCATTCTTATTAGTGACCTTGCGGAAAAGGTAGAATCCGTAATTGATGATTTCTTTCAATTAACCGATGAAGACCCAACAGGCGATGAGTTTATACGGGAGATGAACGGTTATATGTGGGAGCGTTCGGGAGAAGAGGTAAATTTGGTGATTCAAGAAATAGCCGAGATTGAGGAAGAGATTGCGGAAGATGTTCGGGACTATCTAGAACTAAAAAATTGTGATCGCAGGGATGCAAGAGATGGGATAGAAAACCCGTTTAGTGCATCTGCCCACTACGAACATGTTGGTCCTGACACCTGGTATTTTAAAGAAACTTGGTCTTCTTTTAAGAGGCATATACGCACAGAGGCTCGTTATTTTAGCCGAAAGGCGGAATATGCCTTGCGTCATATATTTTATAATCTAACAAACCTTGTTTCGGTTACTGGGGAAAAACCCGTTCGTGTGATTGAACCTGGTGAAAAAGGAAGCCAAATATATAGGGCGAGGATGGCGGAATCAGATCACATGCTTAAAACAATACTGTCTGACCCAACTAGGGAACTTGGCCCACCTCCATCAAGAAAAGCTCGTAGCGGTAGGATGAATGCATCAGGCATCTCTGTATTTTACGGTGGAATGAATGCTGAGACTTGTATAGCAGAGATTAGACCCCCTGTTGGGAGCCAAGTCGTAGTTGGGAAGTTTGAAATTATCAAGCCTATTCACATACTTAACTTTAAAGTATTGGAGGAAATCTTTGTGCATTGGAACTATTTTGATCCTGACTTAAAGATGAAATGGGGAAGTGCGGTATTTTTTGAGGAATTAGTAAAAGAACTCACTAGGCCAATAATGCCGTCTGACGAGGAGTTTGAGTACCTACCCACACAAGTTGTGGCTGAATTTTTAGCACAATATGTTAATCCCAAATTGGACGGTATGATATTTCGATCATCACAAACAAATAACGAGGGTGAAAATGTTGTTCTTTTTCAACACGCCTCTATAGTCGAACAATATATCCTGCCACCCGGTTGTAAGGTTTCTATTGATATGGGTCAAGTATATGAGGATGAAGTTGATGATTCAATTTCGATTTATGAGGCTGAAGCGGAGAAAACTAATGAAGAAACACCTTCTGCGGAGGAGGATTCAAATCCACTTAAGTATTTAGTAAACTTAACGGAGTTAAATACATTAAGGTTGAGGGGGTTGGAAGATCAAAGTCCGCTATTGCCACCAACCCTAAGGTTGGATGTGAAGGGCATAGAGGTTTTTAGAATCACTGCGGCGAAATACACCACTGAAAATCGCTCAGTACAACGTATTCGTTTTTCAAGAAAAAAATACACATGATTAACTTAGACGAACATTTTTTGTTTTTTAAAATGAGGGTAATTTTGTTCAAAGTATCTTCATTTTTCGCACGTCATCATACAATCATGTCCTTTGTTCAAAACAATCAGCGGGCAATTTGGCGAGGAATATTTTTTTGCAAAGGTGGGCCAATTTGCCCCACGGTGTTTCAATGCGAGTAGCGGGGGCAGGATTTGAACCCGCGACCCTCAGTTTGGAAAACTGATGCTCTAGCCAGCTGAGCTATTCCCGCGGATGCCCTAAGAACTCCGGGTTCCCGCAAGATTCAGTTGATCCAAGCCAGATCAACAGAACAGAACCCCTGGAATTCCTTCATTTTTCTCATCTCTCTACACTGCAGGATGGAATGCGCTTGCTTCCTTCCTGCTTCACCAACCGAACGGATGATTCAATGAACCGGTGGCTTTGAGAGTCTGGACAGGCGGCGCAGCAGCCAAGCGTACCCCGCCCCCAGCAGTGCCCCGGCCAGCAGGTTCCACCACATCAGCAGCGAAACCCCCCAGAAAAGCACTAATTCCACCGGAAGTTTGACCCATGCGGCCCACCAGCTTTCATCTGGGGGGATGTTTCCCTTTACGGTGACCCAGATCAGGATTTGAAAGATGAACAGCCCATGGGCCAGCACCGCACCCAGGGTTCCAGCCAGTGCCCCCTTGAGCAGGGAAGCCGGGCTCCCGGCTCCCCGCTCCATGATTTTCCGCCAAGCCAGGGTTGGCCCGCCCCAGCAAGCCAGCGCTGCCATCTCTGCCTGAATGAGTCCTGCTAGGCCCTCAGGCCAAGGGCCCGCCTGCCACCACACCAGGGCGAATCCCGGTGCCAGGCACACCAGCCCAAACCCCGCCGACCGCCGCCATTTGATGGGTTTTTCGTTCATGTGTATTCACGAGAGCAAAAAAAAAGCCGATCACGGATTTCGTGAGCGGCTGGTGTGGGAGTAGCGGGGGCAGGATTTGAACCTGCGGCCTTTGGGTTATGAGCCCAACGAGCTACCGGACTGCTCTACCCCGCGATCAAGGATGGGAGGAAGGAGAAGGGAGAGCGGGAAACGGGATTTGAACCCGCGACCCTCAGTTTGGAAAACTGATGCTCTAGCCAGCTGAGCTATTCCCGCGGATGCCCTAAGAACTCCGGGTTCCCGCAAGATTCAGCAGATCCAAGCCAGATCAACCGAACAGAACCCCTGGAATTCCTTCATTTTTCCCATCTCTCTACACTGCCGGATGGAATGCGGGATGTCAAACAAGAAGAATGGTGTTCACAGCCCCAACCCGCCAGCCACGGAAAGGGCCGTGCCGGTGGTGTATTGAGCGGCGGGAGACAGGAGGAAATCCAGGGCGGCCAGCACATCATCAAAGGTACCCAGCCGCCCGGCGGGGATGGGAACCTCCAGCCCATCGTTGGAGTTTTCCAGCACCCCCGGCGCGATGAGGTTGACCGTGGTGCCCTGGGCCGCCAGGGCCTGGGCAAAGGTTTTGGTGAGCTGCCACACCCCCAGCTTGGCGGTGAAGTAATCGGCGGCACGGGGGCGGGCGGCGGGGGCCAGGGCCAGGGCGTCGCCCAGGTTGATCACCCGCCCCTGGCCAGAGGGGGCCAGCAGGGGTGCGGCCCGTTGGGTGAGGTGAAAGGCGGCCCCCAGGGTGCCTTCCAGGGTGCGGGACCATTGTTCAGGGGTAAGCTCATTCAGTGGCAGGGGGTTGTATAGCCCCACGTTGTTGATCAGCACATCCAGCCGGGGGGTTAGGGCCGCCACTTGGTCCATCAGGGCTTCTCGCTGTTCCAGGCGGGCCAGGTCGGCTTGCAGCAGGTGGGCCTGGGCGCCGTTCTGCTGGGCCTGCTGGGCCAGGGCTTGGGCCTGGGGCAGGCTGCTTCGGTAGTGCAGCAGCAGCAGGGTGCCCGGCTGGGCCAAGTGCAGGGCCATGGCCCACCCCAATCCCTGGGCCGCCCCGGTGATGAGAATGGCTCGGGTCATGGCGCCTCCCGGCGGGAGAGGGTCAGCCGGGCCGCGGCCCCCTGGGCCTGGGGCAGGGCCCCCGGTTTCACCACCTCCAATTGGATTTCCTCTAGGCCAAAAGTTTGCGCCAGGTGCAGGGCCAGGGCCCGGCAGAGGGTCTCTAACAGGTGGAAGGAACGCCCCGCCAGGAAGGTTTCTGTCTCTCGGGCCACGGCGGCGTAGTCCAGCGTGTCGGCCAGCCGGTCTGTTTCGGCCGCCCGCTGAAAAGACAACGGAAGGGTGAGGGAAATTTCCAGGGGTTGGGGTTGATCGCGCTCGGCGGGGGTGACCCCAATTTTGGCGGATACCCGCAGCCCGGCCACGCTTAAAGACTCCCCAGAAAACCGCCAGGGGGCCGGTGTCATGGCTTGCCCTGGGGCAAATTCAAGCCCTGAACGATTTGCTGGAAGATATCGTCATCCAAAGGGCCCTGGGTAAACCGAACGCCGCACTTGTATTTGGCTTCCAAAAACACATCATCCGTCATCACCACTTCTTGGTGCATCACTTCTACCTCCATTTGAAACTGGCGGCGGAAGCTCACCACCAGTTTTTTCCCCTCAGGGAAGGGCAGGTTAGACCAAAAGTACAACCCCCCCCGCGACACATTCAGCAGGGTGTACTCGTGATAGCCGTCGTCCAGCAAAATTTTCGGGTCGGGGCGTTCTACCTCGATCCGGTCATACTTGCGCATGTTGGCCCCCTTCGGCATGGCGGCTTGGGTATTTCCACTCATCGGCAGACTCTACATGGATTTAGCGTGAAGGTGTCTTGCCGCAAACCAGCCCCATCCTAACGCCATCCCCGGCGCAAGATCAACGGACGCATGGGTTTTCCTGACAATCTTTCTCGCTGACGGTTTCCCCCTCTTTATCATAAGCGTATTCTAGGGGAGAGAGTTCCCTAAAAAAATATCCATTGACTCCCCCCGCCCCCAGCAGGGAAACTGATTCCATTCTGTACCCGCTCTTATTTCCCCCTTTTCTCTCTTTCTCTCTTTCTCTCTCTCCCTCTCTCCCTCTATGGCATCCATGCGCGAAGTGTACACAGACTTTGACATCCCCGTGGAGCCGGGGAAGGTGTGGCGGGCCCTGACCGACTTCCCCTCCTATCCCCAATGGGCCCCCTTTCTGGAAAGCGTGAAGGGCAACGCCGTGCCGGGAGAAACCCTGCTTGTGGTAGCCAAGGCCCCCGGTCTTTTTCGCATGAAGCTCTCTCCCGTGGTGCAGTCGGCCACCCCCGGCTACAACCTGCGCTGGCGGGGGGTGGTGGGGGCCGGGTGGCTGTTCGCCGGAACCCACGAGTGGCTGCTGGAACCCCAGCGCGACGGCGGTACCCATGTCATCCACCGGGAGCGGTTCACCGGTCTGCTGTCTTGGTTCATCGCTCCCTTGCTGACCCCCTCCCTGGCCAAAGGCTTCCGCCAGTTCAACGCGGCCTTCTGGAAAAGATGCCAGTAGGGGGTTGAAGGTTCTCCGGCTGGCTATTCTATCTGTTCTCCTTTGCTGAGTAGGAGAAGGGGGTATGACCTCCCCCCTTTTTTAGTTTATCCTGTTGGGATGAGCACTTCTCCCCACCCCATTATTATTATTGGCGCCGGGCACGCTGGCTGCGAGGCGGCCCTGGCGGCGGCCCGCCTGGGTTCCCCCGTGGTGGTTCTCACCCTCAGCCGGGAGACCATCGGCCACATGCCCTGCAACCCGGCCATTGGCGGGCTGGCCAAGGGCCACCTGGTGCGGGAAATCGACGCCCTGGGGGGGGCCATGGGCCGCGCGGCGGACGCCACCGGCATTCAGTTTCGGGTGTTGAACCGCTCTAAGGGCCCGGCGGTGCGGGGCACCCGTGCCCAGAGCGACATGATGCGCTACCGGGCCTGGATGCGGGCCGAGCTGGAGGCCCAGCCGGGGCTGGAGATTCACATTGGAGAGGCGGTGGGGCTGGTGGTGGAGGAAGGCCGTGTATCGGGGAGCCGGGTGACCGGCGTGGCCCTGCGGAGCGGGGAGATTCTGCCCGCCGCCGCGGTGGTGGTGACCACCGGCACGTTTTTGAACGGGCTGATGCACATCGGCAGCCAGCAGACCCCTGGGGGACGGGTGGCGGAACCGCCCTCCCGGCCCCTGGCCGAATCCCTGCGGAGCATGGGGCTGGAGCTGGGGCGGCTGAAGACCGGCACGGTGCCGCGCATCGCCCAAGACTCCATTCGCTATGACGGATTGGAGGAGCAATGGGGCGATGACCCCACCCCCCGGTTTTCGTTTTGGGGCCCCAGGTCTTTTGTGCCCCCCCTGCGGCAGGTAAGCTGCCACATTACCTACACCAACGCCGCCACCCACCAGGTCATCCGGGAAAACCTGGGCCGCTCGGCCATGTACAGCGGGGCCATTCAGGGCATTGGGCCCCGCTACTGCCCCTCCATTGAAGACAAACTGGTGAAGTTCCCCGACAAGGAGAGTCACCAAGTGTTTTTAGAGCCCACTGGGTTGGACACGGGAGAAGTCTATCCCAACGGGTTGTCGACCAGCCTGCCGGAAGACGTGCAGCTGGCCTACCTGCGCACCATTCCAGGGCTGGAGGAAGCCCGCATGGTGCGCCCCGGCTACGCCGTGGAGTATGACTACATTCCCCCCTATCAATTGCATGCCACCCTGGCGGCGAAGGCCTGCCCCAACCTGTTCAGCGCCGGGCAAATCAACGGCACGTCTGGTTATGAAGAAGCCGCCGCCCAGGGGCTGATGGCGGGCATCAACGCGGCCCTGCTGACCCAGGGGCGGCCGCCCTTCACCGTGGGCCGGGGAGAGGCCTACATTGGAGTGTTGATTGACGACCTGATTACCAAGGGCACCCAAGAGCCCTATCGCATGTTCACCAGCCGGGCAGAGTACCGCCTGCTGCTGCGGGAAGACAACGCCGACCTGCGGTTAAGCCGCCAGGGGTTCGATCTGGGGCTGCTGCCGGAGGACCATTGGAAACAAGTGGAGGAGAAAACCCGCCGGATTCACGCCTTGCGGGCCGCCCTGGACACCCTGCGGGTGAACCCCACCCCAGAGTTGAATGCCGAACTGGCTCGGCACGGTATGCCACCCATCAAAAACCCCGCCACGGCGGCGGAACTGGTGACCCGGCCCGAAGCCCGCTTGGCCCACCTGCCAGAATTAAACTTTCTGCGGGATAAGTTGACCTTGGCGGGGGAAGACCCGGCGGTGGTGGAGCAGGTGGAAACGGCTCTGAAGTACAGCGGCTATATTGAACGCCAAGAAGAAGAAGTGCGGCGGATGGAAAAGCAGGAGCAAACCCGGCTGCCGGAAGGGCTGGATTACTCGGTCATACCGGGGTTGTCGAACGAGGTGGCGGGGAAACTGGCCCGCCACCGGCCCGACACCCTGGGCCAGGCCGCCCGCATCAGCGGGGTCACCCCCGCCGCCGTGGCCCTGCTGGCCGTGTGGCTAAAATCCAAAGGCAAACGCTCGGCCTAGGGGGTTTTTACTTTCTCCACCCAGCCAAAGGGGTCGGGGCGGGTGCCATATTGGATACCCACCAGTTCATCGAACAGTCGCTGGGCGGTGGGGCCGGTTTTGCCTCCACCCACCACATAGTCTCGCTCTTTGTGGTTCAGCAGCCCCACCGGAGAGATGACCGCCGCCGTGCCGCAGCCAAAAATTTCCTCCAGTTGCCCAGACTTCTGGGCCTCGGTTACTTCATCAATGCTGATGGGCCGCTCTTCCACGGGAATTTTCCAGTGCCTCAGCAGGTGAATCACGCTGTCGCGGGTAACGCCCGCCAGAATGGTCCCCGCCACGGGAGGGGTGATCACCTTCCCCCCGATTTTGACCATGATGTTCATGGCCCCTACTTCTTCCAGATATTTGCGGTTGCAGGCGTCTAACCACAGCACCTGGGTGTAGCCCTGCTCGGCGGCTTCTACCTGGGCCAGCAGGCTGGCGGCATAGTTGGCGGCGGTCTTGGCCTGGCCCAGGCCCCCCGGTCCGGCCCGGCTGTAGCGCTCGCACACCTGAATCTTCACGGGATTAAAGCCCTCGGGGTAATAGGCCCCCACCGGCGAGGTGATGATGAAGAACAGAAATCGCGAGGATGACTTCAGCCCCACATAGGGGTCCATGGCAATCATGGTGGGGCGAATGTACAAAGACGTGCCGGGGGAGCGGGGCACCCAGTCGTGGTCCAGGGTCAGCAGCTGGCCTAGGCCCTCCGTCACGGCGGCTTCGTCTAGGGCGGGCATCGACAACCGTTGGGCGCTTTGGGTCATGCGGGCCCAGTTCATGGCCGGGCGGAACAACTGCAGGTTCCCTTGGGGGTTGCGGTAGGCCTTCAGCCCCTCGAAAATAGACTGCCCATAGTGCAGCACCAGGGTGGCCGGGTCCATGGCCAGGGGCTGATAGGGGGTAATCCGGGCACCATGCCAGCCTTTTTCCCGGGTCCAGTCCAGCAAGAACATATGGTCGGAGTAGATTTTCCCAAACCCCAAATGGCTCTCATCGGCGGGTTTTGGCCGGCGCTGGGCCGGGTCTGCGGTTTGTATGTGCATGTCCATGGGGGTCGGAAACGAAGGGTGAACGAACCAGCTATCCTCCTAACGGGGGAATGTTCTGCCATTGTTCAAAAAAACCTTCCTTCGGTCAAGGTAAAACAAGGCCTCCCCATGGCTTCCCGTTGGATACCCCATGGCAAAAAGGGGGCTTGACAGCCATCGAAAGTCTCCATCATAATGTTCTTTTCCCTGAATTCGCCCCAGGGACCGGGATTTCCCGGGCCGGGGCAGACATCCCCCCAGAAAGAGCGCCATGTACGCCATTATTGAATGCGGCAACCACCAATTTAAGGTCGAGCCCGATACCCTGATTGAAGTCAACCGCCTGGACCTGGAAGAAGGCGCCCAATACCTTACTGACAAAGTGCTGCTGGTGGACCAGGGCGAAGGAAAAGTGGCGGTGGGGGCCCCCTACGTGGCCAACAGCAAAGTTACCGCCCGGGTGGTGGAGCATTACCGCGGCAAGAAAATCGTGGTGTTCAAAATGAAGCGCCGCAAGAACTACAAGCGCACCCGCGGCCACCGGTCGGAACTCACCCGGTTGGTCATCGAGTCCATCGAATCCCAGGGCGCCAAGGCCGTGTCGGATGGCAAGCGCAAAGCCGCCCCCGTACCCCGGAAAAAATCCGCCGAGGGCGACAAACTGAAGGCCGAGAAAAAAGCGGCCGACAGCCCCAAACCGAAAAAAACAGCCCGCAAGGCTTAATTTCATCCGCGAGATCCGTGCGATCTCGGTATCTTCGACCAGCACTAAGGATTGATTCATGGCACACAAAAAAGCAGGCGGGTCGTCCCGCAACGGACGCGATTCCATTGGCAAGCGCCTGGGCGTGAAAAAATACGGCGGAGAAGCGGTGATTGCCGGAAACATTTTGGTGCGCCAGCGGGGCAGCACCTTCCATGCCGGTCACAACGTGGGCACGGGAAAAGACTACACCCTGTTTGCCCTGGCCGACGGCCAGGTGACGTTCACCACCCGCCGCAACAACCGGAAATACATCAACGTGCTGCCAGCCCAAGGTTAGTTTCAGGCCAACCGCTTGGTCGGCGAACCCGTGGCTTTGTGAACCGATGATTTGAGAGTCAACGATTAGAGATCCCATGACTGAAAGTGAGCCCATCCGTTAAGAGCCCTTTTTGGGAGCACATTTTTAGAACAAATGGGGTGAGTCAAATAGGGTGAGCCAAATAACACTGAACGAAGATAGATGATTGCCCAAACCCCCCAGCCATGGGGGGTTTTGTTGTTTCAGCCCTCCAGCACCCAACCGGATCTCCCATGGATTTCACTTGGAACGATCAACTTACTCCCGCGCAAACCGAGGTCTTGGTGGGCTGGTATCAGCAAGAGTGGTGGTCGGGGGGCAGGCAGCCCAAAGACGTTCAGCGGATGCTGACCCACTCCAAAGTCGTTGCCCTGGCCGGGCCCGACGGCCAATTGGCGGCCTTCAGCCGGGTGGTGAGTGATTTCACCTACAAAGCCCTCATCTTGGATGTCATCGTGGCCCCCTCGCTGCGGGGCCAGGGGTTGGGGCGGCGGATGATGGGGGAGATTCTGGAGCGCTTAAAGGAAGTGGCTCACCTGGAGCTTTACTGTGCTGGAGGAATGGTGCCCTTTTATCAGTCCTTCGGTTTTGAGGTGCTGGCCCAGTCTGAAGCCTTATTCTTTATGCGAAAAGTCCAGAAGGCTCTCAAGTAACAACAAGTCAAGGAGTGAAAACCAACGCATAGATTTTCCCCGCCATCCCCCTGCCCTCACCTTATGCGCTTGCCTTGTCACAACAAGTCGCCATCATCAGCCACATGTTTCCGAACACAATCATTCTAAACAGTCATTCTGCCCAGGGAGGATACAACCCAGGGAACCCGGCCTGGGCCAGCAGGTCGTCCTCCACGGCCCGCATCTCTTGCTCTTGAGCGGGGGTGTGGTGGTCGTATCCCGCCAAGTGGGCCATGCCGTGGGCCAGCAGCCGGGCGGTTTCCGTTGGCACGTCCCAGCCGTTTTCCTGGGCCTGGGCGGCGGCCCGCTCCACCGAAAGGGCCAAGTCTCCCCAGTGTTCCGACTCCTCATAGGCCCACGAGAGAATATCCGTGGGTTTGTCCATGCCCCGCCAAGTTTGGTTCAGTTCCCGCAGCCGGTCATCCCCCGCCAGCAACAGCGAAACCCCCCGGCCGGCAAAACCCAGCCTAACCCGGAAGGCGTCCAGCAATTCGGTGAACCACTCATCGGGCAGGTCTTCCCGGGGAGGGACTTCCCATTCCACCAAAATAGGTGAAGATTTCATGGCTGTGCTCGCAAAATTCTGCCGAAAGAGAACAGGGAAAGAATTCCAGGGGAGGGGAATGAATTAGGGGTGAGAATGTTCGCCCTCATCCTCCATGGCTCGGCGGGCTACCTTCAGGTCGGGGTAGGCAATCCGGTGGTGGTGGATGGACAGCAGCATTTTGGTGAAGGTTCGTTCAATGTAATTCATGTCGTTGAAGGTCATCCCCGACTCATCCAATTGGCCTTCGGTATACACGCGGGTGGTCTGCTTTTGTACCATTTCCCGGATGTTGGTTTCCGAGGGGTCTTTCAGGCTGCGGGTGGCCGACTCGGTGATGTCGGCCAGCATGACCACCCCGGCCTCTTTGGTTTGGGGCTTGGGTCCGGGATAGCGGAAGTTCATTTCGTCCACGTCTCCTCCACCACCCATGTCCTCCGATTCTTTCTTGGCCTTGTGGAAGAAGAACCGCACCATGCCGTCTCCATGGTGCTGCTCTAAAATATCGGTAATGGCCTGCCCCAGCTTGTAGCGTTTGGCAATTTCCAGCCCGTTGCGCACATGGCTGATGATGATCCGGGCCGATGTTTGGGCGGGCAGATCATCGTGGTAATTCTTGGTGTGTTGGTTCTCCACGAAATACAAGGGGCATAGCATTTTCCCCAAGTCGTGGTAATAGGCCGCCACCCGAACCAGCAGGGCGTTGGCCCCTACCCCATCGGCCGCCGAATCGGCCAGATTGCCCACCACGATGCTGTGGTGATAGGTGCCGGGGGCCCGGACAGACAACTCCTTCAGGGCCGGGTGGTTCATGTTGGACAATTCCAGCAAACGGCTGTTGGTGGTGATGTCGAACCCGGTTTCCAAAAAAGGAAGCAGGGTGGTGGTGAGGAAGGCCACCCCCAGGCCATTCACGAAGGCCCCCACCAAGTTCATGGCCAGCAGGCCGTCAAGGGGCACTTGATTCAGCAGGGCCATTAACAGCAGCACGGGAACTTGAATCAGGGAAATTTTCAGCCCCTGGCGCCACAAGGCATAACGGGTGTCGAAGTGGGTCATGGGCAGGCTGGCCGCCATCGAGCCCAACAGGGCGAACACAAAATAGGGCAAACCCATGCCCAGGAACAGCGTCATGAACAGCGAAGTGATAAACCCCAGCAAAATGGCGGCTTCAAACCCCAGCAGCACCCCCGCCAGCATGGAACTGAGGGCCACTGGCAGCATGTAGTTGTACGTTATCGGCGGAGGGATGGGATACACCATGGTCAGCACGGGCACCAGCGATAACACCACTTTGGCGAACAACAGGGGAAACAACAATAAAATGGAAACCAACACCAGCCGCGATAGGGTGGTGAATTTGCCTTTGGAGAATTGTTTGGCCAGTTGATAAAACAAAATCAAAATCAGCAGCACCGTGAAGAAGGTTCCCAAAATCATCGGATATTTGGGGTTGTCTATCTGGTGCCTGTTCAGGGCCTTGATGACCTCTACCTGTTGGGCCGTGGCCCGGTCGCCGGTGCGGGCCACCACATCACCCTTTTTCAGGTTGAAAAACACGGGGCTGACGGTTTCTTGCAGGTTGCCCCGCTGCCGCTCGGTTTCGGCCTTGTTTTCAGTCAGGGTGGGCCGCAGCAGCTGCACCGCCAAGTTCACCACCGCCTCTCGCAGGTTGGTCAGCCCCGCTGGCATGGTGAGCGACTGCCCGTTTTTCTTCACCTGCCCCTTGGCGGTCTCCAGGTCAATCACCGATCCCAGATCGGTGAACCGTTGCAGCAGGGGGGTATCAAGGTTTTGGATTTGAATGACCCCGCCCGACAACGGTAAATTTTGGACGGAATCCACGATTTTTTGATCCAGCACCGGGTCCAGTAACTTTTGCACCAGGATTTCCACATCTTTGGAAAATTCCGCTTTCAACAAGGCCCGGTACACCGATTCATCAATGGGAATGTTCAGGTGGGCTTCCAGGTCGGCCCGCCGGTTTTTCAGTTCATCTTGCCTTAACCGTTCGGCTTGACCGGCATCGGCGTGAATTTGAGAAACCTCTCGGCGGAGTTTGCGGAGCTGGGATTCCAACTGAGCTTCGGCTTGGCTGGCTTCGGCCAGCAGGGCTTTGCGAGCGGTTTGATCGAACCGGGTTTTTTCTGCCGCCAAGGCTTTTTCCTCTGGCGTGGCGCCATCGCCGGAACGCTTATCGAAGCGCGATTCCTTTTGGATGAGTTGAATCTGCGCTTTGACCAGGGCCAATTGAGATTGCGCCATTAGTTGGTCCATGGAGTTTTGGCGTACCCTGGCTTCCCACGAACTCCGCTCGCGGTCCCGGTCTTTCAATACTTGGCGCATCACCTCGAAGGCGTTGGCCAGTTTCATGAATGTCCGGGCTTTCAGGCGGGTGTCATGGTCGAATATGGGGGGGAAGTCTTTGGCGGCTTCGGTGCGGCGGGCTTGGGTGGAGCGGTCATCCACCAAGTTTACGTTCTCTTTCACCACAATGTCTTGGGCAATCGTCTCCCCCTCATCCACGGTGGCAAAGGTCACCAGGTCAAACACGGGCGCCAGCAGCAGGGTCACAGTCAAAGCCACCGCCAGCAACAGGGCCGCCTTCCGGATTCCCTGACGGTGAAGAACCTGCCGGGTTTTTTCCTGAAGGAACGGGGTGGCCATGGGGGTTGGGGGGCTTTCACAGGTGGGACAAGAAAGGGGCCGGACCGTTTAGGCCCGGTGCTTAGGGTTTTCTACCTTACCCCGTTGATGGGGAGGCGGGCAAGTTTCCATACCCCATTCCCCAGGGTTAAAACAGGCGTTTTTTTAACAAAAACGATAGATTTGGCTATGGGATTGCATTGAAACCCGATGAATCGTGGGAAAGTTTTCACCAAAGGCCATCCTTCTGCACCAAGGAACACCATGAAACCAGGAAAAATACGCCTCTTAAGACTAGGAATTCGTTTGATTCCCTTCATGGGGGCGGCCTTGATGATGGCCAGTTCTCCGGCCTGGGCCGAGGTCATTTATTTAAAGTCTGGAGAGACCATTCGCGGGAAAATCGTGGCCTTCGACCAGCAAACCGTCACCGTGGATTCGGAACGGGGGTTTGGCACCCTGCAGATTAACCGGGACGACATCACCATGATCGAGTTCGACTCGGCCCAGCGCAGCCCTGCCCGCACCATGGGTCTGGGGTATCTGCACCGTTCCACAGCCCTGGGCTCGGCGGCTTCCGTGGGGGATTATGGGCTGGATTCGCTGTCGATCAAATATTGGATTGGCGACACCAGCGCCATGGATTTTCTGGTGGGTTTTTTCAGTTCCTCTCAGGGGACGACCACGAAATTGGATATCTTTTCGGTGGAATTGCGTTATTACAATGTATTCAAGCGAAACGGGAATTTAGACCTGTACTGGGGCCTAGGCGGTGGATTTATGAACGTGAATGACACCACACGTTCTTTGAATGCCGCCGGGGTATCGGTGCGGGGGGTGTTGGGGGCGGAAATCTTCTTCCCCTCCATGCCAAACCTGGGGATTTCCACGGAAATTGGCATGGGTGCCCAAACCTTGGGCAATATCACCACCACCAATATTTCCACCACCACCTTTCCTAACTTCTCTATGCGTTATTACTTTTAGCCATTTGTTGATGCTCCGAGCCCCCTGTATAACTGTATATCCAGGGTTTTTGTGGTGAAAAGGGGGCTGGGGGAAAAATGAGGCGGGGTTTTCAACCCAAAATTCCAGAAAGGGATTTGGCTTTTCCGGGGGATTCAAATAGGCTAAAATATAAAATTAGAGGTCGAAATTTTCCGCGATGCGTCCGTTCACACCTGAAAAGGTGCCACCGCCATTGGATTGAAAGAGGGTCTTATGAGCCAGTCCAGAGGAAACGTTCTCCGCTGCTCGTTCTGCGGGAAATCCCAGAATGATGTCAAGAAGATCATTGCCGGCCCCACCGTGTATATCTGCAACGAGTGCGTGGAACTGTGCAACGACATCATGGAGGAGGAATGGAGCAAAGAGCAGACGGCCCCCCAAGAGGGCAGCCTGCTGAAGCCCTATGAAATCAAAGAAATCCTTGATAGTTACGTGGTGGGGCAGGATCACGCCAAGAAAGTGTTGTCGGTGGCGGTGTATTCCCATTACAAGCGCATCCGCAACCAGGGAAGCCAACCTGCCGACGTGGAGCTGCAAAAAAGCAACATTCTGATGGTGGGCCCCACCGGCACGGGGAAAACCCTGCTGGCCCAAACCTTGGCCAAACTGCTGAACGTGCCCTTTGCCATGGCCGATGCCACCACCCTGACCGAGGCGGGCTATGTGGGGGAAGATGTGGAAAACATCATCCTCAAACTGCTCCAAGCCGCAGATTACGACATTGAGCGGGCGGAAAAAGGCATTGTGTACATTGACGAGATCGACAAAATCGCCCGCAAGGGAGAAAACGTGTCCATCACCCGCGATGTATCGGGAGAGGGCGTGCAGCAGGCCCTGCTCAAAATCATCGAAGGCACCGTGGCCAACATTCCTCCCCAGGGCGGGCGCAAGCACCCCCAGCAAGAATTTTTGCAGGTGGATACCAGCAATGTGCTGTTCATCGTGGGGGGGGCCTTTGTGGGGCTCACCAACACCATTGCCCAGCGCATCGGTAAAAAGTCCATCGGCTTTGGCACCGAACAGGTGGGTAAAAAACAGCGCAACCAGAACGACATGCTGAGAAAAATGGAGCCGGAGGATCTCATTAAGTTTGGGATGATCCCTGAGTTCGTGGGGCGTATCCCCATCATCACCACCCTGGAAGAACTGAGCGAAGAAGACTTGGTGACCATTCTGACCGAGCCCAAGAACGCCCTGGTGAAGCAATACAAAAAACTGTTCGAGATGGAAGGGGTGGAACTGGAAATCACCGAGAGCGGCATTCGGGCCGTGGCCCAAGAAGCCATCAAACGCAAAACTGGCGCCCGGGGCCTGCGGGCCATTTTGGAAAAGGTGATGCTGGAAATCATGTTCCAGCTGCCTTCCATGGGCAACGTGAAGAAAGCCATTTTAGACGAAAAAGTGATTTCTCAGGGAACCCAGCCGTTGCTGGTGCTGGAAGACCAGGCCGCCAAGCCCGCGCCCCAAAAAGACCGCAAGCTGCGCATCAGTTAGCCGGAGGGTCTGGCTGGGGAGTTCCCCTCTACCGCGTGTTTTCATTGCTGATGGTTTCTCTTATCTCATTTTTTTGGTCTAGTGCCTTATTTATTGTATGGCCCCTGGGAAACCAGGGGCTTTGTTGTTTCCCCCTTTTCTCTTTTCCCCGCAATTCCCTATACTCAAAGTCTCGCTGTCTTTGAGCGAGCATGTTGGTTTCACATGAGACTTTCATATAAAAATATAACGATTTATATCGCCGCATACGGATGAATACGGGCATGTTTGCATGGCCCCTGGTTTAGCCGTGAATAGAAGAGGCGAAGCCCCAAGACGTTTCGCAGAAGTTTCATTTCAACCGGAGAATCCCATGGTAGACGTGGAAGGAATGTTGAAGCAGGCCATGAAGTCGAAGGACGCCGTGGCGCTTTCCGCTTGGCGGGCGGTGAAGTCGAAAATGGGCGCCAAACTGACCGAAGCGGGGCGCAACCAAAAACCCCTCGACGCCCAAGAAGTGTTGCAGCTCATCCGCAAAGAATCTCGGGAGCGGGAAGAAGCCAACCAGTTTCTTAAACCCGACCAGCCGGAATTTCAGGAGAACGTGAAAATCATCGCCATTCTGGGGCAGCACATCCCCAAACAATTGTCGCCGGAAGAAGCCACGGCGGTGATTCAAAAAGTCATCGGCGAGGTGGGAGCCAAAACCCCCCAAGACATGGGCAAGGTGATGGGCGCTCTGAAAAAGTCTGGGGTAGAAATGGACATGGGGTTTGCCTCGGCCAAGGTGAAGGAACTGCTGGGATGAGACCCAGAGGGTTTTGCCGTGTTGGCCGGGGGGGTGGCAGAATTTCAGTGTGGCTGGCGGGGGCCGCCCTGGGGGCTTGGCTGTTGGTGCCGGGTGCCGCCCTCCCGGCACCCCCGGGGGCGTCTGGCCAAGCCTCCGCGAAGTCCCCCGAAATCACCGAGCCGGAGAAACGGAGTCCTCGACTTACCGCCCCCGCACGGCAACCCTCTTCGCAACCTGCCCGGCTACCCGCCGCCCAGACTGCCCAAAGCCGAAAGGGCATGGCGGTCACCGCCAATCCCCACGCCACCCGGGCGGCGGTGGAGGTGTTGCGGGCGGGGGGCAATGCCCTGGATGCCGCCATTGCGGCCCAGTGGGTGCTGAACGTGGTGGAGCCCCAATCCTCTGGCATGGGGGGGGGCGGGTTTCTGCTGCTCCATCTGCCGGATGGCCGCACCGTGGCCCTGGAAGGCCGGGAGACCGCCCCCGCCGCCGCCGGGCCGGATTTGTTTGTGGCGGGAGGCTCCCCCCAGCCGTTTTATCCCCAGCGCATCAGCGGGGGCAGACCGGTGGGGGTGCCGGGGCTGCCCGCCCTGCTGGCCGAAGCCCACCAACGTTACGGGCGTACCCCCTGGCCGCGGTTGACCGCCCCGGCCCAGGCTCTGGCCCGCCAAGGGTTCCCCGTATCTGCCCGGTTGGCCGCCCTGCTGGCCCAGGAGCAAGAGCGGCTGGGGAAGTTCCCCTCCACACGGAAAGTTTTTTTCTCTCCCGGCGGGGTGCCCTGGAAAGAGGGGGAAATTCTCAAACAGCCGGACCTGGCCGATACGTTGGAGGTCATCGGTCAGCAGGGGCCAGAACCCTTTTATCGGGGAAAAATTGCCCAGGACCTGGTGAACATCGTGCGCCGCACCCCGGAAAACCCCGGCCTGCTCACCCTGGAAGACTTGGCCGCCTATCATTCGCTCGAACACCCGACCCTGGATTCAACCTTTGGCGGGGCCAGGGTGGTATCGTTTGGTCCCCCCACATCTGGCGGGGTGGCCATGTTGGAAATATTGAACCTGCTGGAAGCCCACCCTCCCCGGGGAAAGAACCCCTACAGCCCAGAAAACATTCACCGGTTTGTGCAGGCGGTGCGGGTGGCCTATGCCGACCGGGATCGCTGGCTGGCCGATGACGCCTTCGAGCGGGTGCCAGCCAAAGAATTGTCGGGCAAAGCATACGCCCGGCGCCGTTCCGCCGCCCTGGACTGGGATGGCCCTCTGGTGTCCGTGGAGGCGGGTGTTCCGCCGGGGTGGAGCGGCCCCCTGCCTGGGCTGGGGGCCAGCCTGGAGCAGCCCTCTACCACCCACCTGTCGGTGGTTGATGCCGACGGCATGGCGGTGAGCTTGACTTCGTCCATTGAAATGGCCTTTGGCAGCGGCCTGGTGGTTCCGGGGCGGGGGTTTTTGCTGAACAACCAATTGACCGATTTTTCTCCCCTGCCCGCCGACAGCCAGGGCCGCCCCGCGGCCAACCGGGTGGCCGGGGGCAAGCGCCCCCGCAGCAGCATGACCCCCCTGCTGGTGTTAAAAGATGGGAAGCCCTGGCTGGTGCTGGGTTCTCCCGGCGGGCCTCGTATTCCCCAATACACTGCCTGGGCACTGGTGCTGATGTTGGAAAACGGCTGGAGCGCCCCCCGGGCCTTGGCCGCCCCCCATGTGACCCACCTGGGAGGCACCACTTTTCTGGAGCCCTTCCCCCCCCTGACCCCGACCGCGCAAACATGGCTGGCCAAAAAGGGCCATCGGCTGGAGATGGTCCCCCAAGACAGCGGCCTCCATGCCGTCACCCGGCTGCCCAAAGGTTGGTGGCAAGGTACGGCGGACCCTCGCCGCGAGGGCCTGCCCCTGGGGCCGTGAGATTGTGAAGACGGGTGAAGTCGAGGGGGGCCTTCAACCGGTTTGACTCCCCCCGCTTGGGGGCCTAAAATGTTTTTGTTCCCCCCTTCAGGTCTGCCCATGCATCCACCGGCTCCTCCCCTTCGATCCCATCCTCGCTTGCAACTGCACCACAGCGCGCCGCTGGACCTGCATGCTTCCTTTGCTCAGGATGTGGCCATAGGCTTGGCCAAAACCCCCAAGCAGATTCCACCCAAATATTTCTACGACCAGGCGGGTTCTCTGTTGTTCGAGGAGATTACCCGGCTGGATGCCTATTACCTGACCCGGCTAGAGCGGGTCATTTTGGCCCAAGGGCTGCGAGATATTCTGGCCCTCGTGCCCGCACGGGTGGCCGTGGTGGAGTTTGGCAGCGGCAGCGCCGACAAAACCCGTGCCGTGCTAGCGGCCTTGATGGCCCGCCAGGGGCGGCTGGATTATATTCCCATTGATATTTCCTCTTCCGCCGTGGCTCAGTATGGCCAAACCCTGTTGGCGGAATTTCCCGACCTGCACATACAGGGCATGATTTCCGATTACCCTCAGGCCATCCAGCGGTTGGGGGGTGCGGCAGAATCCCCCCGTCTGTTTTTGTTTCTGGGCTCTAGTCTGGGAAATTTCACCCCAGAGGAGTCGGTGGAGTTTTTAGGAAACGTGCGGGCCGTGATGGGCAAAGAGGACCGGTTTCTGCTGGGGGCAGACATGGCCAAGGATCCCGCCGTGTTAAACGCGGCCTATGATGACCCCCAGGGGGTCACCGCCCGGTTTAACGTAAACCTGCTGGCCCGCATCAACCGTGAACTGGCCGGGGGGTTTGAATTGTCTCGGTTTGCCCACCGGGCCTGGTACCTGCCAGAACACCATCGGGTGGAAATGCACTTGGAAAGTTTGGAGGATCAAATTGTGCCCGTGGGGGCCAGGGGAATTTCTTTCCGTAAAGGGGAAACCATCCATACGGAAAACTCTTACAAATACACCCCCCCCTTGCTAACGACCATCGTGCAGCAGTCTGGTTTGGTCCCCCTGGGCCAATGGAGCGATGAGCGGGGCTGGTTTACCCTGAATATGCTGGGCCCAGCTTGAAGCATGGAACCATCCTTGCAGTCTATCCCACCTATGGTATTGGGCAGGGGGTCAAAAACATCTGAAAACCCTGGAATTTGATTCGATTCCAGGAAATGTAGGTTGTTTTTTGAGGCATAAATACCACAGCGGATCGGATTCTTGAGGAAAAAATTCCACAGGGAACCAAGCCTGTGGTTTGGGCCAGCCAGTTGGCGGGTTTCGACAGCCTATGGTAAACTTACAAGAGAAATTCCCGATAGGATTATTGGGAATCACAGCCACCCACGGATATATCCCACGACGCAAGGAAAAACCATGAATCGCAAAGGATGGAAAATATTGGCGGTGATGGCGGCTTTATTGTTTGAGACCTCCAACCTGTGGGCAGTCCCGAATGTGCTGCTCACTGAATATTACCAAAACGATATCCGCGCCATGGCCATGGGCCAGGCCTATGGCCCCCTGGCCCGGGGAGAGGGCGCCCTGTACTACAACCCGGCGGGGCTGGTGCAATATGACATGGACATTAAAATCGAAGGCTCCATGTTGATGGGGGGAGACTGGGTATTCGTGCAGGACCTGCTGGCTGCCCAGACAGGGGGCCCTGCTACTGTTTTAAACTTCCAAACCAAGTGGGCCAACAAATCCCCCCAGGGGATGTATCAGTATGCTTTCAACGGTGTGGCCAACATGGCCAAATTCCATTGGGGAATTGGGGCTGGAGTGGTGGATAATCATATTTCGCAATATACGTTTTCCGCAACGCAAATCACCCCATCTGAAACCGCGGTAGAAACCCGGTTTGCCAGTCTGGGGTTTGATATGCTGGAAGGTCGGCTGCTGGTGGGCATGACCTACAAACCCATCCGATTCTCGAAGGGAAGTGCTCCTGCCACCAATTTCGGGGGTACCCTTCCTCCGTTAACCTACACGACCGACGTCACGTCTTCCCTGGATGTGGGGATGATTTACCGCATGGAAATGATGTCGGCTTTGCGGGGGCAATGGAGCCTGACCATGCTGAACGCCGGAGGGGTGAATCTGACCAACAATGCCAGTACGGTTCCCCAAACCATGAACTTCGGGTTTTCGTTTCAACCCAAGTTTTCCGCGGCCGAAATGTTGATTTCCGCCGAGATGGAAGACGTGCTGGCCCAGTCCTTTCGTTATGACCCGATCACCCTGACCAATCACAAGCGCTCTCCGTTTCTTAAATCCCATGTGGGGATGGAACTGGGTTTTTGGCGCACCACCACGGGCAACCACATTCTGAATCTGCGGGGGGGGCTCAACCGTGGGCAACCCACCTATGGTTGGGAGTTAAATCTGTGGTCGACCATCCGGTTGGGATACGTGTTTTATGGAGACAATCAGGGTTGGGATAAGAACCCCATCGTCACAAAGAACACCTATGCGTTTGCCGCCATGGGCCTAGGGTTCTAAGAAGGAAGCCTACCCATTCAGAAATAAAAAAGCCCCCGGAAAACCGGGGGCTTTTTTGTTGGTGGTGCTTGCTTCTTTCACCCATCTATCTTGCTCACCAGCCCATCTCTTGGCTGTCTAACAAAATCGTTACCGGACCCTGGTTGACCAAGTGCACGTCCATGTCGGCACCAAACTGGCCGGTTTGGGTGTGGGGCACCCGGCCACGGCAAATGTCTGCGAAGCGTTGAAACAACCCAGACGCCTTCTCCGGTTCCAACGCCCGCATAAAGTTGGGGCGGCGGCCCTTGCGGGCATCGGCATACAGGGTGAATTGGGGAACCAGCACCAGGGTTCCCCCCGTGTCGGCCAGCGACCGGTTCATCCGCCCCTCTTCATCGGGAAAAATTCGCAAGGTAATCATCTTGTCGGCCATGGGTTCCAACAGGGATTCTACATCTCCCTGGCAAAAGCCCACCAACACGGCCAGGCCAGGGCCCTGGGGCTGGTTGTGATGGCCGGGAAAGGTGACCCAGGCGGTGGTGGTTCGTTGCAGCAGTAGTCGCATGTTAGGGCTCTGGGCGAAAATACATGCGGGCGGGGGCCAGCCGCAGGTCCACCACCCGGAAGAGGCGGGTGTCATCCGTCTGGGAGGCCCATGCTTGGTAGGCCACCAGGGCTTCCAGCAGGCCTGCTCCGGGGGTTAGCCACAGGTCTGGGCCGGGGGCGGGGGCCGTCAGCCGGGTGACCAGGGGGTTTCGCCCGTCCGCGGTCAGGGTGGCCCAATTGTTCAAGCCCACCTGCCGGGCGGCCGCCAGGGCGGCCAAGCCCCGGGTCACGGCAGCCACGTTCAGTTTTTCTCCCGGGCGACCGGGCAGGGGTGCCCCCGCCAGCCGGGGCAGCCGCAACCCCTGGGCAGAGGTCGCTTGCCCCACAATCACCCCCTCGTCATCCAGCAACAGAAAGCGGCCATCGCGCCCCAGGGCCAGGGCCAGGGGTTTGCGTTCTTCCACCCACAGCCACAATCCCCCAGGGAACCGCCGCCGGGCGTCGGCTTGGCGCACCTGAGGGTGGGTGCTTAATCGTTGGGCAATTTGAAACGGGTCTAGTTGGTTCAGGGGTGTGCCGGGGCCGAGCCCCGTCCATTGAAGAATTTCTTGTCGGGTCAATTCTTGGTTGCCTTCCACCTGAACCCGCGCCAGGGGGGCGGTGTACAGCATGGCCCCCTGGGTCAGCAGCCCCAACACCAGCCAAGCCGCCGACAGCACCATCACCACCCGCAGCCAGGGGAACCACTTGGCCCATGCTTGGTGAAAAGGGGAAGGAGATTTCTTCATGGCTGGCTTTTCTGAATGACCGGTGGCGGATGCACCGCCAACGGTTGAACCTCCATTTCTAACCCAATGCCGAACCGGCGTTCTACTTCCGCTCGAATTCGCTCCACCAGGGTCAACACATCGGCAGCGGTGGCACCGCCTCGGTTTACGATAAAGTTGGCGTGCTTCTCACTCACCTGGGCCCCTCCCAAGGTTACCCCCTTCAAGCCCGCTTCTTGAATCAACCGGGCGGCGTGGTCGCCTGGGGGGTTTTTGAACACCGACCCGCAGTTGGGGAAGTCTCGGGGTTGGGTGGCCCGGCGTTTGTCTTGAATGTCTTTCTCTCGCTGGGTCATGTCCTGTTCGGTCATGGCGGCCAACTGAAATTCCGCCGACAGCACCACCACCCCTTGTTGGGCCGACAGGGGCGAATGGCGGTAGGCAAAGGGCAGGTTGGCGGCGGGCAGGTCTTCTACCAGGCCCGTGGCAGGGCGAAACACCCGCGCGGAACGAAGGAAAGCCGCGGTTTCTTTACCGTGGGCCCCGGCGTTCATGGCTACGGCCCCCCCCAGGGTGCCGGGGATGGCGGTAAGGAACTCCATACCCCCCAGCCCCCAGGCGCGGCAGCGCCGCACGAACACCGGGTTGCTGACCCCGGCACCAGCCCGCACCAGGTCTTCCCCACAGCGCTCAATTTCAGCAAAACCTTTTCCCAGCCGAATGACCACCCCGTCCACGCCTTCATCCGGGGCTAGCACGTTGGAGCCCTTCCCCAGAAAGGCCCAGGCCGTCTGGCGGTGGGCCAGCACTTGGAACAACCTCTCCAGGTCCTGTTCCGATTCGACATCCACCAAGCAGCGGGCCGGGCCGCCAATGGCCAGGGTGGTGGCCTGGGCCAGGGGCATTCCGGGCCTCACCCGCGAGTGTGTGAGGACCTGTTGCAGTTCGCTGGCCAGGGGGTCGGGGCTGGTCATGGGGCGGTACCCATCAGTTCTGGGCCCAGTTTCCAAATGTCGCCCGCCCCCATGGTCACCAATAGCCCGGTGGCGTGGGCCGTGGGCAGGCTGCCATTTTGGGCCAGGGTCAGCAGATCCCGCCAATGGGCCAAGCGGTGGGCCGAGGGATGATGGGGGAGATGGTCCAAAATGGTGCGGGCATCAATCCCCGGCACCGGGGCTTCCCTGGCTCCATACACGTCGGTCACAAACACATGCTGGGCTGGGGCCAGGGCCTGGGCAAATTCCTGGGCAAAGTGTTGGGTGCGGGAATACAGGTGGGGTTGGAACACCACCGTCAGCGGCGAGCCGTACATGCGTAAAAATCCTTCCAGGGTCACCCGCACTTCGGTGGGGTGATGGGCGTAGTCATCGAACAGGTGCAGGCCCCGCCAGGTTCCCAAAAACTGTTGGCGGCGGTCCACCCCAGAAAATTCTCCCAGGGCCTGGGCCAGCCCCCCCAGGTTTTCTCCACCGCTGCCCCAGGTTAAGGTGGGCGCGCGCCGGGTCCAGCCCAGGGCGGTGGCGGCCACCCCCGCCATGTTCTGGGCGTTTTGTTCTCCCCCCAGGGGAGAAACCACGGTGAGGGGTCCCCAGGGGGTGTCCAGGCGCACCTCCATGCGGCCCGGCGCCATGGACAGCACCTGGGCCCGCACATCGGCCTTGGGCCCCAGGCCGTAGGATAACTTTCCGGCCTTGCACCCGGCGGCGGCTTCTCGGGCTCCAGGGTCATCCCATCCATACACCAGCAGTCCCCCCGGAGGAATCCGCTCTAAGAATGCCCGGAAGGCGGCTTTGAGTTCGGCCAGGGTGCCGTGATGATCCAGGTGGTCTTCCTCCAGGTTGGTGAGCAGAACGCCCTGGGGAGACATGTTCACAAAACTGCCGTCGCTCTCGTCGGCTTCGGCCACCAGCACGCCCTGGGCAGAGGTATCGCCCACCAGCAGGTTTCGCCCCTGGAACTGGCGCACCACACCCCCCACCAGGGCGTTGGGGTTGATGCCGCCCCGGCGCAGCACCCCGGCCAGCCAAGCCGAACTGGTGGTCTTGCCATGGGTGCCCGCCACCGCCAGGGTGGCCCAGCGCCGGGTGAGGGCCCCCAGCACTTGCGAACGGTGGTAACGGGGCAGCCCCAGCCGCTGCACCTGGGCCCATACGGGGTTGTCTGGCCGCACCGCCGAGGAATACACCACCGCCCCCGCTTGCTCCAAGGGGGCCGATCCATGGCCCACCCACACGGGAATGTTCAATTCGGCCAGACGGTCGAGCTGGCCGCCGGGGGCCTGGTCGCTGCCAGAGACCCTATACCCCAGATGGTGGAGCAGCTCCGCCAGCCCGCTCATGCCAATGCCCCCCGCCCCCAGAAAGTGGGTGGGCCGGGAGGCATCGGGGAGTTCATGGGGAATGGGTTGGGTGGGCATGGCGGAGCTGGGCGGCATGGGGGTTACCCCCCCACCTGGTGCATAGACACCCGGCGGCCGGAGGCGGGGGGATGCAAGCCCCGTTGTTCAGAATATCGGTCGGAGCGGGACGTCCATTGGCTGGCAATCAACCGGGCCAAGTCTTGGTTGCTGGCGCCCTGGCGCAAGGGCTCTCGCAGGTTCAAGCCCTCCCGGGCGAACAGACAGGTGTAAAACACCCCCGCCGCCGACAGCCGGGCCCGGGTGCACCCGGCGCAAAACGGCTGGGTAATGGAAGAGATGAACCCCACCTCGCCCTTGCCATCGCCATACCGATAGCGGGAAGCCACCCCCCCCATGCCGGGCTCGGTCTCCAGGGGCTCCAGCCCAAAGCGGCGCGCTAGCCGGGCGCGAATTTCAGCCGAAGGGACCACTTGCTCGGCGTTCCAGGGGTGCAGGGTTCCGGCGTCCATGTATTCAATCAATCTCAGCACGGCCCCGGTCTCTCGGGCAAACTGGGCCAGGTCCTCCAGGCCGTGGTCGTTCACCCCGCGCTGCACCACGGTGTTGATCTTCAGGGGGGTTAACCCCTGGGCCAGGGCTTGGTGAATTCCCTCCACCACCCGTTCTGGGTGGCCCCGGCCTCCGTTCATGCGGGCAAACACCTTGGGGTCCAGGCTGTCCAGGCTCACGGTGACCCGTTTCAACCCGGCCTGCTTCAGGGCCTGGGCCTGGGCGGCCAGGTGCCAGCCATTGGTGGTCAGGGCCACTTCTTCTACCCCCGGCAGGGCCGTCAGCCCCGCCACCAAGCGGGATACCCCCGGCCTCAACAGGGGTTCGCCTCCAGTCACCCGCACCCGGGCGGCACCCAGCCCGGCAAATATCCCGGCCAGCCGAAGGATTTCCTCATCGGTCAGCACTTGCTCCGGGGCGGAAAAATCGGGCGATTCGTTGCCCAGCGGGTGGTTTCCCCGGGGGGGCAGGCAATACACACAGCGAAAGTTACACCGGTCGGTGACCGACAGGCGCAGGGTGCCCAGGGGGCGACCCAGCAGGTCGTGGGGATTCATTCGGCTCCTTTCCAAGGGGAGGCCGGAAGGTTTCCCCGCCGGCCCTGTCGTTCCCGCGTCCGTGGCGGTTGGGGCGTTAGGCCCGCGGGAATCGGAGAGAATGAGACTATTCGTTTAGGTTTTGCGTCAAGTTTCACTGGCCTGGGGAAGGCGGCTGGCCAGGGGCATTTCTTGATTCACCTGTTTTTCTACCCAGGCCATGCCGGGGAGAAACAACAGGGCCATCCCAAGAGAAATGTAGGCCATCCAGTCCATTCCCACAAGAACCCCCCCGGGGCCTTCCGACAACAGCAGAGACGAGGCCATGGCCCCCAGGGCGGCGGAAAAATTTTGCACGGCGGTTTGTAGCGACATAAACCGGCCCCGCTCTTGGGGCTTGGGCAGGCGGGAGGAGAGGGTGCTAAAAGCCACCATGCGAAAAGAACTGCCCAGCATGAAGCCCACATAAATGACCAACACGGGTATAAGGACGGGCTGGTGGATGAACCCCCCCCAAAACACCAGGGCCAGAATCACGGTGGCCCCGGCGGCCACGGTAAAGCCCCCGTTTCGGTCCACCAGGGGGCCCGCCAGCCGGGTGGCGAAAAAGCTCACCACGCCCCCCACCAGGTAGAGCATCCCCAGTCCTTCCCTGGGGTAGCCCAGGTTGACTTGAATGTAGGCGGCCAAGTTGGCGATCAGCATGAACTGTCCGCCCATCACCACCACGGTCATCAGCAGCATGGTCAATATGTTGGGGTTGGCCAGCATCGAGGTGTATCCAGACAGAAAACTTCCTGGGTGGGGGTGGGCCAGGTGTTCCCGCATGGGGGGGAGCACCCGCCACACGGCGGTGACCAAGATCAATCCCAGCAGGCCCATGCCCCAAAACGCCGCCTGCCAGCCCCAGCGGTGGGCCAATTCCAGCCCCGCGGGCACCCCCAAAATAGACGCCAGCGAGAAGGCGCTCATCACCACCCCCATGGCCCGGCCCCGTTTTTCCGGAACCACCACGTCGGACAGGATAGCCATCACCACCGCCATGGATGGCCCGGCAAACAACCCGGCCGCCACCCGGCTTAAAATCATGTCAGGGTAGCCCTGGGCCAGCCCCCCCAGCCCGGTTCCGATGGTCATCCCCCCCAGGGAAAGCAACAGGGCCTGACGGCGGCCCAGCTTGTCTAAAAACACCGAGGCCATCACCCCCCCCACCCCGGCCGCCAGGGTGTAACTCCCTCCGATGATGCCCAGGTGGGACAGGGGAATGTTCAAGTGCTCCGCGAAGTCGGGCCCCAGGGGCATCACAATCATGAAATTGAGGATATTCACGAATTGCACGGCCGCCAGCATGAAAATCATGCTGCCTTGGGAAGCGCCGTGGGTTTCGGTTGGGTGGGGCATGGGGGCTCAGATCAGGAGGATTGGAGGACGTCTTTTTCATGTCATTTCTCATATCATACCCCATTCCCCCCAGAGAGAAACCATCCAACCTTTTGCTCCTTGAAACCGATGGGTTATGCGCTTACTTTCGTTCGGTTTCAACAGCACCCCACCCCTGCCCGCTGCGCGGGCATCCCTATACTCGAATCCAATGGGATATGTGATTATTTCCTTCCGGTTTCGCCAACAGAACGGCTGGATAGAATAACCGGTGGATTCGAGTAAAGGCGATTACCCTAATCCTTGGGTTTGGCGATGGAGTCGGGGGCGGGCAGGTCATCTCCCGCGGCTTGAGGGAACTGGTGGTAATACCACAGTTTGAAATAGATCATGGCCTGCTCCCAACCGTCCACCAGAATGAGCAGCATTCCCGGCGGGCCGTCGAGAAAGCCCAGCTTCAACACCGCCCGCGACACAAACCGGCGCAGGGGCTTGAGCACCATCATTTTCAACCCCAGCCCGGCGGAGGGCTTCACCCCTTTCCGGTAGAGTTCCCGGGCGTAAAAGGTGGTGTTGCGGTCCATTTTGTACAGAGTGGTGGCGGGGGTGACCGTGGTGTGGTGGTCGAAGGGGTGCTTCAGCCGCCCGATGGAGCCATCGACCGCCAGCCGCTCGTGAAGGTCTTTGCAGGGAAAGTGGGCCCGGCCCCGGCGGAACAGCCGCAACTGGTTGTCGGGGTACTTCCCTCCCCGCCGCACCCAACGGCCAAAAAAGAAATTCCGCCGGGGCAGCAAGTAGGCCGCGTGGGGCGGGTCGGAGGCGATGACCTGTTGAATTTCATTCGCCAAGTCTGGGGGAATCACCTCATCGGCGTCCAGGTAAAAAATCCAATCGGTGGTGGCCTGGGCCATGCCGTGGGTTTTGGAAATGTTCAGGTTTTGCACATTGGGGTGGGTGAACACATGGGGGGTGTACCTGCGGGCCACCGCCAAGGAGCCATCGGTGGATTCGCAATCCACGTAGATGATCTGATCCGCCCAACCAATGGACTCGAACATGCGGGGGAGGCACTTTTCTTCGTTGTGGCCGATGATGGAAAAGGCAAGGGTGGCCATGGGTGTTCTCGATAAGGGGAATATTTGCGAGAGTTGTGTTTATCGTTAAACGGCTGCGGTTAAAACTGAACGAACCTGTGACTTAAGGGTGGGAGAAGCCATAGGCCAGCGCCCAACACGCCGCCGCCAGGGCCAGGCACAAGGGGGTGAACAGCCGGTCATCCCAATGCGAGAACCGTGTCCCCCGGACTTTCTTGAACACCCCAACGTATCGGAAATCTCCCACCACCCGCAGGGCGAACACCCCGCCGCCCATGGCCAGCGCGGGATACAATTCCACCGCTGGGGGCCAAGCCAAACCCCCACCCAGGGCCATCACCGCCAGGGCACCCAGCCCCCCCGCCACGGCCAGTGTTCCCCAGGGGCCGGGGGTAAACAGCACCGCGTGGTTTTCTCGCTGCGGAATGGCTGCCGCCAGGCCCCTGGTTCCACCCAAGGCCCAGTACACATGCCACATCGCAATCGCGGCTAAAGTGAGGGCCGTGATGGCCGCCAGCCAGAGCATGAGCATGGGTTCCTAAAAGTCCTTCAGGGTGGCCTGCCAGGCTTGTTTGAGTTCCGCGGTGGGCAGGTTCATCCAGGTGTCTTTTCCCCCGTTCAGAATCAGTTGCTCCCCTTGGGTCACGGTGCCCAGCCGGTGGCAGGGCAGCCCGGCCAACAATTTTTCAAAGCGTGCTTGTTGACTGGGGGGCACCGTGACCACAAACCGGCCGGGGCTTTCGGCGAACAGCAGTTCATGGGGGGCCAGCCCTTCCGCTTGGGCCAGGGGCCCCAAATCCAGAGTCATGCCCAGGCCCCCGGCAAAGGCGGTTTCCGCCAGGGCCACGGCCAATCCCCCATCCGAGCAATCATGGGCCGAGGCCAGCACCCGTTCCCTGGTGGCCAGGGCCATGGCCCGGTACAGGGGCACGGTTTCTTCCGGGCGGACCGTGGGCACTTGCCCTTGGAAGACCGGTTCCTGCTCGCCGGTTTGGGGGCCGGGGTTCCCCAGCCAGCCGTGAAATTCTGACCCGCCCAGTTCGGGCCGGGTGCGCCCCAGCACATACACCAAGTCTCCGGGGCGCTTGGCATCCATGGTCACCGCTCGGCGGCAGTCGTCCAGCATCCCCGCCGCCGACACCAGCAGGGTGGGGGGGATGGAAATTCGCTTGCCGTCTCGCACGTAGTCGTTTTTCATGGAATCCTTCCCCGAAATGAGCGGAACCCCATAGGCCAAGCACAGGTCGTACAGCGCCTGGGAGGCCTGCACCAGTTGGGCGGCCTTGTGGCGGGCGTCTGGGTTGGTGGGGGAGGGCAGGGGGTCGCACCAGCAGAAGTTGTCCAAGGCCGAGATGTGTTCCAGGCTTCCCCCGGTGGCAATGATTCCCCGCACGGCTTCGTCGAAGGCGTTGGCGGCCATGGCGTAGGCATCGAGCAGGCTGTAGCGGGGGCAAATGCCGTGAGACACCACAATGCCCTCTTGGCGGTGGAGCAGGGGCCGAACCACGGCGGCATCGGAGGGGCCGTCGTGGGCGGCGCCCGTCAGGGGCTTCACCACCGACTGCCCCCGCACTTCGTGGTCATACTGGCGGATCATGCTTTCCTTGCCGCACACGTTCAGCCGCCCCAGCACGCCCTTCAGGGCGGTGCTGAGGTCTTGGGGCGGGGTGGGCGGCGGGGGCAGCGTTGGGGCCGGGGCTGGCTCGGCTTCAATCCGCAGGGTGGGAACGCCATCGTGCAGAAAGGTCATGTCTAGCCGGGCCACCGGTTTTCCAAGGTAATAAGCAGTGAGAAGTCCGGAATTGTTAAAGCTGCCCAGGTCGGCGGCTTCCACGTCCATACGGGCCGCCAGGGCCAGCAATTCCTCCATGTGCTCCGGGGGCACCGCCAGGGTCATCCGTTCTTGAGATTCAGACACGAAGATTTCCCAGGGCTGCAGGCCGGGGTATTTCACCGGGGCCCGATCCAGGTGAATGTCGGCCCCGCCGCTGGCCTCGGCCATTTCTCCCACCGAGGAGCTAAGCCCCCCCGCCCCGTTGTCGGTGATGGCGTTGTACAGCCCCAGGCGGCGGGCTTCCAGCAAAAAGTCGAACATCTTCTTTTGGGTGATGGGATCGCCAATCTGCACGGCGGACACGGGGGAGTGTTCGCTCAACTCCAGAGAGGAGAACGTGGCGCCGTGGATGCCGTCGGCCCCCACCCGCCCCCCGGCCATCACAATGCGGTCGCCGGGGTTCACCCATTTTTGGTGGCCGGGTTTGCCAGCGATGTTCACCGGCAGCAGCCCCCCCGTTCCGCAAAACACCAGGGGCTTGCCCAAAAACCCTGGATGAAAGGTGACCGAACCGTTCACCGTGGGTACCCCCATTTTGTTGCCTCCGTGCTCCACCCCGTGGCGCACCCCTTCGTAAATGCGCCGGGGGTGCAAAATGGCCGGGGGCAGGGGGTGGCTCCAAAACGGCGAGGCAAAGCAGAACACATCGGTGTTGAACACCAGGTCGGCGCCCCGCCCGGTGCCGAAAGGGTCTCGGTTGACCCCCACGATGCCGGTGAGGGCCCCGCCGTAGGGGTCCAGGGCCGAGGGCGAGTTATGGGTTTCTACCTTAAACACGAAGTGGTGGGTATCGGTGAATTTCACCACCCCGGCGTTGTCAGAGAACACGCTGACGCAGCGGTCGTCCTTCCCCAGGCGGCGGCGGATTTCTTTGGTGGCCCCTTGAATGAAGGTTTTGTACAGCGAGCGGATTTCCCGGGTGCCCTGGGCGTCTTTGTATTGAATGACCGCGTTGAAGATTTTATGTTTGCAGTGTTCGCTCCAGGTTTGGGCCAGCACTTCCAACTCGACATCGGTGGGGTGGGGCCCCAGACCGGCCTGCTCACGGGCCCGGCGAACGTTCTCTTGGGCATAGTGGGCCTGGATGGCCTCCATTTCTTCCCCCGACAGGGCCAGCAGCCGCTCTTTCGACATCTGCTCCAGGTCGGCCCGGCGGCTGGGCAGGGCCAGGGTTTGGGTTTCCACTGGCCGGGTGAGTTCCACCACCGGCAGCCGGAACAAGGCCGCCCGGCTGGCCCCCTCGCTTCCCTGTTCCACCAGGGTCACTTGCTGAATCATTTCGTTGGCCAGCCATTCTTTGGCCAGGGCCAGGGCTTGGTGCTGGGTCAGGGGGCCAGACAAAAAGTATCCCACCGCGGAATGTATGTGGTGGCCTGGGCTCAGGGGGCGCCCCAGGCGCCATTCCACCGACTCTTGGGCGGTGCGGCCCACGTTGTCGGTGACCCCAGGGCGGAAGGAAACCTCCACGTACCAATCAAAGGGGTGGGCGTTCAGGGCCCCGCCATCGGTGGTCAGTTGTTCCAGCACGGGGTCTAAAAACAGGTCGGCCCCCAGGGCTTCTGGGCCGGGGGCGTTTGGCCCCAGGGCGGCCTGGTCGTAGCGAAACACCGCCAGCGAGCGCACCTGGGCCAGGGGCAGGTTGGAAAACCGAGAGACGCGCTCCAGGGTGGCCGTGCCCAGGGGGTCGGGCTGGCCGGGAGAGGGAGAAATTTCAATGCGGTGGATCATGGAACCGGAAGAGGGAGGCTTGGGGCTGAACCGAAAGCATAGCCCCAAACCGAAAACCGGGTCAATCGGGGAGCAGAGGGGGGGTTACGCGTGAAAGCGGCGGACGGCTTTTTCCAACTCATGGGCCAGCATGGCCAGCCCCTTGGCCGAGTCGGAGATGCGTTGAATGCCTTCGCTGGATTCATTGACCCCCTGGTTTACCCCATGGATGTTGTTGGAAATTTCGCTGGAGCCCCGGGCGGCTTCCCCCGCGTTGCGGGCCATGTCGGTGGTGCTTTTGGAAACCTCGTTGATGGAGACCGCCACGTTCGACACCACCCGGGCGGTTTGCTCCACAATGGTGGAGATATCCGCGGCGGAGCGGTTTTGGTCGTTGACCGACTTGGTGATGAGCTCCACCGAGTCGTTGATGGTTTCGATGATTCCGCTGACATCCAAGATGGCCTGAACGGCTTGGGTGGTGCGGTTTTGAATGTCTCCGATTTTTTTGGCGATGTCTTCTGCCGCCCCAGCCGACTGGTTGGCCAGTTCTTTAATTTCGTTGGCCACCACGGCAAACCCCTTGCCCGCGTCTCCGGCAGAGGCGGCCTCGATGGTGGCGTTCAGGGCCAGCAGGTTGGTCTGCTCGGCAATACGTTTAATCACCGCGGTAACCTCGCCAATTTCCTGGGCGGCGGACCCCAGCGAGTTCATGGTGTTGGAGGCGCTGACGGACATTTCTTTGGCCTTCCCCGAAACTTGGGCGGCCTGCTGGGCCGACTGGGAAATGTATAAGAACCCGGCCCGCATTTCTCCCACCGCCCCCACCACGCTGTTCACGTTTTCGGTCATCTGCTTTGCCCCCGAAGACACCGATTGAATGTTCACGCTCATTTCTTCCACGCTGGAGGCCATGGAGTTGATGTTGGCCGACATTTCCTCGGTGGCGCTGGCCATGGAGTTGGTCTGGCTGCTGATTTCCATGGTGGTGGTGGCCATTTGTCCGCTGATCTGGGTCAGGCCCCCAGATTGGTCCGCCAGCAGCAGGCTGTTTTGCTTGATCTCGCTGAACATGGTCCGCAGTTCAGCGGTCATGCTGTTCACCGCCATGCCCAGGGTGCCAATTTCATCGGCTTGTTTAATCGCCACGTTGGTCATCAGGTTCCCCTTGGCAATTTCTTTGATGGTGCCAATGGTCTTATACAGGGGAATCAACAGGCTTTGAATGTAAAAATAGGTCAACACGGACAAAAACAACATGCCCGCCCCATACCCCCCATAGGCCACGGTTTGGGCCTGTTTTACCCCTTGAATGACGAGGGGAAAACTTTGGGTGGATTGTTCATTGGCTTGGGTGATGATGGCCCCCAGCAGGCCGTTCACCGGGCGGTCTTTGCCCTGCACTATTTTGTCTGCCGCGCGGGGGTCTTTGCCCCCCTTGGCCGCGAACACAGCGTAGGCTTGGTTGTATTGTTCGGTTAAATTCTGAAATTCTTTTTGCACAGAGGCCACCAATTCCCGGTCGTTCTCCGGCACCTCTTGGTGGTACTTTTGAAGTAGCGTATTCACCTGCCCGATTTCTTCTTGAAAGGCATGGTGGTGCTTTTCCCGCATGGCGGGGTCGTAGCCCCGCAGCAGGGTGTTCTTCCACTCCTGCACCATTCGGTCGAAATGAAACTGCGTCTGGCGGGCCAATTCTAGTTGGGTGTTGGCCCGCAGGGCGTCTTGCCCCACAAAATCGGTGAGGTGCTTGATTTGAACCGTTAGATACACGGCGGGGGCCAGCATCACGACCATGAAAATAATGGCCATGGCAATGGTCTTCGACAGATAGGTTGTCAGCATGAAGGGATTTGTGGGGAAGGAGCGTGCTAGGATTCAGAGATCCCCTGGGGTCATTCCACAGGGGGTTGGTGCTGTTCAGTCAGATGGTATGGGATGATCGGAACGTTACAAGTGAAACGAAACGTTCCCCCATTCTGCCCTACCATGCAGTTGGTCTGAGTTCCCCCCAAGAAAGAAGTCGGTTATTTCTATACCTATATGACATACGCCCTAGGGCTGGATGTCAAGAGACGCAGAAAAGTAAGGTTTATCTTTTCATTCAAACAAGGGCGGTTCCATCCTCATGGGTGATTCTCAAGCATTGGCTCAGGCCATCCGCCAGGCGGCTTTGGATTTGGGGTTTGATGACGCCGGGTTGGTCCCGGCGGGGCCGACCCTGACCCATGGGTTTTACCTGGACTGGCTGAAGGACGGACTGGGGGGAGAACTGACCTATTTAACCCGCCATGCCGAGCTGAAGGCCGACCCCCGCCGGGTGGCCCCCTGGGCCCAAACGGTGCTGATGACGGCCCGCGGTTACCGCCCAGCAGCCCCCCGGCCAGAGGGGAACTTTTCCAGCCGGACGGCCCGTTATGCCTGGGGGCCGGATTATCACCTCGACATGAGGGAAAGGTTGGACCGCCTGGGGCGGGAAGTGGAGCGGCTGGCGGGCCAGCCCGTGCGCCGCAGGTCGTTTGTAGATACCGCCCCCCTGATGGAGCGGGAATGGGCGGCCCGGGCGGGGCTGGGCTGGGTGGGGAAGAACGGCCTGCTCATTCACCCCCGGCTGGGGTCTTATTTGTTTCTGGGGGGGGTTCTGCTGGAGCTGCCCCTGCCTTCGGCGCCAGGGTCGGGGGGTTTCTCTCGTTCTGCGGAGACTCCCGGTGCCTCCCAGGCCGACTCTCGCTGCGGAACGTGCCAGGCCTGCATCGCAGCCTGCCCCACCGGGGCCATCACCGCCCCCCGCCGGGTAGACGCCCGCCGCTGCATTGCCACCCCCACCATTGAAAGCAAGGGGCTGCCCCCGCTGGAGCTGCGCCCCCACATGGGCGACTGGGTGTTTGGCTGCGATGTCTGCCAAGAGGTGTGCCCTTGGAATCGCAAGGCCCCCAGCCGCCATGGGCCTGCAGAAGATCCCCCGGAACTGGACCGCTGGTTAATGTTGGACCCGGCGTCTTTTCAACAGCGCTATCGCCACACGCCTTACGGCAGGCCAGGGGCCGGGGGCATGGCCCGTAACGCCGCGTTGGCCCTGGGCAACCGCTTGGCCGCCGGAGGGTGGGATGAGTTGTCGGCGGGGCGGGGCCTGACGGCGTTGTTGCAAGCCCTGGGGCGGGCGGAACCGGTGGCCCGGGGGGCTGCCGCCTGGGCCCTGGGGCGGGCCTGCCAAGCCCGGCCAGAGGGGCGGGTGGCGGCCCAGGGGCTGCTGGCCGCCGCCCTGGCCAGGGAAAGCGATCCTTCCGCCCGCCAGGAAATGGAACAGGCCCTGGCGGTGCTGAAGGCCCTGGGGGCCACGGCCTAGCCTTGGGAGGGGGAAAATCTGCCAGTGTCTTTGAAAAAACTACCTATGGGCAAACGCAATAGATTTCTGTACACTGATTGACTGTCTTGGCCAACGGGGGTTGGTTGTTGCCGAGAAAAGGGTGTGTCTTTTTTAATGCGTTTCGTCGAGTTCACTTTTTTCTTACATAAACGGCCCCCAAACGGAAGAAGACCAGGAGCATGATGTTGAAAAAAACGGTGATGACCCTGCAACAGGCCCAGCAGCGATTGGCCAAAGAAAACGCAAAATCCGGGGAAACCCCAGCCCAGCCCTGGCTGGTGGTGAGCGCCTGCTTGGCGGGAGAAAAATGCCGCTACAACGGGGGGGACCGCCTGGACCCTGCCGTGAAGGCCCTGGTGGAACAGGGCCACGCCGTGGCCATGTGCCCCGAACGGGAAGGCGGGCTGCCCACTCCCCGGCAGCCAGCCCATCTGGAGGGCGGCTTGGGATTCGACGTGGTGGCGGGGTTGGCCCGGGTGCTTACCCGCACTCCTCCGGGGGTCACCGCCCAGGATGTCACCCGGAACTTTCGGGACGGCGCCTGGAAAACCATGGCCAAAGCGCGGGAGATCAACGCCCAGGCCGCCATTCTGAAAGACGGCAGCCCCTCTTGCGGGGTACACCGGGTGACCCTGGAGGGAACCGAGGTGGAGGGGCGGGGAGCCACCGCGGCCCTGCTGGCCCACAACGGGGTGGCGGTGTTTTCCGAGGAAGATTGGGCGGGGGAGAACCGAACGCATGATGCCTCGGTGGGATGATCGGGCCCGGATTCTGGGAATGACGCCGGGAGGATTGGGGCCCATGGCGGCACAGTGGGAGGCGCTGGACCGCCCCCCAGAGGCCCTGGCCTTGCTGGAGGGGCTGATGGATGCCCTGCCCGAGGGATTCTCTCGCGAAGGGGTGGTTCTTCCGCCGGGGCTGCTGGCCGATGCCCTGACCCAAACCGCCCTGGTGCGGTTGGCCTATGCCGCCCCCCACATTCTGCGGCACCTCACCCGTCATCCCACTTGGTTGACCCTGGGGGTGTTGAGTTCCCTGACTCCCACCAGCAATACAGACCCAGACTCAAATCCAGACGTTGTTTCTTCTCAGCCCGCTTCTGAATCGGTGGCTTCTGAACCGGCTATTTCTGGTCCTGTCTCTTCTGAATTCAACTCTTCCTTTCCACCGGAAGACCCGGTGTCTCAGCAAGTGGCCCGCTGGGCCAGCACGCTGCTGCCCCTGCAAAGCTGGCTGCCCCAAGAAAGTTCACCGTCCACAGACCCTGCTGCCGAGTCAGACCTGATTCGGTTGGAGCCGGAAACCTTTTTGCGGGTGGTGCGGCATTGGAAATACGCCAACCTGACCCGCCTTACCGCCCAGTCGCTGCTGGGGGCGCACACCCCCAGGCAAACCTGCGGGCGGCTGACCGCCCTGGCGCAGGGCATGGTGCGGCTGGTGTATGCCCATTCCTTCGCCCGGCAGGTCATCACCCAGGGGCTGCCCTGGGACGGTCAGGGGCTTTCGGCGGGCGTGGTGGCGGGCATGGGCAAGCTGGGGGGCGGAGAGTTAAATTATTCCTCCGACGTGGATGTGATCTTTTTGCACGAGGGCAGCGGCGAAAACCTGCGCCGGCTGCCGGAGGGGTTTGCGCTGCCGCCTCTCACCCCAGACTTGGCGGTGGACGACCGCCCCTGGTGGGCGGCGCTGGACGACACGGCCCGCCAAGCCGCCGAAGAACAATGGCCAGAAGGCAGCCAAGACACCGGAGATTTTCACCAGCGGGTCTGCCGCCGCACGGTGAGCCTGTTGTCTCAAACCGGAGCCGAAGGGTTTGGCCTGCGGGTAGACCCAGACCTGCGGCCCCAGGGCAAAAGCGGCCTGTTGTGCCCCTCGCTGGCCTATGCCCTGCAATATTACGAAGTCGAAGGGCGGGAGTGGGAGCGCACCGCCCTGTTGAAGGCCCGGCGGGCGGCGGGCCACCCCAGGGTGTGGGCCCCCTTTCATCTGGCCATGCGGCCGTTTGTGTTCCGGCGCTACCTTGACTATAGCGCCATCGAAGGGTTGGTGCTGGTGAAGCGAGACATTAACCGCCATCACCAGGGCAGCTTGGCGGCCAACGTGAAGTTGGGCCGGGGGGGCATTCGGGAGAATGAGTTTTTTGTGCAGGCCCAGCAGTTGCTGCATGGCGGGCGAAACCCGGCCCTGCAGATGACGGGCCACCAAGGAACCCTGGAGGAACTGGCCCGAGCCGGGGTGATGACCCCCGCGGACGCTGCGGAGCACTTGGCGGATTACTGGCACCTGCGGGGGGTGGAGAACCGCCTGCAAATGGTGGAGGAATCTCAAACCCAGGAGTTGCCTGCCGATGGGGAACGATTGGCGCGGGTGCTGCACGATTTTCAGCCGGGGTTTTCTGCCCGGCTGGCCGGGGCGCTAAACACCCTGGAAGAAACCCGGAAAAGAGTGGAAAGCCGGTTCAAAGGCCTGCTGGCCATGGAAGAAGCCGAGGAACAGGGGGGAAGCGACTGGCGACGGATGGTGGAGGAGCAAAGTGCCCAGGGGGGATCTGGGTCTCAGAGCAGCGAGGAACTGCTGCGCCGGGCGGATGAATTTTTGGATCAACTGATGAAGACCCGGGCCGGGGAGCGCTGTATTCCCAAAGTGGAGCGGCTGCTGGCCCGGCCCCACCTGCACCTGCGGGGAAGCGACCCGGTGTTTCCCCGCTGGCTAGAGTTTCTGGAACGCATCGGCAACCGCAACGCGATCTTTGTGTTGTTGGAGTCGAACCCGTCCATCGTGGCCTGGGTCTCCCGCGTGTTTGCCGAGGGGGGCGCCCTGGCCGGGCAGCTCATTCGCCATCCGGAATTTTTAGAAACCTATGTGGGCACCCGCCCCCTGACCCCGCAGCACATCCGACAAGAAGTGTTGGAGGCGGCAAGCCGGGCAGAGGACGAAGAAGGCCTGATGCTGGAGCTGCAAACGATCAAGGCCCATTTGTCCATTCGCATTCTGGCGGCCTATCTGGATGCCTTCCAGAACAAAGAAGGCTGGATCGACCACCATCCCTTGTTGGCCGCCCTGGCCGATGCCGCCATCGAGGCCTGCCTGGCCTTTGCCTGGGATTCCCTCACCCGCCGCCATGGTTACCCTGAAGGGGTGGGGCCGGAAGACGGCCCCGCGAACAGCGGCTTTTGCGTGATGGCCCTGGGCAAACTGGGCAGCCGCGACATGCGGTTTTCCTCGGACTTGGATCTGGTGTTCTTTCATCAGGCCGAGGGAACCACCACCGACGGCACCCCCCATAGCGAGTTTTTTGCCAAGCTGGCCCGCAAGGTGTCTACCCTGCTCACCAGCCAGACCCAGTTTGGGGTGTTGTATGCCCTGGACCACCGCCTGCGGCCCTATGGCGGAAAGGGCGTGCTGGTTCCCCCCCTGGCGGCCATGGAAAATTTTCTGGCCCGCCAGGCAGAAGTGTGGAACTTTCAGGCCTTCACCCGGCTGCGGCACGGGGCCGGGGACCCCCGCTTGTCGGCCCGGGTGGCCGGGGCGGTGCAGGCCGCTTGGCAGGCCCGTGGGCTGACCGCCAGTGAGTTGGCTGGGCAGGTGCGCCACATGCTGGACCGGCTGGTGGAAGAGCACATGCCTCCGGCGGCCAGAGAGGGCCGGGCTGTGGCCCTCAAGTTTGCTCCAGGCGGGCTGATCGGCTATGAGTTCTTGCGGCAGTTGGCGTTGTTGCGGGCCCTGTGGCGGGGAGACGCGGCCTGGATTCCAGCGGAGAACGGGGGCGGTTCTCCCGAGGTGTTGCCGCCCCGGCTGCCAGCGGGGGCCCCGGAGCGGGCCTGGGTGGACCCCCTGACCCCCCTGTATCAAACCCTGGCCGCCGTGGATGAGCGGCTGGCCTGCCATTTGGGCGCCGATGACCACTTGGCTCTCCCGGAACACTTTTCCACCATTCGGGCGGTGGGGGAAACCTGGAACTGGGAGCAGCTGCAAGAGGTCTCCCGGCGGCTGGCCCAGGGGGTGGAGGATGGATTCAAACAACTGGCCAAGGATTGACCCATGTCGATATGGAACAACCTGGGGGTTCCGCCGGAATTCCAAGACACCATGAAGCGCCTGCTGAGCGGAGATTTTGCCCACCTGACCCCCGCCCAAAAGCAGGCCCGCTCCGAGCAGTTGATTCAAGCCGCTGCCACGGCCGCCGCCGCCCTGGCGGGGGCACCCCTGCCGTTCATGGAGCTTCCGGTGCAGATGGCCCTGCTGGGGGCCCTGGCCCGGCTGCACGGCGTGCCATTGAAGGACCGCAAGGCCTTTACGCTCGTTCTCTCCCTGTTGGGGGGTGGGGCGGTGCTGCGGCGGTTGTTGCGGGTGATTCCCCTGGTGGGGCCCGCTACCCAGGTGGGGCGGGTGTACGCGGCCACCTGGGCCCTGGGCCGGGTGGCGGTGATGGTGTTCTCTCGGCCAGAGGGCCTGCCCCCAGAGGAAGCCCGCCGGGTGTTCCAGGTGACCCTGGAACGCCAAGAGGCCCAGACCAGCCAACTGCAAGCCGTGGAGGAAATGGCCCAGCGGTTTGCCCGGCTGCAAACCCTGCGGGATCAAGGAGTGATTTCTGAGGAGGAATACACCGAGAAACGAAAGAAACTGTTGGAGGGCGTGTGAACCTCAAGCCGGAGCACGGGGTTTACTTTTCTTTGTCGAACGTGAGCAGGTGGCCCAGCTTGTCTTTTTTGGCCTGCAGGTATTCACGGTTGCTGCCAGAGGGTTTCATCTCCAGGGGCACCCGTTCCACCAGTTCCAGCCCGTAGCCCGACAGGCCCACGATTTTTCGGGGGTTGTTGGTCAGCAGACGAATCTTCCGAATGCCCAGAGCCACCAATATTTGGGCCCCCAGGCCATAGTCGCGCAGGTCTTCGCCAAAGCCCAGGCGCTGGTTGGCCTCCACGGTGTCGGCGCCTTCATCTTGCAGGTGATAGGCCCGCAGTTTGTTAATCAGGCCGATACCCCGGCCTTCTTGGGGCAGGTACAGAATGACCCCCTTGCCGGCTCTGGCCACCATGCCCATGGCGGCCTCCAGCTGGGGGCCGCAGTCGCAGCGCTGGCTGCCAAACACGTCTCCGGTTAAGCATTGGCTGTGCACCCGCACCAGCACGGGTTCCTCCGGCTGCCACCGGCCCATCACCAGGGCAATGTAATCATCCTGGCTGTACACGTTTTGAAACCCCACCACCTGGAATTCTCCGGCATTGGTGGGCAGGCGGGCCTCGGCCATGCGGGTCACCAGCACCTCGCGGCTTTTGCGGTGGCGAATCAAGTCTGCCACGGTGACCAACTTCATGCCCCATTGGTCGGCCAGGACCCGCAGCTTGGGGTAGCGGGCCATGGAGCCGTCGTCGTCCATGATTTCGCAGATGACCCCAGCGGGGGTCAGCCCGGCAATGCGGGCCAAGTCCACCGAGCCTTCGGTTTGGCCAGTGCGCACCAACACCCCTCCCGGCCGGGCCCGCAGGGGAAACACATGGCCTGGGCGGCGCAGGTCAGAGGCTTTCGAGCCGGGCCGCACGGCGGTGAGAATGGTGTGGGCCCGGTCGTGGGCGGAAATGCCGGTGGTGACCCCCTCGGCGGCTTCGATGCTGATGGTGAAGTTGGTGCCGAAAGACGATTGGTTGGACTCGACCATGGGGGGCAGAGCCAGCCGGTCGGCCAGGGGTTCCTCCAGGGCCAAGCAGATTAACCCACGGGCGTGGGTGGCCATGAAGTTAATGATCTCTGGGGTGACCAGTTCCGCCGCGCACACCAAGTCGCCTTCGTTTTCCCGGTCTTCGTCATCCACCAAAATAATCATCTTCCCCTGGCGGATGTCTTCCAGGGCCGCCTCGATGGAGTCGAAGCGGGGGGGAAGGTTGGTGACCTGGGTGGCTGGTTTGGGGGTCATGGGGCGGCAGGCCGAGGAATAGGGTGGGAAGGGGATGACGGGCGGGAAGGCTGGAAGGGGGCAAACACCCCGTGCACCAGCAGGTCTTCCTCCACCCGCACAGGGGCCGATAGGCAGAGGCGGGGCGCCTGGGAAAGGGTGCCCCCCTCTAGGGGGCCGCACCAGCCGGGGGCGTCTTCCCCCAGCACCATTCCTGCCATGAATAAGAATACCTCATGGGCAAAGCCCCCCGCAATGAAAGAGGCATGCAGCCGGGGGCCCCCCTCCACCAACAGCGAGGCCAGCCCGGTCTGCCGCAGGCGGGGGAGAAACCACTCCGGCGCTGGGCGGGGGGTGGGGGCTTGCAATACCTCTACCCCCAATTCTGCCAGGGCGGCCAAACGGTCGGGGGCCGCCTGGGACCCACAGACCACCAGTCTTCGGCTGCCGTCTGGGGCCAGCGCCTTGGCTTGCAGGGGCACCCGGGCGGTGGAATCCACCACCACCCGAGCCGGGCCGGGAAGTTGGGGCTGGCCCTGCCGCACGGTGAGCTGGGGGTCATCGGCCAGCACCGTGCCAATGCCCACCACCACGGCTTGGTGCAGGGCCCGCAGGCGGTGCCCCGCCCCCCGGGCGGCCTCCCCGGTGATCCAGCGGGATTCCCCCCCCGACGTGGCCACCTTGCCATCCAAAGAGACCCCGGCTTTCAGGGTGACCCATGGGCGGGGAAAATCCGCCGGAAGGGCCAACATCCGCTGGCTAATTTGTTCCAAAACAGCGATTTCCATTGACAACCGGAAAAAAGTTCAACAAGATAAAATGGGTGGAAAAATAGATTCTATCACACATCACCCGCAGTTGTTCACCGCGAGACAAGGACAGCCGATGCGGATCACCCCGAAAATGGCTCCCACGGGCTCTTCCCGGACGACCAGCCCCAGGGCCGCCAATCCCAATGTCACCAACCAAGTGCTGACTCTCAAAGAGGGCGGTTCCATTGTGTTGGACGGCACCCGTGAGTCCATCCGGATCAAAGAGATCAAAGACGGAAAAATCGTGATTGAAAAGAAGGGCTAATCGTAAGGTTTTGGGTTAAAAAGTTTGGGTTAAAAAGGGTTAGAAAATTAGAAATTAGAATTAAAAATAAGAGATTCTAACGCAGAATCGCTCTCTTTGATCGCTTTCCCCGGCTAGGCCCCGGTTTGTGGCCAGAATCTCCCCCCTATTCCCGCCAATCACCGGGAAGGGGGGTTTTGTGTTTGGGGGATTTGTTTCCTGAGAGTTTAGGGGGATTCTGGGCGGGCCGTGGGCATATGGGCCACGGGGTGGCAGGCCCGATAGGTTTCCCGGAAGTCGGGGGTGTTGACGTGGGCGTACAGGTCCGCCGCCTCCAGTTTGCGGTAGCCAAACAAAAACCGGATGCCATCCAGGTCCATCCCCCCCAGAATCAGGTGAATGGCAAAGGCGTGCCGAAGCCCCCGGGGGTTGAAGTTTTTGCGAATGCCCGCCGCCTCGGCGTGTTTTTTCACCAGTTTCCACACCCCCACCCGTGAAATGCGCGATCCGTTGCGCCCTGGGAACAGGCAAGGGTCCAGGGGGTCCCGCAACCGCCCCGCCCGGGCCTCTTGGATGTAACGACCCAGCAGGGCCGTGGCCCGGGGGGTGAGGGGCACCATCCGGTGTTTTCGCCCCCCCACCCTTAAAAAACCCAGGTCCAATTGGGGAGAATCCACGTTCAACCCCATGAGTTCATTCAATTTCAACCCGCAGGAATACAATAATTCTAGAATGGCCCGGTCCCTCAGGCCCAGGTAACGGGACTCATCCACGGCATCCAGCAGGGCGGTCACCTCGCCTGGGGTGAGCATGGCGGGGGATTCTTGGAACACTTTGGGGAAGGACACCCCATCGACCGGGTTTGTGGCGGCGAGGCCCACGCTTTCTAAAAACCGGTAAAACAACTTGAGGGAGGACAAATGACGATTCACCGAACGGGGTTTCATCTGCCTGGCCAAGTCATGCTTGTAGTCGGTGATGTCCGCGGTGGTCATCTCCCGCACCCTGGCCGGGAGAACTTCTCCCGCCTGCCCCAGCCAAGCCTGGAACTTCAGCAGGTCCAGCCGGTGGTTTTGAATGCTGTTCGGGGCATACCCCTTCAGGTGAAGATCGGCGGTGAATTGCAGGATAAGCCGGTTCATGGCGGTGCGCTGCCCATAGGAGAACGGGGGGACAGGGATACGCCTTCCCAACGGGCGTCTATCCATGGCATAACAGATTTTTCCCCGCCCCGAAACCATCCAAGGCTCCATGGCTGAACTGCAAGGCTCTCCCACCCTCCGAACGCTCCGCAGCCGTTTCCTGCAAGAGGACGCCACCCGGCTGAACCGCTGGCTGGCCGACGAACACCCACAAATCTCCGCGTTCATTTTGAACTGGGTGGGCGATGCCGGGCGGCTGGCGGGGTATTTGGCCGGCAAAGACCAGGAAGACCAAGCCGACGTGCTGTTCCGGGTTTCTCGCATGGACTGGGACCTGACCCCCACCCCCTTTCAAGAGGAAATCATGGTGGAGGCCCTGCGGCAGATTTCTCCGGGGCTGCGCAAAGTGGAAGACGCCGTTGAGCCAGAGGCGGGCTCGCCAGTGCGGGGGCTGCCCTTGGTGTTGGAGGCCATGGAACGGCTGGAGGCCGACCGGCGGGAGACCCTGCTGGGGGAGCTGGATCTGCTGGATCACCTGCTGGCCAGGGTGGCCCGCCAAACCCTGGCTGGCCGGGGGCCATTGGCGGGGGCGGCCCCCCGGAGTTTCTTTGGGTTGATGAACGGCTACTGCGACATGTTGACCCATCAGTTTTCCGTGATGGGCATGGAGTCGGGGATGGTTTATCTGGAATCCATGGAAACCGTGTCGGCCGTGGCCTGGCCGGAATCCATGAACAGAGACCGCATGGTGTTTCAAGTGGGCATGGAGGATGCCCAGGCCATTTATGTGCTGGCCTCTCCCCGGTTGTTTTACCATTATTTAGAGTTCGCGTTTTCCTCCACCAAGCCGTTGGCCTATCACAGCGTGATGCGGGGGCGGGTGACCTTTTTGGAAGAACAGGTGGCCCAAGATTTTGTGCGAACCCTGGCCGAATACCTGCTGCAGGTGTTGTATCACCAGCCCCCCAGCGAGCCCCCCATGGTGTCTAGCGTGGCCTGGGAGCGTTTGGAGGGAGACATGAAGGCCCTGGATCAGGCCCCGGTGGTGATTACCCGGTTGGCGTTTCAATTCTCTGGTTCCATGGCGGGGGAGCTGGAAATGGCCATTCCTCCAACCATGATGACCGCCCTGGAAAAAGTTCACGGCCCGGATTTGTTCCGCGAGGAACCCCAGGCTGCCCTGGAGTTGGAGACCCCCACCGCCGACACCAAGAAACAACCCCCCCGGGAGGAAACCCTGGAAGAAATGCTGTGGTCCACCGAGTTGGAAGACGCCGACAGCGCCGCCATCCCAGAGGGGAAAGAGCACCCCATGGATTTCTTGCTGCGGGGGTTTGCCCCCCAGGCCTTCCCCGCATTGGAAACGGATACGGAGGAAGGGCGGGAGTGGCTGGCGGACACCCACTATTATTATGGCTCTCGGTTTTTGCAGCGCCGAATGTACCCCGATGCCATGGAGTCTTTGGATTTTGCCCTGCAGTTGAACCCCCAGCACCATTTTGCCCGGCTGCTGCTGGCCGCGGCCTGGGGCGAAACCGGCCAGTACATGAAGGAAATCATGGTGTACAAAGATTTGGCGGCCCGGGGCCGCTGCGTGCCGGAAACCCAGGTGCTGCTGGCCCGCCGGTTGTCTTACCTGAAGCGGGTGGGAGAAGCCTTCGACACCCTGATGGAGGCCATCAAGGAAGGGTTCCAGCATTTGGAAATCGTGAACAACGATGTGTGCTTCCATCCCTTGAGAAACAGCGTACAATGGAGACAATACTTGGCGGGTCGTTCCTGACCGGCCGTTTTGCCTCCGGATTCCATGACCCATCTTCCACCCCCCGTTTCTTCCGGTTCCACCGAGCGACCCACGCTGCGTGACCTTGCCGAATATTTTCGGCAGGGCGAAAAACCCGCGCCCGCCTGGCGGGTGGGGGTGGAGCAGGAGAAACTTGGCCTGTACACCGCCGACCTGCGGCCGGTGCCCTTCGACGGTCCCCAGGGCATTGAAGCCCTGCTGCGCCAGTTGGCTTCTCGGTTTGGCTGGGCCCCCCTGGAGGAAGCCGGGCGGCTGGTGGCCTTGTCGCGGGGGGGATCGCTGGTGACCCTGGAGCCGGGGGGGCAGTTAGAGCTGAGCGGCACCCCCCATCTGTCGGCCAGGGGGGCCCTGAACGAAACCGCCGCCCACATGACCGAAATTCACCAGGTGGGAGAAGAACTGGGCATTCGCTGGTTGATGATGGGCCGCAACCCCCACACGCCCCTGACGGCCCTGTCTCGGGTGCCCAAAGAACGCTACCGCATGATGGCGGCCTATTTGCCCAGCCGGGGGGCCCTGGCCCTGGACATGATGATGGCCACGGCTTCCATTCAGGTGAGTTTAGATTTTGCCGACGAGGCCGACATGGCCCGCAAGCTGCGGGTGGGGCTGGGGCTGGCGCCAGTGGCGGCGGCGTTGTCGGCCAATTCGCCCTTTGCCGCGGGCCGGCCCGCCGGGGGGGTGTCGGCCCGCACCTTGATTTGGCGGGCCACCGACCCCGACCGCTGCGGCCTGCCCCCAGGGGTGTTTGACCAGGGGTATGGGTATGAAGATTACACCCGCTGGGCGTTGGATGTGCCCATGTTTTTCATTTACCGGGAAGGGCGCCAAGTGAACACCCAGGCCATGACCTTCCGCCGGTTTCTGGCCGATGGCTTTCAGGGCTTTCAGGCCACCCTGGACGACTGGGCCCTGCATCTGACCACCGTGTTCCCCGAAGTGCGCCTGAAACGCTACCTGGAATTTCGCATGATGGACGCGGCCCCCCCGGCCATGCTGGGGGCTTTTGCCGCCCTGTGGCGGGGGCTGTTGTATCACCCCCCCACCCTGCAAAAGGCCCTGGGGCTAACCCAGGGGCTGAACGACACCACCGTGGCCCAGGCCCTGGTGGCGGCCGGAGAGCGGGGGCTGGCCGGGCGCCTGAACGGCACCCCCCTGGCCGAATGGGCCCGCCAAATGGTGGCCCTGGCGGGGAAAGGGCTGGCGGCCCTGGCGAAAGAACTGCCCCCAGAACACGATGACCGGGCCCTGCTGGCCCCCCTGGAAGACATGGCCCGCCGGGGGGTCTCTCGCGGAGAGGAACTGCTGGCGTTGTTTCAGGGGCCCTGGAAAGAACAACTTGACCCGCTGTTCCAACGGGCAGACTCTTGGGGTTGATTGCGCCGGGCCGATTCCAGTACAACTGGACATAACCGGCGGGCAGCAAGGCTGGACCAACCGAGGGGTTTGCCATGGGAAAAAAATTCGGCCAGCACTTTTTGCACGACCGCCACGTGCTGGAACGCATTGCCGCCACCGTGGCCTGCCGCCCCGGCGACCACGTGCTGGAGGTGGGCCCCGGCAAGGGGCCCCTTACCGCCCAGCTGCTGGCCACCGGGGCCACCGTGACCGCGGTGGAAATTGACCCCGCCATGCTGCCGGGCCTGGAAAACAGGTTTGGAGACAACCCCCGCTTTCGGCTGATTGCCAAAGATATCCTAAAGACTTCGCTGGACCCCGCCGACCTGTTTGCCAGCCCCCAGCCCTACCTGGTGGCCGCCAATATTCCCTACAACATCACCTCGCCCCTGTTGTTCCGCTTTCTGGCCCACCGCCGCCACCTGACCCGGGTGGTGCTGATGGTGCAACTGGAAGTGGCCAAACGCATGGCCGCCATGCCCTCCGACGGCAAAGACTACGGCTCGCTGTCGGTGGCCCTGGCCGCCGGGTGGCGCTCTCGGCTGCTGTTTCAGGTGCCCCCCGGCGCCTTTCACCCACCACCCAAAGTTCACTCGGCGGTGGTGGCCCTGGAAGCCAAGCCCGCCATCATGCCACCAGAAGACGAAGCGCGCTACCTGGACCATGTGCAAAAACTATTTTCCAAACGCCGCAAACGCATGGACACCACTCTCCACGGCATGTATGGCGGGGCCAAAAAGAAAGAACCCAAACCCACCAACGGGGCCGGTAAACAAAAACCCAGCGCCAACCAGCAATACCCCCACGAAGAAGCCTGGCAAAGGGTGGATGAACGCATCGCCGGGCGCAGGCCAGAAGCACTAACCCCTGAAGAACACCTGGCGGTCTTTCAAATGATCCGCGACATGGGAGCGTAACGCTCATACGCGGGCTAACCAGCAATGGAGGGAGGGAATGGAAAAATATTTTTGGGTAGCGGTGGCCTTTTTTGTGTTTATCGCCCTAAATGCACGTGCAGAGATTGCTTCCTTGTTTCGGTGGCTGAAGGATTCTCTGCGTTCTTTTTTCAAGAACCTGGGGGATTTTCTGTTTTCCATTCGCCGCACAATTTTTCCATGGTTGGCTTTGTTGGGTCTGGCCATCGTGCTCCTTAATAATCTGCTTTGGGTAGGGCGGAATCCATCAGAATTTGGGTTTGGGAAGGGAGAAGAATTTTTAACCAAAGATAGCGGCTTTTGGACTTTCGCTGCCGCCATTGCCGCGGCCCCCTTCGCTTGGTTTATCTGGTTTATCCGGGACAGGGTGAAGGAAATAGACCAGACACAGGCCAAGGAAGACTTGGCCCATGAACAATACAAAACCAGTCTGGAACAATTTAACAAGCTCATCGAATGGGCGACCGACTGGCCTATTGAAGGGAAAACTAAAGGGGAATCACAAGATAAAGCAACTGAAGAAAAACCAAGTGAGAAAGCAACTGAAGAAAAACCAAGTGAGAAAGCAACTGAAGAAAAACCAAGTGAGAAAGCAACTGAAGAAAAACCAAGTGAGAAAGCAACTGAAGGAGAACCAAAATATAAAACTGAGGGGAAAACAGATAAAGCCAAAGTTCTTCGTGCCGCCGCCGCCATCCTTCAATTTTCAGATTACTTGGGGGATGGGGGGATGGTCCCGCCAAAATACCGGGTGAAAGATCAAGATGCGGAAGAATCGGTGAAGGAAAAGGTTGAAAAGAATTCTTATCGGTTACCCATTCTCAGCACCCTGAAGGCGATTGTGTCTGCACGACCAAAACCGCCGAAAGATTGGGATGGGAAGAGTGAGGTTGAAGGAGATATTCCTAAGGTTATCAAAGAGGCCGTAGAAACGGTGATTCGCACGAGGGGGACGTTTGTGGGGAATGATTTTTATGGATGGCCCTTATGGAGGATGAATTTATACGAGGCCAATCTGGCGGGGGCAAACTTTAGTGAGGCCAATCTGAAAGGGACCCACCTAGCAAAGGCCAACCTGCAGGGGGCCAACCTAATGTATGCCAACCTGCAGGGGGCCGCTCTGATAGAAACCAACCTGCAAAATGCCTCATTGTTTAAGAGTAATCTGAATGGTGCCCATTTGGCACATGCTAAACTAGAGGGGGCCAATTTGGAGGGGGCCAAAGATTTAACTTGGGAACAGGTACTCACGGCGAAGTATTGGAAAGGAGCCATACTCCCAGAGGAATTGAAAAACAACCCCCCAACGATTGGGATGATTCGTATGGTCGAGGCTGACATGGAAAAGAGTGGCAGGTCGTTTGACTTCGCCCAAACCCGCCAAGATGTTCTAGCGTATTGTGGCATAGACCGACTTCCCGGCGAATCCTAGCCAAAAACACCTCACCCCGCCCGCTGGCGCGGGCTGCCCCTCTCCCGAAGAGAGGGGCGATGCTCGAAGCCACCGGATATTTTATTCAGCCGTTCGGAAAATAAAAGACTGAAAGGAAGCAAGCGCGCAACTTTTCGGCTTCGATGCATTTCCCCTCCACGAAGGGGAGGGGATGCCTGCGTAGCAGGCAGGGGAGGGGTGTGTTTCGGCTTCCCTCTTGTTCCCAAAAACACCCCTCCCTGGCGGCTGCGCCGCCTGTCCCTCCCCGTCGGAGAGGGACAATACGGCTTAGGCCAACGGATTCTAGTTTTATCTATTCAGTTGATGAAGCCGGAAGGAAGAAAACAAAAACCATTGGCTTCACGCTGTTCCCCTCCACGAAGGGGAGGGGTGTTGTTGGGATGCCTGCGTAGCAGGCAGGGGAGGGGTGTTGTTGGAGAGGGGCGATGCTCGAAGCCACCGGATATTTTATTCAACCGTTCGGAATATAAAAGACTGAAAGGAAGCGAGCGCGCAACTTTTCGGCTTCGATGCATTTCCCCTCCACGAAGGGGAGGGGATGCCTGCGTAGCAGGCAGGGGAGGGGTGTTGTTTGGAGGGGATGCCCGCAGGGCAGGGGAGGGGTGTTGTTTGGAGGGGGTGCCTGCGTAGCAGGCAGGGGAGGGGTGCTGTTGGGATGCCCCGCCAGGGGCAGGGGTGTGGTTGGAGAGGGTGACTGTTGAGGATACTAATTCTGAGCCAAGCGCTTTAAGCCCATGAACCGCAACTTGTGCCAGCGCGGGGTGAGGGTGGCTTCCATGCGGGCCAGCAATTTGGCGGTGAGTTCTTCTCCCCGTTCATCCAGGGTCATGGATTTGTTTTCATCCAGCCGTTGGCTGAGATGAATCCGCCAGACCACTTCTCCCGTTGCGGTGTCAATCAGGGTTCCCACCACCCCGGCCTGAGAGCCTTCCAGGCAGCCATCGCAGGGGTACAGAGAGAATTCCACTTGGAACAGCAGAGAAACCTGTTGGGATTTTCCCAGCCGGTTGGCGGTTTCGATTTCAGACACCCCAATCTGCGCCAGGGTTTCAGAGTAGACCAAGTAATCGTTGGCCAGGGGGGTTCCCTTGGCGCTTTCTAAGAACTGGCTGCGGGTCACCAGCCGTTTGACCAGGGGAGATTGGGACAGGTTGGCTTCCACCTGGTCCACCAGCCGTTCTTTCAGCCCCGCGGGCAGGCCAGAGTTATCCCTGGGGGCGTTGAGGAACAGCACCTCTCGGCCAGCCAGTTCGTGGGCGTCATGGGTTTGGTACACGGGGTCTAAAGAGCAGCCCGCCAGCAGCCCCGCCGCCAGGGCCACCAGCCCCCACTGGGGGGCGTTCCACTGAAAGAGAAAACCGGAAACACGGCGGAACACCACGGCGGGAGAAAACGGGGCGGGGGTTTCAGTATTCCAGATACGAACGCAGACCTTCATAAATGCCTTCAGCAATTTTCCGTTGGTATTCGGGGGTGTTCAGCAGTTTGTTTTCTTTGCGGTTGGTCACAAAACCGGCTTCCACCAACACGCTGGGCATTTCAGACCCCAACAATACCATGAAGGGAGCCTGTTTGACACCAAGATTCCGCGATTTTCCCCAGCCCACCATTCCGGCTTGAAGCCGCTGGGCCAATTGGTTCGACTCCTCCAGTTTGGCCTGCCCCATCAGTCTTTTCAAGATGTCGTTGAATTCCCCCACCTGTTGGGCGTTGGCGGCGTTTTCGCGGGCGGCTACCCCCAGGGCCGTGGGGTCGTTGGTCAGGTTGAGGAAATACGTTTCGGTGCCGTGGTATTTTTCCTGGCGGTTGGCGTTCAGGTGAATGGAGATAAACAAGTCTCCGCCCATGCGTTTGGCCAGGGCGGGCCGCTCGGCCAGGGGGATGAACCGGTCGTCGTCCCGCGTCAATTTTACTTCAATTTCCGGGTTGCGCTCTTGAATCACCTGCTTCAGCCGGCGGGCCAGCACCAGCACCAAGTCTTTTTCCTTCACCCCAAATGCCACGGCCCCTGGGTCGTGGCCGCCATGGCCGGGGTCAATCACAATGGTCTTCACCTTCAGCCCCAGGGCTTTCCGCAGGGTTACCGGCCTGTCTTTGCTGGGTGGGGCGGGCGCCTCCAGCGGGCGGCTGTCTAGGGCCGCCTGGGTGGTGCCCTGTTTTTCTTGCGCGGCAGACGGCGTGGGGGCCGGGGTTTGAACGCGTTCCAGGGTGGGCTTCAGGGCGGGGGCCCCTGGGCCGTCCAGGTCAATCACCACCCGGTGCATGCGGCCCAAGTTCACCCGCTCTACCCGAATGGTTTCTACCTGCCCCAGTTCCAGCACCACCCTGGAGGTATTGGCGTTAAAGTGCCCCACCCGCACCCGGGAGAGCTGGGCCCCCTGGCTGCTGTGCACGGCGGGAAGTTTGGGGTGCAACCGGGTGTCGTCCAGGTCTAAAAACACCCGCCGCGCGCCGTTCTTGTCCGCCGGGATTTCTCCCTGACGAAAGGGCACCATGCGGTCCAGGGTCAAGATCACCCGGGTGGTGTGTTTGGCCGCCAAGATTTGAATCTGGCGAATCTCTCCCCCCCCCTGCCGCACAGCCGACGCGCCTTGACCCGGCACAACTTGGTCAGAACCTCGGCTGGCCTGGGTGGGGGGGGTCTCGGCCAGAGGCATGGTGTACACCGCTGGCTGAACCAGCGGTTTCACCCCACGGGCGGCATGGGGCGGGGTCAGGGCAGAAGGCGCAGACGGTGTGGGCGGGGCAGACTGGGCAGACGGCGCACCAGACGAGGACTGCTCCAGGGCCTCGGCCCGTTTGCGGGCCAGGGCGGCTTGGTCGCTGTTGGGGTAGTGTTCCAACACCCGGCGGTATTCTGCCAGGGCGGCCTGGGGGTTTTGCAGCTCGGTTTGATACAACACCCCCAGAAACACCAAGCTGTCATCGGCCAGGGGGTGGTTGGGATACTGGGTGGAAAACAGGCGGAACAATTCCACGGAGCGCTGGGCCTGGGCGGCCCCGCCCCCGTGGCGGGCGCCCTCCACAAAAGCCAAAGCAGCACTATACAGCGCATCGGGCCCACGAACATGGGCCGGATTTTCATTTTGCAAGGTAGAGAAGCTATCGGCCAGGGCCTGCCATTCGGCGGCAGAGGTGGCGGGCAGGGCTTTCAATTGGTGAAAATGCCGGGCGGCTTCCAGGTAGCGCTGCTCCACCGAGTCGGCAGCCAGCGCGGGCAGACCCGCCACCAGCAATCCCATCCACAGCCCCGCCATCCACACAACCCAGCCCCGGGCCGGGGCCGCACAACGAGAATGGGGGGCGAAGAGCATCATCCGGAATCCAATTGTTTGCGCAAACGGTGAAGGAAGTTGAGGGCTTCCAGGGGTGTCATTTGGTCCAGGGCGGCCTGCCGAAGCTCCTCAAGCACAGGAGAAGTTTCCGCCAGGAAGGTTAACTGTTGGCGGGCCTTGGCCCCGGCCTGGGGGCCTTCCAGCCGGTCTGTTGGCGGATGGGTTGGCCGCTGGTCCGCCCCGGTGTCACTGCCCTGCACCAGTTGCTCCATCACCCCGTGGGCCCGCTGAATCACCTGGGGCGGCAGACCCGCCAGCTTGGCCACCTGAATGCCGTAGCTTTTGTCGGCCTCGCCGTCGCGCAGTTTTCGGGTGAAGACCAAGTGGTCTCCTTCTTCCCGAATGGCGATGTTCACGTTTTTCAGCCGGGGAAGTTCCCGGGCCAGTTGGGTTAATTCGTGGTAATGGGTGGCAAACAGGGTTAACGGCCCCTGTTGATGCAGGTATTCTGCCATAGCCCATGCAATGCTAATGCCGTCATAGGTGCTGGTGCCCCGGCCAATTTCGTCCAGAATAATCAGGCTATTGGGAGACGCGTGGTGCAGGATATTGGCCGCTTCGTTCATTTCTAGCATAAAGGTGCTTTGCCCCCGGGCTAAATTGTCCGATGCCCCCACCCGGGTGAACACCCGGTCGGCCAGGGTGAGTTCCGCCGATTCGGCCGCCACGAAAGAGCCGGTTTGAGCCATGATTTGCAGCAGGGCGGTTTGGCGCATCACCGTGGATTTGCCCGCCATGTTGGGGCCAGTGATCAGCAGAATCTGCCGCTCTTCGGCGTTCATTTGCAGGTCGTTGGGGATGAAGGGTTCGTCCAGGGAGGAACGCTCCACCACCGGATGGCGGCAGGCCCGCACCGCAAGTCGGGCTGGGGTGCCGGGGGGCAGCAGCACCGGGCGGCGGTAGTTGTGGTCTTGGGCGGCCTGGGCCAGGGCCGCCAGGGCATCCAGCATTCCCACCTGGGCGGCGGTCTCTTGCATCCGGCGGCTATAGCCCCCCAGCACCGTTCGCACCGACTGAAACTCTTGCGCTTCCAGGTCGCGGATTTGTTCCTCCGCCCCCAGAATTTGGCGCTCCAAGTCTTCCAGTTCTGGGGTGGTGTAGCGTTCGGCGTTGACCAAGGTTTGCTTGCGCAGGTAATGGTCGGGCACTTTGTCTTGGTTCACCCGGGAGACCTCGATGTAATACCCAAATACCCGGTTGAACCGCACCTTGAGGGAAGCAATGCCGGTGGCGTCCCGCTCTCTGGCCTCCAGCTGGGCAATGACCTGGCGGCTGTTGCCGGAAAGCTCCCGCAGGCGGTCCAGTTCTGGAATCACCCCGGCGGCAATGTAGCCGCCCTCGGTGAGTTTCAGGGCGGGGTCCTCTAAGAACCGCCCCTGCAAGTAGCGCCACACGTCTTCCATGGGGTCGAAAGAACGGGCCAGCCCCGCCAGCAAGCCAGACACCAGCCAGGCCAAATGCTGGGGCAGCCCCTGCAGGGCGTGCAGCGCTTGGCGCAGGGCCATCACATCGGCCACCCCGGCCAGGGGCAGGGCCACCCGCCCCACCACCCGCTCCAGGTCGCCCACTTGGCTAAGAGCCTCCCGCAGTTTGTCCAGGGCCATCAGGTCGCTCTTCAGTTCCTCCACCGCGTCGAGGCGTTCCTCCACGGCGGCGTGGTTCAGCAGCGGCTGGCCCAGCCACTGGCGCAGGGCGCGGGCCCCCATGGGGGTGCGGGTTTTGTTCAACACCCGGAACAGGGTGTGGCGGGCGCCGCCTGGGGCGGGGTTCTCGAACACCTCCAGGTTACGCAGGGTGGCTTCGTCTAGCCACATGGCCTGGTCCAGCCGTGCTTCTTGAATATGGGTAATGTGGGTCAGGTCGCACTTCTGGGTTTCTCCCAGGTAGGCCAACAGGGCCCCAGCGGCCCGCAGGGCCTCTTCCAGGGTGCCCACCCCAAAGCCGTCGAGGTTGGCCACCCGGAAATGCCTCGTCAGGCGGTCGTTGGACCCCCGGCGGTCCCACCAAGAGCGGGGCAGGCTTTCCATGTGGGGGGGGGCACCTTGATCGCCCAGCAGACGGGCCAAGCTTTGGGTTAGGTTCTCCAGGGCCGGGCGGTCTTCTTCCCGGTAAGGCTCGGGCAGCAAAAGCTCCCTGGGGGCAAGGCGGGAAAGATAGGATTCGAGCCGGGCCCTGGCGTTGGCCGGAAACTCGGCCACCAAAAACCGCCCGGTGGAAAGATCGGCCAAGGCCAACCCCCAGCGGCCCGCCCGGCCGGGGGGCTTTAACGCAGCCAAGAAGTTGTCGCGGTCGGCCGACAGAAACTGGGGAGACACCGCCGTGCCGGGGGTTACCACCCGCACCACCTCGCGGCGCACCAGCCCCTTGCCCGGCTGGGCTTCCTCCATCTGCTCGGCAATGGCCACCTTCAGCCCCGCCTGGGTCAGCTTGTTCAGGTAGGTTTCGTAGGCGTGGTGGGGCACTCCCGCCATGGCCACCGCGTTCTCGCTGTTCTTGTTGCGGGTGGTCAGGGCAATGTCCAATATGGGGGCCGCCACTTCGGCGTCGCGCCCAAACATCTCGTAAAAATCCCCCGAACGGAAGAACAGGATGCAATCCGGGTTCTCCCGCTTCAACGCATTGAACTGCTGCATCATGGGGGTATTGGCGGTAACTTCGCTCATGGCCGACAGATTATCCCGTTTGGCCTGGGTTCGTCCACTACAACACCCCCGTCCCCAAAGCACCCCTCCCCTGCCTGCTACGCAGGCATCCCCTCCCCTTCGTGGAGGGGAAATGAATCGAAGCCGAAAAGCTGTGCGCTTGCTTCCTATCAGTCTTTTATATTCCGAACGGTTGAATAAAATATCCGGTGGCTTCGAGCATCGCCCCTCTCTTCGGGAGAGGGGCAGCCCGCGCCAGCGGGCGGGGTGAGGTGTTGTTGGGAACAAGAGGGAAGCCGAACAGCACCCCTCCCCTGCCTGCTACGCAGGCATCCCCTCCCCTTCGTGGAGGGGAAATGAATCGAAGCCGAAAAGCTGTGCGCTTGCTTCCTATCAGTCTTTTATATTCCGAACGGTTGAATAAAATATCCGGTGGCTTCGAGCATCGCCCCTCTCTTCGGGAGAGGGGCAGCCCGCGCCAGCGGGCGGGGTGAGGTGTTGTTGGGTTGGGGGGGGCTAAGATTGCCCCCCGGCCTAGCGGCAAAGCAGGCCGGGGGAAGACGTGCTGGGAGGGAATTAGTTTCTTACCACGAAGGCGTCTTTAAATTCGGCTTGGTCCACGCCCCGCAAAATGGTTCGGGCCATTTCTGCGTGTTTGCGGGTGCGATAGGGCCCGGCCTTCACGAAGGTGACCTGATAGGGCAGGGGCTTTAACCGCACGGTGAACCGGGTTTCTCCGGCAAACACTTGGTTCAGCCGCTCCTTCACTTCGTTGGCCCGCACCAGGTTGGGGTAATCTCCCAACGACACGGAGAATTCCTCCCGCCCTTGCACCACGAAGGCCTGTCCCTCGACTTTAAACTCTTCGTTGATGCGGTCGGCCAAGTCTTGGGCCTGCTCCCGGCTGGCAAAGCGGGTTTGCGAATACAACTCCACCGTGTTGCTTTTGGCTTTTTTGGCCGCCACGTGAGAGGTCAGCCCGGCTTGTTTCAACTGCTGGCGGAAGGCATCCACGCAGTCTTCAAAGAAGCAAGAGGCCACCTGCACGCTGTAGCCCCCCTTACCGCGGTAGGCGGGCGGGGGCGTGAGGCGGGGTGCGGCTTTGGGGGGCCGTTCACCCTGCACGATATGGCGCTTGGGGGGCTCGGGCACAATCCGGGGGGGCGGCGGGGGCTCGGCCCGCAGGGGGTCGTGGGCCAGGGGGATTTTCCCCCCAGGCCTCTTTTCGCCAGCGGTCAGTTCTTCCTCTTCATCCTCTGGGTATTCCATGTAGGAGTCGGGCCCATGCTTGGAGGGCTTGCGGGGCTTGGTCGGCGGGCCTTCCTTACCGGAAATCTTTTCCTGCACCCAGGCCGTCCACTCAGAGACATCGGGCAGGGGCATGTCTTCAATTCCGGTCAAATTAAAGGCAAACAGGCCGCCGCTCATGTCGGCCATGTCTTTTTGGCGAACCCGAAAGGCCACGGAATCTTTGGGGAATAGATAAAACATGACCACCGACATCAACCCGCCGATGACCAGCAGGGCCATGGCGGCAGACATCAACTGGCGGGTGAAGTCTCCCATTTCCCGGGGGGGCCGGGGGGTCTTCACCTTTTTGACCTTTTCTTTTTTCTCTTTTTTCGGTTTTTCTTTTTTCGGTTTTTCTGCCTTTGGCGCCGGGGCGGCTTTTTCCACGGGCGCTGCCGCCGCCTGAGGGGGCGGCATCTCCTCGATCACTTCCAGGTCGTCAATGGTGGAGAGGTCTTCGAAAAACGAATCCAGCTCGGAGTCGTCTCCCCCCCCCTTGGGGGCAGCCGCTGCCGCTGGTGCGCTGGCGGGGGCACTTTCCGCCATCAGGTTGTCCATGGCGCCGCCAAAGGGGTCGTCTGCCCCTCCGCCGCCGCCGCCCTCTTCACCGAAGAGGTTGTCTAAATCGTCAAAACCGTCCAGTTCGTTCTCAGCCATGGTCCATCCCTTGGTTCATGGGGCATCCTTGCCCGGCCAGCCCCTGGGGGGCATAGGGTTCCATTCCTCTCAATGCACAATAAAGGCCAAATGGTTCAGTGCGGAGCCTTCACAAATATACCCCTTTTTCAGACCAAGGTGAATGCCCTGGATGGAAGGGTGGAAAAACCTGAAAAGGTGGCTATAATGGCACTCAAACCCGGCCCATGGCCCGCTGAACAATCCCTTCCAACCTCTTTTGCGCATCCCCGGTATCCATTGAAATCCTCCAAGGAAATCCGCCAGGAATTCATCGAATTTTTTCGTGAAAAAAGCCATCATTTTGTCCGCTCGGCCCCCGTGGTGCCGTTAGACGACCCCACGCTGTTGTTTGCCAATGCCGGCATGAACCAGTTTAAAGACGTCTTCCTGAACACCGGCACCCGCCCCTACGTTCGGGCGGCCAATTCGCAAAAGTGCATTCGGGCCAGCGGCAAGCACAACGATCTGGAAGACGTGGGGCGCGACAACTTTCACCACACGTTTTTTGAAATGCTGGGGAACTGGTCCTTTGGCGATTACTTTAAGGCCGAAGCGGTGGAATGGGCCTGGGAACTGCTGGTGAAGCGCTGGGGGCTGCCCCCAGACAAACTCTACGCCACCGTGTTTGGCGGAGACCCCGGCGACGGCCTGGGGGCCGATGAGGAAGCGGAAAAACTTTGGCGGGAGAAAACCCCCCTGCCCCCCCAGCGCATCATGCGCTTTGGCAAGAAGAGCAATTTCTGGGAAATGGGCGACCAGGGGCCCTGCGGCCCCTGCACCGAAATTCACATGGATATGGGCGAAGGCACCTGCCCCCTGGAAGGAAAGCCCGGCCATAGCTGCCAGGTGAACACCGATGGCTGTTGGCGATTTGTGGAAATTTGGAACCTGGTGTTCATTCAATACAACCGGGGGCCGGACGGCAAACTAAGCCCCCTGGCGGCCCGCCATGTGGATACCGGCATGGGGTTCGAGCGGGTGGTGCGGGTGCTGCAGGGTGTGCAGTCGAACTATGAGACGGATCTGTTTACCCCCTTGATGGCGGGAATTTCGCGGGAAACCGGGAAAAAAATGTCTCCCGGAGAAACCGCGGTGGCCTTCCAGGTGATTGCCGATCACCTGCGGGCGCTTTCGTTTGCCATTGCCGATGGGGCCCTGCCATCCAACGAAGGGCGGGGCTATGTGCTGCGCCGGATTTTGCGGCGGGCCGCCCGTTTTGGCCGGGTGTTAGACATGCACCAGCCGTTCATTCACAAGCTGGTTCCGGACCTGGTGGGGGTGATGGGAGAAGCCTTCCCCGAACTGCCCGCCCAGGCCCAGCATGTGCAGCGGGTTATTCAGGCCGAGGAAGAATCTTTTGGCCAAACCCTGGACCGGGGGCTGGAACGGTTTGAAACCATTTTGCAGGAACTGGCCAAGAAAAAAGGAAAGGTCATTCCCGGTGAAGAAACCTTCAAACTGTACGATACCTATGGCTTTCCGGTGGACCTGACCCGGCTGATGGCTGAGGAGCGGGGGCTGGGGGTGGATGAGGCGGAGTTTCAACGGCGGATGGAACAGCAGCGGGAGACCGCCCGGGCCGCCGGGTCGGCCCAGACCGGCCAGGTGGAATGGCAAGAAGTCACCCCCGGCAATCATTCGGCCTTTGTGGGATACACCCGGCTGGAGACCCCCGCCGTGATTCGTCGGAGTGCTCCCGGTCCCGATGGCACCACCCTGCTGGTGTTGGATCAAACCCCGTTTTATGCCGAAGGCGGCGGGCAAGTGGGAGACCAGGGGGTGCTGGAAGGCCCCCAGGGGCGTTGGAAAGTGGAAGACACCCGCCGCGACGGAGATTTGGTGGTGCATATCTGCCGCCCGGAAGGCAAAGCCGCTCCCGGTCCCCAGCCCCTCACCGCCCGGGTGGAAGACCACCGCCGGGCCGACACGGCCCGCAACCACACGGCCACCCACCTGCTGCAAGCCGCTTTGAAACAGGTGCTGGGCCAGCACGTGAACCAAGCCGGGTCGGTGGTGCAGCCCGATCAGCTGCGGTTCGATTTCACTCATTTTGAAAAGCCTTCCGCCCAGCAGTTGGAAGACATCGCCCGGCTGGTGAACCGAGAAATTCGCCGCAACACCCCCATGACCATCTTTGAAACCGGCTACGATGACGCCGTGGGCCAAGGCGTTACGGCGTTGTTCGGCGAAAAATACGGCGACCGGGTGCGGGTGGTGAAGGCGGGAGACTTTTCGGCTGAACTGTGTGGCGGCTGCCATGCGGCGGCCACCGGAGAAATCGGCCTGTTTGCCATCACCGGAGAAAGCGCCGTGGCCTCTGGCGTGCGGCGGATCACCGCCGTCACTGGGCGCCAAGCGGAGGAAGAAGCCCGCAAGGCCTTTCACTTGGTGGAGCGCTTCCGCCAAGCGCTGAATGCCCAGCCGGACGACCTGGAAGCCCGCCTGGCCAGCCTGCTGGAAGAACGCAAGGGGCTGGAGCGTGACGTGAAGGCCCTGCGCAAAGAGGCCATGGGGGGCGGGGTAGACGGCCTGCTGGCGGGCGCGGTGGAGGCCGGGGGCGTGCGGGTGGTGGCGGCACAAACCGAGGCCGCCAGCATGGAGGACCTGCGGTCTTTGGCCGACCAACTGCGGAAGAAACTGCCCGGTGGGGTGGTGGTGCTGGCCGCCGTGATTGAAGGCAAGGGCACCCTGCTGTGCGCCGTGGGAGAAGACCTGGTGAAAAAGAAAGCCAAGGCTGCCGACTTGGTGAACAAAATCGCCGCCTTGGCGGGGGGCAAGGGGGGCGGCCCGCCCCACATGGCCACTGCCGGCGCCAAAGAACCCGACAAGCTCTCCCTGGCGGTGAAGCAGGCCCCCCGGCTGACCGAGGAATACCTGAAAAGTATAGGTTAAGAGGCCGTTCGGCCTGTTTCTCTCTTTCTATCGTTGTATCTCCTGTGACTTGAACAACACCAATCCTCTGTGCCCGGCTGGTTTTGGCGGGGCACGGGGGGTGGCGTTTGCTTTCATTTCAGCGGAGAGGAGGCCATGAGCCGGATTCTGGTGGTGGAGGACGACCCGGATGTACAGGCGGCCCTGAAGGCCCACCTGGAATCCATCGGGCAGGAAGTCATTTCCGCCCGCAATGGGGTGGAAGGGGTGCGCAAGGCCCTGACCCACTACCCCGACGTGATGACCCTGGACCTGGAAATGCCCTACATGAACGGCTTTCAGACCCTGAGGGTGTTGAATCTCATTCACATCACCGTTCCGGTGATTCTGATTTCCCAATCCAAGCTGCCGGATGGGCACCAAGATCTGTTCCGCCACATGGTGGGAATCTGTTCCAAAACCAACCTATGGAAGGAACTGCCCAGCGCCCTGTTGAAGGCGCTGTCGACTTCGCAGGCCCCCCGGGTGGATATGGAATTTCCCGTGGGGCGGGAGGAAATTGTGAGGCTGGCGTCGGAGGGTGGGCGCAAACGGGTGCTGGTGGTGGATGACGAACCGGAAAACCTGAGCGCCGTGGTGTGGGCCCTGGAGCAAACGGGGCTGTATGACGTGTTCACCGCCGGGGGCGGCCAAGAGGCCTTGTTCAAAGCGGTGGTGCTGAACCCAGACTTAATGGTGTGCGATGTGATGATGCCCCAGTTGGATGGCATTACCCTGGCCCAACTGCTGTACACCCTGGGGCGGCCCCTGCCCATGGTGTACCTTTCCACCAACACCCAAGAGTCCATTGTGCGCCAAGCCATGAAACTGGATTGCGTGCGGGGGTATTTGTTCAAACAGGACCTGTTGACCATGCTGGGGAGCTTTTTGGCCAAAGTGGAAGAATGGACCCACACCACCCCAGAGCAAAAGGAACAGTGGGCCAATGCCTATCAATCCATTGACCTAGAAAAACTCACCCATTCGGGAAGGGAATTGGGGCTGTTTACCGGGGGCGGGTGGGGGGAATCGTCTGGCGCTATGACAGGGTAACAGGCTGGGCTGTTTTCTTCCTCCTTTCGTTCAATAGATCATTTGGGGGTTGCGTAAAAACAGACATGTTTGAAAAAATACGATAGAATAAAGGAAACAAAAGCATAAAAGGTGATCACACGAACGGCTTCTGAATGTAGCTTGGGAAAAGTCACGGGGGAACCATAAAAAAAACCCCAATGATCAACATCTCAGTGGGAAATACCCATGGGCCGGATTCTGGTAATGGAGGATGACCCCACCGCCCAGAAGATTCTACAATCTATGCTGGAGTCTTTGGGGCACGAGGTTCTGCTGGCCCGCAACGGGGTGGAGGGGATCCGCAAGGCCCTCATTCACTACCCGGAAGTGATGACCATGGATCTGGAAATGCCCTACATGAACGGCTACCAGACCCTGCGCATATTAAACCTGATCGGCATCTCTACCCCGGTGGTGATGATATCCGAGTCGGCGGGGCTGGACCGAGCCTTGAACTTGTTTCACCAAGTGGCCGCGGCCAGTTCCAAAACCGGACTGCGCGCGGAACTCCCCGCGGCCCTGAACAAAGCCCTGGCCCAGGCCAAAACCCCCAAACAAGACCTAGACTTTCCCCTGGGCCAGCCAGAGATTGCCCGGCTGGTGACCGAGGAAGACCGCAAGCGGCTGCTGGTGGTGGATGACGACCCGGACACCCTGGCCGGAGTGGCGGTGATTTTGGAACAGACGGGGCTGTACGACGTGTTTACCGCCGGGGGCGGCCAAGAAGCCCTGTTTAAGGCGGCGGTATTGAACCCCGACTTAATCGTGTGCGATGTGATGATGCCCCACATTGACGGCATTACCCTGGCCCAGATTTTATACACCCTGGGGCGGCCCCTGCCCATCGTGTATCTTTCGACCAATACCCAAGAAACCATGGTGAAGCAGGCCATGAAACTGGATTCGGTGCGGGGATATTGGTTCAAGCAAGACATTATGACCCGCATGGCCGAGTTTTTGGGCAAGGTGGAAGAATGGACGGACACCACGCCCCAAGAAAAAAACCGCCTGCTGAACCTTTACCGCGAAATAGACCTGGACAAGCTCACCACCTCTGGTCGGGAGCTGGGCTTGTTTTCTGCCGAGGCGAGGCCATGACCATCGAACGACATGCCGTGGTGATTCAACCGGAACGGGACATTTTAGAAGCCTTGAACGCCCTGTCGTTCAAGGTGATGCTGGCCCAAGACGGTATTGAGGGGGTGCGGCGGGCGCTGCGCCACCGCCCCAGCGTGGTGTTGCTGCCGGTGAGCATGCCCCACCTCGACGGTTTCAACGTGGCCAAACTGTTGGCCTTGTTCCGGGTGAACATTCCCCTGGTGTTCTTCTCCTCGGATGCCGCTGAATTGGCCCAGGTGCGCAAATGGCCTTCCGTGCTGGACGGAATCCTTCCGCAGGAGGCCTCGGCCAGGCTGCCGGGGCTGCTGGCCGGGCTGTCGGTGAAGCCGGTGGAAAAACCCTACCAAGCGCACTTTTCTCAACACGAGTGGGCCGACCTGTTGAGCAAAACCGGCCGCAAGCGCATTTTAATGGTGGAAGATTCTGGCGTGATTTTAAAGCACTGGTTGAAGACGCTGGACCCCCTGCAGCGTTTTCAATTGTACTCCGCCCGGGAGGGCATGGAGGGCGTGGTGAAATCGCTGTTGATTCAACCAGACTTGATTCTGACGGATGTGCACATGCCAGTGATGGACGGGCTGACCATGAGCCAAGTGCTGTTTATTCTAGGGAAACCCTATCCAATTTTGTTTTTGTCGGGGCACGACGATGACCGGCTGATCAACAAAGCCCGCAAACTTCCGGGGGTGTTGGGATACCTGTTCAAAGATGAAATGGCCAACGACCAAACTTTCATCCGGCAGGTGGAGAACAACTTGGCCATCGCCGGGCAGGTTCGCTCTCAGGCGGGGGAGTTCTATCGGCACGCCGCGCCAGAGACCCTCACCCTATCCGCCGAGGGGGATGGATTTTCCCTGGGGTAAGAAAGGGCGGGAGAAAAAAGAACGGGAAAAAGAGGAAAGAGGATGGAGTTGAAAATGATGCTGGCAGATGAAAGATAAATAAAGATATAAAAAAGGGGAAAGCGTAATGTGGAAGAAAAGAAGTTGAGAAGAAGGGGGTAATAAGATCAGACTTTTTCCTTCTTCACCTTCACTCGAGACAAATCGCCATCCAATGGAATGGACTGACCGCAGGTGCATTGAATGGGCCGGGTGGATACATACCGGTCCGAGGTGATTTTGTGGACCTTCCGGCAGGCGGGACAGGGGACGGAAATGAGGGTGACGCTCATGGGCTTTTAGACGTTCAGGGGAAGGGGTTTCACTCGACCCATTGGAACCATCGTGATCGAGCGGCCAAGTGATCAGAATCTGTGCACAGAATTCGTGATCAGACTTTATTTTCTAGCGCAGGATAAAAAAACGTGGCTGCCCAAGCCTGCGTCCCCCGATGCTTCATAGAATGGCTCATCGAATAGTTCAAGGGCAGTGGGTGTTTGAATCATCTGCTCTCGAAATTCTTGAAACCAGCCTACCAGAAATAAAGCCATTCGGAAACTGTTGGCCCCATCATCCATCCCGCCAGAAAAGCGGTTTCGGAAAGTTCGATTCCAGCGCCGCACACATCGCCAGTCACCCCGCCAAATGCCCGCCGGGCAATCCGCCCCAGCCCCAGGGCTGCCCCCAGGGCCCCCAGCAGCCCCGCGGCCAAGGGGATGGCCAGTTGGGGGCCAGACTCGGTAGCAACCTGGGCAGCAGAATGGGTGCCCAGCCCCACAGTATATCCCAGTCCCCCTGTAACAGCCCCCGCCAGCAGCCCCGCGGTTGCCCAGACGCGCCACCCCACCCCGGTGCCTACCCCGTGCCCCAGCCCCTGGTTTTTGGCGGGGGGCAGGGCCGCCATCAGCCCCACGGCAGACCAGCGCCCCACCGCCGGGGCCAACAGAAGGCCCCACCATTGGTGGGTCACAGCCAACTGCCCAAGCAGGGCCGCCTTCAACACCAGCACCAGCACCAGGGCCGCCGTGCCCATGGGCCCGCTGGCGCTGTCGGTCATGGCCGCCAGGGCGGCTGGGCGGCCTTTGATTCGGGCCCCCAGCCCGTCGAAAGTATCGGCCAAGCCGTCCAGGTGCAGCCCGGCAGAAAGCCAGGCCAGCCAAGCGGTCATCAAAACACCCACCGCCAGGGGGGGCAGCCCGGCCAGGGTCAGCACCCAACCAGCCCCGGCGGTGAGCCCCCCCAACCCCAGCCCCACCAGGGGATAAAACCCCACGGACCGGGCGTGGTGTTCTGGGCTTGGGTCTTTCCCAGCAAACCGGGGGAGCGAAAACCGGGTGAGAAAGGCCACCGCCATTCGGAAGGCATGCCAAGTGTTCATGGCCGCCCTCCGCCAAACACCAGGGCCTCCAGCCGTTCCAAGTCCAGGTGGGTTTCTACCGCGTCGGCCAGCCGGTCAAAGCCGTTCAATAGGTCATTCCCTCGCCCGGTTCCGGGGGGAGGGGTCAGCCCCCGGCGGCGCCACAGCCGTTCCAGCAGGTCCACCCGGAAACTCTGGTTGTCCCACAAGCCATGAATCAAGGTGCCAGCCAGGTTTCCGTCCGGGCTGGCGGCCCCGTCTCCCAGGGGGGCGCCTTCCAACCGAAACAAGGGCTGGGCACCGTTTTGCCGTTCCACCCGCCCCAGGTGAATTTCGTAGCCAGTCAGGGGGGGCTGCTCCGGCCAGGGTTCGCTCCCTGTGAGAAACGACGGCCCGATGGGCCAAGCCTTCACCCGGGCGGTGCGTTTTTCCTGCTCCAACTGGGTGACCACTGGCAGCAACCCCAGGCCATCGGCGGAGGGCAGGCCCCCCTCCATGGCGTGGGGGTTTTCCACCCGTTCCCCCAACATTTGAAATCCCCCGCAAATGCCCACCACCGGACGGCCGGTCCGGGCCCGCAAGAATTCTCCCCAACCCTGTTCTTTCAGCCAAGCCAAATCGGCCAGGGTGTTTTTCGAACCCGGCAGCACCACCAGGTCCGCCTGCTGGGCTTCTGCCGGGGTTTTCACAAACCGCACGGTCACCCCCGGCTCACCCTCCAAGGGGGCCAAATCATCGTAGTTCGACACCCAGGGGTAGCGCACCGCCACCACGTCCAGGCCCTCCGGGGGGCGAGGTTTTCCCGTGCGGATGTCTAACCCCAGAGAGTCTTCCTCTGGCAGCCCCAGTTGTTCCAAAAAGGGGAGCACCCCCAGCACGGGCTTACCGGTTTTTTTCTCCAGAAAGTCCAGCCCAGGCTGCAGCAGGGAGCGGTCGCCCCGGAACTTGTTCACCACAAACCCCGCGATCAGTTTGCGCTCCGCCGGGCGCAGCAGGGCCATGGTTCCCACAAAGGCGGCAAACACCCCGCCCCGGTCAATGTCGCCCGCCAGCAGCACTGGGGCCATGGCTTGGCGGGCCACGTACATGTTCACCAAGTCGCCCCGGCGCAGGTTGATTTCCGCCGGGCTGCCCGCCCCTTCAATCACCACCAGGTCGTGGGCTTCTCTCAGGGTGTTCAGGGAGCGGTCCACCAGCCGTCGCAGCCGGGGCTTGCGGGCTTGGTATTCCACCGCCGACAGCGTGCCCTCCACCCGCCCCAGCACCACCAGTTGAGAGCGGCTGTGGCCCTCTGGCTTCAGCAGGATGGGGTTCATTTCCACCCGTGTTTCCACCCCCGCCGCCAGGGCCTGCACCGCCTGGGCCCGGCCAATCTCTCCGCCATCGGGGGTTACCGCCGCGTTCAGGGCCATGTTCTGGGCCTTAAAGGGGGCCACCGACCACCCCCGCCGGGCGTACAGACGGCACAGGGCCGTCACCAGCAGGCTCTTGCCCACCGAGGACGCCGTTCCCTGAACCATCAATACGTTGCCTAGGGGCATACATTCTCGTTTGAAAATATGTTTAGACTGTTGCAGGTCATTCGTACCCTGTCATTCCAACAGCACCCCATCCCTGCCCTTCGGGCATCCCCGATGGGAAGGGGAATTGCTCGAAGCCGAAGGTCGAAGAGATTGTGTCCTTCCGGCTTCACCATCCGAACGTATTCCTATTTTCCCTCTTCGGCCTAAACCGTATTGTCCCTCTCCGATGGGGAGGGACAGGTGGCGAAGCCGCCAGGGAGGGGTGTTGTTCGGAAATCACTCGAAGCCGAAAAGGGATGCGTTTGCTTCTTCACCCCAACGGCACAAACCCGGTGAACACCGACAGCCGATCTTCCAGCCCCACCAAAAATCCCAGGGTCAGCAACACGGCCAGCCATCCCGCCCGGCGGGTCAGTCTCCAGGCCGGGGCCACGTCGGCCCCGCTGGGATGTCGTCCGTCCGCTCCCAGAATGTAACTCCCCGGTTTTTCCAGCCGCAGCCCCAGGGCCCCGGCCAAGGCGGCCATGGGGTGCCCCCCGTTGGGGCTGGGGGTGAGGGCATGGTCCCGCCGCCACACCCGCCAAGCCAGCCTCCCATCCCGCTCCCCCGCCGAGACCAGAATCAACACCGCAGTCAGCCGGGCGGGAATCCAATTCATGGCGTCATCCAGCCGGGCGACGACCTTGCCCAAAAACTCCCACCGCCCATGGTAGCCCACCATGGCGTCCAGAGTGTTCACCGTTCGAAAGGTCGCCGCTCCAGCCAAGCCCCCCACACCAAACCAAAACAAGGGGGCCACCAGGGCATCGTTCAGGTTTTCCGCGGCGGAAGACACCGCCCCCGCCGCCAGTTCGCTTTCTCCCAGGCGGGTGGCGTCGCGGGAACACAGGGCCGACAGGTTTTGCCGGGCCAGGGGCAAGTTGTTCTGGGCCAGGGCCTGCCCCACGGCCTGAACGGCCCGCCCCAACCCCCGAAAGGCCAGGGCCGACTTAAGCCACCACACCGCCGCCACCCACCATCCCGCCAGGGCGGCTGCCCGCAGGGTTCCGCCGTCTAGCCGCCACAGTTCTGCCCAGCCCCAGGCCAACCCCCCGGCCCCCCCCAGACCGAAGGCCAGGGGCAGAACCGCCGCCCCCAACGCACCCCGCCAAAACAACATAGAAACCCAGGGGCTTGCCGGATTGTGCTCCTCGCCAGCGGGGGTTTGTCCCTGGCCGAACCAAGCCCTGGCCGCCCAGCCCATCCACACCACCGGATGGAGGAGGGCCGGGGGTTCCCCCAGCAGGGCATCCCAGACCAAGGCCGCCAGCAGCAGGGCCGCCAAGCCGGGGGGAGAGACGGGTGAATCCAGAAAGGTCATGAAGTTGCCCGGAGTGGTGTGTGTTCTAAGCGCATGCGGATTTACTCCAAGGGCCAGGGAATCACCGGGGCGGGTTTCAGCCGAAGCTTCATGCCCAGGGCGGCCAGCCAGACCTCTCCGGCCAAGGCGGCCAATTGTTGGTGGGCTCTTCCGGCGGCATCTCGGAAGGCCCGGCCCAGGGGAGTCTCGGGCACCAGCCCCATGCCGACCTCGTTGGTCACCAAAAATCCCGGCCCTGGCCGCCCGGCCAACACTTGCCCCAGCCGCAGCACCCTGGCCAGCAGTTCTGTTTCTTCCATGCCTGCCAGCATCAGGTTGCTCATCCACAGGGTCAGGCAGTCAATCACCACCGGGGCTTGGGGGGGCAAGGCTTCCAGGGCTTGTTCCAAGTGCAATGGTTCTTCCACCGTGTGGAAGGCTTGGCCCCGTTCCGCCCGGTGCTGGTCTGCTCGCCGGGCCATTTCCGGGTCGTGTGCTTCGGCGGTGGCCACGAACCAGCGGGGGGCCGGGTGGGCCAGGGCCCGCTCCAGGGCAAAGGCACTTTTCCCTGAGCGGGCTCCGCCGCCGATCAACACCAGTGGATTCTTCGGGTGTACCGTCATCACCACATCCTATTCAACAGGTTTTGATATCTTTGTTTCAAGAGCAAGGCATCCTCTGTATTTTCCCACCCGTTTCATTTCCCCCGCGGGCAATCCCAACAGCACCCCTCCCTATACTCGAAGCCGGTGGGTGATGTGATGACTTCCGCCCGGCTTCACTTTCCGAAATGATAATACCCCCATCCGTTGGCCTAAGCGGTATTGTCCCTCTCCGATGGGGAGGGACGGGCGGCGTAGCCGCCAGGGAGGGGTGCTGTTACCCCACCCCTGCCCCTTTGGGGCATCCCTCCCCGATGGGAAGGGGCAAACGCTCGAAGGGCGTTGGGGAAGGGTGCTGTTGGGCCTGCCCCAAATTATTTTCTGCCGGAGCCACAGCGTGACTTGTGGGCGGCGGCTAGGTTCACCAATCCCTGGGGGGCTTGGGGGCAAGAGGCCCAATGGGCGTGAACATAACTGCCCAGCACGTTGCCTTGCTGATAGCCCTCCAGGCTGGCCGCACCGGTGCGCTTGGTGGTGAGTTGATAGGCCCCTCCCTGGGCATCCTCCAAACGAGAGTAGCGGAACTGGTGCCCCCGGAACCGCAGACCAGAGGGCCCCAACACCGTGGGCTGGGTGGTTTCCACCGCCACATACCCCAGGGCTTGGCGTTGGGTTTCCATGCGGGCGGTGCCCGGCAGCAAACCCGCCATGGGAAAGCGCTGGCCTTCCGCCGTGAGGATGGCCTGAGACAAAGCCATCAGTCCGCCGCATTCTCCGTACACCGGCCCGCCTTCTGCCGCCAGTTGGGCCAGGGCCTGCCACAAAGGGCGGTTGGCGGCCAGGGCCGGGCCGTATAATTCTGGATAGCCGCCCCCCAATATCACTCCGTTGACGTTTGGCAGGGGGTCTCCCGCCACCGGAGAGAACCGCACCAATTCCGCGCCAGCTTCTTCCAGCAGCCGCAGGTTGTGTTCGTAGTAAAAATGGAAGGCTTCGTCCCAGGCCACCCCAATACGGCAGCGGGGTTCCCCAGAATGTTGAAGAATTATTTTCTCTTGGGTGCTGCCGGGTTTGTGGAACAGTTCCGGGGGTGGATCCAGGGGCGGGGCAGATTGTGCCAAGCCCAAGAGCCGCTCCACATCCAACCCATCCTCCGCCAAGCGAGCCAGGGCGGCCAACTGCTCTCGGTTGGCGGGGGTGTCTGCCGCGGTGCGCAGCCCCAGGTGGCGGGCGGGCAGCTGGGGCACACCCACTTTGGGCAGCGCCCCCAGCAGCGGTGGTTCGGTTAGGCTTTGGGTCAGCAGTTCCCGATGAGACAGGCTGCCCACCCGGTTGGCCACCACCCCCGCCACCCGCACCGCCGGATCGAACCGGGCCATGCCCTGGGCCACGGCTGCCAGGGTGCGCCCCTGACCGGCGGCATCGGCCGTTACCACCACCGGGGCCTCCAGCCACTTGGCAATTTCTGCCGTGGAGCCGGATTCCTCCCTGGGGCCAGCGCCATCGAACAGGCCCATGGCGCCCTCGATAATGGCCACATCCGCGCCTTCCGCCCCCCACAGAAAGGTGGCGCGGACGCTCTCTCGACCCATCAGCCAGCCGTCCAGGTTATGGCAGGGGCGGCCGGTGGCCAGACGGTGCCAACCTGGGTCCAGGTAATCCGGCCCGCATTTGAACACGGCGGTTTTCAGGCCCCGTGCCTGAAAGGCCAGGGCCAGGGCCAGGGTGAGGGTGGTTTTCCCCACGCCGCTGTGGGTTCCGGAGAGGACCAAACGGGGAAGGTTCATGGGCAATGGCCTTAAAAATCCAATCCGGGTTGGGCGGAAATGCCCCGTTCAAAGGGGTGCTTCACCGGTTTCATTTCGGTCACCAAGTCGGCCTGGGTCACCAGTTTTCCCGGTGCCCCCCGTCCGGTAACGATGACATGCATTCCCGCCGGGCGGGCGGCCAGGGCAGTCAGAATTTCTTCCAAGTCTAAAAACCCATAGGTCACGGTGTAGGTCAGCTCGTCTAAGATCAGCAGGTCACAGGCCCCCGGCTGCAGGGCCTGCTTGGCGGTGTTCCAGGCGGCTTGGGCCGCTTGGCGGTCTTTTTCCAGGTCGTCGCTTTCCCAGGTGAACCCCCGCCCCATCACGTGAAAGTCTAACCCTTCCAGTTTTTCCGCCAGCATCCGCTCTCCGGTTTTCCATTTGCCCTTAATGAACTGCACCACGGTAACCTTCATGCCCCGGCCCAGGGCCCGCCAAGCGGCCCCCAGGGCGGCGGTGGTTTTGCCCTTGCCATCGCCGGTGTACACCACCAGCATTCCCGTTCGTTCCGCTCGGGGGGTCATGAAGGGCCTTTCAGCATGTCCACGGCCAGGGCGGCCAGGGCGTTTAGGGTATCGTGGGGGGCTTCTCTCACGGCGAGGCTGCCTGCTTCTCGGGCGGCTTGGGCGGTGCGGGGACCCATGGCGGCCAGGGGCACCTTGGCCAGCAGCCGCCCCCGTTCTCCTGCCAGCAGGGCCCGCACGGCCGATGACCCCGGCGCCACGATCAGTTCTGGCAGGGGCGGCTGCCCGTGATCTGTCCCCAGCCAAGTCTGGTCGGGGGGGAATTGTTCTTCCAGTTGATAGGCCGCCACCTGCACGCACACCGCCCCCTGCCGCTCCAGTTGAGCCGACAGTTCTGGGCGGCCCCGCTGGGCCGTGGGCAGCAGCAGCCGCTTGCCCGCCCAGAATCCGGCGTGGGCTTCCAGGGCTTGGGCGCAATGGCCCTGCGTGGTGAGCGCGGGCAGCAGCCCGGCGGCCCGCACCGCCGCCACGGCTTGGTCTCCCAGGGCGCACACCGGCAGGTTCAATTGGCGGATGTCCAACCCCAGGGTGGGGAGCCGCGAGGTGACCGCCCCCACGCTTTCCGCGCAGGCGAACACCAACGCGTCGAAACGTTCCTGGCTGGGGGCGGCGGCTTGGCCCAGGGCTCTATCAAGGGGGCCGGTGTCTTCCCCCCCCTGGGGGTTAGGGTCTTGCTCCGCCAGAGGGTGTTGCCGCAATTGGGGCACCTGCCACACCAGGGCCCCCAGGGCCTCCAGCCGTTCGGCCAGCCGAGAGGTCCCCGGCCGGGAGCGGGCCACCAGCACCCGCCGCCCCCACAGGGGCAAGGCGGGGTTTCCGGCGGGTGGCCCCGTCCGCCAGTCCATGGCGGTCACGTCTCCCACCACCAACAGGGCGGGCCATTCCCGCTGGGCGGGGGTGAGTTGGGTTCTGACCCGCTCCGCCAGGTCCGCCAGGGTTCCCCGCACCACTTGTTGCTCTGGGCGGGTCACCGCCGCGGCATACAGGGCGGGGGTGGCCAGGGGCTTGCCTCCGGCGGTCAGTTGCTCCAGGGCGGCTTTCAGCCGCCGGGCCGCCATGTACAGCACCAGGGTTCCTTCGGCCTGGGCCAGCCAGGGCCAGTCGTTCCGCTGGCCGGGTTCCGGCGATTTTTCGGCTCCACTCTCCCCTTCCACCCGGTGGCCGGTGGCCAGGGTGACGGACCCCGCCGTTTGACGGTGGGTGAGGGGAAACCCGGCCCCCACGGCGGCCCCCTGGGCCGAGGTAATGCCCGGCACCACCACAAAGGGAATGCCCGCCCGTTGCAGGGCTTCGGCTTCTTCTCCCACCCGGCCAAACAGCAGGGGGTCCCCGGCCTTCAACCGCACCACCCGCAGGCCCGCCCTGGCCCGCTCCACCACCAGGGGGTGAATGGCCTGGCCATGCCCCCCCTGACCCGTGCGCCGCCCCACCAGCACCCGTTCCGCTTGGGGCGGGGCCAGGGTTAGCAGGCGGGGGTCGGCCAGGGCATCGTGGGCCACCACATCGGCCTGGGCCAGCAGGGCGGCCCCCCGGCGGGTGAGCAGGCCGGGGTCTCCCGGCCCGGCCCCCACCAGGGCCACCATCCCCGGAAACAACCGCTCCGGGTGTTCCCAGGGGCAGGGGTTCTGGAACAAGTTGGGTACCCAGGGGAGAGTCATGCTTTGGTGGCCTTGCGAAATTTATGGGCGAACGCCGGGTCATACAGTTTCGACTGAGCGAAGTCATCGTCTTCCAGCACCCGCCCCACCACCACGATGGCCTGGGAGCGGATTCCCGCGGCGCTGGCCAGGGCGGCAATATTGGCCAGGGTGCCCCGCACGATTTTTTGGTCGGGCCAAGAGGCCTTGTACACCACCGCCGCCGGGGTGGTTTCTCCATAGTGGGGAATCAGTTTGGCCGACAGTTCGTTCAGCAGCCCCGCCGACAGGAAAAACACCATGGTGGTTTGATGCCGGGCCAGTTCCTCCAGCCGCTCGTTGGAGGGCATGGGGGTGCGCCCCTCCATCCGGGTGAGGATGACTGTCTGGGCGGTTTCGGGCAGGGTTAGCTCCCGCCCCAGGGCGGCGGAGGCCGCGGAGAAGGAGGACACCCCCGGAATGATTTCCCAGGGAATGCCCCGCGCGGTGAGAGCCCGGGTTTGTTCGGCCACCGCCCCATACAGCGAAGGGTCCCCCGTGTGAACCCGGGCGGTGTCTTGCCCCGCTTGGTGGGCCTCGGCCATCCAGTCCACCATCTGTTCCAGGGTCATGGAAGCGGAGTCTTCCACCTGGGCGCCGGGCTGGGCCATGGCCAACACCTGCCGGGGCACCAACGAGCCTGTGTATAACACCCTAGGGCAGGCGGCAATCAACTCCGCTCCCCGCAGGGTGAGCAGTTTGGGGTCGCCTGGGCCTGCACCAATAAAATAAACTGTCATGGAAATCACCTTGAGTAGAGCATGAACAAATAGGGCATGAACCGTTTCTTTGTTTTCTTTATTCGTTTTGCTCCACCACCAAACTTCTGCCGGGGGTTTGGCCCGGCAGGGGCTGGCCGTCCTCGGTGTATTTGTTGCCGTACCCCCGGGGGGTGACCATGTAGCCTTGGAACAAACGTGTTTGGGTGGAGCCGATGATGACCGTGGTAAGCATTCCAATCTCGTCTTCCAGCATGGCGCTTAAGGTGGTGATGTTGACCTGCTGGCGGCGGCGATAGGCGCTTTTCACCAGGGCCACGGGGGTTTCCGGCGGGCGGTGGGCCGAGAAGATTTCTTGCGCTTCCACGATTTGCTGGGTGCGCCGACCGCTGGCGGGGTTGTACAGCCCGGTCACAAAGTCGGCCTGGGCGGCGGCCCGTAGCCGTTTCACAATCACCGACCAGGGGGTAAGCAGGTCCGACAGCGAGATGGCGGCAAAGTCGTGCCCCAGGGGCGCCCCCACCAGCGAGGCGCAGGCGTTCAGGGCGGTGATGCCGGGGACGATCTCCAGGTTGGGGGGGTCGCCCCGCCGCCAGCCTTGCTGCTCCAGCACCTGAAACACCAGGGCCGCCGTGCCATACACTCCGGCGTCTCCCGACGAAATGAGGGCCACCCGCCGGGTGCGGGCGGCCTCCACCGCGGCTTGCACCCTGGCGATTTCTTCCGTCATGCCGGTGCGGATGATGTCTTTGCCCTCCAGCAAATGAGTCACCAGTTTAATGTAGGTGTTGTAGCCCACCACCACCTGGGCCTGGGCAATGGCCTCCAGGGCGGCCGGGGTAATGTGGGGGCCGTCGCCGGGGCCGATGCCCACCACGGTCAGCCCGCTGGTCGGCAGAGTAACGGCGGGCTGGGCCGTGGTGGAAGTGTTTTCTTGCGTCATGGTTGTTCTCGTTCCATTCGAATGTTTTTTTAGTTTTGCATCCAGGCTTTGTTTCTCTACCCATGGCCCAGCAGCACCCCTCCCTTGACTCGAATCCGGTAGGTGGTGCGTTTTCTTCCTTCCCGTCTCCTCATCTGAACAGATCAAACCCGCATCCGTTGGCCTAAGCCGTATTGTTCCCGTTGTTACGCCCCTAGCCCCATCGCCACGAACCGTATGCCCACCACCACGCTGACCAAGCCCCAGGTGCCTTTCAATCGCGCGTTCCACCGTTCCCCCGTGCTCCACCGTTCCGTCGGGGCCTGGGCGCTGCGGCTGGTGAGGGCAAACAGGCCCATGGACAGAGCCGTCCCCAGCCCAAACAGCCCCAAGTAGGCCACGTACATGACCGCGCTCGAAATGGCCAGGGCTGGCGCCAGGGCCAGCACCCCGGCGGTTCCGGCCAACCCGTGCAGCAGGCCCATGCCCACGGTTTTTCCCCAGGGAATAACAGGAGCGTAGGAGGGGATTTGGGGTGAGAGAGCCCCTGTGGCCGGAGAAGACCCACGGGAGTCCCCAGGGGATTTCCTCAACCCCGCCAGCCGCCACAAACCCATGCCCAACAGAAAGACCCCCGCGGTGGTTTCCAGCCCGCTTTGCAGCCAGGGGGTGAGGCCAATGCCCAGAGAGACCACCCCCAGCCCCAACGCCGCCACCGAGAAAAAGTGCCCCAGGGCCCAGGCCCAGCCCACCCGTAGGGCATCCCAGGGGCGGCGGGTGTCTGAGGCCATCATGCCCACGGCGGCCAAGTGGTCTGCGTCGAAGCTGTGCAGCAGGCCAAACAGCAGCCCCAGCAAGGCCCAGTTCAGGTCACCGGTCATGGGAATCTCTCCAGAGAGCGCGGTTCATGTTCTCCTTCCCTTTATTTCACCCAGGGGTTCTTGGGGAACGGAATTCTTGCCACCGCCAGGGTCATGGAGCGCCCCGCCCCATCCTCGGTGTAAGACTGCTTGGGCACCAGCAGTTTGGTTGCCCCAGAGGCCAGCAGACAGGCGGGCTCGGCCACCCCACGGGTGCCGGTGTGTTTACGCACCGTTTCCGACGGGTTCTCCATCCCCTCCACCCGGTCCAGTTCAGCCGCGGGGTACACCACCAGGGGCCAGCCCTGGCTGCGGGCCAATTCCACCACGGCCGGTTCGTCTTGTTTTAAATCTATGGTGGCCAGGGTTTTCACCGACTTGGCCGACAGCCCCTGCTCCCGCAAGATTTTTTCCACCCCACGGCGCACCAGTTCGGGCGGGGTGTTTTTGTCGCAGCCAATGCCCAGCACCAAGCTTTTGGGCCGGTACACCACGGATTTTTTCCACAGATCTGGCAGGGTTTGTTCGATCAATCTGTCCGTCACCGCCAACACCATCTCCACGCTCTCCAGGGGAATCTCCTCCAGCCGGGAGAATACCCGCAGGTTGTCCGGCAGGGGTTTGTCTGCGGGCCACCAGCCGGGCTCGCCGGTTTCTTGGGCCAAAGCCGCCGGTTGACCGTTCACCATCACCGCGCAGGCCTGGGTCACGTTCTGCTCCAGATCGTCCAGCATCCAGCCGAACTCCCGCCCCAAAATGTCTGCCGCCAAGGTGCCCAAAGCGTCGGAGGCGGTGGTGATGACCGCCTGGGCCCCCAGCACCTCCGCCGTCCGGCGGGTGTATTCGTTTCCCCGGCCAATATGCCCAGACAGCAGGCACACGGCAAAGCGGGCGGCATCGTCCACGCACACCACCGCCGGGTCGGTTTTTTTGTCGGCCAGCAGCGGGGCGGTCAGCCGCACGGCGGCCCCCACGCTTACCACCATGATGTGGGCGTGGTAGCGCCCCCAGGCTTGGGCCAGGGGGCCCGCCAGGGGAAAGGGCAGGGGCCGGGGGGCCCAAGGGGCACCCGCTGGAACCAGCACCCCCGCTTCGGTTAAGAACTTCTCCGCGACGTACCAGTGGGCACCGGGCAGGGCCTGGGCCAACTTGGCCCCATGGGCCACCCCATGGCGGGTGATGGAATACACCGCGTAGGGCAGCCGGTCTTTGCCGCTCATGCCCCTGCCCCCCGGCCCATCAACACGCCGCTGCGGCCCCCCTGGCGCACCACCACCATGGAGAAGTAATCGCACTTTCCGGCGGGCACCTGCCGCAGGTCTCGCACCACTTTTTGGCGGTCCATGGTGGCCCGGGAGATATACACCGCTTGTTCCAGGCAGCCCCGGCGGGTGAACAGGTCAATCATGTGGGGCAGGGTGTCTCCCACCTTGGTGATGATGACCGTGTCGAAGGCATCGAGCACCTGGGCCAGGTCTTCCACCCCGTAACTGGCGGGGATCACCGCCAGCCGTTCCTGGCCGTCGACCAGGGGCAGGGCCGCCGCCGCCGGGGCCGCCGTGAGAGACGTGACCCCTGGGATGATTTCCACCGGTACCTGGGGCCAACGCTGCCGGGCTTCGCCCAGCAGGTAAATAAAGCTGCTGTACACCAGGGGGTCACCCTCGGCAATGAAAGCCACCGATAACCCGGCCTCCAGCCGTTTGCCGATTTGCCCCAGGGCTTCCTCCCAGCGGGGCAGCAGCACCTGGGGGTCTTTGCTCATGGGAAAGGTCAGGAACAATCGCTCCTGACCGGGAACCTCGCCCACTTCTGGCTGGGCAATGGCCCAGGCCAGGGAGGGTGCCGTGTCGGAGCGGCGGGGGATGGCCACCACGGCGGCTTCTTTTAGCAGGCGCACCGCCCGCAGGGTGAGCAGGTCGGGGGCCCCCGGTCCCACCCCCACCCCGAACAAGGCCGGGCCGGGGATGAAGGATGGTTGGGCGGATGGGGAAACAGATTCCGTCATGGGGTGTCTCGATAGAAAGAATGTGGAACGATGTGGGTTCTTCGCTTAATTCGTTTATCTGTGGATGTACCGCGAATTTGTCACCCACCGTGTATATCTTGGCTCAACCGTCTGCTGGTTTTTCTGCCCAAAACAAATGAATGGGATTCAGGGCTTCATAACGAGTATAGGTGGTGTCTTTCCCCGCCAGGGGAATGCCCCGAGAGACCTGCAGCAGCATGACCTCTGGCACCACCCCCAGCTTTGGAAAAATCCCCACCGCTTCGGCCAGATTGTCCAGCGTGACCACGGTTACGGCCAGCCGCCCCCCCGGCGCTAGTCGTTCCCAGCAAACCTTCAGAATCTCCTCCATGCTTCCCCGTGTTCCCCCCACGAACACCGCGTCGGGGGTGCCTAGCCCGGCCAGGGCCTCTGGTGCCCGGCCCTCCACCACGGTGAGGTTGTCTGCCCCGAAGGCCAGGGCGTTGGCCCGGCACAGCTCAGCGCCTTCGGGGTCCATCTCCACGGCCCACACTTGGCCCTCTGGGGCGGTCCAGGCGGCCTCCACCGCCACCGACCCGCTGCCCGCGCCGATGTCCCACAGGTTGGAATGGGGCCGCAGGGCCAGGGCCCCCAGGGCCAGCCGCCGCACTTCCCGTTTGGTAATCAGCCCCTTGAGGGGGGTTTTGCGGGCAAAGGCTTCTTCCGCCAACCAGGGCACCACCGGCGGAAGGGGATGATCGGCCGTCCGTTCCAGGATCAGCAGGTTCAAATCCCCCATGTCGGTTTCTTGGGCCAGGGCTTCCAGGGTAAATTCCCGCAGCCGTTCCCCCGGCCCCGCCAGGTTTTCGCCCACCCAGGCCCGCCAGCCGGGCTGATGGTAGGCCAGCAGATGGGCCGCCATGGCCTGGGGGGTATTGGTGGGGTCGGTGAGCACCGCCGCCCGGCGGGCATGGCGCAGCCGGGCCGCCAGCCCCCGCAGGGGCCGCCCGTGGAAGGAAAGAAAGCGGGCTTCCTCCCAGGGCAGCCCCACCTTGGCAAAGGCCCATTGCACCGAGGACGGATGGGGGATGAAGGACACCCCCAGGCTGCCCATGCGGCGGGCCACCAGCCCCCCCACCCCAAAGAACAGGGGGTCCCCAGAGGCCAGCAGGCACACGGTTTCTTCCTGGGCCAGTTCTGCCAATTCGTCGAGTTGCCGGGTGATGTGTTTGTCCAGCACCAGCTTTCGGCCGGAAAACTGAGGAAAGAAATCCAGGTGCCGGGCGCCCCCGGCCAGCACGGTGGCCTGGGCCACGGCCCCCGCGGCCCGGGCAGAAAGTCCCAGGCAGCCATCGTCGCCAATGCCCACCACGGTCACCATACTTTTCCCTCAGGCTTGCCCCCGGATTTGTTTTCTTCTACCGCCAGGGCCAGCAGGGCGTGAATCACCGCCACGGCAATGGCGCTTCCCCCTTTGCGCCCACGGGCCACGATGGAGGGCACCTCCAGGGCCAACAGGTTTTCTTTCGATTCCGCCGCAGACACGAACCCCACCGGCACCCCCACCACCAGCGCCGGGCGGGCGCCTTCCTCTTGAATTTGGCGGGCGGCTTCCAACAGGGCGGTGGGGGCGTTGCCCACCGCCACGATGGCGCCGTTGAGCAATCCCAGTCTCGCGGCTTTGGCCACGGCCTCCACGGCACGGGTGGTGCCCCGCTCTTTGGCCAGGGCAATCACATCCTCATCCGAAATCATGCAGTGGGTTTGGCAGCCAAAGGCCGCCAGCCGCTGGGCGTTTAACCCAGCCGCCACCATTTGCACGTCGGCCAGGATGGGGGCGCCGGCACGCAGGGCGGCGATGCCCGCCGTCACCGCCTGGGGCGACAGAACCATGGTATGGATGAAGTCGAAGTCTCCCGTGGCATGCACCACCCGGCGCACGATTTGCCACTCGGCCGGGGGCCAGGGGTGCCCTGCCGCTTCTTGGTCGATGATGGAGAAGCTGTCTTCTTCAATTTTTCGGCCCAGGGCTGTCATTTGCCGCATGTCGTTCATACTTGGTTCCTTTCCATTGGAAAAAAATACGATCGGTCCTTTTTTATCGGCCCTTCTTTCGCTGTTTTTTATTTTATTCTTTTCTCTATATTTCTCTATTTTCTATTCGCCCATCTCATTCATCCCAACAACACCCCACCCCTGCCCCTGGCGGAGCATCCCCTCCCCGATGGGAAGGGAAAATGAATCGAATCCGGTGGGTGATGTGTTTTCTTCCTTCCAGTCTCCTCTTTCGGATGGATGAATCAAATCGCCGATGGCTTCGAGCAATGTCCCTCTCTGATGGGGAGGGACAGCCGCCTGAAAGGCGGCAGGGAGGGGTGCTTTAGCGGATAAATCGAATCGCCAACGGCACCCCTGCCCCTGGCGGGGCATCCCCTCCCCGATGGGAAGGGGAAATATATCGAATCCGGTGGGTGATGTGTTTTCTTCCTTCCAGTCTCCTCTTTCGAATGGATGAATCATATCGCCGATGGCTTCGAGCAATGTCCCTCTCTGATGGGGAGGGACACCCGCCTGAAAGGCGGCAGGGAGGGGTGCTGTTACCCCTGCCCTGCGGGCTATTCTGGGCACTGGGCCAGCAGGCTGCCGTCGAAATCCACCAGCCATACATTCACCGAAACCTTGTCATGAATATGAGCCCGGCAGCGTTCCGCCGCCCGGCGGGCAATGAACGCTGGAAAGGCTTTCAGGCCAGCCTGAACGGCCAACTCCAGGGCGTGGCGGGCGGTGTTGGCCTGGGCAATGGCCTCGGCCAGGCTTTCCGAGGCCCCGGCCTGGCGGGCCAGTTCCCCCAGCAGGGCGGTGTTTACCTCGCTGCCAGAGGCGTGGGTCATCATGCGTCCGTCGGCCATTTTGGCCAGTTTCCCCGCCATGCCCACCACCTCCACGGTCATGGGGTCTTCTGGCTGGCGGGCGGCCTGCCGCAGCCCGGCCCCAATAAAATCGCCCACCTGAATAAAGGCCACCTCGGCCAAGCCGGGGAACAATTTAAAGGCTGCCTGTTCGGTGCGGCCGCCGGTGGTGAACACCAGCCGTTTCTGGCCCTGGGCCCGGGCCACGTCGACCGCCTGCACCACGCTGGCCTTGAAGGCGGCGGTGGAGTAGGGCCGCACAATGCCGGTGGTTCCCAGAATGGAGATGCCCCCCACCAGCCCCAGCCGGGCGTTGAGGGTTTTCTTGGCCAGTTCTTCTCCACCGGGAACGGAGATTTCCACCCACAGGCCCGGCGGGCGGCGTTCCGGCGGGGCTTGGTTCCATTCATCCCGCACCATGTCGGTGATGTTCCGCCGGGGTACGGGGTTGATGGCGTGGGTGCCTACCTCCAGCCCCAGCCCAGGGCGGGTGACCAGGGCCACCCCTTGGCCGCCAGTCACCTGCACGCCGGGGGTGTGCCAGGGCCGCACCCGGGCCACCAGTTCCGCTCCGTGGGTCACGTCGGGGTCGTCTCCGGCGTCTTTCACCACGGCGCACTCGGCGGTTTTCCCCGTGAGATTGTTTTCTAGGCTATTGCTCTCCTGGCCGTCTTCATCCGGCGTGTTCACCCAGCCGCAGCGCGAAAGCGTAAACGTGACCGCCTGCCCGTTGGGCAGGGTGGTGGCAATGGTTTCAACGGGCTGCCCCAGCAGCAGCAGCCGGGCCGCGGCTTTGGCGGCGGCGGCGGCGCAGGCACCGGTGGTGAAGCCCGTTCGCAGTCCGCGTTTCTCTGCCATGGTGTTCTTAATCCGCCGGGTAAATCTCGTGAATGAAATGGTGGACTTCGTCCAGATCCCGCCAAAAGCGGGCGAAACCTTCCAGGTGATTGTCCAATTCCAACTCTACTTTTTTGGTGGTAATAAGCAGGGCCCGATAATAGGGAAGCTCTGCGTCTTCCGCGGGCATGGCGGCCACCTTTTCCTCCAGGGCCGCTAGGCTGGCCCCATAGGCGCTCTTTAGGCGGGCCAGGTCTCCGGCTTGGGTCAGGGCCTGGATGGGCCCAGGGTCGGTCAGCGCTTTCCCCAGTTCGGTTTCTTCGTGCTGGCGTTCCGCCGGGTCGTCCACACCCAGCACGTTCATCAGTCCAAGCCGCAGGGCGGTCAATTCATGGCAGGCCATAGGTTCTCTTGAAATAAGATTCTTTAGAAAAAATGTGTATACCGTTGTTCTTCGATGACTCCACCCCATTTATACTTCCCTTATCTCCTATTCTTTATATCTCCTCCATTCCTCCCTAACCCATGACCTGGTCCACCAGCCGCCCCACCAGCCGGTCCCCCACCAGGTGTTCCTCCACCAGGGTTCCGGCATCCTGCTCGCTTACCCCCCGGTACCAGACGCCATCGGGATACACCGCCACCGTGGGGCCTTCGCCGCAGCGGCCCATGCACCCGGCCCGGGTAACCAGAATCTCCCGCCCCTTGCCCAGGGACTTGATTTTATCCCGCAGGGCCCGCAGCAGCCGCAGGCTGCCCCGGCTGGCGCAGTCGGCGTTTCCGCACACCAGCACGTGGCGGTTCAACGGGCGGTGGGCATGGCGGGCTTGCCCGGCCAGGGCCTGGTGGGCGGCCCCATGGCGCAGGCTCCACAACAGGGCCTTCAGCCCCCCGGCCTCCCGGGCTTTGCCCGGCAGGGGTTCCCGGTATTGGCAGCTGCCGCAGGGAAGCACCGCCGTGCCAGCCAGGGCCCCCTCCACCCGCTGGGTGAGGACCCCCAGCAATGCCTCGTTAACCCCCAGGGGTTCCGCCACGGTGACCTGAATCCAGGGGTGGCGCTGGGCGAAGGCCTGGGCTTGTTCTCGCAAGCGTTCCACCAGCACCCCGCCGAACAGCATGTAGGGCACAACCACCAGCCGCCGGGGCCGCAGCCGGGCTGCCATGTCCATCACCTCTGGGGCCAGGGGGCGGGTGATGCCCATGTAGGCGGGGAGGGTCCACCCCAGGCCCCGGCCTTCGGTCATCAGCCGGGCGGCCTTGTGAAACTCTCCGTTGGCGTCGGGGTCGGAGGAGCCCCGCCCCACCACCACCACGGCGGTGTGGGGGGCGGCTTCGGGGGTGAAGGCCTGGGGGGCGGCGTCTTGCGCCCTGCGCCAAGCCAGTTCGGTCAGGGCTGGTTCAGCCCCCAGTTCTCGGGCCGCCAGCCAGGGGCGGGCGCCGGAGGACGGGCCGTGCTTTTCCAGGCCATCCAGGGCCAGCCCAATATCGTTCTTCACGTGCCCGGCCAAAAACAAAAACAGGGGCAGCACCACCACCGGTGGGTGGGCGCCCTCTTTGGCCAGAGAGGCCAGGGCTTCGGGGAGAGAGGGCCGGGCCATCTCCACAAAAGCGGGCACCACCCGCCAGGCGGGGTGCTTTTGGGCAAAGCCCTCCGCGGCGGCCAGAAACTCTCGGTTGGCGGAGTCTTCTCGGCTGCCATGGCCCAGAAGCACCACCCGCAGAGATTCCCCCGCGGAAGCGGACGGTGGAAAGGAAAGTGGGCGGGCGCTTAATGGCATTTCACTCCCACGCCATGGCGGACTTCGTGGAAAGTATCATGCAGCGTGGGGTTCTGGCTGAACAGCACGGCCCAGCCCGCCACAGTGAGCAGGGCTCCGATGGCCAGGGCGGTTTGCCAGGGATAAGCGCGTGTGGCAGACAGGGCCTGGAACAATTGGCGAGGCAATAGCGCAACGGGGGTGTTCATGGGGTCTCCTACCATGGGGGTGGGGGCCTGGGGCCAGGGAAAACAACGTGATGAAACATGTGCACAGGGCCACGCAGGCCTTTTGCTGTAAGCCAAATCAAAAAAGCTGTATCAAGCAGGGTCATTGGGGGCTTCGCCCCCATTCCCTCTATTCACAGCAAAAACCCTGGTGATGCAGATGTCTCGTATCTTGCTTGGGCATTCCCCTGAGCCATGCAATACCTTGGGTAAGACAAAGTCAGCGCCAGGGTAGAACCGTAAAAACAGGGAATCCCAAAGGGAAGAAAAAACAGGAGGGAAAACGGGGTGGGAGTGCCCCCAGGGGTGAACCTGGGAACAGTTGCCTGGGGGGGCGCCAAGCAAACAACACCAATCCGGCTTTCCTCCCAAATCCTCGGGGAGTTCCAGCCCAGCGCCCTCCAAAGGGTAGGTCTCCTGGCTCTTGGGTTTCAGACGCGGGATGGATTCCGGCGTCGTCCCCCGGCCGCCGCCTTCTCCGGCCTTTCACGGGCCGGACGGCTGCTCTCCGGCGGAAGGCCGGACAGCGTGGCGTGGGGTTCCCCAATCACAGTGGCGGGACCGCGCCGGATTCTCACCGGCTTCCCTGTTATGCCCTGACGGGCACCCCTGGAGGGTTTACAACAAAAGTTCTTTACAACGAAAGTTCAAGATAGATATCTGTATCTTTTTTTCAAAATTCCTTTTGCAATCTTTTGGATCGCTTCTTTTGGCCGAGATGTTCAACTGGGCTAAGCATGCAGCGAGTTAAACGATGGCCTGCAGAATCCCATTCTCTGAATGATTGAACCATGCGCTCGCAAGCCATGGCACAGTTGATCGGATTAAGCCCTGTCCGGTGCAGCCGACTCCGACGAGATGGCGGAGACATCCACCGCCTCCCAGGCTTCCCCCTGACCGGGAGGGATCAGGCCGACCTGGGCTTGCAGACCCAACACGGCTTGTTCCAAATGTTCGTTCAGCAGGTCTTTCCCCTGCTGGGTCAAACGGTCCATTCCATCCATGCAGCACCTCCGTGTGGCTGAATCGGATTGATTTCTTGGGTTGTCGGGGGAGTGTGAAAGTCCTTTTCCAACTCCTCCCCCCTACCCTACTCCAAACCGGGGCGGAAGAAAACAGGGGCTGATTTTATGGGGGGCTTGGCCCCCAGGCCCCCATGTTTACAGTCAAATGTTCTGGGCAAAATCCCTGATGGTTCCAAGGAGGCCAATTATGCAGAGGCCTGAAAGAATGATAATCTGAACGTATGGCCTATACGGTGAAAGAAATGTTTTACTCTCTTCAGGGAGAAGGCGCCCAGGCGGGGCGGGCGGCGGTGTTTTGCCGGTTTGCTGGCTGCAACCTATGGAGCGGGCGGGAAGCCGACCGGGCCAAGGCCATCTGCCGGGTGTGCGACACCGACTTTGTGGGAGACAACGGGCCGGGGGGCGGGCGGTTCCAAACCCCCCAAGAACTGGCCCTGGCCGTGGCGGCCCACTGGCCCCCGGACCCCCCAGAGGAACATGCCCTGTCGCCGGGGCTGAACCCCAGGCTGGTGGTGCTGACCGGCGGAGAGCCCTCGCTGCAAGTGGACCCGCCCCTGGTTCAGGCCCTGCACCAGCAGGGCTTTCGGGTGGCCCTGGAAACCAACGGCACCCTGCCAGCCCCTACGGGGGTAGACTGGGTGTGCGTGTCGCCCAAAACCGATGCCCCCCTGGCCCAAACCAGTGGAGATGAATTAAAATTGCTTTTTCCCCAACAGGGGCTGGACCCGGAGCATTTTTCTCGGCTGAACTTTCGGCACTTCTTTTTGCAGCCCATCGACAGCCCCCAGCGGGAAGAAAACACCCGGGCCGCCGTGGCCTTTTGCCTGGCCCACCCCCGCTGGCGGTTAAGCCTGCAAACCCACAAATATTTAGGCATTCCCTGATGGAGATCTATAAAGAATTCACGTTTGATTCGGCCCACCTGCTGCCCAACCTGCCAGAGGGGCACAAGTGCCGCCGCCTTCACGGCCATTCGTTTCGGGTGATCTTGTATGTGTCTGGCCCCCTGACCCCCAAGGAGGGATGGGTGATGGACTTTGCCGACCTGAAGAAAGCCTTCAAGCCGCTGTACGACCAGTTGGACCACCGCTACCTGAACGAGATTGAAGGGCTGGAAAACCCCACCAGCGAGGTGCTGGCCGTTTGGATTTGGCGAAGATTGAAACCCTCCCTGCCCCTGCTCAGCCGGGTGGAAGTGAAGGAAACCTGTACCTCTGGGTGCGTGTACGCGGGGGAGTGATGTGTTGTTTACTGGCAGCCCTCGATAAGTTGAACGGCTTCGATCTGCCCTCCGCGAAAAGAGGTGACTTTCCCCTCTGATGTTTCAAAAATAAACCAATAGTTAGGTTTGACTTCCACTCGTAAATATTTACCGATTTCGTCCAGGTAGGGGTGGGGGCTTTCTTGCACTCTTCCTGGATAGGCTTTCTTCACCTGTTCCTCGCTGTCTCCCACCCGGATTCCTTGTTGGTTTGGAATGGCGTTTGTATCCACATCAATCCGGCCAATTCGTCCATCCAAAATCATAAAACTGACTTCTGGCTTTGCGTGGGTTTGTGAATAGGGAGGGAAAGAAATATAGTGGCAGGAAATTTCATCTTCTCCCACGGGTTCCTCATCTGGAAGAAAGGTCACCCCGGTGGCTTTTGCCGCTTCTTCCGGGGTCATGCCCACCACCACAGGCCCCAGTCGGTCCACCTGCAACTTGTATTTCGCCCACCACTTGGTTTTCTCCCCCAGGGCGGGGGACAACCACACCACCAGGGGAATGATCAACACCAGGGCATAACGGCCATAACGAGGGAGATAACTCATGGCGGGGGCTCCAACAGGAAGGGGTGGAAATTCTTCTTTGTGTTAACACAGGGGTGCGCTGGGGGACAAGGCTGGGAGAGATGTTATGGAATTGACGATGTCCGGAGGAAGTTAGAGGATAAGGGAGGAATCAACATTCTTTTCCTCAAGTGATCTTCGAATTTCTACTTTAAGCGATCTTCCAGGAACCCCTATGCCCCAACTCTTGTACCAGGTAGATGCCTTCACCGACCAGCCCTTTAGCGGCAACCCCGCCGCGGTGTGCGTGCTGGAAGCCCCCCGCCCTGACGCCTGGATGCAGTCGGTGGCGATGGAAATGAACCTGAGCGAAACGGCTTTTGTGCTGCCCCAGGGAGCGGACTTTGGCTTGCGCTGGTTCACCCCCACCCAAGAGATAGCCCTGTGCGGCCACGCCACCCTGGCGGCGGCCCATGTGTTGTGGGAGCAAGGGATTCTGCCCCCAACCGCCGAGGCACGATTCCACACCCTAAGCGGGCTGTTGCGGGTGGCGCGCCAGGGGGCCTGGATGGAGATGGACTTCCCCCTGTGGGCCTCTCAGGAGGAACCCGCCCCGGCGGGGTTGGCCCAGGCCCTGGGGGCCCCCGTGTTGTGGTTTGGCCGCCACCAGGGGTTTGGCATGGCCCTGCTGGAAAACGCCCAGCGGGTGAAAGACCTGCGGCCCGACCTGAACCAGTTGCGCTCTCTGCCGTTGGAGGGGGTGGTCATCACCGCCGCCGGAGATGAGATGGGCTGCGACTTTGTGTCGCGGGTGTTTGCCCCCAACCTGGGGATAGACGAAGACCCGGTGACGGGCAGCACCCACTGCATGTTGACACCCTATTGGGCCGAACGCCTGGGCAAGACCGAACTGCTGGCTCGGCAGTTGTCTCGGCGGGGCGGGGTGCTGCGGGTGGCCCCCCAGGGGGAGCGGGTTCTGCTGCGGGGGCAGGCGGTGACCGTGATGCGGGCGGAATTGGTGTAAGGGTGGGGTGACGGAACAGGCCGTGGGGTGGATGGTGCCTTCACGGGTTGATCGCAGTGCCTTTCATGGCAGGAGGTCCCGTGGCCAGGAAACCCCAGTCTTCTCGTTTGAAACCGAAGGCGCAGGTCTCGTCTAAACGTTCCTCGAAACATTCCCCCACGAAAACGCCCGGTTCGGCTCAGGCTGGCGGGGTGGATTACGATGTGGATTACATCGTGATCGGTTCTGGTTTTGGCGGGGCCGTGGCGGCCCTGCGGCTGGCCCAGAAGGGCTGGCGGGTGGTGGTGTTGGAAAAGGGCGACCGCTATGCCCCGACGGACCTTCCCGCCACCAACTGGAACCTGCGGCGGTGGCTGTGGGCGCCGCGCCTGGGTTTGCGGGGCATCTTGCGGATCACCCCCTTGCGGCATGTGCTGTCGTTGGGGGGTGCCGGGGTGGGGGGCGGTTCCCTGGTGTATGCGGCGGTGCTGATGGAACCGGGCGATGAATTCTTTCAGCACCCGGTCTGGGCCAAGCTGGCTCCCTGGCGCAAAGAACTAGCCCCCCACTACGCTGCTGCCAGAGCTATGCTGGGGGTGGCGGTTACACCCCGGTTGGCGGAGGGAGATGAATTGTTGCGAAAACTGGCCCGCCAAGACGGCCTGGAGAAAGGCTTTGCCCCCAACCCGGTGGGCATTTATTTTGGCCCCCCGGGCAAAACGGTGAAAGACCCGTACTTTGGAGGAAAGGGCCCCCACCGCGCTGGCTGTACATTTTGCGGGGCCTGCATGGTGGGCTGCCGGGTGGGGGCCAAAAACTCCCTCGACAAAAACTATCTTCACCTGGCCGAAAGGCTGGGGGTGGTGATTCTCCCTGGGCGGGAAGCGGTGGGCCTGGGGCCGTTGGCGGGGCCAACCCCCCAGACCAGCCGGGGGCAGTTTGGCTGGGCGGTGACCCACCGTTCTTCGCGGGGCCCGCTGCCGGGGCTGAACCGGAAAGAAACCCTCACCGCTCGAGGGGTGGTGACCGCGGGGGGAGTGATTGGAACCCTGAAGCTGCTGCTGGCCATGGGTCGTGGGCCTCTCGCCGGGTTGTCGCCCCGGCTGGGGCAGGGGTTGCTCACCAACAACGAAAGCCTGCTGGGGGTTACCCACTGGCGGGGGAACCTGGATTGCTCCCAGGGGGTGGCCATTGGGGCCACTTTGCGGCTGGATGCCTCGACCACCTTGCAGGCGGTGCGCTACCCCAGGGGATCGGGGTTTTGGCGGGTGTTGGCGTGGCCCTTGGCCACCAGCCCCTGGCTGGCGGTGCGCTTGGCGCAATTGGGTCTGCAGTGGCTGCGGCACCCCTGGGCCAACCTGCGGGCCCTGCTGGTGTGGGATTGGGCACGGCGCACGCAGATTTTGATGACCATGCGGACCCTGCACTCCACCCTTCACGCCCGGCTGGGGTGGTTTGGATTGTCCAGTCGGCTGGGGTCTGGGCCTGCGCCCACCCCCTTCATGCCGGTGGCTTATGCCATGGCCGGGCGGTTTGCCCGGCTGTCTGGCGGGCAGCCGGGGGCCCTGATTTCAGAGACCCTGCTGGGGATGTCCACCACCGCTCACCTGATGGGGGGTGCCGCCATCGGCGGGTCCCCCAACACCGGGGTGGTGGACCACCGCCTGCGGGTGTTTGGCTACGACAACCTGTGGGTGTGCGACGGCTCGGTGATCCCGGCCAATCCGGGGGTAAATCCCTCCCTCACCATCGCCGCCTTGGCGGAGCGGGCCATGGCCCTGGTGGAAAAAAAGGAGCAGGAGGATTATCCCTGAGCCAGCGTCCGGCCGGGCATTCCTCAAAAAACACCCCTCCCCTGCCCGCTGTGGGGGCATCCCCTTCGTGGAGGATACCGTTACGGCGATACATGCTCTACGACGGTCTTCTTAGGCCCAGGGAATTTCGATCTGCCGTAACGGTGTCCCATACAGCTCTTTTACTACATTTCCAAGACACAAGGGGAAATGAATCGAAGCCGAAGGTTTATTATTTGCTTCCGTCCGGCTTCATACACTGAACAGATTCTATTCTCCATCCTTCGGCTTAAGACGTATTTTCCCTCCACGATGGGGAGGGACAGCCGCCTGAAAGGCGGCAGGGAGGGGTGATTTAACGGATAAATCGAATCGCCGATGGCTTCAAGTATGGGGTGGGGTGCTGTTGGGAGGGCCAGTCCTAAGAACCAGGGAAACCAGGAGGATTATCCCTGCCCCAACACCCGGCCGGGCAGACGAATGGTGAAGGTGGAGCCTTCGTTGACCCGGCTTTCCACCGCGGCACTGCCCCCATGGGCCTGGGCGATGTGCTTCACGATGGCCAACCCCAGACCAGTGCCCCCCATCTGGCGGCTGCGGGCTTTGTCTACCCGGTAGAACCGCTCGAACAGGCGCTCCAGGTGTTCTGGAGAAATGCCCGGTCCCTGGTCGGCCACCCACAACGCCAAGCCCCCCGGCGCCTTGGCCCCCCCCACCGTGACTTGGGTATGTTCGCCGCTATACTTCACGGCGTTGTCGATCAGGTTCACCATGGCTTGTTCCACCAGGTGGGGGTTCAGCACGGCGGTCAACTCGGCGGGGCAGTCCAACTCCAATTGAATGTGTTTGGCCTGGGCCCGCAGGCGGCAGTCGGCCATGGCAAACTCCAGCAGTTCGGCAATCCGCACCGTTTCCAAAGCCAGCCGTTTTTCCTCCTCGGCCTCTAGCCGCGACAAAAACAACAGGTCATCCACGATGGTCTCTAGCCGCTGCGATTGGCGGTGGAGGATATCGAGAAAGCGCCCGGCGTTTTCCGGCAGATCGCCGTCGGCCAGGGCTTCTACTCCGCCCCGGATGGCGTGAATGGGGGTTTTGAGTTCGTGAGACACGTTGGCCACGAAATCTCGGCGGATGGTTTCCAGGCGTTCCACTTGGCGAAGGCGTTCGGCCAGGTCGTGGGCCATGCGGTTCAGCGAGGCCGCCAGTTGAATAAATTCTGGGGGCCAGCGGCTGTGTTCCAGCAGAATGGCTTTTTCTCCCTGGGCCAGCCGCTGGGCTCCATGGCGGATTTCTTCCAGGGGGGCCAGGATGCGGCGGGAGGCCCACAGGCTGAGCAGGGCGGCGGCCAGCACCACCCCCAGGGCGGCCCCCCCCACCCCCATGGTGATCTGGCGCACGATGTGATCCACGCTGTCCAGGGGCAGGGCCAGCCGGGCCACCCCCACCCGCCGCCCCCCGTGCCACAGGGGCAGGGCGGTGTACACCATGTCTTTGTCCAGGGTGCGGCTGGGGCGCACCACCCGGCCCACGCCGGAACTCAGGGCTTGGGCCACCTCCGGGCGGTCCAGGTGGTTGTCCATGCGGGCAGGGTCACCTTCCGAGTCGGCGGTGACCGTGCCGTCTGGTCGCATCAGGGTAATCCGCACCCCCGCTTCTTGGCCCAACTGCTTGACCAACTGATCCAAAGCCGCAACGTTGGGGGATTCCATCAGGGGGGCGACCCGCTCGGCCACCAGCCGGTTGCGCGACAACAGCGCCAGGGTGAGTTCTTCGATGTCGTTGGTTCGCACCACATGGCTGGAATAGGCCAAAATCATCCCCAGGCTGGTGAGGGACACCGCCAGAAAGGTGAGAAACAGCCGCCCCAGGAACCCCACGCGCAAGGTCATGGGGTTTCTTCCCGCTGGTCATGGAAGCGGTAGCCCACCCCCCGCACGGTTTCGATCAGGTCTCCCGCCGCTTCCAGCTTGCGCCGCAGGCCCACGATCTGCACGTCCACCGAGCGGTCGGTGACGGGGTAGCCCTGGCCGCGGATGCCGTCCACGATTTTTCCCCGGCTGAACACCCATCCTGGGCGACGGGCCAGCAGGTGCAGCACGTCAAATTCGGTTTGGGTTAGCTCCACCGGGCGGCCCGCCACCGTGACCTCGCGGCGGCCGGGGTGAATGCGAATGCCCGCCACCTCTAGGGGCTCGCTTTCTTCAGGCATGGGGGTATCTTTACGGCGCAGCACCGCCCGCACCCGGGCGGTTAACACCCGGTGGCTGAAGGGCTTGGGAATGTAATCATCGGCCCCCACCTCCAGCCCGGCCACCACGTCGGCTTCCTCTCCCTTGGCGGTCACCATCACAATGGGCACGCCGCGGGTAGCCGGGTCGGCCCGCAGGCGGCGGCAGACCTCCAGGCCGTCCATGCCGGGCAGCATTAGGTCCAGCAAAATCAGGTCCGGGGGAAAGGCCCGTGCTTTTTCCAGGGCTTTCTCTCCATTGCCCGCCTTTTCCACCCGAAAGCCCTCTCGGGTGAGGTTGTATTCCATCAGTTCCACCAAATCGTCTTCGTCTTCCACCAGCAGAATGGTTTCCTGTGCCATGGGTTTCCTTGGGGAGAAAAAAAACGGTTCCAACTCCGCGCGGGGCAGGGCTGGAACCGTGGGAACATCTGCCTTGAAACAGGCTTACCGTTACTTCACCAATTTGGCCAGTTCCTTTTCGGCCAGGGGGGCAGGCAGCGGCAAGAAGCCGTCGCGGATGGCCACGGCTTGGCCTTCCCGGCTCAGCACGAACCGCAGAAATTCGGTTTCCAGGGGGGGCAGGGGTTTCCCCGGGGGTTTGGCCACGTAAATGTACAACATGCGCCCCATGGGGTATTTGCCATTCAACACGTTGTTATAGGTTCCGGCCACGGGGACGGCGCCTTTTTTGGGGGCCATCTTCAACATTTTCACCTGAGAGGTGACGTAGCCCATGCCAGAGTAACCAATGGCGGTGGGGTCTCCGCCCACGCCCATGACTACCGAGGAGGAACCGGGCTGCTCTTTCACCGTGTCTCGGAAGTCGCCCTTTTTCAGCACGTGTTCTTTAAAGAACCCATAGGTGCCCGAGGCCGAGTTGCGGCCGTACAGGCTTAGCGGCCGGGAACTCCAGGTGCCGGTCAGGCCCAGTTGACCCCATTGGGTAATGTCTGGGCCGCCGGATTTGCGGGTTTTGGAGAAGATTCCATCCACCTCATCCAAGGTGATGGAGTCGAGGGGGTTGTCTTTGTTCACGAACACCGCCAGGGCGTCCAGCGAAACCCCGATGGCGGTGGGCTTGTAGCCGTGCCGGGCTTCGAAGGCCTGGATTTCTTCGTCTTTCATGGGGCGGCTCATGGGTCCCAGTTGGGCGGTGTTTTGGGCCAGGGCCGGCGGGGCGGTGCTCGATCCCTTGCCTTCCACCTGAATATGCACGTTGGGGTAGCGCTTGCTGAATTCTTCGCTCCACAGGGTCATCATGTTGTTCAGGGTGTCGGACCCCACGGCGTTCAGGTTGCCAGACACGCCGCTGGTGGTTTTGTAAGGCTTCAGCTTGGGGTCTACTTTGATTTCTTGGGCCTGGGCTTGGGGGGCCGTGGCGGCCCAACCAGCCAGCAGCAATGCCGCGCAGCCTTTGATCAGCCTGGAATAAATGGATGGGAGAGTCATGAACAATTCCAAAAGAGTTGAACATCAACGGGCCCACCCAGGCATCGCCCAAGTGGCCGGGAAAGAACTGCCGGGGTTTCCCCCGGCAGATTCATGGTTGAATGATCTCCCGGTTGTGTTCAACGGTGATGGGGAAATTGTGAAAAGTTGGTTAAATACGCACGGCGGTTAAAAATGCAGCGTGGCCTGAACTTGCAGGGCCGTGTAGGAATAAGACGATCCGACCTTGCCGATGGCCGCCGTGCTGCCGGCCCCCAGGTTGCCCATCAACAGGTTGAACCCAAAGCGGGCATTGGGGCCGCTGACATAATAGTTCCCGCCCAGGGTCAGGTAAGTGTCATTGTTTTTTGGCAACGCAGTGTTGGTGCTGTTGCTTTCAACCCGCAGGGCGCCCTCAAAGGATTCACCAAACAGGTAGCCTCCTTGCAGGTAATAACCCGTGGGGGTGGAGGCGACACCTCCGGGGGGGGTGGTGGTTGCGCTAAGATACTCAAACTGAATGGAGAAGGGGCCGCTGTGGTGATAGGCATCCAGCCCCATCAGTTGATAGCTGGTACCCACGATGGCGGGATACGTGGCTACGTTCGATTGGGTCGCCACGCTTAACCCGAACACGGTGTGATCCCCCCGGCCCATGTGCAGTTCGCTGGGGGATTTTTCCGGGTTCAGATGAAAAGCCCCCCGCAGGGCGATCATGGGCTGCCCATGTTGGTTAGCGCCAATCATCCCATCCCCCAACCCCACCCGATACTCAAAGGACTCGCTGAAGGCTCCCCGCAATTGCAGGTGGGCGGGGTATTTATCGTTGGCAACGGGGGAAAAATACTGCATGGCGGCGGCCACCGAAAAGGGGCGCTCGATGAGCAGCATGTTTTCTTCCCGCACCTGGCTATTGCGGCCAATAGGCATTCGGGTCCGGCCCATGCGCAGGGCAGTACTGTCGCCCAGCTTCCAATCCACATAGGCTTCTTCGGTTTGCAAAATGATCGTTCCACCCGTTACACGGCTCAGGTTTTCATCGCCGAAATCCCAGCGGAAGGTGAAGTCCCGGGAAAACTGCCCGGTGAGGGACACCCGAGCATGGCGCAAGTACACATCCAGGCCGCTCCACTGACTTGTGACACCCAGAGGAACATTGGTATTGGTCAGGCCGCTTTCGCCATAGTCTAAGCGGGGTTGCAGCAACACGCCCAGGCGGATTTCCGCTTCGCCGGAGCTGCCCAACTTGATCCCCGACTCCTCCTCGTTGCCATCCATAGACAACTTGGCGGCCCAAGTAGGAGACGCCAACCCCGCCATGACCACTGCCCCACAAATGACTCCCCACGAAATTCGTTGAACAAGGGTAGCCCATTGAATGAAACGGACTGCCAACATACCGTTCTCCAAGATGAAGTGTGAATAAAACCAGGGTTCTGCCCTGGGCCCTCCGGCGGGAAGAAGCCCGCCCCCCTGAAGCCTTGATATTCTAACACGGGTTTTTACAAAGTGCTTCTTTCCCTTACCCACGGAACGGATGAATAGATGAACCGGAGGATTCGAGTTACGGGGTGTTTTGCCCCTCCACCTAAAAATAGAAAACCAGTTGACCGTTTTCCGGGAGGGAGGGTCCAGGAAGCGGCCAACTGGTTTTCAGGTTTACTGACCGGGGAGGCCCCGTTTACTTCGTCATGACGTAAACAGCCCTGCCGGTGGCGTCTGCGGCGGTTGCGGTGACCTTGATGTAGGCGCTCGTTCCCGCGACCGTGACGTTGAAGGAACAGACACCAAGAGAACAGGTTCCCCACGGCGTGACATAGCCCGTGTCAGAGTACACCAAAAGGTTAGCCGCGGTGGTCACCAGGGTTCCCGTGGCGTCATACAGGGCCGCGGTATGGGTGCCCGTGGATGTAAAGGTAAATTTATAGTAACTGCTTCCGGTGCCGTTGGGGCCCACTTCGCTGGCCGACACCACGTTGATGAAAGGAATCACAACGGGTGCCGCAACGGTTCCCTGGCTGATGTATGGAGACTTTATCGTGAAGGGGGTGGCGGTTACGCCAATCACTTTCACCCAGCTCCAGCCAGTATTGGTTGCGGTGCAGGTATCCGCCGTCACGCCGGTATTGGCCGTACATGCCCCCATGTTGGAGGTAATGTTGGCGTCCGTGGTCAGCCCGTTCAGAGTAATGGTATGGGGCACACTAACGGTGTGGTTGATGATGTAATATAGATTGCCGTTCAGGGCAACGGAACCGGCAAGCGCCACGCCTTGGGTTAAGGTGCCCGAGGAGGGTCCGTTCCACAGCGTATAGCCGGTGGTCCCTGCGGGGCTGACCAGCAAATACACCGTGGTGGCTGCGGAGATGGAGAACACGCATCCGGCGGGCAGAGTGGCCGTGCGGCAGGTGCCCGTGGGTTGCGTTAGCTTACGGTCTAGGTAGGCACCCACAAAGGCGTTGCTTTCGATGACATAGGCTCCTGCCGCGGGGAACGTGACGGCGTAATAATACAACCCGTTCGCCACGCTAGTGGTTGGGGCCACCTGGGTGTTGTAGGTCCATACGGGGGCGTCCACCGTCAAGACGGTGTTGCCCGCCACCCCCGCCGTAGCGGTGATGGTCCAGGTGTTTCCCAGGGGGGCAAATTGGCCCACCGTGGCCAATCCACCCGCGGAAAGGGTGACATCGGGGCTCATTCCCGTAATGCTCCAGGTCGCGGTAGCGGTCAGGTTGGCTGTGGTGGCGTCAGAGTAGTTCCCCGTGGCGGTGAACTGCTGGGTGGCGCCCCCCACCACAAACGGATTGGCCGGGGTAACGCTTACGCTGACCAAGTTGGGGTTGCCCACCGTGAGGGTGGTCGTGCCCGTGATGCCCCCACTTACCGCGGAGATGACGGACGTTCCGCCAATGGTTCCTCCATTCACCGCCGTGGCCAACCCGCCGCTGGCCCCGTTGAGAATGGTGGCGTTGGTGGTGGTGGCGCTGCTCCAGGTGGCCACGGCGCTTAGGTTGGCCGTGGTGGCATCTGAGTAGTTCCCCGTGGCGGTGAATTGCTGGGTGGTGCCCCTGGGCACGGTGGGGTTGGCCGGGGTCACCACGATGCTAACCAAGTTGGGGTTGCCCACGGTGAGGATCGTGGAGCCGGTAACACCCCCGCTTACCGCCTGGATAACGGACGTTCCGCCAATGGTGCCCCCGTTCACCGCGGTGAACACCGCCGTGTTGTTCACGCCGGAGGTGAATGTGGCGTTGGTGGTGGTGACGCTGGTCCAGGTGATGGCGCCCAGGGTGGCGGCGGTGCCGTCGCTCATGGTGCCCGTGGCGGTGAACTGCTGGGTGGTGCCTCTGGGCACGGTGGGGTTGGCCGGGGTAACGGCGATGCTGGCCAGCACGGCGGCCCCTACCGTCAGGGTGGTGGTACCCGTGATGCCCCCGCTCACCGCCGAGATGACGGACGTTCCGCCAACGGTGCCCCCGTTCACCGCCGTGGCCAAGCCCCCAGCGGTAATGGTGGCGTTGGTGGTGGTGGCGCTGCTCCAGGTGACAGCGGCGGCACCAAAGGCTCCCGCGGAGGTCAGGTTGGCCGTGTTGGCGTCAGAGAACGTTCCCGTGGCGGTAAACTGCTGGGTTTTGCCCCTGGCCACGGTGGGGTTGGCCGGGGTAACGGCAATGCTGACCAAGTTGGGGTTGCCCACCGTGAGGGTGGCGGTACCGGTAATGCCCCCGTTGGTGGCAGAGATGAGGGAGGTCCCGGAGAGCGTTGCGTTGTTCGGCACGGCAGCCAGCCCGGTTGCCGCCCCAATGATGGCGTTGGCGGTGGTGCCGCTGCTCCAGCTAGACGAACCGGTCAGGTTGGCCGTGGTGGCATCAGAGTAATTCCCCGTGGCGGTGAATTGGCTGCTGGTGCCCCGCGGAACGGTGAGGTTGGCTGCGGTGACGGTGATGCTGACCAAGTTGGGATTGCCCACGGTTAAAGTTGAGGTGGCGGTAATCCCCCCAACGGTAGCCGTGATGACGGACGTTCCGCCGATGGTTCCACTGTTAATGGCCGTGGCCAAGCCTGTGCTGGTGTTGATGGTGAAGTTGAAGCCGTTTCCGCTGCTCCAAGTCACTCCGTTGGTGACGTCCACCGTGGAACCATCTGAATATTGACCCGTGGCGGTCAGTTGCTGAGTGGCACCCCGGGGGACAGTGGGGTTGACGGGAGTAATGGAAATGCTGACCAGGGAGACAGGTTGTGGTGTGCCGCCGCCACCCCCACCGCAAGAAGCCAAGGGCAAGAGCAACAACACCGCCGAAATTTTCATCCAGGTACGCATGATGGGCTCCCTTTATTTTATAGGTTTACGTTTGTGTCGCTTGACCATGGGATGATCTTCCCCCATTTGGTGTCACAATATATCGTCATCAAAATCTCAACGCAATGGCGAAAATGCTAAAAATTTAGCAAAAATGTCAGTGGATTTGATGTCCCGTCATTCAAACAACCCATTTTATGACGTCTTGCTTGGGCGGCCTAAAAAAACATAGAATTTATGATGTTGCGACATGTTGTTTTATTTGCTTTCTCACGAAAGATGCGACAAGGATAAGCGGGAACTTTTTTGGGGGGGGTAAAATATTGTTTCAGATGAGAAAGACAGTATGACGGGAGGAAAACCGATTGACCTGCGGGGTTACTCCCGCGTGGGCATTATGCTGGCCAGCCGAGTTCTAGCGCGAATGGGGGTGGATCTCTCACCCTTGTTTCAACAACTCCATTTGTTACCGTTGGAGAACTTGTCCACCATGATGGGGGTTCCCCCCTTCGCGGAGGATGCGTTTTATCAACTCGCCATCCGTTTGTCGAAAGACCCGGCGATTTGCCTGAGGCTGGGGGAGTACGTTTTAAAAGAAGACCTGGGGTTGATGTATTCCTATGTGTCGGCGTATCCAACCTTGTTGGAGGGGCTAAAGACCGGAGAATTATGGCGGCAAATCAACGATTGCGAAGTGCGGTTTGTGGAACAGAAAGATGTGACCCGTCTGGAATGGCACCCCATCCACCCGCTCATGTGGACCCATGGCATGGCCATGGCGCGCGTAAGCGTGTGCTACCAAATGATGGGCTACATGACAGGGAAACCCGTGTCTTTGGTGGCGGTCCATTTCCGCCAGCCCCAACCTGCCTACCATGCCTCGTGCGAGGAACGCTTTGGGGCGCCGGTTTTGTGGGGCCAGCCTGTCGATGCCCTGGTGTTAACCCATAAGCAGTGGAACCAACCGCTCCCCCAGGTCGACCCAGGGCAGATTCTGGCGTTGAAACCCCATGTGGACTCTCTGCTGCAACCGCCCCCCCTGTTGCCCTGGGCCCAACAAGCCGAGCTTGTCATATGCCAAACCATTTCCCAAGAAGCGTGCACGTTGGAAAACACGGCGAAACATCTTAACCTTAAGCCCAGCGCCCTGCGGTATTTTTTAAAGCAAGAAGGAACCTCGTTCATGAGAATCTTGTCGGGCTTTCGGCGGAAGGTCTGCCAGGAGAAATTACGGGATGGCTGGACTTTGGATCAAATTTCTCCCCTGTTGGGCTATCAAGATTCTCGCCAGTTGCACCGCGCCAAGAAGGTCTGGGAAGTCCACCCCGATGAGGTTTGACGGAAAATCCGCGGTTTGTGCGGGCTTGAATCCCCCCTGTTATCCTCCGCTTCCAAATGTGGTAACCTGAATGTTCATCTTTAGTTTTATAGATTCCCCAACTCACCCTGCGATTCATGGACGAACAAAACAAACCGGGGGAAAACGCCCAGAGCAATGTCATTTCTTTGGATTCCCGCCGCAAGGAGCGGAAAAAGAAGGAAGCGGAACAAACCGCCGAGTTCCCGCCGGAAACCCTTCACACCCCCCATGCTGAAAACCTGGAGGCCATTCCCGCCAAGCTGACTTGGCTGTATTGCCCCGTGTGCGACACCCTGGAATACACCGAACTGGTGATGGAAGGGGGGCGGATGCACAAGTGCGGAACGGTGGTGCAGGAACAAGTGATCGACATCGACGTGCGGGCCGAGGCCACCCTGGCCCTGGCCAATCTGGAGCGGGCGAAGATTATGCAGGCGTATTTAGACAAAACCCGCGCCGCCTTTGAGGAATACCTGAACCGCCTGACCCTGATGGCTGGGTCCGTGCCAAGTCCCTACCCCCTTACGCCCGACGTGATGAAACACTTGGCCGTGGCCGAAATTGACCCCTTTGGCATGATGGTGCCAGAAGTGTTGCACGAACCCCGCCGCCGCTTTCCCAAGCCCGATAAGGAGAAATAACCCCCATGACCCTCACCTTTGAGCGGCTGGCCGTGGATGGCCAAGCCCGGCTGGGGCGGGTGTCTACCCCTCAGGGCACCATCTCCACCCCGGTGTTCATGCCGGTGGCCACCCAGGGGGCCCTGAAGGCCCTGCCGCCGGAATGGGCCGCCGAGTCTGGCGCCCAGGCCCTGCTGGCCAACGCCTACCACCTGCACCTGAAACCAGGGGAAGGTTTGGTGGAAAGCCTGGGGGGGCTGCACAAGTTCATGAACTGGCCTGGGCATATCATCACCGACAGCGGGGGCTACCAGGTGTTTTCTCTGCCCGACCGGCAGATTACCGAGGAGGGCGCGCGGTTCCGCGTGGGCAAGAAAGGCCAGCCAGAATTGTTCACCCCAGAACTGTCCATGGCCATTCAGCGCCGCCTGGGGGCCGACATCATCATGGCCTTTGATGAGTGCGTGGCCTACCCCACCCCCTACAACTACGCCAAGCAGGCCATGGAGCGCACCCTGCGCTGGTTGGAGCGCAGCCGCCAAGCTTGGCAGAGCGAGGGGACCCCAGAGAAACAAGCCTTGTTCGGCATTGTGCAGGGTTCTACTTTTGCTGACTTGCGAAAAGAAAGCGCCCTGGCCACGGCGGCCCTGAACCTGCCCGGCATTGCCGTGGGGGGGTTGAGCGTGGGTGAAGGGCTGGAAGTGATGACCGAGGTGTTGGGATATACCATGCCCTATCTGCCAGAAGACCGCCCCCGCTATTTAATGGGGGTGGGGCTGCCAGAAGACGTGTTGGCGGCGGTGGAGGCGGGGGTGGACATGATGGACTGCGTGATTCCCACCAAATACGCCCGGGCGGGGGTGGTGTTTACCCGGGTGGGGCGCATGCGGCTGGATAACGCCGAATATCGCAAGGATAAATTCCCCCTGGATACCGCCTGCGGCTGCCCGGCCTGCACCCATTATTCACGGGCTTACCTGCACCATTTGTTTCAAGCGGGGGAAATTCTGGGCCACATGCTGGCCTCGCTGCACAACGTGCGGTTTTACATGGACTTGATGACGGGGGCCAGAGAGGCCATTGCCCAGGGCCGGTTCGCCGCCTACAAGCGGGATTTTTTGGAGGTGTACCAGCGCCGCGACAAAAAGAACAAACGGGTGGGCTAACCGTTGTCGGCGTCTTTCAGCCGATACACCGGGGGAATCTGCTGGATGGAATCCACCGACACGTTCAGGTTTTTCAGCAGCCCGTTCTTCAGCCCGTAAATCCACCCGTGCACCGAGATTTCCTGCCCCCGCTCCCAGGCGCCCTGCACAATGTTGGTGCGGCAAACGTTCTGCACCTGTTCCATCACGTTCAGTTCGCACAGTTTATCCACCCGTTCTTCTTCTCCTCCGGCTTGGTGCACTTCTTGGCGGCGCAGGTGGTAAATGTCTTTGATGTGCCGCAGCCAGTAGTCGGAAAGCCCCAGGGTTTCGTTGCCCATGGCCCGCATCACCCCTCCGCAGCCATAATGCCCGCACACGATAATGTGCCGCACCTTCAGCACCTCTACCCCAAACTGCAGCACCGACAGGCAGTTCAAGTCGGACGGAATGACAATGTTGGCCACGTTGCGGTGAACGAACAGCTCCCCCGGCATCAGGTCCACGATTTCATTGGCCGGCACCCGGCTGTCGGCGCAGCCAATCCACAGGTATTGGGGGCTTTGCTGGCTGGACAGGGTTTTGAAAAACAGGGGATCTTTGGCCGTGATGTTTGCGGCCCATTTTCGGTTTTTTTCAAACAGGTGGTCCAGTTCCGTCATGGCATGGCCGTTTGAAGGGGGTGAACGTCCATCATGGGTACGTTTTGTTAACGTAGCATATTCCCTGGGGGAGTTGTCATCTCAAACACCCTTGCCCATCGAAAGCCATTCGGCCAGCAGGCTGCGCCAGCCCTCCCGCTCTGCCTGGGGGGTAACCTGGGGGGCCAGGCGGGCCATGGCCGCCCGCAGGGCCCCCAGGAATGCCGGGTCGCCTTCAGCCCGCTCCAACAAACCCGCCAGGGCCTGGGTGTCTTCCAGGGGAAACAACCCCGGATAGTCCTCTCCCAGCAGCCCCAGGTTGCCCTCCACCGCCGAGGCCAGCACTGGCAGCCCCACCACGGCGGCTTCGGACAGCACGTTGGCCCCCCCTTCCATGCGGGAAGATAACACCAGCAGGTCAGCCTGGGCCATGCGTCGCAGGATCTCCCGGTGGGGATAGGTTCCCAGCCAAACGTAGCGGGGGTTGGCGGTTTCTTCTGTCCGGGCGGCCTGGGCCATGCCGGGGGCAATGGCCCGGCCCAACTGCCACACCCGAATCCGAGACGCCGCGGGGAGCAGGCGGGCCGCCAGGGCGGCCCGGAAGGGGTCCTTCTCTGGCCGCAGGTGCCCCACCACCAGCACATCAAACGAATCGGCAGGGGACCCCGGCAAGGCTGAGCGATGAAATTCTGAAGAGTGTGTTAGAGAACCGGCGGGGCCGGGCTGAGCCGACTGCAGGATTACCCGCAGCTTGGGACGGTTCTCTGCTGGAAGACGCCGCTCCGCTAGGCGGTTCAGGGCCACCAGCCGCCCCGCCAGGGCCAGGGATTCCAACGCCTGGGGGTTGTTCGGCAGGTCCTGGTACAGGTCGGTTCCAGTCAGGGCCACCAGCAGGGGGCGGCCAGGGCACTGGGCCGCCCAGCGGGCCACTGAGGAATGGCTCTTGCGGGCGTGGAGGGCAATCAGCAGGTCAGCGGGCTGGCCCTCCCACGTTTGGGCCACCTTTACCCGCCAGCCCAGCCCCCGCAAAATGCCCGCCCAGCGGTTGGCGGTGACCCGGTTGCCCAGGCGGCTGCCCGCCGGGGCCGGGGTAACGATAAACGCCAGGGGTTTTTTCATCGCTTGAAACCTGGATTCAAATCCGTTCAAAAGAATGTACCCCGGCGCCGGGTGGTCGCCATCTCCTCGCTCTCTATCTTCCGATTGCAATACTTTAGATCATCATCTGGGGGGCTTTGCCCCCCGGTCTCGCTTTTCACGGAAAAACACGGGTTATGTTGCGGCTTCATCTTTGGTTTTGAATCTTCATTTTACCCATGTTCCGTTCGCAACCTCTCAATCACAAAGGGCAGGTGCGAAAGCCCGCCAGCACGTCCCGGCGGTCGGGCAGATAGAAGTTTCTCCAACCCGTGCGGATGGTGCGGGGAGCGGTGGCCCAGCAGCCGCCCTTCAACACCTTGCGATAGCCAAACCAGGGGGCGGAGTATTCCCGGTAGGGGCCGGTGACAAAACCAGGAAAGGGATAAAACGCATCGGCGGTCCACTCCCACACGTTGCCGATCATCTGGCGGCAGCCATGGGGGCTGTCGCCCTCTGGGTGGGCGGCCACGTCCACCGCCCAGCCAGCTTGGTGGTTCAGGTTGGCGGTGGCTACCGTTGGGGGCGTGTTCCCCCAGGGGTAGGTGTTCCTGGGGGCCAGTTGGCCCGGAGGGTTCGTGAGCGGTGAGTTAGAGGGTGATGGATTGGAAGTCTGCGGCTCTGGCGGGCTGGCCGCCAGCTCCCATTCGGCCTCGGTGGGCAGGCGCCGGCCAGCCCAGCGGCACCAGGCTTCGGCCTCGAACCAGTTCACAAACATCACCGGCTGATGGGGAGCCAGGGGCACCCATTGGTTAAACCGGCGCATGGCCCAGCGCCCCGGCCCTTCCCGGCGCCAGTGCAGGGGCTGCCCTGCCCCCACCCGGTGGCGCCAGTTCCACCCGGCCAAGGACCAATGCTGTTCTTGGTCGTAGCCCCCCGCCTCTACAAATTCTAAAAACTGTTCGTTGGTCACCGGGGCCCGGGCGATGGAAAAGGGCGCCACCCGCACCGGATGGGCCCATTGCTCGTTGTCGAACACAAAGGGTTCTGCTGGCCGGGCCCCCAGCCAAAACTTTTCGCGGCCCTCCACCGGCACGTCTCCCGGCCAGGGGCCGGCGGCTGGGGGTTCGTGGGCCTTGGGCACATCGGTAATCAGGGGGGCGGGGTAGCCCAGGGTCTGGCGGGTGTAGGTGTAGGCCTCGATATGCATGTCTTCATGAAACACCGCCAGCCGGTGCAGGAAGGTGGCCCGCTCGTCGGGTTCGGATTGGGCCAGGGCGGCCAACTCTCCCTCCAGCACTTCGTTCACATAGGCCAGGGTGTCTTCCGGCGAGGGGAGGGGGATGGACCAGCGGGTGGCGTGGTGGGTCTCAAACGAGTCGTACAGCCTGTCCCCATCGGGCCGCAGGGGGGGCAGCCCCCGCAGCACTTGGCGGGTCCATTTTTCGTGGAACCAGGCCACATGGCCCATTTCCCACAGCATGGGGTTCACCGTGTCTAGCTGGGGGCCCATCATTTCTCGGTATGTGAGCCCCGCTGTCAGGTCTCGGGAACGGCGGTAGGCGCTTTTCACCCAGGCTTGGAGTTCTTCTCCCCGAGTGGTCTTGCTAGCCATGAACGGGGGAAGGCCCGGCTGGGCAAGAGACTTGTTTGGAGGGAGATCAGCCATGGGGGTCAGCGCTTCCGGGTGGGGGGAGATTTCCTGGAGGCAGGTTGTTTGGCGGCCGGTTTTTTCTTGCGGGTTGTTTTCGCGGGGGCGCCAGGTGCTTCGGAGATTTTTTCCTGCTCCCCAAATTCGGGGTGTTCGGGCAGAAAGCCCAGGGCCATGAAGATCATGGCGCTGGTGACCTGGGCGTGCCCCCCGATCACATACACCGCGTCGTGGGCCAGGATGGTTTCTTGGGGGCGGGGAGAGTATATCATCTCTCCTCCCCGGTTCAGGGCCACGATGGACACCTGGGTGACCTCTCGCAGTTTGGACTCAATCACCTTTTTTCCCACCACCCAGTCATGGTCTCCCACCAAGTAGGAATCCACCCGGATGTCTCGTAACCCCGCGGTGATCTGGGCCAGTTCGGCGTGGGGGGTCATGTCGAAGGGCTGGTGCTTGGCGATTTCCTCCCGCACTTCGGCAATGCGCCCCGCCACCATGTTCCGGGGAATGCCCAGGCGGCGCATCACCCGGGCCATCATCTCAATGCCCGATTCCAACTCCATCACCACCACGTCGCTGGCGCCGTGCTTTTTCAAAGGCCCCGTGTCTCGCAGAAACTGGGCCCGCACGGTGATAGACACGTTCCGGTCGAATTGGCGAATGGCCGCCACCGACCGCAGGGCCGCGTCGGGGTCGTTGATGGCCAGCACCACCTCGCGGGCCTGATGCACCCGCATGTGGGCCAGCACTTCGGGGCTGGAGGCATCGCCATAATAAATGGGCACCCCTTTTTTCCGCTCTTCCCTCACGGTTTCGGGGTTCAGGTCCAGCACGGCGTAGGGAATGCCCATGGTGGTAAACGCCTTGGCCAGGGTTTTTCCCCCCAGCCCGTACCCGATGATGACCGCGTGGTTTTTCAGCCCGTGGCTGTCTGGCCCCTCTTCATCGGCCCCCTGGGTGCCCAGGGCGTGTTCCAGGTTACGCATGCGGGTCATGCCGGCGGCAAAATGGGGGGCCATTCTCACCAGCAGGGGGGTGACCAGCATGGTGAGCACCGTGGCCGCCAGGAACAATTGGTATTCCTGGGGGTTCATCAGCCCCATGTCTTTGCCCTTCAGGGCCAACACAAACGAAAACTCGCCCACCTGGGCCAGCCCCATGCTGGCCATGATGGCCACCCGCGCGGGAAACTGCATGGCCATGGCACCCAGAAAGGACACCACAAACTTCAACAGCAACACCCCGATGAACAGCATCAACACGGTGAGGGGAGCCCCCCACATCAGGGCCGGGTTCAACAACATGCCCACCGAAATAAAGAACAGACTGGAGAAGGTGTCTCGGAAGGGGAGAATATCGGCCAGGGCCTGGTGGGCGTAGTCGGAGTCGGCCAGCACCACCCCGGCCAAAAAGGCCCCCAGGGCCAGGGATAGCCCAGCCAAACTGGTGGCCCAGGCGATGACGATGACCACCAGCAGTACGCTCAGCAAAAACAACTCTCGTTTGCGCTGGCGGGCCACCAGCCCCAGAAAGGGGGGCACCAGCAGCCGCGATGCCGCCCACACCCCCGACACCACCAGGGCCGCCTTGCCCAGGGCCATGAACACATCCATGGCCCCCCCGCCCCCGCCCCCCAGCATGGGCAGAATCAGCATGATGGGCACCACGCACAGGTCCTGGAAAATCAGCACCCCAATCACCAGCCGCCCGTGGGGGGCGTTCAATTCGTTGCGCTCGGCTAAAATTTTCAACACGATGGCGGTGGAGGACAAGGCCACCAGAAACCCAAAGAACACCCCCTGGTTCAGGCTGTGGCTTCCCCCCGCGTACAGCAAGGCCGCGGTGGCGGCGGTGGTGGCCCCCACCTGCAAGCCGCCCCCAATCATCACCATGCGCCAAATGCGCTTCAGCCGCTCCAGAGAGAACTCCAGGCCGATGGTGAACAACAGCACCACCACCCCCACTTCCGCCAGGGTTTCCACCGCGTGGATGTCTTTCACCAGCCCCAAGCCGTTGGGGCCCAACACCACACCCGCAATCAAGTAACCCGCGATGCTGGGCAAGTTCAGCCGCCCCAGCAACAGCACCACCGCCACCGCCATGGCGAAAATCACCGCGATGTCTTTTAACAGCGACAGGCCTTCCATAACCCCTTGGGCAAAGATTTTTTTTTAGTTTCGGTTGAATCGTTATGCTAAGGGTTCAGGCTGCCCTTGGCAAGAAGGCAAATGGGTGTGATGGAATAAAAAACGATACATGTATTTGTCCTGCAGGCTTCCCCAACCACACCCCTGCCCGCTTTGCGGGCATCCCCATACTCGTATCCAATAGGTGATGCACTTTCTTCCTTCCAGCCTTCAATAACATACCGGTTGATAAAAGATCACCGTTGGATTCGAGTATCGTCCCTCCACGATGGGGAGGGACAGCCGCCTGAAAGGCGGCAGGGAGGGGTGCTGTTGGGGGATGCCCGAAGGCACCAGGGTGGGGTATTGTAAAACGTAACCCGTTGGATTGAACCCATTGGAGCCTGGCATGCCCGTGCTATCCGTGTTGGAAGAACGTGTTCCCGTGCAACTGTGGACGCCCCTGGATCAGGTGGAGCCGGATGCCCTGATTCAACTGCGCAACGTGGCGGCACTGCCTTTTGTGTTCCACCACGTGGCGGTAATGCCCGACGTGCATGTGGGCATAGGGGCCACCATCGGCACGGTGATGGCCACCCGGGGGGCGGTGGTCCCCTCGGTGGTGGGGGTAGATATTGGCTGCGGCATGATGGCGGTGAAAACCAACCTGCCCGCCCCGGTGGTGCAAGACGCGGCGCGAGACATCCGCCAGGGCATCGAGGAAGCCATTCCCCTGGGATTTTTCTCCAACCGGCAGGTTACCCCATCGGTAGACGCCTGGGAGGGCTGGAAAGGGGGGAAGGGGCGCCCTGGTTTGTCTGCTCTGGCCGATGACGAGTTGATTGCCAAGGCTCGTTATCAGTTGGGGTCTTTGGGGGGCGGCAATCACTTCATTGAGGTGTGCCTCGACGAAGAAAATTCCGTGTGGGTGATGCTGCACTCCGGCTCCAGGCATATTGGCAATGCCCTGGCCAACCGCCATATATCACGGGCCAAGGGGCAACTCAGGGAGCGGTTGGAAAAACTTCCCGACCCGGATCTGGCATGGCTGACCGAAGGCACCCCGGAATTTCAGGATTACATGAACGACCTGCACTGGTGCCAGGCCTACGCCAAGGAAAACCGGGAGGAAATGATGCGCCGGGTGCTGGCGGTGCTGGCCCGCCAGGTGAACCAGGGAAACCCGGTGGAATGCCGGCTGGCCGTGAACTGCCACCACAACTACGCCCAGGAGGAGGAACACTTTGGGCGGAAGGTGCTGGTAACCCGCAAAGGGGCGGTGCGGGCTGGCCGGGGAGATTGGGGCATTATCCCAGGGTCCATGGGGGCTAAAAGTTTCATTGTGCGGGGGCTGGGCAACCCCCAGTCGTTCTGTTCGTGTTCCCACGGGGCGGGCCGCCGCATGAGCCGCACCCAGGCCCGCAAACAGTTTTCCGTGGAGGACCTGCGCGACCAAACCGACGGGGTGGAATGCCGCAAAGACAAGCACGTGTTGGATGAAATCCCCGGGGCCTACAAAGACATTGACCAGGTGATGGCCAACCAGGTGGACCTGGTGGAGGTGGCGGCCCAACTGCGGCAGATTTTATGCGTGAAGGGCTAACCCCCCTGGGCTGGCGGTGGTATAATAAAAGTGTAGCCAAGCAGGAATTCAACAACGGTGAAGGCCCTGACTGGGCCGGAACACCAGGCTTCGCGCGGGTTGCCAAAACCATCCCCCATCCTTCCCAGCCGTCCGGTGCCGCCAAGGGTTTTCACCCTCAGGCGGAACCCACGTTTCGCAGGGAGGATGGTATGGACAGAGTCAAAGGAAAAACGGCTCTGGTCACTGGCGGGTCCATGGGCATGGGAGAGTCTCACGCCAAACTGTTGGCCCGGGAAGGGGCCAAGGTGGCCGTGGCCGACGTGTCGGAAGAAAAAGGCAACGCCGTGGCAGAGGCCATTCGCAAAGCGGGGGGCGAGGCCGTGTTCATTCGGCTAGACGTGAGCCGGGAAGACGAGTGGACGAAAGCCATCCAGGCCGTAGACAAAGCCTTCAAGCGGCTGGATATCTTGGTGAACAACGCGGGCATTCTGCTGATGAAAGACGTGGAGCACACCACGTTTGACGAGTGGAAGCGCCTGTTGTCGGTGAACCTGGACGGCGTGTTTCTGGGCATTCACACCGCCATTCCCCTGATGCGTAAAGGCGGTGGCGGCTCCATCATCAACATTTCCTCCATTTCGGGTATTGTGGGCGATGCCAACTTGGCGGCCTACAACGCCAGCAAGGCCGGTGTGCGGCTGCTCACCAAATCGGCGGCCCTGTACTGCGCCCGGGAGAAAATGAACATCCGGGTCAACTCGGTTCACCCCGGCGGGGTGGTGACCCCCATGACCCAGCCGCTGTTGAGCAACCCCGACGTGCAGAAACAACTGGATGCCAGCACCCCCATGGGGCGCATGGCCCAGCCCATCGAAATTTCGTGGGGCGTGTTGTTCCTGGCTTCGGATGAGTCTTCCTACATGACCGGCAGCGAACTGGTGATGGACGGTGGTATGACGGCTATATAGTCGCCATAATTTTAGTTATAAAAATGTAGTTAAATTGCATTTCGATGTAATTCATTTCGTCAGCATGCAGCCCGGTCCCCTTGGGGGGGGCCGGGCTGTGTTATTTGTTACGGGGGAATCTGGGCTAAATCCACTTGAGGAAGCGCAGCAGAGCCACTTCCCCCAGAGCCATCACCGCCAGCAACCCCACCACCGCGGCAAAGGCCCAGGGTTCGCCGGAACCGGGAATGCCTGCCACGTTGATGCCCAGCAGCCCGGTGATCACCGACAGTGGCAGCAGCACCGTGGACACAATGGTGAGCAGGTAAATGGTGCGGTTCAGCCGAAAGGTGAGGCGGCCTTGGAATTCGTCTTGCAGCACCCCCGCTCGTTCTCGGGCCGCCGTCAGTTCTTCCACCAAGCGGGTGGTGTGGTTGGACAGATCGGCCAGCTGCTCGTGATGCAATTGGGAAATCCAGGGGGTGTGCAGTTGGGCCAGGGCTTCCATCACCAGGGCCTGGGGGGCCAAGTAGCGGCGCAGGGCAATGACCTTGCGGCGAACTTCGGCCAATTCCGCATGCAGCTGGTTTTCATCGGTATCGGGAAGGGCTTCCTCCAGGTTATCCACGGCTTCTTCCAGGTCATCCACAAAGGGGTTCATCCGGTCGGTCAGCCTGTCGGACACGAACACCAAGAAGTCCCCCTCATTGCGGGGGCCGTCTCCGGTTTCCAACGACTTGATGAGATCTCGGATGGTGAGCAGGTCGGTGCGCTGGGCGGTGAGGATTCTCCCCGGCCTAGCCCATATCCGCAAACTGACCATGTCTTCCGGGTCGCTGCCAGGGTTGAAATTTAGCCCCCGCAGGTTCAACAGCAGGCCTTCCTGCATCCGGGCCAGCCGGGGGCGGGTCTCGTTGCTCACCAGCGATTCCACCACCACCGAGTTGGCGCCGCTTTCCTCCTCCAGCCATTGGTTGGCCTGGGGGTGGGTGCGGTCCAGGTGCACCCACAGCAGCCCCTGGCGGGGCTTCCAGCGGCGAACGCCAGCCCAGTCCAGGGGTTTTCCGCCCCCCTTTCCGTTCAGCAGAAAGGCTGCGATCAATCCGTTGGCGGTTGGGGTCATGGGGCTTCCAGGGTGGTGGGAGGAAGGATGATGAGAGAATGGATTGGGAGCTGGGCCGTTAGCCTAACAAACCCCAAACCAGTCTAGGAAAGCAAGGGGGGAAATGGGAGAGGACAGGTTTTTTTAAGAAACAAGAGCAAGAAAAATGAAATAGTGGACAATTTCTTTGTAGAAGATTACTTTAAAGCCGAACACCATGAATGGAGCACGCATGGACGCGGAAATGGCCCAAACCGATTCACCCCCCCAAAGCACCGGCACCATTGCCGAGGTTCAAGGCCCGGTGGTAGACATCCACTTCGAGGTGCTGCCCCCCCTGCATCAGGCCCTGTACACCACGGTGGGCAAAGAAACCTACCTGTTCGAGGTCTTCCAACACCTGTCTCAAAACACCATCCGCGCCATTACCCTGCATCCCTCGGCGGGGTTGCGGCGCGGCTTGCCCGTGTATGACATGGGCTCGCCCCTGCGGGTGCCGGTGACCCCCAACATTTTGGGACGGCTGTTGAACGTGTTCGGCCAGCCGCTAGACGGCCTGCCCCCCCTGGAAGCCAAAGAATTCCGCAACATTTTGGCTCCCCCCATCCCCATTCATCAAGTCACCGGCACCAGCGGCATTCTGGAAACCGGCATTAAGGTGGTTGATCTGCTGTGCCCGTTTATCCGTGGGGGGAAAACCGGCCTGTTCGGCGGGGCCGGGGTGGGCAAGACCGTGCTGATTATGGAGTTCATGCACGCCATCGTGGCGCTGCACCACGGGGTGAGCGTGTTTTCCGGGGTGGGAGAGCGCATTCGGGAAGGCCATGAATTGTGGCACGAGATGATGGATGCCGGGGTGATGAAACGCTCGGTGCTGGTGTTTGGTCAAATGGACGAATCGCCGGGGGTGCGCTTTCGGGTGGGCATGACCGGCCTGACCTATGCCGAGTACCTGCGGGATACCCAAGGGGGAGAAGTGCTGCTGTTAATGGACAACGCTTTCCGGTTTGTGCAGGCGGGCAGCGAGGTGTCGGGGCTGTTGGGCCGGATGCCCGCCACCATGGGCTATCAGTCTACCCTCCTCACCGAAGTGGCGGAGATGCAGGAGCGCATTGTTTCCACGCCCAAGGGTTCCATTACCGCCGTGCAGGCCATTTACGTTCCCGCCGACGACATGACCGATCCCGCCGTGGTGGCCCTGATGAGCCACCTGGATACCCAAGTGATTCTTTCCCGCGACCAAGCGGGCAAGGGCATTTACCCGGCCATTGACCCCCTGTTGTCGACCAGCCGCATGATGGACCGGCACTTTTTGGGAGACCTGCACTACCGCACCGCCGAGGCGGTGCGGGCCCACTTGGCGCGCTACCAAGAGTTGGAAGACATTATCACCATGTTGGGGGTGGAGGAACTGAGCCCGGAAGACCGCAAAGTGGTGATGCGGGCCCGGCGGCTGCAACGTTACTTAACCCAGCCGTTTCACGTTACGGCGGTGCATTCCGGCATCAAGGGGGCCTCGGTGCCCCTGGCCGAAACCCTGGCCGACTGCCAGGGGTTCATCACCGGCCAATTCGATGACGTGCCGGAGGACGCCTGCTACATGCGCGGCGCCATGCGCGGAGAACGCTGATGGCCCACTTTTCCCTGGTGCTGCAAGATGCCACCCAGCACGAGCGAATCGATGGGGTGGAAAGCTTCGTGGGAGAAAATGCCTCTGGCCAGTTTGGCATTATGGCCGGGCACACCCGCATGCTGACGCACCTGACCTTTGGTTTGGCCCGCTACCGTCAGGCGGGGGATACCTGGGTGTATTTGGCCCTGCCGGGGGCCCTGCTGCAGTTCATGAACAATGAAATGGTTCTTTCCACCACCCACTACCTGCGGGGAACGGATCATCAGGCCCTGGCCCAGGCGCTAGACACACAGTTGCGGGCTGAACAGGATAAAAAGAAAGAGATCAAAGAAAGTTTGGAACGCCTGGAACAGGAAATGCTGCTGGGATTGCTAAAGGTGGGATATGAGCAGGCGAGTTAGCCCCGAACAACTGAAGAAGAAGCTGGAGGAACAAACCCGGCGCATGGTGCAGGCCGAGAAAGACCGCCCCACCCTGCTGGCCCAGACGGCCTTTCTGGGAATGTTGGGGGTGCTGTTCGCCCTGCCTATTGTGGTGGGGGCCTATCTGGGCAACTGGCTCGACACCCGCTCCGAGGGATACTCGATGGTGTGGACCATGTCGCTGCTGGTGGTGGGGGCCATTTCTGGCTTTGTGAACGTGTATCTGTTTTTACGGGATTAACAGGAGAACCCATGGAAGGCGCGGAAGCCCAAGGATTTGAACTCTACGGCGTGGAAATCTCCCCAGAGGTGACGACCACCTGGGGCATCATGGCGTTTCTGGTGGTGGTGGGGTTCATCGCCGGCAGGCTGCGCTCCAATTTCCCCGGGCGGTTCCAAACCGTAACCGAAGGGGCCGTGCTGGCGTTTTACGAGTCGGTAGAGGCCGTGCTGCCCGGCCGCGGCCGGGAGATTATGCCCCTGGTGGCCACGGCATGGTTGTTCATTGGGGCGGCCAACCTGTTGGGGTTAATTCCTGGGCTGCACTCTCCCACCGCCCACCTGTCGGTCACCGCCGCCCTGGCGGTGATTGTGTTCGTGTCGGTGCATTACCTGGGCATTAAGCACTCGGGTCTGCGGGCTTACCTGAAGCATTATTTGTCGCCCAGCCCCATTCTGCTGCCCTTTCATATCGTCTCTGAAATCAGCCGCACCCTGGCCCTGGCGGTTCGGTTGTTTGGCAACATGATGAGCTTGGAGATGGCCGCCCTGATGGTGTTTTTGGTGGCGCCGCTGTTGGTGGACGTGCCCGTGTTGTTCCTGCACATCATCGAAGCCCTGGTGCAGGCCTACATTTTTGGCGTGTTGACGCTGATTTACATTGCCGGGGCCATTCAGGCCCATGATTTGAAGAAAACCTCCCAACCCTCCCCCCAAAAGGAGTGATTTGCATGGAAAGCATCATTTTATTTTCCACCGTGGCGGCCGTGGTGGCCATTGCCATCGGCACCATGGGTCCGGCCCTGGCCATGGGCCGCTCCATTGCCCAGGCGCTGGAATCCCTGGCCCGGCAGCCTGAAGCCGAAAAGGCCATTACCCGCACCTTGTTCATTGGCTTGGCCATGATCGAGTCTTTGGCCATTTACTGCTTGGTCATCGTGTTGATTGTGTTGTTCCGCAACCCGCTGTTTCAGTATTTGGGAAAGTAAGCCATCCCACCGCCGGTGGATGGCGATGATCCTTCGGGCTTCACAAGGCGAATGGATTCGTCATTCGGCGGCGATCCAGCCCCATTTCCAATGGAGAGGGGCGATGGGGTGCTGGGGATGGTCGCCCGGCAGTTTGAAAGAACATCATTCATTGGCCCGTGAACGGGCCGGGAGAAACCACCGTGGATTTTCAGATTCCCACCTTTGCCTTCGAGATCATCAACTTTCTGGCGCTGGTGTGGCTGCTCCAGCGGTTTTTCTACAAGCCAGTGCTGGGCGTCATCGACCGCCGCAAGGCCATGGTGGATAAAATCATGTCCGATGCCCAAGATATTCAGCGCCAAGCGGAAGAGTTGGAAAGCCAGTACAAGCAAAAATTGCAGATTTGGCAGGATGAAAAAACCGAGGCCCGCAAAGCCCTGAAGGAAGAGATGGACAACGAACGGGCCCGGGCCTTGGCGGATCTGGAGGAGCGCCTGTCGCGGGAGGAAGCCAAACTGAAAACCCGCGTGGAAAGCAAGATGCGGGAATTGACCCGCGACGCGGAGGTGTCGGCCCTGGAAATGGCCGGGGGATTCATGAGCCATTTGCTCAGCCGGGTGACCGGCCCCCAGCTGGAAGAAGCCCTGGTGGCCATGGCCATTGAAGACTTGGGCAAACTGGATGAAGAGAAAAAGCGGGAGTTGACCAAAACCCTGGCTGAGGGCACCGCCGAGGTGGCCACGGCCTATCCCCTGCCAGCCAAAAGCCGCCAGGCGCTGGAAGCCGCCCTGGGGGCCCTGGGGAAGGCCACCCCCAAAACCCGTTACCAAGAAGACCCCGCCCTGGTGGCGGGGATGCGAATCAATCTGGCCCATTGGGTACTAAAGGCCAATCTGGCCGATGAACTGAAGTTTTTCCAGGAGGAGGCCCATGGCCAAAGCCGGCGAATTACCAACGGTTGACCCCCCTTTTGCCCACAGCGCACAATTGTTTCGGGCCTACCAGCCCGCCCTGCGGGTGCAAGAACAAGGCCGCCTGATTTCCGTGGGCGACGGCGTGGCCTGGATTGAGGGCCTTCCCTCTGCCGCCATGGAAGAAATTTTGGTGATGGACGATGGCTCGACGGCCATGGTGTATCACCTCAGCGAGCGCCACGTGGGGGCCATTTTGCTGCGCCAAACCGAACGGCTGTCGGCTGGCACCCTGGTGCGGGGCACGGGCAAGCGCTTGCAAATTCCGGTGGGAGACCCCCTGCTGGGCCGGGTGATTGACCCCATGGGAAACCCCTTAGACGGCGAGCCCCCGGCGGAGGCCCACACCCGCTGGGTGCTGGACAACCCCGCTCCGGCCATTGTGGTGCGCGACTACGTGCAAACCCCCCTGTACACTGGCAGCAAAATCGTAGATACCATGATTCCCATTGGCCGGGGCCAGCGCCAGCTGGTGCTGGGCGACAACGGGGTGGGAAAGTCTACCTTTGCCCTAGACACCATCATCCACCAAAAGGACCAGGGCGTGTTGTGCGTGCTGGTGCTGATCGGCCAGAAGCGCTCCTCGGTGGTGGATGCCATCAAGACCCTGCGGGAAAACGGCGCCATGGGCCACACGGTGGTGGTGGTGGCCGAGGCAACCTCCATGCCGGGCTTGAAGTACATGGCCCCCTACGCGGGCTGCGAAATTGCCGAGGCCTGGATGCACCAAGGGAAGGATACCCTGGTGATTTACGATGACCTGTCTACCCACGCCCAGGCTTACCGCGAGCTGTCTTTGCTGCTGCGCCGCCCGCCAGGCCGCGAGGCCTATCCGGGGGATATTTTCTATTTGCACGCCCGGCTGCTGGAGCGCTCTACCCGTTTGGCCCCGGCCCACGGCGGGGGTTCCATGACGGCCTTGCCGCTGGTGGAAACCAAACAGGGAGAGGTGTCTTCCTACATTCCCACCAACCTGATTTCCATCACCGATGGCCAGATTATTCTGGACCAAAAACTGTTTGCCGCGGGCTTTCTGCCGGCGGTCGACATCCGGCGCAGCGTGTCTCGCATTGGGGGCAAGGCCCAGCACCCTCGGGTGATGAAAGAAGCCGGGCGCATGAAGTTGGACTACCTGCAGTTTTTGGAGCTGGAGGTGTTCACCCGCTTCGGTTCCAGGTTGGAGCCGGTGATGGCCAAAAAAATTCAACGGGGGCGGATTTTGCGGGAGGCCCTGAAGCAAGAGCAGTTGTCGACCAAGGCCCCTGGGTTTCACATGGCCTGGCTGGTGGCCTTTAACGAGGGCATGCTGGACGACCTGCCCCCGGACCGCATTCATTCCGCCCTGGATAAGCTAGAGGCCGAAGTGCGGGGGGCCAACCCCAGTCTGGAATCCTCTCGGGAGGAATGGCTGGGCTGGGTGAAGGGGTGGATGACCGCCATCCGGGAAAACCCATGAGCCGCCGAAAGGTTCTGGAGCATCGTCTCCATCAATACCGGGAGTTGAACAACATTCTGACGGCCATGAAGAACCTTTCCCTCATGGAGTCGGCCAAGCTCTCCCGCTATCAAGAGACCCAGAACCGAGTGGTGGAATCCATTCAAGAAGCCTCCACCGATTTCCACGATCATTTCCCTCAATTTCGCCTGCCGGAAGGGCTGCCGCCGGGGCCGTTGGTGTTGATCGGCTCCGAGCGGGGTTTTTGCGGCGACTTCAACGAAAAAGTGGTGACGGCCATGGACATGACCCTGGCCATCCATCCCCAGCCCAACCCCGACATCATTGCCGTGGGGCGGCGGCTGGCCCAGCGGCTGGAGGGAGACCCCCGGCTGGTCGAGGCCCTGGACGGCCCGAGCGTGCTGGAAGACCTGGACCACACCCTGCTGGAACTGGTAAACGCCCTGGTGAACCTGTGCCGCAAGCGGGGGGTGAACCCCCTGTCCATCACGGTGTTTTATCACCAGGTAGAGCCCCACCACATGGTGGAGGCGGGGGTGAAGGTGTACCGTCCCGCCGAGCATTTCATCCGCCACGCCCCCAAGCACCCCTACCCGCCGCTGCTGGAGATGGACCCCGCCCTGTTTCACACCCAGTTGGTGGATGACTACCTGTTTGCCGTGCTGCATGGCCTGTTTTACACCACCCTGATGGCCGAGAACCTGCGCCGCCAGCAGCAAATGCAGTCGGCGCTGCAGCAGATGGACAAAAAGATTGCCGAATGGCAGATGCGGCTGAACAGCGTGCGCCAAGAAGAAATTACCGAGGAGATTGAGGAGATCATGCTCTCGGCGGAACACCTGTTGCGTAAGCAGCGGGAACAAATGTAGGCACGCCCATGGCCCCCCGCCGTCCGTCTTTCCCCCCCCAAAAGCCTGCCCGCAAGAAACGCCCCGCCGGGGGAAGGCCGGCCCATGGGCCAAAATCGGGCCAAAAACACGGCTCAAAACCTGGTGCAGGCCATGGTTCAAGCCCTGGCTCAGGCCATGCTGGCCGGGAACATCCTAAACAAGTGAAAAGACACGGGCAGGGGGAAGAACAACCGCCGAGAGAAGAATACAAGCGTGAAAGCCGGGAGGAAACCGCGCGAGACTTTGCGCGCGAGGTGAGGATTGTTCACCTGGAGCGGAGTTTCGTGGTGGTGGAGAAACCCGCCGGGCTTTCCACCGTGCTGCACCCAGAAGACCGGGAGCGGCTGCCCAAACCCCAATGGCCCCCCACCCTGGAGCGCCTGCTGCCCCCCCTCATCAAGCGCCGGGAGGGGGCCAGGGCCCCCAAGGGGCCTGCTCGCCCGGTGCGGGTGGTGCAGCGGCTAGACATTGGCACCAGCGGCCTGCTGGTGTTTGCCCGCACCCCGGCGGCGGAGCGGGCCCTGGGCCAACAGTTTCGCCAGCACACGGTGCATCGGCGCTACTTGGCCCTGGTGCGGGGGAACCTGGAGCGCCCAAGGCGGTTGGAGTCGCTGCTGGTGGACGACCGGGGAGACGGCTTGCGGGGCAGCCACCCCAGCCGGGGCAAACGGGCGGTGACCCACGCGGCGCCGTTGGAGGCCCTAAGCGGCGGCACCCTGGTGGAGTGCCGTCTGGAAACGGGCCGCACCCACCAAATTCGCATTCACCTGGCGGAGGCAGGTTTTCCCCTGTGGGGAGAAACCCTCTACCACCGACCGTTCCATGGCCAGCCGTTCCATGGTCACTTATTACACAGCCCCGTTCAGCCCGATGACGCCCCCAGGGTCATGCTCCATGCCGGAGAGCTGGGGTTTAACCACCCAGAAACAGGCAAACCCATGCGGTTCGCCGTGGAGCCGCCAGAGGACTTTATGTTGTTTTTGGAAAAGAAAAGAAAGCAGACCCCTCCTTCACGATAGGCCGAGTGAGCCATATCGTGCGCGCGAGATTTTAGAATTGTGCCGGGTGAGAAAAAGCAAATGCTCAGAAATTCAGAAACGGAGGACTCAAACGGGATTTGAAAGCGGGAATTCAACCGTTTATGAAGAAGAAACAGGAGGGTCTTTCGCCCGGATGTGAAATCCAAAACGCTGAGCATCTCAATACGCCATGGATTCAGGCCGGGGCCGGGTAACCCAGGCTTGCTAGACCATGTTGGGGCGGCGCTTCATGCTCTGCCGAACCACCCAATCACTTACCGCTTTGAAACGAGGCTTTAACTCCAGGGGGAGGCTGTCTTTGTCTGGCTCCAGGGCGTCGACCAGTTTCGACAACTGATCGGGTTTGTAGGAGGCTAGGTTTCTCAAGTTTACCTGGGCCAGCACTTTGCGAAAGTGCTCTGGGTTGTCTTTCAGCGGGTTGGGGGCGGCAGGGGCCGCCGTGGCCCCGGCAGAAGACCGGGCGGATTCTGGCTGGGGGCTTTGTTCTCCCTTGCCTTGGAGAACCTGGGTTAACCGGGCCAGCCGTTGTTCCAACTGCCCTTCCATCCGCTCTCCGCCATACAGCACCACGGCTTTCATCACTGGGCTGCCGGGGTTTTGCACGCGAACCACCAGGGTGTTGCGGGGGAGCCCCAGGGTATCGTTCATCACCTGCACCACCCCTGGCAACCCGTAGGGCATCAGGCCTTCTTCACTCTTAAACAGGTTTTCAAAGGTCTTGGCGTTAAAGTTGCGCCCGATGTATTCGGTGATTTCCTTGTGAGGAAATATGCGGTTCATGCGGCTGCGCAGAGAACTGCCAAAGGTGCTTTTTTCTACCGATACGGAGCCAATGCCGAACTTCGACCCCTCGACCCCCTGATAATACAATTCGGATGACAACTGGGTCCAGTCGGAGCGGCGAGTGGTGAGGACTTCGGAATGGGACATGATGGCTTCTCCGGGTGCGAAAGGTCATCGGTCCAGGTGGGAGAAACATGGAACGGTTCCCCCTTTGCCCCCCGATGCGTTTCCATTTTCAAATTCTATGTTCATAATATCAAAAACACCCTAACCTGACAAGGGGTGCGGAGTCAATTTTCTAGGATATTCCTAGAGAACGTCTTTTGGATTTTCTACCATCAATCCAGGATGATGGTCCTGTAAGTGTTTTAAAAGAATTCGATACGTCAAATGAGACAGGGTGCGGTCTTCTTGGGCAGCCAGGGTTTCCAGGGCTGTTTTCATTCGGGCGGGGACCCTAATTCCAATCAATTCCCCTTTTTTTTCTTTTTTTCCTCTCATGAGGGTTCCGTAGTCCTTGACATGGTCTACCAATTAGGTATGTTAACGTTGTTGCAGAGTGAGCATTTTATATAACGATAATTTTAAGGTGGGGGCGCAGTGACACATTCAAATCCACCGGCCGAGTTCCAGCCGGCGAGTCGCCGGAAAAATGCTTTTATATTTCACATGGGAACCTACCCCCAGGATGTTTCTGGACTGGTGAGCCGACTCAAGCAATCTTCCACCTATCTGACGGTGGACATGCGTTGCCCCCTGGTCACCAGGGAAAAGGCCCCTAGTCCAGATCAAATGTATGCGTCTTTAAGAAGAGAAAAAATTCTATACACATACCTGGGTGAAATGGTTTGCCAATATGCCCCGGGGCACCCGGAGGTTGAGTTTCAATCCCCGCATAGCACCATGTTAAATCCCCAGGAGCGTTTTCAAATGACCCTGGAAGCCATGGTGGATTTGCTAGAGCAAGGCAACGATCACGAAGGGATCGCCTTTTTATGCACCATTCCTGGTCAGGAACACTGCCCCTGTGGAATGGACGCACAAATGACTTCCGTTTTGCACCAAATTGGGGTGCATGTCATGGAAAGTCCTGCGGATAGCCTAGAAAACTCCTCGTCCACCCTCCAGGTGATTTCACCTTCCGTTTCAAAAATAAAAACACCGTCAGATAAATAACCCATATCAACACCATGCTTCCGATCCTCCGAAACCATGGCGGAGGATGCGGTGTCACATGATATTGGGAAGACTATGAGCGTAAATGATCCAGATGACAACGGTTGTCATAAATACAATATTATTGTTACATTCATGGATTTGAAAGTAAAGTGACTAGCTTTGGGATGTCTGCCGTACTTAAGGGCGGATTTAGTCGCCCTTGAGCACGCGGCCCAAGGCCGCCAGAGGATCATAAAACCGACCCGCCAAACGTTCTTTGAGTGGAATGATGGCGTTGTCGGTGATGTGAATTTCCTCTGGGCACACCTCGGTGCAGCACTTGGTGATGTTGCAGTACCCCAGGTTGAATTTGTCTTTCAGGTCGGGCAGGCGGTCTTCGGTGTCCAGTGGGTGCATGCAAAGCGCGGCGTTGCGCACCAAAAAGCGGGGGCCGGCAAAGTCTTCGGCTTTGTGGTTGCGCAGAATATGGCAGACGTCTTGGCACAGAAAACATTCGATGCACTTGTGGAACTCTTGCACCCGGTCAATGTCCATCTGGGCCATGCGATACGTGCCATCGGCTTCGCGGGGCTTGGGGTTCAAGGGGGGAATGGTTTTGTTCACCTGAAAATTCCAAGACACGTCCGTCACCAGATCGCGCAGGTGAGGAAAGGTCTGCAAGGGCTCGATGGTTACCGGTTGGTCCTGGGGCAGGGTATCCATGCGGGTCATGCACATGAGCTTGGGTTTGCCGTTCACTTCGGCGGCGCAGGAACCGCATTTGCCTGCCTTGCAGTTCCAGCGGGCGGCTAGGTCGCCAGAATCGGCGGCCTGGATATGGTGCACGGCGTCTAGCACCACCATGCCGGGGGTCACCGGCACGTCGTGTTCCTTCAGGGCTCCCTGGCCGCCTTCGCCGCGAAACACCCGTACCTTCACTGTTTTTCCCATTTGTTCGTGATTCCCGCTCATTTCAGCAGCTCCTTCAGTTCATCGGGCATGGTGGGCCGTGCCTCTTTCTTCCAGGCTAGGCCGCCGTCTTTCAGGTTAACCACCGTGGTCACTTTTTCCAAGTCGGAGGAAGATGTGGGGAAGTCAACCCGGGTGTGTCCCCCGCGGCTTTCTTCCCGGTGCAGGGCCGATACCATGATGGCTTCGGCCACCAGCAGCATGTTGTGCAGGTCCACCGCGTAGTTCCAGGCGGGGTTGTAGGCCCGGCCACCGGCCACGCTTAAATGGCTGGCTCGTTCCTTCAGGGTGTTCAGTTCTTGCAGGCCTTTTTCCAGGCCCTCTTGGGTGCGCCAGATGCCGGCCCTAGCTTCCATCATGGTGCGCAGGTCGGCCAGCAGTTGGTAGGGGTTTTCGGTTTTCTCCCCTTGGGCGGCCTGATGGAAGGGAATCAGGGATTCTTGCTGGGCGGTTTCGATTTGCTTGGGGTCTATGGCGGCGAACCCGTTTTGCCCGGCGGCGAATTGGGCGGCGTGCAACCCCGCTCGTCGGCCAAACACCAGCAGGTCCGACAGGGAGTTGCCTCCCAGGCGGTTGGCGCCATGCATGCCGCCGGTCACTTCTCCCGCGCCGAACAGACCCGGCACCCGGCTGTGGGCGGTTTCGGCGTCTACCCGCATGCCGCCCATGATGTAATGACAGGTGGGGTGAACCTCCATGGGTTCTTTGGTGATGTCTAGGTTGGCCAGCTTCATGAACTGGTGGTACATGCTGGGCAGCTTGCGCCGGATGTAGTCGGGCGTTCGCTGGGAGGCAATGTTTAAGAAGGCCCCCCCGTGGGGGCTGCCCCGGCCCTGGTCAACCTCGGAGCGGATGGCCCTGGCCACCACGTCGCGGGTCAGCAGCTCTGGGGGCCGCCGGGCGGTGCTGTCGCCCGCCAGCCAGCGGCTGGCTTCCTCTGGGGTAGAGGCCACGTCGGCGGCGAACATTTCTGGAATATAGCGGAACATGAAACGCTCGCCCTGGCTGTTCAGCAGCACCCCGCCTTCGCCCCGCACCCCTTCGGTCACCAGCACGCCCCGCACGCTGGGGGGCCACACCATGCCCGTGGGGTGAAACTGGATGAATTCCATGTCAATGATCTCGGCCCCGGCCCGCATGGCCAGGGCGTGGCCGTCGCCGGTGCATTCCCACGAGTTAGAGGTAAAGTTGAACACCCGCCCCACCCCGCCGGTGGCCAAAACCACCGCCTTGGCCTGAAACAGCACGAACTTGCCGCTGGTGCGCCAATAGCCAAAGGCCCCGGCCAGCCGGTCGCCGTCTTTCAGCAGGTGGGTGATCACGCACTCGGTATGGATGCCGAACCCCTGGTGGATGGAGTGGTTTTGCAGGGTGCGGATCATCTCCAGCCCGGTGCGGTCCCCCACGTGCACCAGCCGGGGGTATTGGTGCCCGCCAAAGGGCCGTTGCAAAATCCGCCCATCGGCGGTGCGGTCGAACACGGCGCCCCACTCCTCCAGTTCTTTCACCCGGTCGGGGGCTTCCATGGCGTGAATGTGGGCCATTTTCCAGTTGTTCACCATTTTGCCGCCCCGCATGGTGTCTCGGAAGTGGACCTTCCAGTTGTCGCGGGAGTCTACGTTGCCCATGGCGGCGGCCAGGCCCCCTTCGGCCATCACGGTGTGGGCCTTGCCCAGCAGAGACTTGGACACCAGGCCAGTGCGGGCCCCTTGGGCGGCCGCTTCGGTGGCGGCCCGCAGGCCCGCCCCCCCGGCGCCGATGACCAGCACATCGTATTGAATGGTTTCGTAGGATTCAGTCATGGCTCGTAAAAAAAAGATGGTGAAAAAAATGGGATGGCATAACTACACCCCTGCTCCCTGGGCATCCCCTCCCTGGTTGTGTGGCCCGTGGAGAGGGGGACAGCTTAAACAAATCGAAAAGTTGGGCGCTTCCTTCCGGCGTTACCCTCCGCACGGATTCTATCTCTACCTTTCGGTCTAAGCCGTATTGTCCCGACGGGGAGGGACAGGCACCGAAGGTGCCAGGGGTGCGGTGAAACCGAGTGGAGATGCCTCCCAACTCTCCGGCCCTATGCCGTTCCCGGTCCCCCACAAAGAGCAGCGAGAGAAATAGAGAGACGAGATGTCTGGTGACTTTACAACAGCCTAAAGTCCGTGATCATCCCCATGGCCAGCAGCCGGATGTACAGATCGGTGAACCCCACCCACACCAGGCTGACCCAAGCCCACCCCCGATGATGCAGGTTGAAGCGGGTGGTGATTTTCCAAGCGTTATGGCGGGTGTGGCCAAACGACGCGCAGGAAAAGCAGTTGAGGTTCCCCCCCACCAAGTGCCGCAGAGAGTTGCATCCAAAGATGTACGCCCCCAGGAACAGCACGTCGAACAGAATGACCAGGGTGCCAACCCCCACCCCAAACCCGTTATGGAACCAAAAAGCGTGGTACAAATCGTACAGGTGAACCCCCAGAAACACCAGGGCTAGGTACAGAAAATACCGGTGCAGGTTCTGGAACAGGAAGAAGGCTTTTTCTCCACGGTAGCGCTGGGGCCGGGCACCCACCGCGCAGGCGGGGGGGGTGAGCAGCAGCGAGCGATAGTAGGCCTTGCGGAAGTAGTAACAGGTGAGGCGGAATCCCGCGGGGATCCAGATAATCAGGAATGCCGGAGAAATGGGCCACCAGTCCAGCACGATTAACGGTGAGTAAAACGGCGAATGATAGGGCCCCCACTGAAAATCTTTGCCCTGAAAGGCCGCCCAGGTGGCGTACACGATGAACAGCAGCAGCCCCACACTCGTTCCCAGGGGGGCCATCCACCACGCATCGTCACGCTGGGTGGCGAGCACGGCCTGGGTGCGGGGAGAAAATCCGGAGGGGGTGGTCATGGCGGACCGGAGGCTGGGGTGGAAGATGGCCAGGGAGGGCAACGGGTTGGGAAAAACCCTCTCACGTTCAGTATTTTAGAACGCAGGCCATTCGTCAAGGGTTTCATTGGATGGCATATCCAATTCTCGCGCCCTTTAGGTATCGAAATCCTGAATCAGCTATCTTGCGTGAACGGCCACCCTGGGGGCAGGAATCCGGTCGAGTCAACCGTTCCGAAGAAGATCTCCCAGGGTGTATTCCGGGGCTTGGGTTTTAACGAGGTTCCATCCCCGCGGCGCCCTCGACCTGTTGCCATTGAAACTGGCCCAGCAGTTCCAGGTCATCGGGCAGATTGGCAATGAACCCCCCAGGGCCAATGTTTTCCACGGGAATTTCCAACACAGAGAAACGGGCGGGGGCGGAGGCAGAAATCAGGGTGCTGCCGTCTTTGGACTGAATGCTAAGGGCGAAGGTGATGGGCTTGGCCTTACCCCGCACCGTCAGTTCCCCCTCCAGGTTCATCTTCCCCGCGCGCAGGGCCCCGGAGATTTCCGCCGACGTCAACGGGCGGCTGGTGAACAATATGTCTGGGTGGTTTTGGGCGTCCATCCATTCCCTCACTTTGCTGTCCCGTCTGCCGGTGCCAGAATCAAATTCAGCCACGGGGATGGTCACCACCACCTGCCAGTGCTTTCCGTCGCGGGTTTGCTTCAAGGCGGTTTTGACCTTGCAGTTTCGGCCGATCACCTCGGCCTTGGAAACGTACAACGTGCCTTTGGTCACCCGATAGGCCACGCAATGCTCGGCGGGGGTGAACACGGTCTGGGGTTCGGCCCAGGCGGGGGTAATCCCCACCAGCATCCACAACCATACAGCGGCCATAATCAAAGAAGAAAAACGGCGACCAGATGTACGCATAGAGCCTCCTGAGAAAGTTTGAGTGGGGAGAGGGATGAGATAGGCTGGCAGGGAGAAGATCGGGCGGGCAACCCAGCGAATATCACCCACGAATATTATCCGAGGAACCATGGCCGAAAGCATACACCCGGTGCGGGGTAAAATTCCACCGGATAAAATCCTGGTGGTGGCGGGGCCCACCGCCAGCGGCAAAAGCCAGCTGGCCCTGACCCTGGCCCTGGAACTTGGGGGAGAGATCATCAATGCCGATGCCATGCAGGTGTATCGGGGGCTGGACATTGGCACGGCCAAGCCAGGGCCGGAGGACAGGGCCCGGGTGCCCCACCATCTGTTGGATGTGGCGGACCCCTGGGCACCCTACAACGCCAAACAATACGCGGAAGATGCCGGGGCGGTGTTGGGCCGGCTGCTGGCGGCGGGGCGCGTGCCGATTTTGTGCGGGGGCACGGGGTTGTATTTGAGCGCCTTGCTGGGGGGGTTGTCTCCGGTGCCCCCCACCGAGGATAGAGTGCGCCAAGCCGTGGCGGAGGAGATTGCCCGTCGGGGGCTGCCCTGGGCCTGGCAAGAACTGGCCCGGCTGGACCCCCCCGCCGCCAACCGGCTGCACCCCAGCGATGCCCAACGCATTCACCGGGCCCTGGAAGTCATCCGGGCCACAGGGCAGCGGTTTAGCGAATTGCAGGCCTTGCCCCGCCAAGGGGGGCGGCCAGAACCGGTGCTATGGCTGGGGTTGGACTGGCCCCGGGCGGAACTCCACCGGCGAATCCACGCCCGCACCCTGGCCATGCTGCGGGGGGGCTGGGTGGAGGAAACCCGCCGGGTGCTGGCCGCGGGGACCTCTCCCCAGGCCAAGTCTCTTCAGGCCATCGGTTATCGGCAGATTGTGGCCTGGCTGGCGGCGGGAGCGCCGGGGGACCCCATGGACTTGGCAGAATCCATCGCGTTGCGTACCCGCCAATACGCCAAGCGGCAGATGACTTGGTTTCGTGGGGTGGAAGGCTTTGCATGGGGGCCGCCCCAGGGGGAGAAAGACTTGTTGGAGACCGCCCGGCGGTTTGTGGAGGGGTAATGGCACCCCTCCCTGCGGCCTTGCAGGCGGCTGTCCCTCCCCATCGTGGAGGGACAATGCTCGAATCCTCCAGTTATTCTATTCATCCATTCGGATGAATCAGCCGGACGGAAGCAAGCGCATCACTTTTCGGCTTCGAGTTGTTCCCAACAGCACTCCTCCCCAACGCCCGCAGGGCAGGGGTGCTGTACAGCCTTAACCCCCCAGCATGACCTGCAGGTCGTACAGGGCGTGGGTGCAGGCGGTTACCCCAAAACCCCGGTGCCAATACAGCACGGAGAACACCACCCCCGCCAGCAACCGGAACCAGAACCCGTACCAATCAAACCGATAGGCCTCGGGCCCCAGGTAATGGGCCAGGGAGAAGGCCAGGGCCCCCAAACCCACGGCCAGGGCCATGGCGGCCTTGCGGTGGGTCCAGCGGCTGAAGGCCCAGGCCAGCCCCCCCACGATCATCACCCGGAACACCAGTTCTTCAAACAGCCCCGCCCCCAAAGACTGGCTGAGCAGCCGGGCCGTCATTCTAGCTTCCTCTCCCCCCAGGGGGCCTGCCAACCAAAGCCCAAGGGCTGGGGGCGCGACAGACACTGCCGCCAGCACGGCACCCAGCCCCACCCCCAGGGCCAGGCTGTACATCCAGGCCTCCAGGGCCATGAACAGCCAGTATCGGGGGCGCACCGGGCGGCTGGCTGGATAGGTGAAGGGGATGGCGATCATCAACCCAAACAGCATGGCCAGAAAGGCTTGGTGGGCCGACAGCCCAAAGGCCTGCAGCAGGGCCCGCAGCCACACATCGCCCGCGTTACGCAGGTCTCCCTGGGCGGTTCCCCCATACAGCACCAGCCCTTCATATAGCACCAGCAGCGGCAGGCACAGGGTCAGGGAGTAAAAGGGGCGGCGGGTGGAGGCCAAATAGGCGCCAACCCCCCCTGGGCGGGAGGCACCGGACGATTCGGGTGCACTGGAGGATTGGGAGGGGGAGTTCATGGCGGGTGGCGTGGGCCTAGCGGAAACGGGGTAACAACATGCATCATGGATTTAGGTATCATGGTTGGGCGGTGAGAAGCCAATTCGGCAGAACGAGAAACCAGGAAGGAGCCAGTCATGCTGCGCGTTGTGGGGGGGCAATGGAAGGGCCGTCGGGTGCCGGTGCCCAAGGGGAGAAACACCCGCCCGGCCCTGGAGCGGGTGCGAGAGGCGGTGTTTAGCGCCTTGGAGCATCGGGGGTTGGTGGAGGGGCGGGAGGTGGTGGACTTGTACGCCGGGTCGGGTTCTTTGGGCATAGAGGCCCTGAGCCGGGGGGCCGCCCGGGCGGTGTTCGTGGAGTATGATGAACGCACCGCCCAGGCCTTGCGTAAAACCCTGGAGGGGTTGGAACCCGACCGGGAACGTTGGCGGGTAACGCGCGCCAAGGTGGAAACGTGGCTGGGTCAGGGGCCCTGGTCCCCTGGCCCCCTGTTGATTCTGATGGACCCCCCCTTTCCGTTATGGGATGGGGGGAAACTGGTGGCTGATTTGTTTGGCGAGCATGGGCTTCCGGCCGATGCCGTTTTGGTGTCGGAGCTTCCCAGCCGGGTAGAACCGGTGATTCCCCCCAATCTTGAACTGTGGGAGTCAAAACGTTATGGTGACAGCAGGGTATTGTTTCTGTCTTCCAAAACTTCCTGAACTCAAATTGTCCTTGGAGAACTCGTGAACCGGACGGTGTGGCTGGTGTTTCTCTGGGGGGTTGCGTTTGCCGGGTCGGCGTTTGGCCAGGACCTGGGCACCGTGATTTTGCAAAAAAACTCCTATGCCTATTTAGAAGGCCCTGAAGCGGGCAATCGTTTTCTGGTGAAAAAGGGCCAGGTGTTGGCCGTGGTGGCCTCCGATACCTTTCAGGGGGACCTATGGCTGAGAGTGAAGGACCCCTCCCAAACCACCCGGATCACGGGGGAAGGTTGGACGCCCATGCTTCCCCAAGAAATTCAGGAGAAGGGCGATCAACCGGTGATGGTGTTTGAAGCCCCCGTGGAGGACAGGAAGAAACTCAGCGCGGCCCGCTGGATGCCCGCCGCCCATCTGCGCCCCCAAGCGGAAACCCGTTCCAGCGAAGTGTACCCGCTGATTACCTGGCAAAAAGTGTCTTACCGCACCCGTGTACCCTCTGAGGGGTGGATTCGAGGGAACACGGGCATATACCGCCCGGCCATGGCCCCGGCTCACCTGGAAAAAACGCAGAAAGAAATGAACTCCGCCGGCATTCCGAAAACGGACCAAATCCGGTTGTTGAGCGGAGTGGTCCAACCGGGAGACGACCCCCAGCGGGTGCGGTGGGCCTTGGGGGAACCCACCGGGATGGAAAACGATGCCTCCTCTTCGCTGCGGGCCGTGTGGACCTATCCCGGTGTGATGTTGGAATTTGAAAACAACCTATTGAAAACCATCCGCCGTTGACCCCGAATTCAACCCTAGCCCCTTGGAGAATTCCCTCATGACCTTTTCCACCGCCCAACTACTGCTGGACATGATCCGCCATGGGAACAGCATCGAAGGGATCCGCGGTTTCAAGGATCAGCCCATGACGGACCCCCTGGTTTTGGTGAACCAGATTTTGTACGGGGCCCCCACCGGAACGAACCCCACCATCTCCGCCGAGAAAGACCGGCACATGGCCATGCTGTCTTCGGCCAAGGGGCAGGAAAAAACCGTGCTGTTGTATAACCTGGGGTGCTTCTCGTTGTTTCTGGACGACGTGCGGGAGGCCCGGCAGTTTTTTACCCAGGCCCTGGCCTTGGAACCCTCGCTGATCGAGGCCCGCCATAACCTGGCCTATGCCCACGAGTTGATGGCCGAACCGGTGGAAGCCATTCGGCTGTACGAAGAAGTTTTGGCGGCGGACCCTAACTTTCAACTGAGCCGGATGAACCTTTGCTTGTTGGAAATTCAAGAAGGCAACCGGGAGCAAGGGTTGGCGGAACTGCGGAGGATGGCGGTGGAGTTCCCCGAAAACAAGGGGTTGGTTTATCACCTGGGAACGGCCCTGCTTACACCCCCCAACAAAGCCCAGGCCGAAGAAACCCTGAAATTGATTGAGCGCCTGCCCGGCTGGCAGGATTACCCAGAGTTCGCCCGGATGCGGGCGGCGGCCTTGATTTTCGCGGAACGCGCTCCAGAAGCCATGGAAACGCTGAACAACATGATTGATCAAAACCCAGACGACGTGTTTGCCCTGGCCGGGCTGATTCGGGCCAAGGCCCAAACGGGGGCCTTTGAGGGATTGGCCGTGCTGGCCCAGCGGATGGATGAATTGAGCCCCAACCATGGGGCCGATGGGTTGTTGAATGTGCTGGAGGAGAAAGGAATTCGTTAATGGGGGAGCATACCCAACCCGTGGCAGAACCCGGAGACCCAGCTCCGTTGTCTTTGGCTCAGCACCATCTGCGGCTGCTGGCCCTGGTGCTGGATTACATCGCGGCGTTGCTGGCGGTGAAATTCTTTTTGATCGCGGTGACCGGTAATCATTGGGACCTGGCCCTGGCCGATGGCGGCCAGGATTGGACCCTGGCCCAGACCATGGGGGCAACCCTGGGGCTGCTGGCCCTGCGGGATGTGTGGGGGGGAAAAAGCCTGGGCAAACGCCTGACTGGCATTGCCGTGGTGCGGGCCCGCCAACCCGGCCGGGGGCCAGCCCCCTGGTCGGCCGTGGTGCGGGGGGTGGCCTTGGCGCTGTTCCCCGTAGAAGCCGTGCTGGTGTTTGCCGATCCTTACTGCCGCCGGGTGGGGGACCATCTGGCCGGAACGGTGGTGATCCAAAATCCCCACGCGCCTTCTTTAGCCCGGCGGTTGTTGTTGCTGTCTAGTTTGTTCCTGCTGATTGGTCTGCTGGCCCTCACCTTTCCCCGCTGGTATTACACCCGCTCGGCGGCCTATCAAACCGCCCTGGCGGCGCTGCAAGCCCGCCCCCTGGAGCCCGTGGTGGGGGCCGACCCCGATGTGGAGCGGTTTACGTTCGATATGACGCCGGAGGGAGACAGCTACCGGGCGGTGGTGGTGTTTGAATTGAAAGGAGACGGGGGCGAGGGCAGCGCAAAGGTAGAGATGCGGCTCGACAAACTTCGCAAGCAGTGGGATGTGACCGGGCTTTCGCTGGAGAAAATTTCCAAAGAAGAGAAAGAAAAGAAAGACCGGGACAGCAAACGCATTCTCCCCGCCCCCGCAGAACCTCCGCGATAAATATATTTCTTTTCACGGCGAAAGTGTTGGGAGCTGTGTTTGCTTCCTTCCAGCCTCCTTATCCGAACGGATGAATAGGATCACCGATGGATTCGAGTATTGCCCCTGATGGGGAGGGGTCCATTCTCCTCTTGATGAGACCTCACCCCCCGCCCCCTCTCCCGAAGAGAGGGGGAGTTCAAGTACGCTGGGGCGTTGCTTCACTTTCAGCTTCCTCATCCGAACGGATGAATTGGATCACCGATGGATTCGAGTGATGGATTATCCCGTGGCCTGTTGGCTGCCCCGGCCGCCTTGCTTCTGGGCGTTGTTGGCCAGCTCACGGGCGGCTTGCAGAATGGACGGCAGGTCCAGCCCGCAGGCGGCCAGTTGGCTGCCATGGCTGCCGAACGGAATGAAGCGGTCGGGGATGGCCAGCAGCCGGGCCGGGCGCTGCAAACCGGCCTCGGCCAGCAGGGCCAGCACGCCTTCTCCCAATCCGCCGGGCGCACAGTTTTCCTCCAGGGTCATCACGGCCTGGGCCCGGGCGGCCTGGGCCAAAATCAGGTCGGCATCCAGGGGTTTCACAAACCGGGCATTCACCACGTTGCACAAAATACCTTCGGCCCGCAGTAAACTGGCTGCCCTGAGCGCCGGGGCGGTCATGGAGCCGATGGCGATGAGCACCAGCTGGGGGTGGGGGTGGTTCACCAGCACTTCGGCTTCTCCCAGGGGAATGGGCGTCAGTTCCTCCGGTGTCCAGTTCATGGCGGGGGTTTCTCCGCGGGGATAGCGGATGGCCATGGGGCCGTCTTGGTGCCCGTGGGCGGTCAAGAGCATCCGGCGAAATTCCAGTTCGTCCTTGGGGGCCATGTGCGCAAACCCCGGAATCAATCGAATGTAGCTAAGGTCGTAGGCCCCGTGGTGGGTGGGGCCGTCGCCCCCCACCAAGCCTCCCCGGTCCATCATCACCCGCACCGGCAGCCGCTGCAGGGCAATGTCGTGGATCAACTGGTCGAAGGCCCGCTGGGTGAAGGTGGAATACACCGCCACGAAGGGCTTTAACCCCCCCGCGGCCATTCCCGCCGCCGAGCAGTAGGCGTTGGCCTCGGCAATGCCCACGTCCATCACACGCCGGGGGTAGCGCTCTCGCAGCGGGGCCAGCCCAGTGCTGGAACACATGGCGGCGGTGAGGGCCACCACGGTGGGGTCCTGGGCCATCAGCTGGGCCATGCCTTCGCTGAACACCCGGGTCCAGCTTTTCATGGGCACCTGGACCCCTGGTTCGCCTGGATGGTTTGGATGATCTGGCGGGGGAGCGGTTTCGGGCACGGCGTGGGCCGCCAGGGAATTCTCCACCTGTGGCCCCAGCCCTTTTCCCTTCACGGTGAGGACGTGCAGCAGCACCGGCCCCCTCAGCTGCTTCACCAGCCCCGTTACCCGCAGCAACTCGTGCAGGTCGTGGCCGTTCACCGGGCCAATGTAATTGAACCCCAGCGATTCAAAGAACGCCGCCTGGGGGCTGGCGTAGTCTTTCACGCTGCGCTCCATCAGTTTTAGCCATTGCAGGATGCGCCGCCCAAAGGGCACCCGCCCTGACACCCGTTTAACTTCCCGCCGCAGGGCGTTGTAGGAGTCGGAGGAGGTAATGCGTGACACGGTGCGGCTGATGGCCCCCACGTTTTGGTCAATGCTCATGCCGTTGTCGTTCAGCACCACCAGCAGGTTTAAGTCCAGGTGCCCGGCCATGTTCAGGGCCTCATAGGCCAAGCCCCCGGTCATGGCCCCATCGCCAATCACGGCCATCACGTGGCGGTGGGGAGTGTTGGGCGCGGGGGCCGAAGGCATTGCGGTAGCAGACAGGGCCGCCGAAGTCAGGGACTCGGGAGAACTGGGCGTTAGGTGCTGGTTCAGGTTCTGGGGAAAGCCGTGGGTCAGGTCACGGGCCAGGGCCAGCCCCAGGGCTGCCGAAATGGAGGTAGACGCATGCCCCGCGCCGATGTGGTCGTAGGGGCTTTCTTCCCGGTCGAGAAACTTGGACAGCCCCCCCCACTGGCCATATTGGGGGAACCGCCCGGCCCGGCCCGTGAGCAGCTTGTGGGTGTGAGCTTGGTGGCCCACGTCCCACACAATGGCGTCTTGAGAAAAGTTGAAATGGTGGAACAGAGCGATGGTGAGTTCAACCACCCCCAGGGCCGCCCCCAGGTGGCCCCCGGTCCGCCCGATGGACTCAATCAAAAAGGCTCGGCATTCCTCGGCCAGCCCCGCCAACTGCTCGGCGGGCATGGCGTGGAGCGCCTCTGGAGATTCCAGGGCGGTTAGAATCGGGTATTTGGTTGAATCCATGGAAAAACTTTAGACCCAAACGCCCCACGACGCAAGACAGGCCCGGATAGGACCCCACCGTGCCAGGGCTGGAACAAAACATGGGTCTGGGGTATAAAGGGATTCCAAAACGTTCACCCTTCTCTTAAACACTTTTGATAGGTTGCCCCCCATGAGCCGCGATGCCGTGTTGAACAAATTTGAACCCACTGGAAACTTGGTGCTGGTGCGCGTGTTGGACGCCAAGGGCGACCTGCGGGCGGTGCTGCCCAACCTGGCCCCCCACCAAGATGCCCTGCGGGTGTTCCATGGCTCGGCAGATCGAGACAACAAGATCGGGAAAGCTGAAGCCCAGAAGGCCTTAGACGCCCTGGCGGCCATGAACAACGATGGGGGGCCGGTGCGCGCCCTGCTGGAATCTGCCCCCCAGGATGGGCCCTACTCCCTGTGGGTGGTGGCTTCTCCGGTGGAGGATTTGCTGTCGAAGATGTCGGTGCGGGGGGGAACCCTGGCGGAGTGTGAGGCCTTTGTGGAACTGCTGGACAAGGGCGAGGTGCGGGCCGCGGAAAAAGTGGCGGGCTTGTGGCAGCCCCAGCCCTATGTGATCGACGGCATTTTGAATTTCTTCAAGGTGCGGGAGAACAGCCAACTGGAGCCTGGATACTGGGACAAAATTCCCCTGAAGACCGCCGGATGGAGCGAGGCCCACTTTCAGGCCTCTGGGGTGCGCTTTGCCCCTGGATGCAAGGTTCGGGTGGGGGCCCATATTGGCCCCGGCACGGTGATTATGAACCAAGCCTTCGTGAACATTGGGGCCTACATCGCGGGCCAGGGGGTAATGATTGACGGCGCCTCCCGGGTGGCCTCCGCCGCCCAGATTGGCAAGAACGTGAAGTTCGGCGCGGGGTCTGGCATCGAGGGCATTCTAGAGCCCGCCGGGCGGCTGCCTTCCATCGTGGAAGACCACGTGAAGGTGGGGGCCATGTGCGAAATTTCCGGCATCGTGGGCGAGGGGTCCGTCATCGCCAGCGGGGTCATCATGGCTTCGGGGAAGAAAATTTTCGATGAAGCCACCGGCGAACTGGTGCCGCCTTTGGAAATTACGGTGGGAGACAAAATTTTTCAGGTGCCGGTGATTCCCCCCTACCGGTTGGTGGTGGGGGGCTCGCTGCTGGCCAAGGGCGGTCGCCACGCCACCGATGCCATTATCCTTAAACCTGGGGACCTGCGAGAAAAAGACACGCTTAAGCACTTTGAGAAGCAGGGAATTTTGTATTCGTAGGAAAAGTTTTTTGGAGGTAAGGGAATGGGGGGCGAAGCCCCCCACTCATCACAACAAAGCATCTCTCGTTCATCCTGCGTTTAGCCGCCGTCCTTTGCCATGTGGCAGTTCTTGTACTTCTTGCCCGACCCACAGTGGCAGGGGTCGTTGCGCCCCAGTTTTTCGGCCTTGCGGCGGGCGGGCTCTGGTGCCGGGGCTGCGGCAGCGCTCCCTGAATCGAGGCGCAGCCCTCCGGCGTTGTCGGGGTGCAAAAATTCCAGGTCGGGGGGGGGCTGGCGCTGGGGCTGGGGGGCCTCTACTCCAAAATGGGCGCGGAAAAAGGTGGTCACCGCTTCCTGGCTGATCCGGGCCATCAGGTCGGTGAACAGGGCAAAGCCAGACCGCTTGTATTCATCAATGGGTTTCTTTTGGGCATACCCCACCAAGCCAATGCCCTCCCGCAGGTGATCCATGGACAGCAAGTGATCCTTCCACTGGCTGTCGGTGACGTTTAGCAGCACATGGCGCTCAAAATCGTGGAATACGCCGTCCACCTCTTCCTTGGTGGGGGCCGAGCCTTTCGATTCTTCCATCATGCGGGCCATGTCTTGGCGCTTGGCCAGGTAAATGTTTTCCACCTGGGTCATCAGTTTCTGGCGGATGTCTTGCAGGGTCAGGGTGGAATCGTTCCACGAAACCTCAGGGGGGTGGCCAAACGCCGCCATGAACTGGGTGTTCATTCCCTCCACGTCCCACTCTTCCCGGTGGGGCAGGTCCAGGTGCAGCGAAACCATTTCCTCCAGGGTTTCGTCGGCCATGTCGAGCAGCACGTTTTCCACCTCTCCGCCCAGAATTTCCAGCCGCTGGCCATAGATGATCTCTCGCTGCTTGTTCATCACGTCGTCGTATTCTAGCACGTGTTTCCGCAGCTCGAAGTTGTGGGCTTCCACCTTCTTTTGGGCGTTTTCAATGGCCCGAGAAATGAGCATGTGGGTAATGGCTTCATCGTCGGCCACCCGCATGCGGGTCATCAGGTTGGCAATGCGCTCTCCGCCAAAAATGCGCATCAGGTCGTCTTCCAGCGAAAGGAAGAACCGGCTGGCGCCGGGGTCTCCCTGGCGGCCCGAGCGGCCCCGCAGTTGGTTGTCAATCCGCCGGCTTTCGTGGCGTTCTGTGCCCAAAATAAACAGCCCCCCCCGGTCGGCGGCGCCGGGCCCTAGCTTGATGTCGGTGCCCCGGCCCGCCATGTTGGTGGCAATGGTCACCCGCCCCACTTCTCCGGCGTGGGCGATGATTTCGGCTTCTTGCTCGTGGTGCTTGGCGTTTAGCACGGTGTGGGGCACTTTGCTTTTTTCCAGGGCTCGCGAAAGTTCTTCCGAGGCCTCGATGGAAATGGTGCCCACCAGCACTGGCTGGCTGGCGGCGTGCAGGGCTTTGATTTCCTCCACGATGGCGTTCTTTTTGGCGGCTTTGGTCTTGTAAATCACGTCGGGCAGATCCTGGCGGATCATGCTCCGGTTGGTGGGAATCACCAGCACCTCCATGCCGTAGATTTTGATGAATTCGTCTTCTTCCGTCTTGGCCGTTCCGGTCATGCCGGACAGCTTTTTGTACATGCGGAAATAGTTTTGGAACGTAATGGTGGCGTAGGTTTGGCTTTCCCTCTCGATGGTGACGCCCTCTTTGGCTTCTAGGGCCTGGTGCAGGCCATCGGAGAACCGCCGCCCCGGCATCAGCCGCCCGGTGAATTCATCCACGATCACCACTTTGTTGTCTTTCACCACATAGTCCACGTCTAGCCGGAACATGTAATTGGCCTTCAGGGCCTGGTTCACGTGGTGGAGGACATCCATGTTTTCGAAATCGAACAGCCCCCCTTGAGTGAGCAGCCGGTTTTTGCGCAGGCGGTCTTCCAGCAGTTCCCCCCCCTGCTCGGTGAGAGAGATGGTGCGGGATTTTTCATCCAGGTTATAGTCGCCCGCGATGACCACGGCGTTTTCTTCCAGGCCTTCCCAGCCCGGCTGCAATCCCTTCAGTTGGTCGGGGTTCAGCTTGTTCACTTCCTCGCGGCGGACTTCTCTCTTCAGGCCGCCCATGATCCGTTGAATTTGATAGTACTTATCGGTGGATTCCTCGGCGGGGCCGGAAATGATGAGGGGGGTGCGGGCTTCGTCCACCAGAATGCTGTCCACTTCGTCTACGATGGCGAAGTGAAAGCCCCGCTGAACGTAGTCTTCCAGGCGGAACTTCATGTTGTCCCGCAGGTAATCGAACCCAAACTCGTTGTTGGTGCCGTAGGTGATGTCGGCGGCGTAGGCCTGGCGGCGCTCGTCGTCGGTCTGGCCATGCTGCACCAATCCCACGGTCAGCCCCAGAAACTGGTACACCCGGCCCATCCAATGGGCGTCGCGGCGGGCCAGGTAGTCGTTGGGGGTAACCACGTGCACCCCCTTGCCCGTCAGGGCGTTCAGATAGGCGGGCGAGGTACAGGCCAGGGTCTTCCCTTCACCGGTTTTCATTTCAGAAATTTGCCCGTTGTGCAGGGCCATCCCTCCAATCAACTGCACGTCGAAATGCCGCTCGTTGTTCACCCGGCGGCTGGCTTCGCGGGTCAGGGCAAAGGCCTCTGGCAGCAGATCGTCCAGAGACTCCCCGGCGGCCAGCCTTTTTTTCAGGTTTTGGGTGACCTCCGGGAAGGCGCTGTCTGCCAACTGCTGCATCTGGGGTTCCAGGGCGTTTACCACCAGCACCAGCTGGTTGTATTTTTTCAGCAGCTTGTCGTTACGAGAGGTATAAAACAACCTGAACAGAGATTTCAGCATGGGTTCCAGCCGGGAAAGGTCGGGGAGTGGGAGGGTGAATCATCCGGACCAGTCTGGGCAAAACAGGGCCTTTCGTCAAGGCTTGGGGGGAAGATGGGGGAAGATGGGGGAAGATGGAGGAAAATAGGGAAAATCAGATACACCAGGAAAAGCCTGCGTAAAGGCGGAGAAAAACCCTGCGCCCAGGGGTACCCAGAGAAGCCATCAGAAGAATTTGGGAAATGCGCCTTTTCATAAACTTAAGGATGGGGTAGCCTATGGTCATGATTCCTTCGCTTCCCACCATGCTGCCCTTCGCGGGCATTCTCCTCTCCATTGCCCTGTTTCCCCTGCTGGCTCACCGGTTTTGGGAGCACCATTACGGCAAGGTCAGCGCCTTTTGGGGGCTGGCCGCCCTGGCCCTGATGGCGGCCCTGCTGCCCACGGGGGTTTCGTTCAGCGAGGTCTACGGCCACCGGCTTGTTTCCACGGCTGAGGAATACCTGTCGTTCATTGTGCTGTTGGGCACGCTGTTTGTGATTACCGGGGGCATTCATGTGTCGGGCCGCCATGTGGGCAGCCCCCTGCACAACACCGAATTGCTGGGGGTGGGGGCCCTGCTGGCCAGCCTGATCGGCACCACAGGGGCGGCCATGCTGTTGATTCGCCCCTTGTTGCGGGCCAACCATCACCGCCCACGGCAGGTGCATGTGTATGTGTTCTATATATTTCTGGTCTGCAACACCGGCGGTCTGCTCACCCCCATCGGGGACCCCCCGTTGTTCCTGGGGTTCCTGCAGGGCATTCCGTTTGCCTGGACGCTCCAACTGTTCCCGGAGTGGTTGTTTGTGAACGGCGCGTTGTTGGTGTTGTTTTTCCTGTGGGACCGTCGGTTGTATGCCCTGGAACCCTCCCAAGACAGAGAGCCCCCCGGCCGCCTGACGGTAAAGGGCTGGGTGAACTTTCCGCTGCTGATGGCTGTGGTGGCGGCGGTGATTCTGAGCGGGGGATGGCCAGAACCCTGGGGCGGGTTTGCCCGTGACGGCATTTTGCTGGCGCTGGCGGGGTTGTCGCTGTGGGTGACCCCTTCCTATATTCACCATGCCAACCAATTCAACTTTGCCCCCATCCGAGAGGTGGCCATTCTGTTCGCCGGAATTTTCACCGCCATGGTGCCAGCCCTGATGGTGCTGAACGCCCGTGGAGGAGAATTAGGGCTGTCCACTCCAGCGGAGTATTTCTGGGCCGCCGGAACACTGTCTAGCTTTTTAGACAACGCCCCCACCTACCTGGCGTTTCTCTCTGCCGCCATGGGGGCCCTGGGGTTAACCCATGCGGTGGAGATGACCCTGACCCCTGGCCCCGCGGGCATTCTGGCGGGAATTTCGGTGGGGGCCGTGTACATGGGGGCCATGACCTACATTGGCAACGGGCCGAACTTCATGGTGAAAACCATGGTGGAGCAAAGCCGCGTTTCCATGCCATCCTTCTTTGGCTACATGGCTTATTCGGTGGGGATTCTCCTTCCCTTGTTTCTGCTGCTGACCCTGTTGTTTTTCTAACTGTCCCCCCGGTTCCCCTCCCCCCATCTTTGTTGTATTTTCCAGTATTTCCTAGGGCATCCCAATAGCACCCCTCCCCTGCCCCCTTGCGGGGGCATCCCCTCCCCTTCGTGGAGGGGTAATGAATCGAGGCCGAGAAGTTATGCGCTTGCTTCCGTCCGGTTTCACCATCCAAAAAGATGAAGAGATGTAGCCTATGGATTCGATTAAATGGCTGGTTGGGGAGAAGGGCTTGGCAAAAAAAAGCCAAGGCAAACAGGCTGATCAAAGCCTGTTGCTATATGGCATATAAACCTGATAATCCATGGGATAGGTGTCGTATGATGATGCGCGGCAGGAAGAAGGAGGACCATGAGATTTCCCCCGCGTGTTTTCATTCTCCCATCCCATTCATTTCAGCGAGGTCCCCATGGGCACGTTTCAGAAAATATTCCGGAGAACCTGTTTCTCCATGGCGGCGGCCATGGTGGTGGGGTTGCTGCTAACCCCCGCCCCCGCCAGCGCCAAAGATACCGATGAGTTGTGGGAAATGACCCAAACCATGGAAGGGGCGGGCATTCCCGCCGGCATGGGGGCCATGACCAACCGGGTGTGTTCTCCCAAGGGCGATAACACCAGCATGGCCAAGGGCGGTGGCGAGTGCGAGGTGAAGGACATGAAGGTGAAGGGAGACACCGTAACCTGGACTTCCGTGTGCAAAGACTCCACCAGCCAGGGAGAAATGACCCGCTCTGGCAAAACCCTGAAGGGCACCGTTCATAGCACCCAGAAGAACGGGCAAAAGATAACCATGAAGTTATCTGGAAAGGTGGTCGGCACCTGTAACGCGCAGGCTGAAAAAAGCAAGCGTGACCAGGAGCAAAGCCAGATGCGGGAGCGAATGGCCGCGCCAGGTCGAGAAGCCGCCAAACAGGAACAGGCCCAATGCGAAGCCGCCATCAATAACCTAAAAAAGGGCACGGTAGAGAACGGCAACCCAAACGCCTTCCTGGCCGAAGGGGCGATATGTTTTTCTCAGAAAAAACAGTTCTGCGCCGTGCTGGCCAATCAGCCGCTGGGCTTTAAGCTGCTGAACGAGTTCGAATACGGTGCGATTTCTCGTTCTTCTGATAGCCAGCGGAAAATACAACTAAGCGGAGCCAAACCCGGGGTGAATGAACTGATGTTTGTTTCTCCCGTCGTTCATAATAAAAAAGAAACGTACAAAGCCTGCGGGTTGGAATTGGAGAAAGCCCGGATTGCCTGGTGCGGTGCCAAGGAAAAGGGGGCGAAATTCCCTAAAAATGGAGAAGGGGTTGGCGGGATTGATCTTGGCCGAGTCTATTATAATTCTTGCCCTTCCAGCCGGGTCACGGCCTTTTTGAAAGCCAGCAAGGCCTGCGATGGCATTGAAGCCTATTACAAGAAGCACGGCTATGATTATTCTTACGGCCATTGGCGCATGGACCCGCCGCAAGACGGAGACCACTGCTTGAGCTATTTGAGCCACAGGAAGAAGTATGTCAAGGTGGGCGGCTTGTCTTATGTCTATGAATACATGCTAGAGAAGGGTGAAAAAGAAGACTATATCGGGGATGATGGATCCACGGGAAGTGCCGCCGCGGCCCAGCCTGCTCCGGCTGCCAAACCTGAGCCAGCAGCTCAACCTGCGCCAGCGGCTCAGCCAGCCCCCAAGCCAGCGGCCCCCAACCCCGCCGACTTGCTAAAGAAGAAGGGGGGCATTCCCAAGCTGCCGTTCTAGCGTTTGCGGTGTGAGTTCTCAAGCCTCCTCCCTGAAAAGGGAGGGGGCTTTTTTCTTGTTTCAGGCGAAGGTGCTTTGCAGGTAACGGTAGCCGTTTTTGAATAGGGCCAGCCCCTGGCCCTCTCCGGTGCCTGGGGTGCCGGGCTGCCGGGTCCAGCCGGGGTGGTTGGTGGCGTCCCAGAAGGCTTCCGGGTGGGGCATCAGCCCCATCACGGTGCCGGTCTTGTTGCACAGGGCCGCCGCCCCCAGGGGTGACCCGTTGGGGTTGTGGGGATAGGTTTCAGTGGGAGCGCCTTGGGCGTTGGCATAGCGCAGGGGAACCAAGCCCTGCCGCACCAGGGCGGCCACGCCCTCACCTTGGGCGGCTAGGCGGCCTTCTCCGTGGCGCACGGGCAGTTCCAGCCCGGTCATTCCCTGGGTGAACACGCAGGGGGAGTGGGACTCCACCGCCAGCCGCACCCAGCGGTCTTCAAACCGGTTGTTGGCGTTTTTGGCCAGCGACACGGTTTGGGCCGGGGGCCCCCCAGCGGGGCGCTCTCCGTTGCCCGGCAGCAGGCCCATCTTGGTCAGCAGCTGAAACCCATTGCAAATGCCCAGCATCAGCCGCCCGGAATCGGCGTAGCGCCACAGGTCCTCCAAAAACGTTCCGCCGCCGGGCAGGGGGCGGTAACGGAACCGATTGGCGCAGGCCCGCCCCGACCCCAAATCGTCGCCGTCCAGAAACCCCCCAATGAACACGATGAAGTGATAGGGATCCAGGGACAGTCCCTCCTGGTAGATGCGGCTCATGTGCGCCACCTCCACGCCGTCGCCCCCCCCGGCCAGGCGGCAGGCGTGGGCGGTCTCTTGCTCGCAGTTGGTGCCGTAGCCGGAAAGAATCAGGGTCTTGAAGGGGGAGGACATGAGCGGATGTTTGGAGAGGAGGTAGAGAACCAGGGAAAAACAAGGATACAGGTGACAGGGGTTAGAATGCCATGCCAAGATTGTAACCCTGGAGGGGAGGGGAAGGGCAAGGGGGGGGCGGACTCCATGATGGACAATGGAAACAAAACACTGGAAGGGAATGACATGAAAACGATCGGTGGAATTTGGGGGTTGTTGCTGGCGGTTGGGCTGTTTCCCGCCCTGGCCTGGGGCCAAGAAACTGAACCCCCGGTGGAGCAGGTCAGTGCCCCCACGGGTGATCTCACATGGGTGCCCGATCGCCGACGGAATCAGTTCTACCGGCAGTTTGGGTATTTTGCCGTCCCGGCCCCCTACAACATCGAGGGAGTAGGGGGCGGCGTGGTGGTGGGGGGCTCGGTGTCGAACATTGCCGATTCCACTACAGACGTTGCGCTGGCCGGGTTTACGGGGGCCATGACGGGCTGGGCCGCCATGGTGACCGAATACCATATCGTGGAAGAGCGGCTGCTGCTGGATGTGATCGGCAACCGATGGAACCGCTTGACGGTGAATGTGTACCCGGATCGTGGCATGGCCTCTGGTGCCAAGGACTACCAAATCGCTGGCGTACGGGAAATGGATTTTACCGGTGCCCGTACCACCCTAACGTTTTGGGAGCGGCGGTTGGAGTTTTTTCTCAGTTATTCCACCTTTCAAATGTCCATGAGCAAGATGATGGACAACCAGGGGGTCTTGATTGCGGACCTTACAGGCACACCTCCTCATAAATCCATTTCTGGAGCCATGGGTTTATTCGCCGACTTTACCGATGACTACCAGGACCCCCGAAAAGGGTTCCGGTTTTTTCTGGGGAATTATCACCACCCCCGGCAAAACCCCGATGCCCCCGTTTTTTATATTGTAGACGCCAACCTGACCGGCTATGTTTCGGTGGGAGAACAATCGACCTGGGTGGTGAACTTGTTTCAATCCCAGGCCAACGTGATTTCGCTTGGTTTGACCGACTTGGCCGCCTTGGCCAATCAAACCGGCTGTCCTGGCCAGCAGCCCGCTTGCATGGGCTTGGCCAACAATACCCTGCTGGCCAACCAGCACGGCACGGCGACCTCGTTGGGGGGATTAAGCCGCCTGCGGGCCTATCCCATCAACCGGTTTAACGGAGGGGCCACGGCCTTTGCTGGCACCGAGTTGCGTTTCAATTTTTCCGGTGACCCGGAACCCATTGATATCTTCATCATGAAAGACGTCAAAATGGCCCTGCAATGGGCCTTGTTCTGCGAAACGGGAAGCGTGGCGGAAACGGCGGATAGATTGTGGAAGCGCTCTCGGACGGACTGCGGAACAGGCGTGCGGATGGTGGGGGGGTCTGGCTTGGTGTACCGGATGGATTACGCGGTGGGCGATGAGGGCGGCGGGTTGGTGATGCTGGTGGGCTATCCTTGGGAGAACCTCTAGATCCTTGGATGATAGGCAAACAAGAGCAAGACACCCACACGAGATGGACGCAGGCCTTACCATGAGGACCATCGGGATTGTACTCTGATGCCCAGTTGCTAGCCCACCACAGGTTATTTTCTCCTCCAATACCCCCCTTCATTCAAAAAAAACGTAATCATTCCAAAACTGAACCACCTTATTTACTCCCTGAACCCATCCAATCTTCTCTCCCCTATTGCCAAAATAATTAGTTATAAGCATAATTACTTTCGCCGAAGAAATTATTAGGGCGAATAACTATATTATTTTAGGAAAACTACGCTTGATCCAATCTTTTTGGAGAATCCAGACCATGTCCCCTTGCATGAAGGCCTTTCCTGGAATCGTGGGTGTTCTGCTGTTGATGGTGGTGATCGTGTTCTTTCCGGGGGCGGCCCGTGCCCAGCAATCCACGCGGGCTTTTCAAAACAATTCATCTTCCTCTGGGTGGGTGCCGAACCGGCGGCGGGACCAGTTCTACAAGCAGTTTGGGTATTACATGGTTCCCGCCCCCTATAATATTGAAGGGCTTGGCCAGGGGGTTGTGGCCGCGGGCTCCATTTCTAACATTGGAGATACCCCCACGGACTTAGGCTTGGTCGGATTCAGCGGCGCCTTGAAGGGCTGGTCGGCCACCATGATGGAGTATGAACTGCTGGAAGAACACCTGCTTCTTGACCTGATGAACACCGACTGGAAGGACTTTGCCGTGAACATTTACCCCACCCGCGGCATGAATACGGTTCAAAAAGATTATGTAAACGTGGCCATTCCCCAGTACAACGCCGCCGCTGGCCGGTTGACCCTGACCTTTTGGGAGCGACGGATTGAACTTTCTGCCTACATTTTAAAAATTCAAATGAAGCAGGGTGTGGTCAAAGACAGCGCGGGTGTTCAATTGCAAGACCTTTCCCTAAACGCTCCCTTCAAGGTTGAATCCCAGAATTTGGGCTTGTTTCTAGACTTTACCGATGACTACCAAGACCCGCGGAAAGGCGTTCGCCTGTATGTGGGAAATGCCTTTCACCCGAGGATGCGGGCTGGTGATCCGGAGTTTGGGATTGTGGATGCCAACCTGACCGGTTACTTTCCCCTTGGTAAAAAATCCACATGGGTGTTCAACTTGTTTCAATCCCAGGCCAATGTCACTTCACCGGGAGAAACCAACCTAGCCACCCTGGCCAACCAACTGGGCTGCCCCGGCCAACAAGCCGCTTGCATGGGCGTTGTGTACAACACCCTGGCCGCGAATCAAAATGGAACGGCCACCAGTTTGGGGGGGCAAAGCCGCTTGCGCAGTTATTCCATGGGGCGATTCAACGGCGGGGTTTCGGCTTTTGTGGGAAGCGAAATGAGGTTGAATTTTTCCGACGAACCAGAGCCCATGGATATCTTCATCATCCGAGACGTGAAGCTGGCCATGCAATGGGCCCTGTTTTGTGAAGCCGGTTCCGTGGCGGAAACCGCCAAAGAGTTGTGGCAGCGGTCTCGTTCCAGCTGCGGAACAGGTCTGCGGATCGTGGCGGGATCTGGCTTGGTTTACCGGATGGACTATGCGGCGGGGAACGAAGGTGGGGGCATGACCATGCTGGTAGGATATCCTTGGGAAAACCTGTAAGGTGAGATATAACGTATTAAATATACGTTTAAGATCAACCCTTACCGAGAACCCCCCCCATGGCGCGAAGTGATGAGACCAAATTGAAATTGCTCCAGGCGGCCAAGGAAATTCTGGTTGAACAAGGCCATGTGGCCGCCACGGTACTCACCATCGCCCAGCGGGCCGGAGTCAACCATGGGTTGATTCACCACTATTTTGGGTCCAAAGAGGGGTTGTTTGTGGCCCTGGAAAAACAAAAAAACGAAGAACTTCGACAGGTTGTGGTGGACATGGTGAAGTCCGGAGAGTCTAAAACATTTCTGAAGGGGTTTACCTCCGACACGGACGCGTTATATCTGCGGCAGGAACTGGTGGTGATGTCTCGTTCTATGCCAGAGTTATTGGCCTCGCTGCAAATTAGTCTGCGGGAATACCGCAAAACCTTGGTCGAGCAGTTGCAGTTTCCGTCGGAAGCCCATGCGGCGCTGGCCATGGCGGCGGCGGTGGGGCTGGCGCTGCATGCCAAGGCCGACCCGGAGCTACCCTTGGAAAAAACGGTTGAATTGCTCCACGAGTGGGTTGAGTCCATGTTGAAGCCTCCTGGTCAGCCATGATCAGCACCCTTCTCTCACTTTTCTCCTTGGTTTTTGTTTCAACGCCATGCGGCATGTCATGCAGCACGCGTTCATTTCTTTTGTGCTGAAGAAGTGGTTTGCCTGAACCAAGCATAGAGCCGAAACCCATGGCGCGAAGCGACGAAACCAAACGAAAACTGCTCCAGGCGGCCAAGGAAATTCTGATTGAACAAGGTCACGCCGCCGCCACGGTGATGGCCATCGCCCGCCGGGCTGGGGTGAACCATGGGTTGATTATCCACTATTTCGGTTCGAAAGAAGGATTGTTCGTTGCCTTGGAGAAACAAACGAACGAGGCGTTTCGGCAGGTGATGGTGGATTTACTGCAAGCAGGAGAAGGTTTGGCTTTCATGAAGGGATTTATGCTGGACACCAACGCCATTACTCTGCGGCAGGAATTGGAGTATATGGGCTGCACCATGCCAGCGCTGCAAAAGGCCACACAGACAACCCTGCAAGCCTTCCGCAAAACCATGGTGGAGCAGCTAGGCTTCCCGTCGGTTCCTCACGCGTCGTTGATCATGGCCACCACGTCGGGGCTGGCTCTGCAGTCTACTCTCGACCCGGAACTGCCGCGGGAAAAAGCGGTTGAACTGCTGGACGAATGGGTGATGAGCCAGTGGCCAAAACCCACCCCCTAACGCCATGGGCTCCCGCGTTTCCTTTTTTTGTGGTTTTTTGGTTGTATAAGAAACTTCCCTGTGCCGCGCTGTTTGTTGATTTTCACGCCCCTTTCATCAGCCATTCTTCACGCCTTAAATATTCACGTTTCGGAGACCTGCCATGAATGCTTACGCTGACCTTCGCTCCATTCGTTCTGTTTGGATGTTCTCCCTGCTGGTGGTGGGTTTGGGGGCCGGGCTAACCGCCCAGCCCGCCCGGGCCGATGACCCCAAGGCCCGCAAAATCATGGAGCAGGTGCGGGACCGGGACGACGGCGCCACGGCCAGCAGCGACATGGAAATGGTGCTGATCGACAAGCGGGGAAATCAACGGGTGCGGGCCGTTCGCACTTATCGCCGCAAAGAGGGTAAAGACAAGCATTCCATTATGTTCTTTTTGTCTCCGGCCGATGTGAAGGGCACGGGCTTTTTAACCTACGATTACGACCAAGAGAAAAAAGACGATGACCAATGGCTGTATTTGCCAGCCTTGAAAAAAACCAAGCGCATCGCCAGCGGAGACAAGTCCGGAAGTTTCATGGGGTCCGACATGAACTATTCAGACATGACCACCCCCAACCTGAATGACTTTGACTATACCCTGGTGAAGGAAGAAGACGTGGATGGCCAGAAAACCTGGCGGATTGAAGCGGTTCCTCGCAATGAAACCGTGATGGATGAAACGGGCTATTCCAAACGGGTCATTTGGGTGCGGCAAGACAACTTCATGGTCATTCGCTCGGTGGGGTATATTTATAAAAGTGAAGACATGAAGTTCATGCAGGTGGTGAAACTTGAAAAAATTGACGGGGTGTGGGCCCCGGTGGAAATGCATGTGGCCACCAAACGGGGAGCAGACACCCTGCACCAAACCATTCTGCGGTTCACCAACATCCACCACAACAAACCTCTTCCCGCGGAGATGTTCACTCAGCGCAAGCTGGAGAAGGGCCTGTAAGATGAGGATGCTCCAGCGGAAAATAGGGGTGTTTGGGCTGGCCCTGGTGGCCATGGGATTGGGATTTCCTGCGGCGTCTTGGGCCCAGGATGACCTGTTGCAAGGATTCGACTCCCCGCCCACGGTGAGCCAACCCCCCAAGGATGCCGACACGGAGGAAGACCAAGGCCCCAAGGAAGACCAAACCTCGTGGGTGGAGCTGGACGGGTCTCTGTCTATTCAGGGGTCTTACAATTACGCGCATCAGGCCCCCCCGCCGGGAATGCCCGACTGGCGGGGGCTTTCTCGCTTAAAGCTGGTGGGCCGGGCCGACCTGAAAATGACGTTTTCAGAAAACTGGAAAGCCCAGTTGGGCGGCTACGGCTTTTACGATTGGACCTACGAAATTCGCGGCTTGGGGCAATACCCAGACCCCCTGCTGGCCCTGTATCGGCAAGAGCTTGAGCCCCGGGAAGCCTGGGTGTCTGGCAAGATGGGGCCCGTGGATGTGAAGTTGGGGCGGCAGATTGTTTCTTGGGGGAAATCCAACTTTCTGCGGGTGGTGGACGTGTTTAACCCCATCGATAACCGGGAGCCGGGGCTGGTGGATGTGGGAGACCTGAAACTGCCGATGACCATGTCTCGGGTGGATGTGTATTGGGGAGACTGGCAGTTCACCGCTGTGGGGGTTCACGAAATCAAGTTCAATAAAAACCCGGTGCTGGGGTCCGATTTCTATCCGGCACCCTTCACCCTGCCGGAGGAAATTCCCCTGAGCAACGGGGAGAATACCGAATACGGCGGGGCCATCACCGCGACCTTGGGAGCCTGGGAGCTGGGGTTTTACGGGGCCAACCATTTCAACGACGCGGGGCACGCCGAACCGCTGACGGCACCGCCTGGGGCGTTTGTTCTGCGCCACGAGCGGCTGTTGACCCGTGGGTTTTCGGTGAGTCTAACCAGCGGCAGCTGGGTGATGAAACTGGAGGGGGCCCAGGTGCAGGGCTTGACCTTCATGCCTTCGCCAACGCAGACCCTTCGGTTGACTCGTTACGACCTGCTGGCGGGGGTGGAATATTACGGCTGGTCCGACACCACCCTGATGGTGGAGACCGCGGCTCAACAGTACCCGGGGTGGACCGCCGCTTTGAACAATACCCTGGAAAAACCCGCGGAACTGTCGGGCCAAACGGTGGTGGCCCTGACCCGAGACTTCTCCAACAAAACCGTTCACGCCATGGCGGCGCTGTTCTTCTTTGGGCCAACCCTGCAAAACGGGGGGTTGCAGCGCTATTCCCTGGGATACGACCTCGCCGATGCGCTTGTGGTGACGGGCGGGGTGTTGATGTACCAGCCGGGCCAACCCGGTGACCTGCTGACCCGGGCCAGCGACAACGACCGGGTGTTCTTCGACGTGAAGTGGAGTTTTTAATGGGTCAGGGTACCCCCGTGATTCATCGGGGGTATCTGTGAATCTTTGCCGCCTAGGATTCGTCGGGGGATTCCCATGGCGTGCCCGGGCTGGGGTCTTCCAGCGTGTGGGTTTCACCGGATTCACCAGACTTCTGTTGGTCTTGTTGTGCCCGTTCTTTTTCCCGCAATTGGGCAACCTCTTGGGCAAGGCGATTCACCAGTTCTTCTACTCCCTTCCCACTCACAGCAGACAGGGCAAACACGGTTTCCCCCTTTTCGGCCAGTTGTTTTTTCAGGGGCTCCAGGGTGGTTTCATCGGCCACCAGGTCCATTTTGGTCAGGGCCACCAAGCGGGGTTTGTTCAGCAGCGCGGCAGAAAATTGCTCCATCTCCGACAGCAGCACTTGGTATTCCTCCCAGGGGTCCATGGTCACCCCCGACACGTCCAGCATCAGCAACAGCAGGGCGGTGCGCTCGATGTGCCGCAGAAATTGCAGCCCCAGGCCCACGCCGTCGTGGGCGCCCTGGATGATGCCGGGGATATCGGCCACCACGAAGGTGCTGTATCCCTGGCCCTGCACCACCCCCAGGTTCGGCACCAGGGTGGTGAAGGGGTAGTCGGCAATTTTGGGGCGGGCCTTGGATATGCGGCTGATGAAGGTGGATTTTCCCACGTTGGGGTAGCCCACCAGCCCCACGTCGGCCATCAGTTTTAATTCCAGAATCACCCAGCGCAGTTGGCCGTCTTCCCCCGGAGTGGATTCCATGGGCACCCGGTTGGTAGACGACCGAAAGGTAGCGTTGCCCCGGCCGCCCCGGCCCCCCGTCATCAGCAGCCGGGGGGTTTCATCCATCACTTCCATCAGCAGTTCATCGGTTTCGGCGTCTTTCAGGGTGGTGCCCAGGGGAAGTTCCAATACCAGGTCATCGCCCCGCTTTCCGTGGCGGTCTTTGCCCATGCCCCCGCCGCCAGTGCCTGCGTGAAAGTGCTGCTTAAATTTAAAGTCGAGCAGGGTGGAGCGGCGGGTAGAACCCTTCACGTACACCGCCCCGCCGTCGCCCCCGTTGCCGCCGTCCGGGCCCCCAAAGGGGATGAATTTTTCTCGGCGGAACGAGCAACAGCCGTTGCCGCCCTTCCCCGAGCGGATTTCCACCTTGGCGTAGTCTACGAATTTCATGGGTGGAGTTCTCCAGGCGTAGCCGTCATCATTTCTTTTTTTCCTGGCGGGTTTGTTCCAGCAGTTTACCTTTTTGGCGCAGGGTGGTTTCCAGCTCAATGACCACATCTACCGTCGAAACTTCCGCCGATACTTTCCCTCCCCCCAGCTCTTTCGAACGCTTCATGCAGCGGTCGGCTTGTTGCGTTTTTCCCATGCGGCGGTACACCAAGCCCAGGTTGTTCCAGGCGTTGGCGTTGGCGCGGTCTTTGGCCACCGCCCGCACCAGGCAGCGCCGGGCGGATGTATCGTTCTTCTGGCGGAAGTGGGCCACCCCCAGGGCGTTCCAGGCCGCGGCCAAGCCTCGGTTCAGCGACAAGGCTTTTTCATAATGGCCCATGGCTTTGCGTAGGTCTCCCAATTCATCCAGGGCCAGCCCCAGGTTGTACCAAATTTTCCCCTCCCTCGGGTTGAGCTTCAGGGCCGACTCCATGGCCCGCTGGGCATCCGCCGCGCGCTTCAGGCGGAAGTACACGTTCCCCAAGTTAAACCACCCCCGGAAGTCTCCGGGGTCCAGGGCCACCAGCCGTTCCAGGGCGGCCATGGCGTCTTCCAGCCGCCCCATGCGGTAAACCAAATCGGCTCGCTCCCGCCAATAGCGGGGGTCGTGGCTAAATTCGCCCTGCAGCCGATTCAACACGTCCAGGGCATCGTCCAGTTTGTTTTTGGTCAGGAACTCACGGGCCAGGGCCAGGTCGGTTTCCAGGTAGCCTTTGTCCCAGGCGCTCAGGCGGTTCATGCAGCGGTCGGCGTCTTGGTTCATGCCCGCATCCCGATACATCTGGGCCATGTCTTGCCAAGTACGGGGGGGCAGCAGCCCCCGTTCCAACAACCGTTCCAGCTGGGCCAAAAATTCTTTGGCCCGCCCCGCCGCCAGATACACAGGGTAAAACTCCTTCCAGGATGCCGGTAGATAGGCCAAGTGTTGGCGCAGGTTGTCCAGGCATTCGGCAGCCTTGGCAAATTCTCGGTGGGCGTGAAAGTAGTCGGCCAGGGGCTTCCAGGTGCTCCACTCGTTTTGGTTCACCGTTTTGGCCCGGGCGTAACGTTCAAAGGCCAAATCCATCTGTTCCCGAGAATGGGCGATTTCTCCCAAGTGCTGCCAAGCGTTCACCCGGTCGTCTTGGTGGTTCACCACGGTGAGAAAACAATTTTCGGCTTCATCGGGCTTGCTGTTCAGCAGCAGCCGTTGGCCTAGTTGCTCCCACAGGTCAATCACCTGGCCGGTGGTGCTTTTCACTTTGCCCAGGTGGCTGTAGGCCTCTAACGGGTAGCCTTGAGAAAGAGACAGCCGGGCCAGCAGCAGCCGGGAGTCCTCATCCTCCGGCTCCAGGGTAAGCAGGTGGCGCAGTAGCCGGATGGCATCGCTGGCGGCATGGGTGCGCTGGTGAATCAACGCCAATTCCCGCAGCAGTGCTTTATCTTCGGGGTTTGCTTTCAGCATCACCGCCACGGCTTGCTTCCACTTGTGGTAGTTGGGGTCGGCAGAGCGGGCATATATTTGACGCAGCAGGGACCAGGCTTCGGTGTCTCCAGGGTTCAGTTCCACCACCCGCAGCAGGCATTTTTCGGCCTCGTTGCGCCCCTGCTGGTGATAGTATTCTCCCAGGTTAAACCAGATATCCGGGTCGGTGGAGTCTAGGGAGGCGGCTTTTTCGTAGGCTTCTTCTCCGGCGGAACCCTGCCCCATTTTGACGAAGGCATTGCCCAGGTTGTTCCAGGCTTGGGCAAACTGGTTGTTCCACTGGATGGCTTTCAGGTAATAATCGCGGGCTTCCTCGTATTTTTCCTGGCGGGCGGCCACCAACCCCAGGTTGTTCCAGGCTTCAAAGTCGGTTTGGTCCAAATCCACCGCTTGAGAAAACGTTTCCCTGGCCAGATCCAGCTCTCCCCGCCGCAGGTGGTGCATGCCCACCCGCCGCCGTGCTTCATACTCGGTGGGGTCCAGGGCCATGGCTTTGCGAAAGCACTCGACCGCCTCATCTCCTCGGCCGCGCTGCTCCATCACCCCGCCCAAATTGGCCCAGGCTCGGTGATCGTTGGGTTCTAGCCGCACCACGGTGCGATAGGCTTCCTCGGCCCGTTCCCATTGGCTGGTCTGGCTGAGGGTTTGCCCCAGCTGGTACCAGACTTCCTTAAATTCGGGGGCCAGTTCCACCGCGGCGGTGAAGCACTGAATGGATTCGTCCAGGTCCCCCAGCCGATAGGTAATCATGCCCAACAGGTAATGGTTGGAGGGATTGGCGGGGTCTTCATCCAGCATGGCCAGCACCTTGCGCAGCATGGTGCGCAGACCCAGATCATCGGTGGGCAAATCGGCAAACCAATCCGGTTCGGAATGGGCTGATGGGGCAGACACCTGGGGGTCCATGGTCATGGCAAACCGCTATGGGCCGGGGGGAACCAATTGAACAAGCAGGACAGGAAAATCCACTTGAGAGATAAAAAATCTGTTTGAAAATCAATCTCCAGCATAAGGAACTTCCAGGGTGGGGTCAAGCCAGGAGGCCTGGATGCCTGCCCTTGTTCCCTTTCCCGCATGGGAACAAGGGGTTTTCTCTATTCTGGGGGTTCTTAGAAAACTGGCATAGCCTCTGCATTCATTTGGGGTGTGAGTTCCGCCCTTGGGCGGCCCAGCCACCCCCATCGGGATAGACCATGAGACCCCAAGCTTCGTTTCCCCTGGTTTCCTACGGCAAGGCCTTGGAACGTCAGATGGAAGCCATTTCCAACAACTTGGCCAACATTGACACCAACGGCTACAAACAAGACCAGCCCAGCTTTCAGGCGGTGTTTGCCCAAACCATGGGTACCCCCAATATGTCGGATGAGGAAGGATTCTTCGACATGGAGCACCTGCCCCCTTACAGCGGGGTGGGGCAAAGCTTCGTGACGGTGGCCGACATGGGCAAAGATTACACCCCCGGCCGTCTGGTGACCACCAACAACCAACTGGATTTTGCCCTGCCCGACAAAGAGTCTTTCTTTTCGGTGAATACCCCCCAGGGAGAGCGGTATACCCGTGCCGGGGCTTTCCGGCTGAACCCGGACAATAAACTGGTGACCGTGGAGGGTTTTCAGGTCAACGGGAAAGACGGCCCTATTACCCTGGATGGCCAAGACATTCAAGTGAGCGAAGACGGTTTGTTTACCGTGGATGGCAAGAAAATGGGCGGGTTCAAGATTGTGACCTTTCCCAACCCCGACCGGCTGCAAAAACTGGGTTATGGCCTGTTTGCCCCGGTGGATGAAGCCAACCCGGCCCGGGTGCAAGAAACCGTGAAAGTGATGCAGGGGGTTACCGAGTCCTCCAACGTGAACGCCATGAAGGAAATGGCCAAAATGATCGAGGCCAACCATGCCTACACGGCCATGCAAAAGGCCATTGGGTCTGAAGACGACATGAACAAAAAGGCCATTAGTTTGGCCCAGGTGTAATCCACAAGCTTTTTCACACACTCATCCACCTTTGGAGAACCTGCCATGATGCGCTCCCTGTATACCTCGGCTACCGGCATGGGCGTTCAACAACGCCAGATTGACACCGTGGCCAACAACTTGGCCAACGTAGACACCGCGGGCTACAAGAAAAGCCGAAACAATTTTGAAGACCTGCTGTATCAAATCGACAAGATGGCCGGCGCCCAATCTTCCCAAAACACCACGGTTCCCGTGGGGATTCACTCCGGCCATGGCGCCACCCACGTGTCCACCGAGAAAATTTTTACCCAAGGGAACATGCGCAACACCGGCATTGAGCTGGACGTGGCGGTGGAGGGCAACGGGTTCTTTCAGATTCTTCAGCCTTCCGGCGCCATTGCCTACAGCCGGGCGGGGAACTTTCAACGCGATCAACAGGGCCGCTTGGTGACCCAGGAGGGCTTTCCCCTGGAGCCAGAAATTAACATTCCCAAAGACGCCCGCAAGGTGCAGATCAACCGCGACGGGTCGGTGATGGTGTGGGTGGGGGATGAAGCCCAGCCCACCACCGTGGGAACCATTCAGCTGGCCCGCTTTGTGAACCCGGCGGGGCTCACCCCCCTGGGCCACAACTTGTATGCCCCGTCGGTGGCCTCGGGCAATGCCGTGGTAGAAAACCCCGGTCAGAACGGCATGGGGGCTCTGCTGCAAGGCTTCTTGGAGATGTCGAACGTGAGCGTGGTGGATGAAATGATCAACATGATCGTGGCCCAACGGGCCTACGAGGTGAACTCCAAAGCCATTCAAACCTCGGACGACATGCTGAAGACGGCCAACAACATTATTCGTTAATCGCGCAGTTGAACCCTAAGCCGTTCACCTTTGACCACTGGATGTGACCAAGGGATACCCATATGAAAAAGCCTTCTCATCACCAGCATCACCATTCGCATCATCCTTCCCCTCGCATTGGGCTGGCCTTGTTCATTTTGGCCCTGACCTGGGTGGCTCCCCTGTTTGCCCATGGAGAGCCTGTCTCTCAAGACCCCGCCGCCCCAGAGATGGTGGAGATTCACCTGTCTGAGCGGGCCGAGGTCACCCGGGATCAATACACCCTGGGAGAAGTGGCCACCCTGTCGGGAGCGGATGAAAGCACCTTAGAGGCGCTGCGGTCGGTGCCCATGGGCCGCTCTCCTCAGCCGGGGAAAACCGCCCAACTGAACGGCGCCACGGTGATCAACCGCCTGCGGGGCAGCTTGCTGCCGGAGCGGATTCGGCTGGACCGGGCCGCCCAGGTGACCATCGTTCGCCGGGCCAACCGGGTTTCGGGGGATGTGATTGCCCGGCAGGTGCTGGCCAAGGCCGCCCAAGAAACCGCCGCCGAGACGGGGGTGGTGAACGTCGAGGATTTGACCCAGGAGGTGGTGACCGTTTTGGCCCCCCTGGACCTGCCAGAGGGTGATTTGGAATGGCGGGTGGAGCGCCAAGGACGTGGAGAACCGGGGGGAGACCGGAGTTACTTGGTGGAGGCCGTGGTGGCAGGACGGGTGGAGTGGCGCCAGCCAGTGCGGGTGCGCCAACAAATTCATCAGACCGTGGCCGTGGCGGCCCGGCCGGTGCGGCTGGGAGATATTCTCCAGCCGGCAGACATTACTCAAAAACGCGTGGTGGTACGGGCGCTACCCGCTGGGGCCCGTTATATCACCAACCTCACCGAGGCCGTGGGGCAGAAGGCCTTGGCCCCCCTGGCGGAAGGAACCCCCCTGCAAACCACCATGGTGGAAAAACCCATGACGGTGAAAGAGGGAAGCAAGGTGACTTTGGTGTATGAAACCCCCAATCTGCTGCTGTCGGTGCCGGGGGTGGCGTTGTCGAACGGCGGCCCAGGAGATTTTATCCCGGCCCGCAATCTGGAATCGGGCAAAGTGGTGTATGGCGTGGTGAGCCCGGGCGAACGGCTGAAAGTGAACTAACCCAACCCTATTGAACAACCCATGAGCTGCCAGATGAAAACAGATCGGATGAAAAAGAATCAAACCCTGGCTTTGTTGTTAGCGCTGGGCGCGGGGCTGGCCGGATGCTCCAGTCTGCTGGAATTTCCCCCCACGGCGGAAGAAAGGGCCGCCTTGGAGCAGGCCCAAGCCGCCAAAGAAAAACGTGAACCCGTGGCTCCCCAGCATGATCCCCGGTTCCGGCCTCGGCCGCCGGTGAACACCAACCGCTACCAATATGAAGGCACCCTGTGGCGGGGGGCGTCTTCGTGGGGGAATTTGATGCGCGACCACCGGGCCCGCTACACGGGTGACCTGCTGACCATCAAAGAACTGAGTAAGGTGATCAAGGTGGCCGATTTGGGCGCCGCCGGGAAAAACGAGACCCCGCCTCCTCCGCCCCCTGACATGAGCAAAAACCCCGAGTTGGCCATGGCCTATATGCGGGAAATGGTGAGGGCAAAACTGGATCAGGAACAAAATGAAATCCTCCGCTCGATTGATTCTGTGGAGGTGGAGGTGGTGCAGGTGCTGCCCAATGGCAACATGGTGGTGAGGGGAATGCACCCGCCCATTTATCGGGACCGAAACCGGGTGAAATACCTGTTTACCCTGCAGGGGGTGGTGGCGCCATCGGATGTGATGGATGACAACACCATGTCGGCCACCAAGTTGTCCAAGGCGCAATACAAGATCCGCCGGATGGTGCGGGGCGATTTCCTGCGCCGCCCCAAATCGGGAGCTGGAGGGTCGGGGCAGGAAGGAAGTTCCGGGTCGGCCATGGGCCGGTTCGCAGACTTTTTGACGGCGCCCTCTCCCTCGGCAGGTCAGGCTGAAGCCCCCGCTGGCAACTCACAACCCGCGGCCCAGCCCGCCGCAAAATAAGGAACAGGCACCCATGAACACAGCAAACGCTCACCTCATGCGCTCGAAACGGTTTCGCTGGCCGGTGCTGGCCCTGTTGCTGACGGGGCTGGCCATGCCTGCCCAGGCCATTCGGGTGAAGGACGTGGCCTACCTGCGGGGGGCCCGGGACAACCAGCTGATTGGTTACGGCCTGGTGGTGGGGTTGGATGGCACCGGCGATTCTCCGGAAAGCCTGATGGCCCGCAAGCCCCTGGCCAACGCCCTGGAGCGGATGGCCATCAATCTGCCGCCCAAAGAAATTCGGGGCCGGGGCATCGCGGCGGTGCTGGTGACCGCCACCCTGCCTCCCTTCGCCAAGTCGGGGAACCGGTTGGACGTGACGGTGGACGTGTTGGGAGACGCGGTCTCGTTGCGGGGGGGAACCCTGATGCTGACACTGCTGCACGGCCCCGACCAAGTGGTGTACGCCACCGCCCAGGGCCCCATTACGGGTATTCCCAAAGGCATTGAGCGGGAGGACTTGGGGGGCGGGCAAGCCCAGGCGGCCGCGACCGATATGGTGAACCCCAAGTCTAGCTTGTTGGCCACCAAGGGCCATGTCATCGGCGGAGCCCTGGTGGAGCGGGAGGTGAACCTAAACCTGAACACCCGCTCGCGGATTTTCGTGAACCTGAAACGGGCCGATTTCACCACCTCGTTTCGGCTGGCCAAACTGATCAATCGTGAACTGGGCGATGGCTCCTCCAAGGCCAAAGACGCCGGCACGGTGGAAGTCTCTGTGCCTGAAAGTTACCTGGGAAAAACCGTGGAGTTGATGGCCCGGATTGAAAACCTGGAAATCAACCCCGATTCGGTGGCCAAGGTGGTGCTGGATGAGCGCACGGGCACCATTGTGATGGGGCAGAATGTGCGAATTTCGCCCATTGCCATTTCCCTGGGGAAAATGACCATCGAAGTGCGGCCCACGGCGGCCAACCCGGCTCCGGCAGCGGCGGCAGCCCCGGGGGAGGAAAACCCCCAGGAAACCGCCCTCACCCGGCTGGAAAACGAAGAACCCGCCATCATCTTGTTCAAGGGGGAAGTGGACTTGAAAGAGGTGGTGGATGGACTCAACAAAATCGGCGCATCTAGCCATGATTTGGTACAAGTCTTGAAGTCTATTAAGACAGCCGGTGCTTTGCATGCCGACCTGGAAATCCGCTAACCGCGGAGGATTCGGTTGTTACGGATAAGTCGCTGTTATATAAAGAGAAGGAGATGCCATGCGGTTCAACGCCAACCTTCCCGTCCTGTCGGACGAGCGGACGATCCGGAATCAAATGAAGGCCGAGGGGCAAAAAACTGCCCTCTCTGCCCAGGAAATGCAACGGTTGAAAGACACCGCCCAGGAGTTTGAAGCCCTGCTGCTGGAGCGGATGGTGAAAGACATGCGGCTGTCCATTCCCCGGGCAGATTTGTTTGGAGACAGCCAAGCTCAAGACCTGTTCCAGGAAATGCTGGACGGAGAATATTCCCGGTTGATGACCCGCCGGGGGGGCATTGGGGTGGCCGACTTCATGGTTTCCCGGATGAGCCCCCACGCCGCGAACGCGGACAAGGGGAAAACCGGCCTCAAGTTCCAGGCCGCTCTGCCGATACGGTAAACAGGAGGGCTCTATCCTGCCTCTGGCCGATTGACCGGCCAGCCCAGGCGCCCCCCGAGCGGAACATTTGGAGGATGATCCGATGAAAGTACAAGGAAACGACCCGGCCAAAGTCACCGATTTGTCGGTGAACCACGCCAAAGGCCGAGATCAGGTTCCGGCCAAAGGAACCGCCATCGGCCAATATCGGGAAGATGGCGTGTTGGTGAACCGCCAATCCCTCACCATTCATAAGGTGCGGGAGGCGATTAAGGCCGAACCTGAAGTGCGGGCCGACAAGGTGGCCCAACTGAAGGACCAGGTGAGGAAAGGGAACTACCAGGTGGATTCGGCCAAACTGGCCGAGCGGATGCTCACGGCTTCCCTGCGGGAAGACATTGAGTAGCCCTGATGGTTTCTGACCGTCTCCCCGGAGGACATCCCATGGACGTATTGTTCGACAACTTATTGGATTTGCTGGCCCGTGAAACGGACCGCCACACCCGGCTGTACGCGCTGCTGAACCGCGAGTCGGAAGAGGACGGTCGAATGCCGGGCCGTGACCTATTGACGGTTCAACTGGAAAAAGAAAAATACGTGGCGGCCATTCGTGCCCTGGAACAAGAACGGATTGTGGTGGTGAAGGAACTGGCCCGGACCTGGAACACCCCTTGGGAAGAACTGACCCTGCGGGCCATTGCCGCCAAGGCGCCGGAAAGCATGGCCCAGGCCCTGCTGAACGCCCACCGGGAACTGGTGGCGCTGGTGGAGAAAATCCACGATTTGGCCACCCACACCAGCCGAAACGCCAAGGCCCGGCTGAAGGCGGTGAACGCCACCCTGGATATGGTGCGAGAGGCCCTGGACGGTCATTCGACCTACTCGGATAAAGGGAAGATACATAAGCCCCAGGCGTCCATGAAGCACATAGAGGTTTAAGCATGAACAGCTTGTTCAGCCAATTAAACTTGGGGAAACGAGCCCTCTTTGCCCAGCAATCGGGGATGAGTGTGGCGGGGCATAACATTGCCAACGTGAACAATGAAAATTACACCCGGCAGCGGCTGGACCTGGAAGAGCAGCACCCGCGAAAAAGCCGCTTTGGCATGGGGGTAGATGTTCAGGGCGTCAGCCGGATGACCGATCAGTTTACCACCAAGCGGTTGATTGCCGAGCACGCCATGCAGGGCTCGTTGCAATTGCGGGAAGAAACCTACGTGCGGCTGGAGCGGATTTTCTCCGAAATGGAGGGCAACGGCCTGCGGCAATCGATGAACGAATTTTGGAACTCCTGGGCCGATCTTTCCACCCAGCCGGAATCCCAGGTGTACCGCCAAGAATTGGTGTCGAAAAGCCGGGGGATGACCGATAAATTTCAGGGAATCAGCCAAGACCTGATTCAATCCCGCCGGGATTTGAACGGCCGGATTTCGGAAAAGGTGGAGCGGGTGAACCAATTGGCCATGCAGCTGGCCCGGCAGAACGAAGCCGTGCAGCAAACGGACCGGGGAGAAGGCCAGGCCAACGACCTGAAAGACGAGCGGGAGCGGACACTGACCGAATTAAGCAAGCTGGTGGCCATTGACTGGGTGGAAAACGAAAACAAAACCATTCAGGTGCAGATGGGGGGCGGTTGGCAGTTGGTGAATGGCCGGAAATCCTACAAGCTGGAGGCCTCCTACATCAACGAAGAAGCGGGGATGTTTTCCATTCGCGGACTGGATGCCCATGGCCTGTCTACCGACATGACCCACGCCCTGCGGGCTGGAGAAGTGGGCGAATTGGTGCGGCTGCGGGATGAGGTGGTGGCGGGCTACAAGAAAAAGCTGGATACCCTGGCCAGCGAGTTGGCCTTCAAGGTCAACCGCCTGCACGCGGTGGGTACCGGCATGGATTCTTCGGTGCAGGAAATGCATTCATCGTTTGCCCTGAAACCCGAAGCGCAGCGAATGCCCCTGCCCTTTATTAAAAGCGGGCGGTTTGAGGCCAAATTGGTGGACAACGACAACCACATCACCAAGGTGATCTCGGTGAATATCGAGGCCGGGAAGGACACCCTGGCCGACATTGTGGCCAAGATGAACCAGGCCGCGGGAGAAAACCCCAACTTCTCGGCCAAGTTGAACACCGATGGCTCGGTGACCCTGGAATCGGTGAAAGAGCGCTTTATTTTGGGAGACGACGAAACCGAATTCGGCGCGGTGATGGGGTTCAACAACTTTTTTGAAACCCTGAAAGGGGCGGAAGACCTGCGGGTGAGCCCACGGCTGGTGGAGGAGCCGCTGAAAATTTCCACCGGAAAAAATTTGATTCCCGGCGACAATCAGGTGGCGTTGGCCGTGCATGGCCTGCAATTTGAACCGAACATGGAAGGGGATACGATCACCTTCGATGAGTATTACAACGGGGTGCTGGCCCAATTGGGGCTGGAAACCCAGCGCAGCCAGAACGACCGCAAAAGCCAAGACCTGGTGGTGGACCAATTCCAAAAGATACGCCACCAAATGAGTTCGGTGAACATGGATGAAGAGGTGGCCGACATGGTTCAGTATCAACGCGGTTACGAGGCCGCCGCCAAGTTCATCAGCACGGTGGACGACATGACCAAGACGGTCATTCACATGTAACACCCGTTGACCGGGTGGAGGCATCATGCGCGTGACGGATTTAACCAAGCAGCATGCCGTGGTCCGCAACATGAACAACAACGCGGAGCGGCTGCAGAATCTCCAGGAGAGCCTGGCATCCGGCCGCAGGATTAACCGGCTGTCGGACGACCCCATGGGGGCCACCCGGTCGCAGGATTACCGGACGGAGTTGTCTTATGCCGAAAACATCGTGCGGAACATCGAAAGTAATTACGTGTGGTTGGATCGCTCCGAGGCCGAATTGGCCCACGCGGCCGACTTGGTGAAAGATGCCAAGACCCTGGCGCTGGCTCAGGCCAACGACTCGGCGGATGATTCGACCCGGCGGCTGTCGGCCAAGGAAATGGAAGGCATTATAGACGGGGCCCTGCAGTCGGCCAACGCCAAACTAGGCAAACTTTTCCTGTTTTCCGGAACCATGACCCTCACCCGGCCCATGGAGCTGAACGGAATCAGCCAGAAGGCCCGGGTGGAGTTGGCCCAAACAGACAACGAGGAAAGCGGCCCCCAAAATCCAGAGGCATTCAAGGCCGATTTCGATGGGTTTTCCTCTCACCCCTATGTGGTGAAGATCACCCGCCCCGGGGCCCTGGGAGAGGCAAGGTTCGTGGTATCGGATGACGGCGGGAAAACCTGGGGCCGGGAAAAAACCCTGCTGCAAAAGGTAGAGGTGGTGAACGATGAGGGGGCACCCAGCGATAAGGTGTATTTAAAATTCGACGCGGGGCAAACCGGCCCGGATGGCAAGCCTCTTGCCTATCCTACGGGTATGACCCTGAGTTTTACCCCGAACCCCCCGGTGGCTTACCGGGGCAACGATGAAAAGCGGATGGTGCCCGCGGGAGATGGCAGCCTGCTGCCGCTCAACGTTACCGGGCGGGAAGCGTTCTTTCCCAACCCCAAGATTGCCGATTCGTTGGATGTGTTTGGGGTGCTGAACACGGTGAAACGGGCCATGGAGGAAAACGACCAGCGGGTGATTCAAGACCGCTTGGGCGACCTGGACCGGGCCCACGACCAGCTGCTGATGGCCAGGGCCAACCTGGGAGAAACCCGTCGGGAGATGGAATCGCACCTGAATAAGATGGAAGACCATAAGGTCACCACAACCCACCAGTTGTCCGAGGTGGAAGACCTGAACGTTCCTGAGGCGGTGGTGGAAATGAACACCGCCGATGTGCGGCACAAGGCCGCCTTGGACACCAGCGGCAGGCTCATTCAGCCCTCGCTGCTCCAGTTTTTAAGATAACGCGATAAAAGGGGCTGGAAGCGCCCCCTGGAGGAAAGGATTCCTCTCGCTTCCATGGATGATTTTGCATCCATTTATTTTCAATGTAGTAAATATTAGCCATGGAGGGCTGACATGCTGATTCTGACCCGGAAGGCCGGTGAGAGCATCACCATTGGTGACGACATCAAGATTCACGTCATCGAGATTAAGGGCAAGCAGGTGCGGTTGGGGATTGAAGCCCCCAAGAAGTACGCCATCCATCGTGAAGAGGTGTACATCCGCATCCATGAAGAGAATAAGAGAGCCGCTTCCAAAGCACCGCTCTCTTTGAAGTCCATCGGCGATTTCTTGAAAAAGAGAAATTAACGGCCGATGGGGGCAGGACAAGCGGGTTCTATGTTCAGGCCCGTTTGTAAACGCAACACTATGAGGAAACAACCATGAAAGTCGAAACAACCCGTTTCGGAACCCTGGATATTCAGGAAGACCAGGTGGTGACCTTGGTGGAAGGGATGCTCGGATTTTCCGAATGCACCCGCTTCACCATGCTAACCGAAGACCTGGGGGAGCCCTTCGCCTGGCTGCAGTCGCTGGACGATCCCTCCCTGGCCTTCGTGGTGGTCGACCCCGCCAAGATTCTTCCGGAGTACCAGTTTTCCGTGAAGAAGGAAAAAGTAAAGGCGCTGGAAGTGAAATCGGTGGATGACCTGCAGGTGTATGTCATCGTGACCATGGCCGCCAATGTGGTGGACGTGACGGTGAATCTGCAAGGCCCCATCATGGTGAACCGGAAAAACCGGGTGGGCATTCAGACCGTGTTGAATGACCCTCAGTTCAGCACCCGTCACCCGCTGTTCACCGATGCCCCGGAAAACGAGGTGGAGTTCAAGGACGCCATCACGAAAGAAAACCGGTTGGCATCTATTCGCTTCGCCGCCGCGGGCTGACCGGCCCGCGGAGACAACAGCGGCCAAAGCCCGCGCGCGGCCCCATGCCCATCTCTCCCCGGGAGTTTCCCCGGGAGAAGGGCCGGGACCCCGCGCGTGGTATTTCGCCCGAAGGGAAAGCCATGTGCTTGGTGCTGCTGGCCTATGGTGTTCACCCAGACACCCCCGTGCTGCTGGCTGGGAACCGGGACGAGCGGTATGACCGCCCTTCCAGTCCTCCAGCGTTGCGCTCTCGGAACCCGCCCATTTGGGCCGGGCTGGACGAACAAGACCATGGAACCTGGATGGGGCTGAACAGCCATGGATTGACCGCCGTTCTAACGAATTACTATCGCGCAGGAACGTTCCCCCCTGGCTCGTCTGAGCCTGGGTTGCAGTCTCGCGGCCAAATTGTGATGGCCTTGCTGGCTCATGCCACCCCCCAGCAGGCAGCTCATTGGGCTGCTGGCCTAAATCCCTCTCAATACCGTCCGTTCTCCCTGTTGTTTGGTTCCCCGCAAGGTTTCTACTATCATTCCTCTGAACGTCCTGGCCCCCCAGAGCCCCTGGCTCCTGGTTATTATGCGTTGTCCAACGCCGGGTTGAACGACCGTTCCTGGCCCAAGGTAGAGAAATCTCTGAATTTTTGGCAACGCTGCGGCAGCCTGCCGGGAGAGCGTTTGATTGAGCAAATTCAATGGTTTCTTCGGGACTCAGCACCCCCGGACCCCCTATGGGAGGACATCCCTGGTCGGGAGTTGCACGGCCCCATGGGGGCGGTGTTCATCCGCACCCCCCGCTTTGGAACCCGATCCTCGGCGGTCATCACCGTGGGGGGGGGCCTTGGCACCCGCTACCTGTTTGCCGATGAGAATGACCTGTACCGCACCTTGGAAACCCCTCATGAAAACCCGTTTCATCCGGTCAATCTAACCCTGCCTTCCTGAAGGCCCTCCCCCGGCTTTTCCCCTTGATGAGGCACCTCTGGCGTGTTTTGTTCGTTTCACTCCCATGGATTGCTCTACGGACCAATTTGTGGTTTCCTGGATCATTCCCTAAAGACGGGTTTTTTCCCGGCTTTCCGGCCAACCTGGCCGACATATCAACACTATCCGTGGAGCATTCAATGCCTCTGGTGACCATGCGGCAACTGTTGGATCACGCCGCCGAACATAGTTACGGCCTGCCCGCCTTCAACGTGAACAACATGGAACAGGTCCATGCCATCATGCAGGCGGCCCAGGAGACCAACAGCCCGGTGATCATGCAAGGCTCGGCTGGGGCCCGCAAGTATGCCGGAGAGCCCTTCCTGCGGCATTTGATTCTGGCGGCCATCGAAGCCTACCCCGACATCCCCATCGTGATGCACCAAGACCATGGTTCGGAGCCGGCCGTGTGCGCCCGTTCCATTCAAAGTGGGTTTTCCTCGGTGATGATGGACGGCTCGTTGATGGCCGATATGAAGACCCCCTCTTCCTATGAATACAACGTCAACGTGACCCGCCAAGTGGTAGACATCGCCCACGCCTGCGGCGTGAGCGTGGAAGGCGAGCTTGGCTGCTTGGGGTCGTTGGAAACCGGCATGATGGGTGAGGAAGACGGCCACGGGGCCGATGGCAAACTGGATCACTCCAAACTGCTCACCGACCCGGAAGAAGCCGCCCAATTCGTGAAAGCCACCAAGGTAGACGCCCTGGCCATTGCCATCGGCACCAGCCACGGGGCCTACAAGTTTACCCGCCCCCCCACCGGCGAAACCCTGGCCATCTCCCGCATCAAAGAAATCCACGCCCGCATCCCCGATACCCACCTGGTGATGCATGGTTCCTCTTCGGTGCCCCAGGAATGGCTGAAAATCATCAACAGCTATGGCGGCGACATGGGCCAAACCTATGGGGTGCCCGTGGAGGAAATTGTGCAGGGCATCAAGCACGGCGTGCGCAAAGTGAACATTGACACCGACCTGCGGATGGCTTCCACCGGCGCGGTGCGCAAGTCGCTGGCGGAAGACAAAAAGAATTTCGACCCCCGCAAATTCCTCAAGGAAGCCACCAAGGGCATGAAAGAAATCTGCAAGGCCCGCTACGAAGCCTTTGGCTGCGCTGGCCAAGCGGGCAAAATCAAGGCCGTTGGTTTAGAGGAAATGCAGGAGCGTTACGCCAAGGGAAAGCTGGACCCCCGGGTGAAGTAATTTGCTGGCAGGTCATGGCAAGCAACCCCGCCGATGGAGAAATCCATCGGCGTTGTTGTTTGGTGGATGCACATTGAAATGAATACGAAAGTCTCCAAAACAGCAATGCCTGCTCAGGGGGGGCTCTGTTCAAAGAATCTCGGATCCGTTATAATGTTATCATCGTGGGGGGTTATTCGGAAAGATACAGCCAAGTGAAACGACCGATCAGATTTCTTTGGGCGGCTCTTTTGGCCGGGGTGTTGGCTACCCCCTGCGGGGCTCAATCCATGCCCTCGGCCCTTCCTGGCGAAGATGCCGATCTGTGGTCCTCCGCGCCGCCACCGCCCAAACCCTCCCAGCCCCCTGTTCAGGCTCCCGACTCCTCTCCCGTTCCTTCCGCTGAAGGGGCAAGCATTGGTTCCACTTCGACGACCCCCTTGCCTGGGGGGGATGTGAGCCAAGATGAAGGTTTGGCCCCGCAGATATTAACCTCGGACCTGGTGCAAAAACAGGCGGTGGCGTCACCAGTGCTGGAGGTTACGTTTGTGCTGGCGGATGACGATAAAATCGTGGAGGTGCTGTTTGATGGAAAAATAGAACCGATTAAGCCGGGTACGCTGGTGATGGTGACCAAAAAGTTGCACATGAAGGAAGGGAACAATCTGGTGGAAGTGGCGGCGGTGGATGAAGAGGGGCATGTGCGCAAGAAAACGTTTTATTTGTACTATGGCGGGGATGAAATGCTGGCCGGGGGCCAGGGAAACTGGCTGATGTGGGCCACCCTGTCGGTGGCCATGGGGGGGCTGATGATGTCGGAAAGCCAGGCGGTAGCCAAGTTGAACGCCAAGCAGCATGACCTGTTGGCCCAAATGGCCGCTGCTGGCACCGCGGCTCAATACAATACGCTGAATTCCCAATTGACCGATACTTACCACCAAGCGAAAGAACACTGGAATGTGGGAGCCGCCGCCATGACGCTCTCTCTGGTGTTCTTGGGTACCGCCGTGTATGAATGGGCGAATCTTCCAGAATCGACCGAGCCTAAAGACCAGGTGTTGTTTCTGGCTCCCAGCCAAGACCGACTGACCCTGGTGTATCAGGCCCGGTTTTAACAAGGTCCTCCGCTGAACAAACACCCGCACCCCTGGGGGTCACCCGCACCCCTGGGGGTATCTTCTCCCCATCGGAGAGGGGAGCAACTCGCATCCGACGGGTGCTGTGTTTGCTTCCTTCCGGCGGCATCATTTGAACGGATGAATAGAATAACCGATGGCTGCGAGTTCCTCCACGAAGGGGGGCGCTGAACGGGCTTAGCGCCCCAGGCGGACCTTGCCAGACAACACGCCCAGCCCTAGAATCACGCATACCAAGGCACCCGCGGCAAAATAGTAAACAGAATTTCCCGAACCGCTGCCAAAGGCCCGGCCAAGGGAGGATCCCGCGGAGTGGTATTCGTCGTAAGCCTTGTAACCCAGCACGGCCCCAACGGCGGTGAGCACAGCGCCAATGATTTGATTGTTCATGAAACGCTCCACAAGATGGTTTAAGTGACCCCCGCGGGGGCTGAAGACCCATCATGAAACCATTGGCCAAAGAAAATCAAGAACTCGGGGTGTGGGAGACTCAACGCTCTATGTAGAAAGGCACCATGGAATTGCAAGCCCTGATATTTGACGTAGATGGCACCATTGCAAACACAGAGGAAGTTCACCGGGAAACCTTCAATGAAATCTTTTCCAAATATGGGCTGGGTTGGCATTGGGACAGGCCACTGTATCATCGGCTGTTGAAGGTGACCGGAGGTAAAGAGCGGATCCGCCACTATATGGAAACCACCCACCCAGACATGCTCTCTCGCCCTGGGCTGGCCGACTGGATCGCGGAACTTCACCGGGAGAAAACGGCCCTTTACAACCAGCGGGTGCTGGCCGGAGAAATCCCCCTGCGGGCGGGGGTGCGGCGGTTGATGGAGGAAGCCCGTGGGCTGGGAGTAAAGCTGGCCATTGCCACCACCACCAGCCGGGTAAACGTGGAAAGCCTGCTCATCAGCGCTCTGGGGGCGGACAGTCTGGGGTGGTTTTCGGCCTGGGGCACGGGGGAAAGCTCTTCTCAGAAGAAGCCCCATCCGGGGGTTTATTTAAAGGTGCTGGAGGAATTGAACCTGCCCGCCCAGGCCTGCTTGGCCCTGGAAGACTCGGCCAACGGGCTGCGGTCGGCGGCCGCGGCGGGGATTCCAGTGCTCATCACGGTGTCTCCCTATACGGAGGAAGACGATTTCAGCGGGGCCATGGCGGTCACCGACGGCCTGGGAGATCCCGGCCAGCCCCCCCGCTGGATTCAGGGAGGAAAATCCGGCATGGTGAGTTTGGCCCTGTTGCGAGAATGGTTCCGCCCATCAACATGATTGATAGGGATGGGGGGCGATGTGTCCAACGGGGGGTTGATCCGGCAAACCAGCGAGAACACCATGCACCGATCCCGTGAACAAGTTGCCCTGCTGCCCCAATCCCCTTTCCAATTCCTCCTCTCATCCCGGCGGTCTTCCCGTTTGGCGGTGGTTCAGGCTGCGGTTCAAACGGTGGCTCTGACGGTGGTTCTGGCATGGGTGCTGATTTTGGCCCTGGCAAGGGCTGGATTAGCCGCTCCCCCCTTGCCCCCCCAAAAACAGTTCCACTCTCCCCCCCATGTGGCGGTGGAACACCGCCTGCTGGCTCGGCTGGCGTTTTCTCCCGATGGCACCAAGCTGGCGGGGTTATACCGTAATTATCTGGTGATTCTGTGGGCCTTCCCCTCCGGAGACATTCTGTGGGAACGCCAGTTAAACATGACCGGAGAAAACCCTCTGCTGGCCTATTCTCCCCGGGGAGACGGCATTTTGGTGGGAGAGGGAGGCGGCCGGCTGGTGGTGCTGAACCCGGCGGATGGACAGGGAGAACCCTGGCGGGAAGGGTGGCCGGGAGACGGCAGCTTTACCCCAGACGGGCGCTATGTGCTGGCGGGGAAAGCCTCTGCCGTGGTGCTGTTAGACCCAGCCACGGGGAAGCCTGCCCAAACCATTCCGCTGAAAGTGGCCCTGACCCCCACCGCCATTCGGCTGACGGGGCCGGAGGGGCACTTGGTCTTTCTGGATACCAAGGGAAAGCAGTTGTTTCACGTGCTGCCCATGGCGGGGGGAAAACCCGGGCGGCGGTTCAGCAAACCAGGGGCCCCCGGAGAATTTCTCACCGGCTACGATCTTTCCCCCGATGGGCGCCGCATGGTGTTTCTCCTGATGGGGAAAACCCGCAAAGGGCGCCAAGTGCTTACCCAAAACCTGAACACCGTGGTGCTGTTCAACCTGGAAACCCTAAGCCCAGAGGCCCTGATCCATCCGGCGACCCCGTCGGTCAGCGGTCACCGCACCACCCTAGATGCTGTGTTCTTTGCCCCCGGAGGAGATTGGCTGCTGGGGGTGGTGTCTCCCCATCATCCCGCCTGGTTGTATCACCTGCCAGATCAAACCGCCTCCGTGCCGGACCCGGCGGCGTTTCAGGCCTTAACGGCGGGGCGCTCCATCGTTCAGTTCCAGTTTTCGCCGGATGGCCGTTATATCGTGGGCATTGCCGACTTTAACTGGCCCAACCCCGATGTGTACAAAACCGTGGGGGTGTATGAATGGGCGGCCTACCGGGAAGGACTGTTGAAACTGGCTAAATAAACCAGAGATTTCCGCTTAACCCGGGTTTTTGCCGTGAAAAGGGGGAATGGGGGGCTTCGCTCCCCAATAAAATCATCTATTTTGGGAGGTATCCCTTGGGCATTCCCCCGGAAGATGGGGGGTGATAAAATGAACGAATGGGAGTGAACCGGTCACACATCAGGAGACAAGCATGGAAACCTACCGAGTGGAGTTAACCGAGCGGGCCGCCCAAGTGGTGCGCGAGGCCTTTCAGGACCAAAAAATGGACTTGAGCCAGGGGTACCTGCGCATTGGGGCCCGGCCGGGGGGTTGCTCAGGTTATAAGTACACCATGGGTTACGCCGCCCAGGGCGAGCTGACGGGAGAAGACCAGGTGTTCCAATCCCAGGGGGTGCAGTTGGTGGTGAACCGCAAGGCGTTGGAAGAGGTGCTGGGAAGCGTGGAAGTGGGCTACAAGGAAGGAACCATGATGGAACGGGGATTTACCTTCCGCCCCCTGGGCGATGCCAAGCAATGCGGCTGCGGGCAGTCGTTTACCCCGGTGAAGGAAGCGGGCGCGGAACAACCGGCGGGGAAATAATCCACCGGCTTCGAGTTGTGCCCAACAGCACCACTCCCTGCGCACAGCGGGCCAACACCAAGCCACAGGTTAATTCAAGGGGGGCGAATTCTCCCGGCCCGGCTCTAGGCGAGACAACTGGGCATCGTGGTCGGCCATGTGTTTGAGAACCCCGCCAATCAGCCACTGGTTGGTTTCCAGCAGCAGGGGCAGGGTGGCGCCCTCTTTGCTCAGGCGCTGGATGAGATGGCCCATTCGGTTTTTTAGTTGGGCGTGATCTTGTTGGTGGGGGTTATGCGGGGGCAATCCATGCAAAGACATAAATTGCTCTTCTTTTTCTAATAGGGTCGTCCAGTTTTTGTTAAAAAAATAAAACAAGGATTCCACTTGGTCTTTTCCATTCCCTTTGGAACATTCATCCAGAAAATTTTTGGCTTGTTTGAAAATGTCTTTTTGAACTTGGGCCAATTCCGGAATCGGAATTTGCCATTTGATGTTCCATTCCATGTTGTTCCTCCCTTGGCGTTCTACCGTTGTTCGGTGTTCACGGGCGGTTTGGTCGTTCCGTGAATAGAAGTCCAACCCCACAATTTTTCTCTACATGTTTCTCTGCATTTTTCTTTGCTTAATATTTCTACTTCTTTTTTCTACTTTTTATATCTCCTCCTTCTTTATTCGCTTCCTTTTTGGCTCCCCTATTTGGCTCTATCTTCCGCATCGGACAGATTCAGCATGGGATGAGTTGGGGGGGTGTTTTATATCAAAACGCTGATAGGAGACAACTTGCATGGTAAACAGTACCAACAAAATGTGAAGAAATTTTGATGATGTCGTGAAACATCAAATAGACGTTTTGGTTTTTAGAGGGTTTTGTATGGAGGATGGAAAAATTAGTCGTACAATCATAAAAGAAAAAATAAAATGGTGTGACGGAAAACTGGAAATCCTCATGTGGCAGGAATGGGTTATTTATTGGCCGGAAGTTTGTACAGAACAAACCCCCCGTTGGCGTCCAATTTTTCCAGGCGGGGGTTTTCATCCCGCAAAGAAGCCTCTGCCGGGGTGCGGGTAATAACGTATAGATCCCTGGGAGGTGTTTTGCGCAGCAATTGGGGGTCGGCGGTGAACTTGTAGGTGTTCAGCATGGGAATGTCTCGCTGGCCATAAAACAGTGCCGCGAAGGAAACGTGGTTGTACAATGCCAAGTCACCTTCGGCAGTGTAGGCCCGCGCCATCATGGTCAGCAGGGGGCCCTGGTTGTAGGCGGCAAACAGGGGCAGGTGCACCCGCCACAACCCCAGGCCCAGCAGCCCCATGGTCACGGCGGCCACGGCCACACCTTGGCGGATGCGCCCCCGGGCCAGCCGCCAAGCCCCCAGGGCAATCCCCGCGGCCAGGGCCAAGCCGGGTAGAGCACCCCACCAGGGGGTGTGGGGCGAGGGAGTGAGCCCGTAACCCTGGCCCACCGCCAGGGCGGCCAACCCAAAGGGAAGCCAGGCCAACCCCAGGCCCAGGGCCGCCCCATACAACCCCATGAACCAAGCGGCCCAACCGGGCAGAGGGCGTGCCTCCTCCTCCAGCCGGGAGAGTACCAGGGCTGCCAGCAGCGACAGGGGGATATACATCGAAGCCGAATAGTGGGGCAGTTTGGTTTGCACCATGGCAAACAGCACCTGCACGAACACCACCCACCCCAGGGCCCACCCCACCAAGCGGCGGCGGTCGGGGGCCCACAACCAAGCCCGCTGGTGTTTCCCCAGCCCAACCAGGGCGGCGGCCACCCAGGGGAACAACCCCCCCAGGGCAACCAGCACATGATAATAGACCGGGCCGGTGTGGCCATCTAACGGGGTGGAGAACAACTGCCCTTGAAAGCGGGAGAACCCAGCCACAAACACGGGCCCTTGCTCCAGGTAGTTCCCCACATACCAAGCCGAAGCGATGGCCAGAGACAGCGCCCCCACATACAGCGCGTGGGGCAGGCACAGCTTAAAATCCCGGGCAGCTAGGCGGGAAGAACCAAAGGCCACCAGGGGAATGACCCCGCCCAGGGGGCCCTTCACCAGCACCGCGGCCCCCATGGCCATGGCGGCCAGGGTCATCCAACCCAGCACCGGGCCAAAGTCCGCTTTGCGCCCTCCCTTCCGCCAGGCTTCATCGTAGCCCAGCAGGGCCAGGGCCCCCACGGTCAGGTAGGTGTTGAAGGTATGGTCGGTGACCGAAGTGCGGGTGTAAATCAGGGGCAACAGCGAGGCGCCGTACATCACGGGCCACAGCCAAGCCAGCCGGGGTCCCCCCAGCCGCCGGCCCATCCAGGCCAGCATGGCCATCAGCAGCAGCCCATTCAGGGCCGAGGGCAGCCGGGCGGCGGCCTCGTTGACCCCAAACAACAAAAAAGACAGGGCGGCTTCCCACATGAACAGGGGGGGCTTTTCCACGAACGGCTGGCCGTTGACCCACAGGTGAAAGGGGTCCCCCCGTTCCACGATTTGGCGGGCCACCTCGGCATAGATGTTCTCGTCCCAGTCAATCAGCGGGGCCCACCCCAGGCCGGTGAGGAGAAACAGGGCCGCCAGGGCAAAGGTGAGGGCAAACATCCGGGTTGGTGAGGTCACGGGATCGCTCTGGTGGAAAAAGAATACCCCCCGCCGGGCGGGCCCGGCGGGGAATGGGTTCAGGCTCAAGAACCGGTGGGCAGGCCGTATTTGGCGTATTCACCCAGGTGCATCCAATAGCCCATCAGGGCAAACATCAGCCAAACGGCCGACGCGGCGAACACCACCAGCCGCCCAGCTATCATCACGGGTTTGGGGTACCCCAGGGCGGCGGCGGGGGCGGCCAGCAAGGCCCCCAGGCCGGTGAGGATGAACCCCATGGCCGCCAGGGGCGGTGCCGCGGTCAGGCCCATGTCCAACACCCGCGCCCCAAGCACCAGGGCCGCCAGCCCGGCGAATCCCCCCACGATGGCCAGGGGGAGAAGGTCGGATTGCCTTGTGAGCACCCAGGCCAGGGCCAGGAACAGGGCCCCGAACCAAACGGTGGTTTCACCAAACAGGATATTGTAGCTGCCGATGAGCGGCCAGGAAAAAATCATCCGGAAGCCTGTGATGAGGCCAATGAACCCCACCACGGCAAAGGGTGGGGCGAAGGCGTTGTCCGGCTTCCGTCCATCCAGCCGCCCAATGAACAGCCCGAACAGGGCCAACCCGGCGGCCATGTTCAGCAGCATCAGGGTTACAAAGTTGATTCCCATGGTTCACCTCGCTTTCTTCAGGGTTCCACAGAATCGGTTCAATCTCTCGCTCCTCTTTTTAATCCCTCCCACCCTCCATCTACCCCCCAATTCTCTATTCCTTCTTATCCCCACCCCCCCTATTTTCCCGCTCTTCATCACCCCAAGAAATAGTCTGGATGGAGATATTTCCTCGTACCTTTAGTGTACACCCTGGGGGCGGGTCTCCCCAAATTCTAAAAGTCTCAAGCCTTCTCAATTTCAGTTCCTTCGTTCCCGAACGATGATGGTTCAACCAAAGGTTTTCACCCAGGCGGGGTGGGTTTGAATGTTTGCCAGGGCTTGGGCCAACAGGGCTTTCCCCTGGGGGGTTTGGGTCCAGCGGCTTAGGCCAGAAGGGTGGGGCAGGGGAATGGCCTGAAACCGATGGCTGCCATGGGCCAGGGGAAATACCTTCCCCACGGCTTGGTCCAGCCGCCGGGGAATCTCTCCGAACAGCCCCCCCACTTGGGCCATGGCCATCCCCCCCACCGGAATCAACAGCCCAGGGCGCAGCAGCTCGATTTCGGTGAGCAAGTGGGGCTGGCAGCGGGCCATCTCGGCGGCGGTGGGGCGGCGGTCTCCCCCCTGGCCCGTGGCTTGTTTGCCGGGAAAGCAGCGCAGGCAGGCCCCCATCCAAACCCGCTGCCGAAAGGTGTCTTCGCTCACCCCCAGGGTGGCCAACCAGCGGAACAGGGTGCGCCCGGCGGGTCCCGCAAAGGGTTTGCCCAGGGCCTGTTCGCGGGGGCCGGGGGCTTGGCCGTACAAATACACCAGGGCCTGGGGGGCGCTGCCCAAGACGGGAGGGGGGAGAACCCCAGGGCAGCGCCGACAAGCGCGTAATTGAGAAATGTGTTGGGTGAGGAGATCCGCCGGAGTCATGGAAGAGAGTTTGCCAGTCTCCATTCAAAATTTCATCACAACTATTTCATGTTCTTATTTTTCGGTCACATGGAAAAAAAATACAAAGACGGATCAAGACCATGGATTTTAATACGCCCATTTTTAACTTGTTACTCTTTTTTATTCCTGGCGTTTGTCAGAGTAACCCCTGACAAAACGGACGTCAGACTCAAGTGAGCGGAAACGATTTTATGACAAAGCATAGGAAGAGGTAGATCGATGAACCAAGCAAAAAATCTGTTGATGAAAAAAGGGCTGACTCACAAATCCGCACAGAACCACGCCCAGGATGTGATGGGGGCAACGGTTTCCGTGGGGTTGTTGTATCAGGAATGTCTCCACCTGGCTCAAACCCTGGATCATCCGGGTCATCGGGTGCTGGCAGAAGCCGCGGCCACCGCTTTGGAAGCGATTCTGGACGACCTGCGGGAATCCACGGCTCTGGCCTTCCTGCCCCGTTCTCAACTGAAGGAGAAGCCATGATTCGAGTGCTGATTTGTGATGATTCGTTTTTGGCCCGCAAAGCCATCAAGCGCATCATCGAACAGGACCCCACCATTCAGGTGGTGGCCGAGGCCAAAAACGGAAAAGAAGCCCTGACCCTGGCCCAGGAGCACCAACCGGAGGTGATGACCTGCGACATGGAAATGCCCGTGATGGACGGCATCCAGACCTTGATGGAAATTCGGAAAGTGCTTCCCCGGATTAAGGTGATTGTGCTCAGTTCCATCACCCAGCCGCAATCGGAGAAGGAAAAACTCTGCCGCAGCCTGGGGGCTTACGCGGTGATTGCCAAACCGGTGGAACACTCGGACCTGGACCCGGTGACCAATGACCATGGATTGATTATGACCATTCATCATGGCGCCCGGCCTTAGGGGAATGTGCGTACCTGAAGTCTTGGGGGAAAAAGAGGGAAACGAAAAAATGGAGAACATACAGAGAATGGAAAATACCCACAACGCAACGGATTTCCTCTTTTTTCTAGGAGATGGCGGTTATGCTTCCCAACATGGATTTCAAACGGCTGTGCTTTTGGGGCCCCAGAGTCAAACGAATTCTCTCCGATCATGCTCAACGCATATCGGGTTCGGTGTGGCCCCGGGCGGATGTGATGGAGAGGACCCTGACCGCCTGCGAACGGTTCATGGAGATTTCCTATCAGGCCGGTGCCCTGCAAAGCTGCATGGCGGCCAGCCAAATGTTCTCTCTGATGGATGGAATGAAAAAGGGAGAAAAAGACTGCCATCAATGCCAACAAGAATTAAAAACCCTGCTGGCAGATTTGGATCGCTTTTGGGGTCAGGAAAAGGATGTCTTTGGGCCTGTTCGCGACCAGGAACCCACCAAATCTCCCTATGATGGGACTTTCCGCTACTTGGGAACGGAAGTGCCGTTCGACGCGGAGTTGACCCAGATGTTTCTGGCCGACGTGCCCGAGCAGTTGGTTACCGCCGAACAGGCTGTGTTGAGCCTGGAGAGCAACCCTGCCGATCAGCCCGTATTGAACGCGTTGTTTCGGGCCATTCACACCATGAAGGGGAATGCCGGGTTTTTGGGGTTGACCGAGTTCAAGCGGATTGCCCATGCGGTGGAATCTTTGCTGGACCGGGTGCGGCGGAGAGAGTTACGGATGGGAAAAGAGCATACCCAGATGATTTTGGAGAGCTTGGACACCATGGGAAAAATGAAGGACAACCTGCAGCGGCGGGTGCTGCAAATTACGGGGCAAGAGGCCCCCGGCAGCAGCGAGTCGCTGAACTATGAGGAAATGGCCGGGCGGTTGGAGCAAATGACGGCCGCGGGTTAAGGCGGGGTTTCCACTTGCGGGGAATTCGCCGGTGTGACATGTAAGAGAGAAGCCTGTTTATCGGGCCGATCCCTTAGATTCCTGCCAAAAGGAGACCCTTGTCCGCCGTTCTCTTCCCCCACCTTGGCCTGGCGGTTGACCAGGGAACCATCCTGGCCTGGATCAAACAGCCAGGCCAGCCGGTGAAACCTGGCGAGGAACTGGTGGAATTGGCGCTGGAAAAAGCCGTGAACGTGATTACCGCAGAGGAAGAAGGGGTTCTGCTGGCGGTGTACGCCCCGCCTGGGGCCGTGGTGGCCCAGGGTGAAACCCTGGGCTGGATTGGCCAGGCCCACGAGACCCCACCCCACCACCGGCCTGTTCTGCTGGGGTGGGCAGAAGATGTCGCCCCCCCTCCAGAGGCTTCCGGCGCTGTTCCCACTTTTCGCCCGGGTTCTCTGCCAGGAAAGCAAACCCGGCAGTTGTTGAAGAACCAACTGCGCGAAACCACCGCCCATCGCATGGCCCACAGCTGGCAGGCCCCCAAGGTCGACCTGTTTCAGGATGTGGACTTTACCGGGGCGGTGGCCCACCGCCAAGCCCTGAAAGCCCAGGGCCGAGAAGCGCCCTCCTACAACTTATACTTGGCTCAGGCCGTGACCCTGGCCTTTCAGGAATTTCCCCAGCTGAACCTGCATTGGACCGGCAGCAAGGCCCAGGCGGTGGAAGGCGTGCATATTGGGCTGGCGGTGGCCCTGGAGGAGGGGCTGCTGACGGTTTCTCTGCGCAACACAGCGGGGGTGGACCTGGAGGAACTGCAGCGCAAATTCAAAGCCCAAATGCGCAAAGCCCTGGGCATGACCCTGGCGCCGGAAGATATGTTTGGAAACTCGCTGACCATCACCAACCTGGGAGAAACCGGAATCACCGCCTTCGCGGCGCTGTTGAATCCGCCAGAGGTGTTTATATTGTCGGTGGGGGCGTTGGAAGAACGGCCTGTGGTGCGGGATGGGGCCGTGACGGTGAGAACCATGGCCACCCTGGGGCTGAGTTTCGATCACCGGGCGGTGGATGGACAGCCCGCGGCCAAACTGCTGGCCGCGATTCGCAGAAATCTGGAAAACCTGTAATTCCTCTCCGGCTTATTCTTCCTGCTCAAAGCTTTCTTGGTCTTCATGGGAGAACTCTCCCATGGTACGGCCATGCAGCCGCTCTTGCTCTTCCTGGTATTCCAGGCTAAAGCGGGCCAGGGGCATGATGACCAAGCGCTTGGGGTTAATGGGCTCTTCCGTGCCCTCGCACAGTCCAAAGGTTCCATCCCTCATTTTATCAAAGGCTTCTTCAATCTGCTGCAGGCGCCGCAGGTGGCGCTCGTGAATCAACAGAGAAAACTCCCGTTCCCTGGCTTTGGTGGCCTGGTCAATGTCGTCTCCCACGTCATCCTGCTCTTTGTTGTCTGGCGTCAGGTCGTTGTGAACGTTGGCGTTCACAATGCGCAGGCTTTCTTCCCGCATCTGCTCCAGCTTTTGGATGATTTTTTCCAAAAGGTCGGCGCTGATGTGGGGGAGATTGTAATGAAGTTTTTTCGGTTCCGCCATGATGGCATTCGTTTGGGCTTAAGGGGAAGGATCGGCCGTCCATTTTCCCGGATATCGGGGTTGGGGCCATGGGGGGTATGGTGAACAGGGGAAAAACCAACGGAAACCGGGAATCCCCCGGTTTCCGTTGGCGTTGACCCAGCCCTTGCCTCAGCCCAACAGCCGCAGGCTGTTGGCGAAGAAGGGAGCAAACACCAAGCTGATAATCGCCATCAGTTTGATCAAGATGTTGAGGGAAGGCCCCGTGGTGTCTTTCAGGGGGTCACCCACGGTGTCGCCCACCACGGCGGCTTTGTGGGGCTCGGAACCTTTGCCGCCCAGGAAGCCGGTTTCAATCAGCTTCTTGGCGTTGTCCCATCCGCCCCCGGCGTTGGCCGAGGAGGTGGCCAACACTACGCCAGAGGTAATGGCGCCCAGCAGCACGGCGGCCACGGTTTCCACGCCAAACAAGAAGCCCACCACCAGGGGGGTTCCCATCACCTGCACGGCGGGCAGAATCATCTGCCGCAGAGAGGCTTGGGTGGAGATATCCACGCAGCGCCGGTAGTCGGGCCGACCGGGTTTGAAGTCCAGGTTAATGGCTTTTTTCATCAGTTCTGGGGGGAACTGGTGGCGGGTGGCACCCATGGCTTTTTTCACTTCTTCCAACAGGTCTTCCCGCTTGTTGAACGATTTGCCCACCAGGGCTTTCAATCGGTTCAACTGAGACACATCCACGTCGAACCCGCTTTTCAGCAGTTCCAACGAGGAGGGCGTTAACATGAACACATCGCGCAGGCCCGGGATGGTGCGGAACTGGCGGCGGACCTCGTCAATCATGTCGCGGGCGGCTTTGCCCACGGCCTTCATGGTGATGGCGGTGAAAATGAAGGGAGACAGCGCCCCCACGAACAAGAAGGCCAAAATTTTAGGTTCCAGAATATTCAGGCTTTGCACCCCAGAGCGCACCAGGAAGGCCGAGAACAGCGCCAGGGCGGTGAGGGCGGCCGAACCGATGGCGAAGCCCTTGCCGATGGCGGCGGTGGTGTTGCCAGCGGCGTCGAGGGCGTCGGTGCGTTTGCGCACTTTGGGGTCCAGGCCAGCCATTTCGGCAATCCCGCCGGCGTTGTCGGCCACCGGGCCAAAGGCGTCGATGGTCAGGGCGATGGCTAGGGTGCCAAGCATTCCCAGCGAAGCGATGGCGATGCCGTACATGCCGGCGAAGGTGTAACCGACGTACACAGAGGCGGCGATCAACAGCACGGGAATCATGGAACTGAGGTAACCCAGAGACAGACCGTAAATGATGTTGGTGGCAGCCCCCGTTTCCGAGGCCCGGGCCACTTCACGAACCGGGCGGTAGCGGTGAGAGGTGTAGTATTCGGTGACTTTACCCACCAGCATGCCAGTGGCCAGCCCCACCAAGTAGCAGTAGAACACACCGTCGCGGGTGAAGGTTTGTCCGTTGATGACGAATTGCTCGGGCAGAATGGCTTTGGTGACATAATACACCACCACACCCATGATCAGCGTAGATATGATCAGCACCCGCTGCAGGGCGGATTCGACCTGACGCTCGCTGCTGGCCCAGGCAAACAGGGTAGACACCAGGGCCACCGGGATTCCCACGGCGGTGATGAGGATGGGATAGAGCAGGGCTCCCATGTCGGCCTGGAAGGCCACCGCGCCAATCACCAGGGCGGCGCAGGTAGACTCTGCCACCGAGCCGAACAGGTCGGCGCCCATGCCAGCCACGTCGCCCACGTTGTCGCCCACGTTGTCGGCGATCACGGCGGGGTTGCGTGGGTCATCCTCGGGGATGTTTTCCTCTACTTTTCCCACCAAGTCGGCGCCCACATCGGCCGCTTTGGTGTAAATGCCCCCGCCCACCCTGGCGAACAGGGCGATGGAGGAACCCCCCAAACCAAATCCCGCCAGGGCTTCCATGATGTGTTCCTGGGAAACCTCTCCCATCAATCCAGACAAAATGTAATACATGCCCAGCAGACCGATGACCGCCATGCCCACCAGACCAAATCCCATCACCGCGCCAGAATCGAAGGCGATGCGGAAGGCCCGCCGCAGAGAGGTGCGGGCGGCGCTGGTGGTGCGCACGTTGCCTTTGGTGGCGATGCGCATGCCCACGAATCCAGCGCTGAGGGAAATGACCGCGCCCGCCAGGAAGGACAGGGTGGAGAACCAGTCGACCGCAAAGCCCACCAGCGCGCCGAAGAGCACCATGAACACGGCCAGCACTTTGTATTCACGGGTGAGGAAAGCCATGGCCCCTTCGGCAATGGCCTGAGAAATCTCCTTCAGCCGGTCGGCCTGTTCCGGGCTGGCCCCCAACACGGGGTTAACCCGGGTTACTCGCCAGCTGAAATAAAGGGAGGCCAAAATAGAAAGCAGGCCGAATAGAAAAATCAGATTGGAAACCATGGGTGGTTAGCTCCTTGATGTTTATGTACAGACGCAATGGATGAAGGTCTGTCTAAAAACTTGCTGACTTTCCCTCCGGCCCCAGGTTGGCATACCATAAAGTAAGCCAGCCGCTGCTGGAGGAAAGAAAGCAGGTAAACCCGTGTTTTTGAAAAACGGTGTTTGGTTTGAATGCCTAAACAGCCTGGAAAACAAACCAATTGAAACAACCCACTGATGAAACAATGACTTAACACAACTAACCAAACGTCAACCCGTCATTTTTTTAATTGTTTGGCTTTGCCAAGACGATACAATATCATCAATCAATTCAATCTACAAATTATACATCACGTCGAAAGACCAATGAAAATAAATGGGGACACCGGTCCGGACACCAAATGCCCAGTCCTAAGAAACCGGTTTATCCTGACCCGAAGTTGTACCAGCATCCAGGGGAGAATGACAAGAGAATCCGGTAAAAAACCCACCCGATCCCGTTGCCCAGGGTCTGCTTCCCTGGGGTGGGGGGGATGGACTCGGCTGGTGTTGGTGCTGGTTGCCGCAAGCCTAACCAGCTGCACCACGGCTCAGGAGCGAGAAGACCCCGCGTCCATTTGGAGCCAGGGAAAATTTCAACCTTCAGAAATCGCGGAACATATCCACGCGACTCGGCGCAGCGGGGCGTTGTATCGCGACTTTCGCACGGTATTATTGGCCGAGGTTATCTTTCAAGACGAAAAGCACCGGGAATGGTTCCGCTATATGTTAAAGGAGCGCTACCAAGTGGCTCCAGAGGAATTGGCAGCCATGGCCCGGATGGATACGGAAACCTTTGAAAATAAGTTTGAGTTTTTGGTGCTGGTAACCCCAGGTAGGCATGAAAAAATCCGGCTGAATCAACCGGGATCGCTGTGGAAAATTATGCTGAAAGACGATGACGGACATTTGCTTTCACCTGTTCTGGTGGAAAAAATAAACCCAGATCAGATGACGTATCATTATCTGGAACAACACTATCCGCAACTGAACCGCTGGCAGGAAGTCTACCGGGTGGGGTTCCCAAAATTAGAGAAAACCCGGGTGTCTACCCCCCTGGGGGCCCAGCCCTTTCAGTTGCTGCTGACCGGGGTGGAGGGGACGGTTACCCTTCAGTGGAACGATCCCGCTCTGTTTTATTTGCAGGGGGTTCCGTCATCCAACCCTCGTTGATCTTTTCTGTTGACAATTCCCTCAAAATTGACCATTTAACAGTATGGCCGTCCATGCGCCGGGTTTGCCCGGCCTATGGGCATGGCGACCCTTTAGCAGTAAGCATTAAGCGACGCTTCCTTTGAAATCTGCCGGTTTATTATGGCGTTTTTACAGGGTATCGCTACTTGAGAATAACTTTTCCCGGAAGAAGGCCTAAACTGAAGCAGCAGGCCTGCTCAGCCCAAGCGGAATCCGGATTCTGCAGGGTGAACCCCAAGGGGAACACCCGGTTTTAACTGCCTGATTTGTTATAAAATTTTGATGCCGTGCCTTGATTTATTTACAACAACACCGGGTTTTGGGCATTTGAGCCCCCCGGTGCTCAATGACACTTAAGCGAAGGAGCATAACGGAATGGCTAGAGATGCGATGAGTCACGGGCCGAATTTAATTCACCCGGAAAAAGCGAGCGCGGTAGGTTCTCGGAACAGTTTGAACCGGGACAACCGCAACGAATACGAAGAGTCGAAGCTTCTGATTGACGAAGAAGTGGACAAAGTGCTGAACCACATTCACGCCAAGCTGCCCCCGGAAGTGTTGGAGAAGCTGGACGTGATGGGTTCGGTGAAGTCCAAGCTGCATAACTACTTCAACCAGAACTTCCAGAACATGTACAACCGCTATCTCACCACCATGGAAGATGAGATGGGCAAAAAGGTGCGTGACCTGGTGGACAAAGAGGAATACCGCAACCTGAACCGCTATACCCCCCGGGAAATCTCTGAAATTCTGGACAAAATCGGCGGGATGGACAAATTCCACACCGGTGAGATTGAAAAATCCGTGGTGAACATCTACGGCCACCTGCAAGGTCATATTCAGCGGGGCGTGTACGAACTGGAGAACGAAACCAACGCCCTGTTGCGGCAAAAAACCGATGTGGGCGCCTTTGTTCGCGGTGAGAACACCTATGCCATCGCCAAGTGTTCCTTCAAGAACAACTACTTTAAGCCCAAAACCGTGATGGACGTGAAACTGGCCATCAACATTTTGGATCAAGAATTGGCCAGCCCCATCTATCACTACCAGGTATCGGTGGATACCATTGTGAAAGACATCATCGCCAAGCATGTTCACGAATTGATTGACAACGAAATCAAGGAACTGAGCACCACCCTGGTGGATGAAGGCAAGGAAGAACTGACCCAGACCGAGATTTTGTTCGAAAAAATCAAGGCCCTGGACAACTACGTGGAAGACGACCAAGTCAACGAAGCCTCCAAGCGCTACCAATTTGTGGCCAAGCGCTTCATGGATAAAATCGCTGGCCTGGGCGCGGAAATTGACCCCGATGAATACGACCCGTTGAACATCCGCGAAAACGTGAAGCGCGTGATCGACAACGAGAACATCCGCAACCGGGGCTTCAACACCGCCGTCAACAGCCTGACCTCCATCCTGGATACCTCCAAGATGGGATATCAGCACGTGGAAAACTACAAAAATGCCCGCGAGTGCGTGTTGCGCGAGTATGAAGATACCGACATCACCCAACTGCCCGATGAGCGTTTCGCGCTGAAGCTGACCTATTTAGACTTTCAGCAAATCACCGAAATGCGCAACGCCTTTACCGTTCAGTTCGATGAACTGCACCGGGAAATCATGAAGGTGGTGGAAGTGGTGGATGTGCTGTACAAAGATGACAAAGCCGCCAAAGGCTACAAAGACTTCAACGACATTGCCGACCAATACCTGAAGGGCGGCAGCAAGCGGGGTTGGTTCTCTGCCCGGTCGGAAGAAGGCGGCGAAGCCGAAGGCGAAAACACCAAGAAGTGGAACGAGTTGGTCTTTATTGCTCCCCGGCAGATTGCCGAAAAGGAGGAAACCAAGTCCAACGTGTACATCATCGAGGAACTGCGCAAGCGGATTGCCAACGCCAAAAAGGTGTTGAGCAAGGTGTATGGCAACCAACACCCCACCGACCGCATTATTGTGGAAAGCCGGCTGGGATTCCTGGAACGCAAGTTCGAGGAGTTCGAAGCCCTGGTGAACCCCTATAACGTGCTGCCGGGTTTGGTGCTGGAAATTGACATCACCACGGTGAAACGGAAGCGCTTCACCATGATGGCCATGGCCAACGTGTTGAACGAGTTCCTCTACACGGTGTCCAAAGGCTTTGCCGACGCGGCGTTCGCTCAGTTTTCTCGGCGGCGCTCCACCGAACGGTCTGACATCGCTCAGACCTTCGAAGCCGCCGAGTAACCGAGTTTTCGGTTGGCGGTTTGGCAGAAGCCAAACGGGTTGGAAGCAGTGTTTGCTTGCAACCCGGTCAAAAAAACGGGGAAGGGCACCGGAAACGGTGCCCTTTTCTGTTTCTTCCTGTGTCGTGAGTCAGTTTAATTCTCGCGTCCGTAGCTCAGCCGGATAGAGCAACGGTTTTCTAAACCGTCGGTGGCAGGTTCGAGTCCTGCCGGACGCGCTTTTTCTTCCGCCATTCGCAATGCCCCCTCTGGCGCAATGCCCGTGAGAAGAGTAGGATTTGCGGAAAGAGAGCGGAATTGCGGCGGATTGTATTCTTTCTCCATGGGGCATGATGACCTTAAGCATAGATCACCTGCTTCGAATCGTTGCCACGCTGGAACAAGCCGTACAAGCCCTCCAAGAGACGGGATTGAATGACCCCCGTATTACCTTTTTCGCAGTGCCGCCATTAAAAACTACGAACTGTCCCTGGAAATCACCGGTAAATTGTTGCGCAAGGCATTGAAGCCCCATGGCGGAAGTCCAAGGTCTGTGGACGCGCTGACATTCCAGGATGTCTTTCGATTGGCCGGGAAGCACGGTCTCCTGACTCTGGATGAAATTGAACGTTGGTTTGTTTACCTAGACAATCGCAATACCACCGCCCATGATTATGGCGAAGGTTTTGCCAACGAAACACTGAAAATTCTTCCCGATTACATTCGTGACGTGAGAACCCTGGGGGCCGCTATGCAAGGGTTGTTCAAAGAAGAAAGCGCTGAAAACCTTGGTTTTGATGATGCGACATCTCATGAGCCAGATTGACCTACAGGAAAAACACCTGCGGACCTTGTTGGAGATTCTGGCCCGGCATGTGCCCCAATCTGAAGTATGGGCCTATGGCAGCCGGGTATCCCACACAGGGCACGAAGGCAGTGATTTAGACTTGGTTTTGCGGAACCCGAGCCGCCTGGAAGAGCCCACGACGGGCTGGGCTGATTTGAAGGAAGCCCTGGAAGACAGCAGTTTGCCCATGATGGTGGAACTGCACGACTGGGCGCGGCTCCCCCAGCCATTTCGGGATGAAATTCAGCGGAAACACTTGGTGCTGTGGGAAGGGGACAAACCGAACAACCTGCGGCTTTCGGGCGAACCCTCATGAATGTGCAAATAGAGCCCATTTCTGACCTGAAGGTGATTGTTCCGCATGTGGCCGAATGCGGCTTGCCTAGCGCATGATTAAGAGACCTGCCAGCCCCCCTGGGGATGGGCCCGATAGGCGCAGGTTTCTTCATCTTGCAGAAAGGCGGGGGCTCCCTGGTTGTCGTAAGCGAACAGGGCATGGCTCCCCGGAGGGGCGCGCAGCACCAAGTCGGGACGGGTGGCGGGAAGACCGGAAAATTCGGGGGGAGGGGGCTGGGTGGGGGGAATGGCCGGGAGAGCCCCCCGGCCCCCATATAGCACGCGGGTGACCCGCCCGGAGGCCTCTAGGGCGGTGGCCCCATGGGCCGTGACGGAAGAGAACTCCAGGGGAAAGGGCCGCCCGGTGCGAGGGTTGAGCAGGTGATGGTAGCGCAGGCCGTCGCGCAGAAAATAGCGCATGTAGTCGCCGGAGGTGACCACCGCGCCCTGGTACAAGCTAATGGTGGCCAGAGAAGAGCCGTGGCGGCGTGGGTCGGCCACCCCCACGTTCCAGGGGCGACCGTCCGGGGCTATCCGGCCCACCACCCGCAGGTCGCCGCCCAAGTTGACCAGCCCAGCCTCTAGGCCGTTTCCGGTACCCAGGGTTTCCAGGGCCGCTACGCATACATCCACGGCATATTCCTTCACCAACCCGCCAAAATCCAGCCGTGTGTCTGGGTGCAGGAACCGCAGGGCTCCCTTTTCCCATTCTACCTTGTCCCAGCCAACCCCTTCCAGGGCCCGTGAAATCTCTTGGTCTGGCGGAAGGGCCATGGCGGAAAAATTCCACAACCCCTTCAGCCCCCCGATGGTGGGGTCGAACGCGCCGCCGGTATCACGGTGCAACCGGTCGGCTTCTTCCAGCAGGCGGAGGGTTTCATCGTCCAGCGCGACCGGCTGGTGGTAGGCTTCTCGATTGATGCGGGCCAACAGCGATTCAGGCAGAAAAAAACTGTATTTGGCCTCCAGGCGACCCACTCCCTGCAGGGCCGTGGTCACCCAGGCCTGGGCTTGGCGCTGGTCTTGGCCTCGAATCAACACCTCGCAGCCAGACCCCATGGCCCGGAAGGGAAATTTGAACAACATGGTTCGCTCTGGTTGGGGAACTTTGTGATCTTGATTGTTGTTACCCTACCGCAAAGGTGAGGTTAAAAAAAAGGCCCCGAATCGGGGCCTTTCGCATAACCCGGGTTTTTTCCGTGAAACGGGGGCCGAAGCCCCCCCCATAAAAACAACCCCCTTCCCTTAAGGGAAGGGGGCAGGGGGGTGTGAAAAAATAGGTTATGCAGGGGTTTCAAAACACCAAAGAACAGACCGTTTACTAAAACCGGTATTCCACGCCTAACGAGACGACATAAGCCCGTAAAATGGCTTGGTTGTCCATGGAAAACACGGGAACAAACGGCGTCGGCTCCTCTCCGGGAACGTATTGGAGATATTTCGACAGCATCATTTCTACAAAAAGGTCTTCGCTCCAGCGGTAGCGGCCAGAGACCGAAACGGTATCGGCGGCAAAGTTAGACAGCCGGATGTCTGCCGAATGGTAGGTTGGCGCTGGACTGGGAAACTGGGCGGCCCAGAATGTGGCGGAGGTTTGAGTGTAGTTCCGCAGATACCACGTTAGCAGCCAATCTTCGGATAAATCATGGCGCATGCCGATTTTCATGGTGTTGGAGTGGATTCCCCAATCATCCGAGTAAAATCGATAATTGAACAGGACAGAATGGTCCTCCAGCACCAGGGATTTTAAGTCTAAGGTGACCCCATAGTTGTTCCGCATGTCTGGGCGGATGTCGTTCAGCTCTGTTGCGGCTCCGACCAGAACTTTTTTATAGGGGTCGTTCAGATAACCAGAGGCCTGCCCGACGAAGAAACCCAGGGTTCCAAGGGCCGTGGGGCTAATCAACTGGGTGAGAGAAACGTTAAACTCCTGAACCTGCTTTTTGGCAGACACGGGAATGGCGGGGGCAGTGCCGCCATTGGCCGGGGTCACCGTATCGTCGTTGAAACGGAAGCTGATTCCCAAAGTGGTGTTTTTCTTGTTCAACTCCAGAGTGGTTCCCACGTTAAATCCCGTGGAGAGATAATCGGATTCCGTGCTGAAGTTTCCACCGAAAATCAGCGCCATTTCCCGGGAATACTGATAGGTGTAATTTCCAGTAACCGCTACCCGCCGGTCTTTGGTGTGGCTGAAGAATTGCCCGCGGCCGATTTGGCCTGCCCCAGCCTGAGAAGGAGAGGCACCTGTAAGGCCGGAAGCCGTGGGGATTCCGTTGGGAGAAGCCCCAGTGATGACGTCGTGAACCCCGTTGAAGCTGAACTTGTCTCCGCTTTCCAGGTCGACCACCACTTCAATGTCGTCGGCATCGACCAACACGCCCACGGCGCCTTCATCGTAACGAAGGTGTTTAATTTTCGTATGGGATTGGGCCTGGGCTGCTTCGGGCCGGGAAAACAACCCCGCCGCCAGCAGCAAAGAGAACCAACCGCTTAGTTGCATCCGCATCCGCCCCCTCCTTCTCCACCGCCGCCCGCTGAACCTTCTTTGCTGAAATAGATGTGGTTCCAATCGGCATCTTCTTGGGTGTTCAGGTCTGGCCTCAGCAGATCTCCGGCCAAATGACCCCGTTGCCAGGGCTCTACTACTTCCAGGGATTCACTGCAGCCCGCTAAAGAGAGGATGGCCAGCAGGGCAAGCCCTATGGTTTGTTTGCTGAATATCATCGGATTCCTTGAATTAGAGCAGTTTCTGAAGATCAGATTCCAATTGGGCCAATCCTTTTTCTGCATCAAACCCCACATAGGTGGCCACAATATTGCCCTGACGGTCCAGCAAAATGGTGGTGGGCATGGTGGGGGGGTTCACCGCTTTGTGCAGTAACCCGGCGGGGTCCAGCACGATGGGGAACTTCACTGGAACTTTTTCCAGGTATTTGGCGATGGTTTTGGAGTCGGTGTCAGTGGTGACTCCGACGACTTCCAGCCCACGGGATTGGTATTTGTCGCGTAGTTTATCGAATTCGGGAAACTCTTTGCGGCAGGGCACGCACCAAGTGGCCCAAAAGTTTACCACGGTGACTTTGCCCTTCCAGGCAGCCAAGTTGGTTTTGGCACCATCTGGGTGCCGGGTCAGTTCAATGGTGTGGATGTCTCCGCCCCAGGCGACCAGGGCCAGCAGCATCAACAAACCACTGATCATAGCAACTTGGGGGCGACCCAAGTGCCGCGCGAAAAAAGTAAACTTGCGTTGAGACGGAGGAATGGAGGGGGTCATGATCCTCTTATGAAGGTGATGGGTGACCGTTTGGTATAATGGAGCGGGAGGGCACCCGTCATTTATTTGTATCATCGGCCAGAAAACTTCCGTTTCCTGGGGGGGGCTAGGCTAAATGTAACTAAAAAAGTGAGAATCGAAAGAAGAAGAGAAGATAATGCAAGCAAACAATGGGCAGGAGGTTCTTTCAGTTCAGGCATAAAGACGATCCACCCTTTGATTATTTTACCTTCCGCTATGGGAGAAGACAAGGGTAGGGGAAGCGCCTGGGAGAACCTTCAGGTGTTCTGTCGTTTCGTCGGGTGAAAGGTGATGGCTGCCCCTGCCAGGAACACGGAGAGTAAAATCACGTAAGTATCCACGAAGGCAATCCGCCCGGGCCAGCCTTCCGATAACCCAAACACGACAAAAGAAAACAGAGTGACCTGCCCGCCCACAGCCGCAAACAGTTGATGGGGGGAGTCGGCGCGCTTTGCCGCCAGGAAAAACAACCGCCAAGGAGCGATATACACCACCCAGCAAAACACCAGAAAGCCGATCAGACCGGTGGTGGCAAGCAGGTCGAAGAACACATTGTGGGCCTGGTTAAATTCCTTCACCAAACGGGGGTCGCCTCCAATGGATTCAGGCAGCTTTGCCATTTCTTGATTGAGATCTCCCAACCCCACCCCGATGGCGGGGTTTTGTAGAAAAAGGGCCCAGCTTTTTTTCCACATGACTAGCCGCAATCCCCACGAGGTTTCCTGGTTGTCTTGTTGATAGGCCTGCAGGTCCGACAACCCATGGGCCACTCCCTTTTTTACATGCTGGGCCCCCCAACCCCCGGCCAACGCAAAGATCACGACCACCGGAATCCACACCCGCCGGGGGAGACTCCAGTGGGCTTTGCCACGCAAAGAAACCGCCAGAAACAGGATTCCCAAGGGGAGAAGCAGCCAGGAGCCCCGGGTGTAAGAGAGTATACTGGCGACCGTTCCGCCCAGAATACCCAGCAAGCACAGCGTTTGCTCCCAGCGTTTCTGGGCGATGGTGGCCAGCCCCAACAGGCTAAGCAATGCCATCAGCACGCTCAAGTCTCCAAACACGATTTTATGCCATGACCCACTGGCAATGGGACTGCCCATCCCATATACCTCATACAGGGCATCGGCCATGTTCAGGATTCCACCCGCGGCCGCTCCGTACAGCACCCAGGGGAGCCACTGGGCGCCCCGATGGATGAGAAGGACGGTGATGGGAAGCATGAGTGACAGGCGGACATACCGTTCCCATTTGTTTAACCCCCAATCCATGTTTTCAGTCACCAGCAGGTTGGCGGACATGACCATCAACAGCACGGCGAATCCCATCAGGGGTATTTTGTAGGCATCTGGTAAGGATCTCCACCCCGGTCGAAACATGATGAGCCCGGTCAACGCCATCACCACCAGGGCCAAGGTGGCAGAATAAGGCAAGGGGGTGGCGTTCATGGGTACGCCGGGAAGAATAGCCGCCGCCGTGGCGGGAGCCAGAAACACCAACGTTCGAATGGTGATCTCTAGCGCTCGCGAAGCGGAAGAATGAGCGGAAGGGGCTGGAGATACAGAAGCGTGTTTTGTGGGGGGGTGGCCTGTCATTCTTTTCCTACTCTCTGAAGGTCGGCGTCAACCATTTGGGTAATCATGGTTTGCAGGCTGGTTGTGGCCTCCCAGCCCAGTTTTTGTTTGGCCTTGGTAGGGTTGCCCAGTAGAACATCTACCTCTGCCGGGCGGTAGAATTTGGGGTCAATCACAATGTGTTTGTTTGGATCCAGCCCGGCGTGCCGGAAGGCGATGTCGCACATGTCTCGCACGGTGGTGGTTTTTCCGGTGGCCACCACGTAGTCATCCGGGGTGTCTTGTTGCAGCATTCTCCACATGGCTTCCACAAAATCTCCGGCGAAGCCCCAGTCTCGCTTTGCGTCGATGTTTCCCAGAGAAAGCTTATCTTGTTTGCCCAGTTTAATCCGGGCCACGGCGTCGGTGACTTTGCGGGTTACGAACTCCAGCCCCCGCAGGGGGGACTCGTGGTTAAACAAAATGCCGCTGGAGGCATGCATTCCATAACTTTCCCGATAATTGATGGTCATCCAATGGCCGAACAATTTGGCCACGCCGTAGGGCGACCGGGGGTAAAACGGGGTGGTTTCCGATTGGGCGGGTTCTTGAATTTTTCCGAACATTTCGCTGGTGGAAGCCTGGTAAAAACGGGCCTTGGGGTTTACCGTTCGCACGGCTTCCAACACGTTCAAAGCGCCCAAACCGGTCACCTGAGCGGTGGCCAGGGGCTGGGTCCAGCTGGTTCCCACAAAACTTTGGGCCCCTAAATTGTACACTTCCAGGGCTTTGGAGACCTCCATGGCCCGGATGAGGGAAGACAGATCAGTCAAGTCTCCCTCGATCAGGTTGACCCGCTCTGCCACGCCCAGGAAGCGCAGCCGCCACAGGGTGTCGGTGGCCCGGCGGGCCACCAGGCCATGCACCTGGTAGCCTTTGTCTAACAGAAGTTTGGCCAGATAAGCCCCGTCTTGTCCGGTGACCCCTGTAATGAAAGCGCTTTTACCCATGTTTTTGCAGGTCTCCCAAAAGGTCCTTTAGGCTTTGTTCGAGGGGAATTTCCGGTGTCCAGCCGGTATCCCGGTTGATTTTTTGATAACTTCCCATCATACGTTTCTGCTCGCTGGGGCGCAAACGGTCTGATTGCTGCTGGATGACGGGGTGAATGTTCAGTTGACCCGCCATGGTGAGAATCATCTCTCGAATGGTTCGTTCCTGACCGGAACACACGTTATACACAGTGCCATTCACCCCCTTTTCCAAGATCATCCGATAGGCTCTCACCACGTCTCGCACATCGGTGAAATCTCGGGTAACGTCAATATCTCCCACTTGCAACGCGGGGTTTTGTTTGCCCTGGTGAATGTTCACCAGCTGCTGGGCAAAGTCTGCCATGGCGAAGCGTGCGTCCTGCCCCGGTCCAATATGATTAAACGGCCGCGCCATCATGATCTCAAACCCCTCGGTCTGGCTCCACTGGTAGCACAGGGCTTCCGCCGCAACCTTGCTTACCGAGTAGGGGTTTCTGGGTTTCAAGGGTTGGCTCTCGGTGACAGGCAGGGCCGATTCCTCCACCAGCCCGTACATGTCACCTGACCCCACAAACAGGAACCGCCCCCTGAATCCGGCCAATTTCAGGGCCGACAGCAGGTGAAACGTTCCATGGAAGTTGATATGAAACGTGCCCAGGGGGTCTTTGAACGACGTGGGAACATGGCTCTGGGCCGCCAAGTGAATCACCGCCTGGGGAGATATGCGGGCCACCACTTGGGAAACCCGCTCCGCGTCCCGCAAATCCACTTCCCCTCGGTCATCTTCCAAGGGTACGCATTCCATTTGGGCCCGCACATGCTTGCCCACAAACCCGCTGGCCCCGGTCAATAGAATGGTCATGATTCCATGCGGCTCTTTCCGGCCTGAAAGTTCGCCCACTGCTCTCCCACGTAATCCTGGAATTCTCCCCTGAACCGTTCCACGGAAAACCGCTCGGCATTGGCCCGGCAGGACTGGGGGGTGATGCGTTCGTTCTCTCGTTCGAACGTTTCCACGGCTTCCCGCAGAGACGCCACGGTCTGCTCCTGGAAAAAAACTCCGGTGGGGGCTGGGTCGGACAGCCCACGAATGGTTTCCAGGGCGCCCCCTTTGCCGAAGGCGATCACTGGGGTTCCGCAGGCTTGGGCTTCCAGCGGGGCAATGCCGAAGTCTTCCTCGGCGGCAAACACAAAAGCTCGGGCCCGGCCCATCAGGTCTTGCAGCACGGAAGTTTCCTGGAATCCCAGCAGTTGAACGTTGGCCCCCGCTCTCTTCTGGATCTTCTTAAAATCCGGCCCATCACCCACCACCACCAGTTTCCGCTCAGGCATGGCGGTAAAAGCCTCCACGATCAAATCCATCCGCTTGTAGGGCACCATGCGGGAGGCTGTCAGATAGAATGCCTCCTTGGTGGGGTTCACCGTGAAGGTATTCATATCCACCGGGGGGTAGATCACCCGCGATTCCCGCCCGTACACCTTTTGAATCCGCCGGGCGATGAACCGGGAAATGGCCATGAAGCCGTCTACCCCGTTGGCCGTGCGGGAGTCCCACAGCCGCACCCGGTGCAGCATGGCCCGGGCCAGCCAGCCCTTCAATCCATGGTCCAAACCGGCCTCCCGCAGGTACTGGTGCTGCAAATCCCAGGCGTAGCGGATGGGGGAATAACACATGCAAAGGTGCAACTGTCCGGGGCCAGTCAGCACGCCCTTGGCCACGGCGTGGCTGCTGGAAATCACCAAGTCATACCCAGACAGATCGAACTGCTCGATCAGCAGTGGCATCACAGGCAAATACGAACGATACTTTTTCCGGGCGAAGGGAAATTTTTGCAGGGCTGAAACGGTAACGGATTGGTTGCCAATGAACCCCCGTTTCCCAGGGGGAATGAAATCCACCAAGCTGAACAAGTCGGCTTCTGGGAAGCAGACCAGCATTTGCTCCAGCACCCGTTCTGCCCCGGCGTAGGTCACCAACCAGTCATGCACAATGGCGGTTTTCATGGGGTTCGGTGAGGATCATGTTCATTGGCCATGAAAAATGAGAGCAAATAAAAACAGGCCAAGATGATGTATTTATAATTTTGGCGTGGGCATATAATATTTTTTGTAAAACCCATACCCCACTTGTTCAACTAGATGCTTTGCTTTTACATACAAAAAGTGGAGGTTCCATTTGTCTCGCGCAGAGGCCTCCCTCACGCGTTTCCCCGCCACAATGTTGTAAAGGGCGTATTCCGAAAGATTTTTAACTTTTTTGCCCGGCTTCTTCTTTGCCTTCACGAATACGCCAGGCATGGAAGGGTCTTGCTCAATTTGCGTGTCGAATTCTTCAAAAATTTTCCGCATGTCTTCCACCTCATACCGCCAATAATCTTTGGGATAGGTGTGGTATTTAAAGCCCTTCGACCGAGTGGTTAGCACGATGATCCCTCCAGGTTTGCAAACTCCCTTCAGGTTGGTGATGGCATCTTTCCAATCTTTGACATGTTCCACCACCTCGGTGCATACCACCACGTCAAAAGAATCCTTTCCGAACTTTTTTACCAAGCTGGAAATATCGCACACAACATCGACCCCCTGGCCTTCTTGAATGTCGACACCGACATATTCCTTGGGGGAAAACACTTGGATCACCTCCCGAAGACTTCCGTTGTGGTTCCAGGAACCCACTTCAATCACTCGTTTTCCGGCGATTTCTTGTTTTTTAAGGTTTTTTAAACCAAACATAATACAGGAAACATTGCACATTATTTTCTCCTAAGATTGTACTGCCGTGGGATTCTTTATTCGATCTCTCATGCCGCGGGATGAAAGAATAGATTATGGGTGCCCGATCTGATTCAGCCATTTCAGAGATGGGGAATGACCATTGCGAAGAGAAATGTAATCATGGCGCGGCGGTTGAAATAAGTCTTGAATAGAATAATCCGAAAACAATCCCTGGTATTTCTCGTGAACAAAAAATGCGTTCACCCCCGACAGATTGCAACAAACCAACCTATAACTTTTTAAAAGATCGGAAAAAGACTGCAGGGAAGCCCCGTAGTAATCATCTTTTTCCCACCCGTGAGCGGGGTTATAGGTAATGCTTTTTCGCATGGGGGGAGGGAATTTTCCATTGTATTCCACGCAAATCACCTTGGGTGAAATGCTGGGAAGTGCCGCCCGCAAAATTTCCAAGTCGTTCCCATCAATATCCAGCGAAAAAAAATCGATTTCCTTGGTGTCCAAGAACCCGGTGGCTTCTTCTGCCAGCGCCTGAATGTTGTTTCTATCTACGAATCGCTGAACGATATGAATGGGAGGGGATTTGAGGTGTTTCCAAAGCGGAAGGTTCTTTTTGATGTGTAGAATATTTTCCTTCGATCCATCTACCCACACCCCGCGAAATCCATTCAACGCCAAAAAATGGGTGTTGTTTTCCAGCCCGTTCCCGCAGCCGATTTCCATAAAGGTACGGGTTTTCTCTTCTTCCGGAATCCTCTGAAGGATGTTCTGGATAATACCGTCCTCATCGCTTTGCGAATAGGCCTTGAATCCCGCCAGGATGGGATTGTCTGGCATGGTTTGCCGAATGACCCTTCGAAGTTCTTCCATTTCTCCGCGCACGCCCACTTGATGAAGGGCACTCTCTCGGGAGGCAAACCAGGAAAAGTGTTTAATGAGCAGTTTGATCCGTTCAATCATGGGGGAAAATATTGGGATAGGATGTGAAAATATTCCTGACGAACCAAGGCGCTTCTTTGAATGTCTATTGTCAGCCGTTGAATCGCCACTAGACCCCATGGGTCCAAGATGAGAAGATTTACTTCGTCGGGTAAGATATTTGGATACCCACAGGACCCACCGACAACACGATCAAAACCGCCAGTATCATGCCAATCGTTATTTTGGCAGATTTCCCCATGGTTCGTAAATAGATTCCACCTTCCCTAACGATAATATTGCAGGGGGGGGGGTGGTTATCCACAGAACCATGAAAATACCCTCCCTTACTGGTTTTAGGCTGGACAAGAATAAAAGATAAAAAATCCACTTGAGAGTTCGGTAGATTTTTCACAGCATCACAGGGCGTCAAGGTGGGGTTTAAGAAAGGCGTTTGGAGTTTCTGTCCATCAGAGCGGAAATAGCCTTTCTGTTTCTGAACATATACCTTCGCCATTTTAAGTTTAGGGAAAGAAAGTGCGTCCACACCCTTAGGCTAAACCATAAGGGACGAATATTGAATAAGTACAAAGTAAACCGAAACAAGGGGTATTTGGTGTGAAATGCCCCCTTGTTCAATTGAACGATGGTTTTATAGGCAACCGATGAAGCCCCTCCAGCCGACCGATGCATTAACACTTCTTGTATCTCATTATGCTTTCCATGCAGCAACGTATTGGCCATGACAGCCCAGTCTTGCGCCCAGAAGTCGGTTTTAATCCAAGCCTGTTGAATCACGGTGGTTCTATGGATGCCATAAAAGCGGCTATTCCAACCAGGCTTTAAAATATAGCGAATGATATTGTTTCTTACGGTGTCCCTCAGGGGCAGGGTTCCCATTTCAACGGAGTCAGAAGTTTGTAAATCACTCCGTTGCACCTTAGATATACTGGCGACATAATCCGGGTTTTGTTGCAAGAAGGTGAGGTTTTTTTCTACAAACGTGGGTTCCCAATAATCATCTGAGGCGGCCCACATGAAATATGGCGTGTTGGCTAGGTCTAGAAGGGCTTTGAAGTTACGGACAGCCCCCAGGTTTTCGGGTTGAAACACGCAAACGATTCTGGGGTCACCTTCTTTTTGCAGCCGTTGCAGATACTCACGGGTACCATCGGTTGAGGCATTGTCGGAGACAATGAGAGTAAAATCAGCGCAGGTTTGGGCCAGGAGAGAACGGATGGCTTTATCGATGGTGGCCATTCCATTGTACACGGGCATGCCAATGGTGATCAGGGGCGATATTTGGGTGTTCATAATTTATTTTCGCAGTCTATATAAGTCCCGCCATATTTACCGACGCAGAAATTGCAAGCCCGCAAGCATGATTTGTCTGGGATATTGAGCGGCCAGCGCAGAACCCACAAGAGCCAAAAACGATATAGCCGTGAGCAAGACTACACCGAATATTCCTTCCGGTAAAGGCGCAAGCCAATAATATCCCAAGGAAGATACCGCAAGGGGGGGGATGAGCGGAATGAGAACATCTTGTTTATACCAAGCCCCTTTTTCTCTTGGAATGAGTTTTTTGTGCATGATGGGAATGCTGAACAATACATAAGATAAATTCAGCAATAGCCAACTAAAGGATGCCCCAATGGCTCCAAAGCGGAGAGAGAAAAAAATAGTGAGCGGAATGGTGACGCAGATGGCCACAACGTTTTGCCAAAGGGCTAAGCGTGTCCAACCGTAGGCCAATTGTAGCGCATAGGGCAGGTTCATGAGGCCATTGAGGGCCGTTCCCAGCACAAGCACGCTAAGAATAGGCCCGGAAAACTGAGCCAAGTCTGGGCGGCCCGTCCACAAGGTTAATAGGTATGTGGAAAAAAACGCGATTACTAAGCTGGCTGGGAAAACCATCACCGCCATGACCTGGCAACTTTTATGATAAAGCGCGGTTAATCCGGGGGTGTCCCCCACAGATACAAGCTGACTAAATTTAGGGTAGAGCGCCCCAAACAACGGTTGAACGAAGGTATAGAGTCCTGACGCTAACATGGCAGCCAGGGTATAACCCCCAAAGGTATCCAAGGGAAGGATTTTGGATAAAACAATGCGATCGGTTTGTATGAGAATAAAGGAAAGCAGCCCTATTCCGCTCATCCCCAGGGTGAATTTTCGTACCCTTTTTAAATTATCCCATGAAAAATATGGACGTCTGGAACCAGCCGGAAGGAAACGCCAGAGAGTGATTTGAAGGGCAAGAGTGGTGAGGCCCCCCACAGCGATGCGCCATATAAAAAATGTAAGAAGCGTGGGAGGAAATATCCAAAGAACAAGCAATACCCCTACGGATGTCAAGGTAGAGGAAATGAATAAAATGATATTGAGCGGAATTTGCCGCTGCAAACCGTTGATTCCCCCGGTGTACAAAGCCGTGGGCCACTGCATGGCTATGGTTAAGCCCATGAGTTGAATGGCTTGAGCGGTTTCTTGAAACGTTATGTTGACAGGCTTTAACCAGAAATTGGCCAATGGGTCGGCGAGGAAGTAAACCCCAAAAAAGATAAACCCCCCGACCAGCCAGTAAATCCACTCCAGGGTTCGCACGATGTCTCTGGTTGAGTTGGCTAGCTCAGGGGTTTGGGGGGCGGCAGAGTTGCGTGCGAGTTCTCGGTTGATGGTGCTAGACAGCCCGGCGTCAAGAACGCCGAAAAATTTTGTGAGCAGTAAAAAAAAACCAATCAGCCCGTAGTTTTCAACCCCCAAAAAATAGATATAAAACGGGATGACCGCCAGACCAATGATGGCCTCCCAAAACCGGCCTACAAAATTCGCAATAACATTCCCTCGCAAATTGGCCATGGGCTGTTATACCCGCTTCAAGAAACCATCCGGAGCAACCGTTACCAGCAATTTACCATCCATTTCTTTGTCGATTTCAAAGTGAAGGGGGGCCCCATCGGCGGCCTTCTGCCCGGCTCCCTTAAGCCGTTTCAGGTATTCCCACACGGCGGTTTTGGGGTTGTCGCCCTTGCCCCAGGGGCGGTCGGGGTAGGTATCGGCGGGCATGTCTTCTATGAGGGTATCAAACACCACGCAATAGCTTCCCTGGCTGGTCAGGGGGGCATAGGCTTCTAATTCGGCCAACACATGCTCGTGGGTGTGATTGGAATCCAGGCACACGAGAATTTTTTTGTAGCCCTTTGCCCGTTCCTTCACCTGGGCGATGATGCCCGCGTCTATGGAAGAGCCTTGGATCATCTCAATCTTGTGGGCCATGGGGTGGGCCTCGATGGCCTCGCGGTTGTGGGGGCGAATGTCAATGTCTACCCCAAGCACTTTCCGGGGGGATTTTTTAGGGTCTAGGGTTGCGCTCGATTTTACCGCATCGCAATAGTCTAGCAGGGCCAGCATGGAAGCGCTCATAATGAGAGAGCCGCCATGGGCAATGCCGGTTTCAATCACCAAGTCTGGTTGAATGCTCCAAATCAACTCCTCCATGGCCACCATGTCTTGGGGGTACTGAATAATGGGGCGGCCCAGCCAGGAAAAATTGTAGGAATACTTTGGCGTCACCGATAACGTTAAAAAATGCTGAGCGGCATGTGCCAGTTCGCGGTTTTTCCTAATCTCGGCAATTCGTTCTTTCACTTCGAGTTCAAATTTCATATTCGTTTGCTCGTTTGTTGATGAATATAGAAATGGAATAGGGTCCAGTGTTCAGTTAAAGTTGAATGCGATTGGCAAATTATTTCGATCGCGTTCCCAAAACTTCATTTAAATATTTCCCGTCTCCCCAGAAGGCCATGGGTTCGTAGTCTGGATAGGGATAATGCCCCAGGTTTAACTCAATTTTCCAATGATACTCCCGTAGCCATTGTTCCACCAGCCTGCGCACTGAAATGGGGGTTCCCGAGCACACATTTACCGGGCCGATATGCTGGTTCAGCATGGCCAACCGCACGATCCGCTGGGCCACTTCCGTCACCGGCAGGTAGTCGCGCAGTTGCTCGCCGCCCGACATGTTGAACACCGGGTCTCCCCGTTCCACCGCCGTCTTTAATAGCGGCAACAAAGACGTGGCGGGCTGACCTTCTCCGTGCATGTAAAACAGCCTGGCCCAGGTCAGGTGGAAGGGTTTCACCCTTCGTAAGAATTCCAGCTGTTTTCGCAGGGTGTCTTTGGCAAAGCCATAGGGGTTGTCCGGTTTGGTCTCCAGGTGTTCAGCCAGCGCCCCCGACTGCATGCCGTATTCAAAGCAAGTTCCGGTGACCAGCATGGACTTCAGGCCAGACTCCACCATGGTTTTTAGAAAATAGAATTGCTTGGGCAATTCGGATTCAAGGTGGTGGAGGGATTTGTAGTTGGGAAGGCCATTCCAGGCCAAGTGAATCAGTACATCGGGAGAGCCCATTTGGATAAAGGCATCCTGCGGGGGCTGAGATAAGTCCATTTCAACTAGACTCACCCGTTTGTTTGGGGGCGAAATTCTTTTGGCGTCACGGGTGACGGCGGTGATTTGCACATTCTGGTTCAATAACTCGTCCAACACATGTCTGCCAATAAACCCGCTGGCTCCCGTCACGGCGATTTTCATGGGGCTATCTCACCTTGAGGGCTGGCACTGCCGTAACGAATGTTCCGCCCCATTCGCGGATGAAGGCCAGCTGAGACTCTACCTCATCAATGATATTCCAGGGCAACACCAGTACCAAGTCGGGTTTGCGTTCTGCCAGGGCCTGGGGGGGCAGAATGGGAACATGGCTTCCTGGCAAGAATTTCCCTTGTTTTGATGGAGCCGCGTCGCAGACAAACGGCAGCAAGTCTGGTTTTACCCCGCCGTAATTGAGCAAGGTGTTGCCCTTGGCGGCGGCACCATAGGCCCCCACGGTTTTACCCAGGCGCTTTTGCTCAATTAAAAAAGCCACCAAATCGTTCTTCACCCGGTCGGCCTTGGCTTGAAACCCCTGGTACACGGCCAAACTGCGCAGTCCCTTGGTTTCTTCTTTGCTCAACACGGCTTTGACGGCAGGGGATTCTTTTCTGCTGGAATCTTTGTGACAGCCGTACACCCGAAGACTGCCGCCATGGGTGGTTATTTCCTCCACGTCCCAAATTCTCAACCCCTGAGATTGAAAAATTTGGCCGACGGTATATAGGGACAGATAGGAGAAATGTTCATGGTAAACGGTATCAAACTGGGTATGTTGGAGCAATTGAAGCAGATGGGGGAATTCTAGGGTAATGACGCCTTCCGGTTTTAAGGCTTCTTTCAGGCCTTTGGTGAAATCATTGATGTCTGGCACATGGGCATACACGTTGTTGCCCAGAATCAGGTCGGCCTGCTTTCCCTCTTTGACCAACCGTTTTCCCAGCTCCGCGCCAAAAAACTCCTGCCATACGGGAATGCCCAGGGCTTGGGCGGCCTTGGCCGTGCCTTCGGTGGGCTCAATGCCCAAACAGGGTATGGCCTGGGCCACGAAGTTTTTCAGCAGGTACCCGTCGTTGGAGGCCACTTCGATGACGAGGCTGTTTTGGTTCAGCCCCAATTTTTGGGTGATCATGCCGCAATAATCGGCGGCATGTTTCAGCCAAGATTTGGAGGTCGACGAAAAATAAGCATAGTCTGATTTGAACAACTCATCGGCCTGGGTGTAATCATCGGTTTGCACCAGCCAGCAAGACTCGCAGACAAACAATTTCAGGGGGAAATATTGCTCTGGCCCGTGCAGGTCTGCCGGGGAGAGATAGGCGTTGGACGGAGGGGCGTAGCCCAGGTCGAGAAACACATGGTTCAGGGGCTTGCGGCAATGGCGGCAGTTCACGTTTCAACTCCTTTGAATTCATTTGAAACCAATGGGTGCTGTTGATCCCGGTGAGACAAATCTTTGACTTCAAGGGGCCAAGTAATGCCAAAGGCGGGGTCATTGAATAACACGCCTCCTTCGGCCTGGGGCTCATAAAAGGCCGTGTGCAGGTAGAGCAACTCACTGTTTGGCTCCAGCACCTGAAAGCCGTGGGCGCAGCCTTCGGGGATGACCAACAAGCGGGCGTTTTCTGGGGTCAATTCCTCCGCGTGCCATTGTTTGAAGGTGGGAGATCCCGCCCGCAGGTCTAACGCCACATCCCACACTTTTCCTTGCAGGCAGCGCACCAGTTTCATCTCTGCGTGGGGTTTACGCTGAAAGTGCATTCCTCGCAGGGCTCCCCGGGCGGTGGTTCTGGAAAAGTTGATTTGGACGATTTTTCTGCCCCCCAGCACGGGCTGCAACTCTCGCTCGCAAAAAAAACGGGCGAACTTTCCCCGTTGGTCCTGAAACGGAGTGGTTTCCACCACATGAACCCCAGCGATTTTGGTGGAGAGGACGTTCATGCCGTGGCCCAATCAATGTGGGCCGCCGTGGCGCTGCTGACATATTGCCGCAACTGTTCGCTGGAGGGCGGCAGGCCTGTTTTCTGCTGACGAAGGTACCATTCCGCCGTCATGGCCAGGCAGGTGTCCAGGTTCCAGGCTGGCTGCCAGCCCAGTTTGGCCTGGGCCTTGGCGCTGTCCAGGTGCAACATTCCGGCTTCGTGGGGCTGGGGAGTTTTGTTTAGTTCCCAGGCCAGTTCCGGCCAGTGGGCTCCCATCCGGGTCAGCACGTCTTCCACGGTGCGGTTGTCGTGGGCAGCCGGGCCAAAGTTCCAGGCTTCGGCAAACTCCCCCCGGCCTTCCAATAGTTTTTGCCCCAGCCGCAGGTACCCAGCCAGGGGTTCCAGCACGTGCTGCCAGGGGCGGGTGGCCTTGGGGGAGCGGATGATCAGGGGAGCCTTTGCTTCGGTGGCCCGCACCAAGTCGGGGATCAGCCGGTCCTGGGACCAGTCTCCTCCGCCAATCACGTTCCCCGCCCGGGCGGTGGCCAGCAGTGGTGCCCCTTGGGCAGAGAAAAACGATTTCCGGTAACTGGCTGCGACCAACTCGGTGCCCGCCTTGGAGGCGCTGTAAGGGTCGTGGCCTCCCAGGGGATCGGTCTCCCGATATCCCCATACCCACTCGCGGTTTTCGTAGCATTTGTCTGTGGTGATGACCACGATGGCCCGGAGGCTGGGCGTCTTGCGGCAGGCTTCCAAGAACTGGGCCGTGCCCACCACGTTGGTGGACCAGGTTTCGATGGGGTCTTGATAGGACCTGCGCACCAGGGGCTGGGCGGCCAAATGAAACGCGATGTCTGGCTTGGCCTGTTGGACCAAACCTGCCAGGGTGTTTCCGTCCCGGATGTCGCAGCGGAGGTCGGTGATCGGCAGACCCAGCAAGTCCCAGTGATTGGGTTGGGTAGAGGGCGGCAGGGCGATACCGGTGACCTGGGCCCCCAATTCGTGGAGCCACAGGGCCAGCCAGCTTCCCTTGAAGCCGGTGTGGCCGGTCAGCAACACCCGTTTGCCTTCGTAGATGTTTTGGAAAGGGGTCATGTCCACGTTTTCCAGGGTGCCTTGCCCTTCGACCACAACTCTTCCAGATGATTTTTGTCCCGCAGGGTGTCCATGGGCTGCCAGAAACCATGGTGCAGAAAGGCCGACAATTGCCCATCCCGGGCCAGGTTGCCCATGGGCTCTTGTTCCCACACCGTTTGGTCCCCCGCCACATAGTCTAGGGCTTTGGGGGAAAGCACGAAAAACCCGCCGTTAATCCAGGCGCCATCTCCCTGGGGTTTTTCCACGAAGCGGGTGATTTTGTGTTGATCCATGGCCAGCGAGCCGAACCGCCCTGGGGGCTGGGCCGCGGTAAGGGTGGCCAGGGTTCCTTGGGCTTTGTGAAAGGCGATGAGGCCGGTGATGTCTACGTCGGACACTCCGTCTCCATAGGTGCAGCAGAAGGTTTCATCCCCAATGTAGGACTTGACCCGCTTCAGACGCCCGCCAGTCATGGTGTTGTCTCCGGTGTCGACCAGGGTCACCCGCCAGGGTTCGGCGCTGTTTTGGTGCACCTCCATTTTGTTGTTTTCCATGTCGAACGTCACGTCGGACAAGTGCAAAAAATAGTTGGCGAAGTATTCTTTGATCATGTAGCCCTTGTAACCCAGGCAAATGATGAAATCGTGAATGCCGTGGGATGAATACATTTTCATGATGTGCCACAAAATGGGCCGCCCCCCAATTTCCACCATGGGTTTTGGGCGGATGGAGGTTTCTTCGCTGATGCGGGTGCCCAGGCCCCCGGCTAAAATCACGGCTTTCATGCGGCTCCCGATAAGAGAAAGGGGTTAATAGGCATTTTTCCCGTGAAACCCATGGAAAAGTGTCAACAGGATGATTTTCAAATCGAACAGCAAAGACCAGTTTTCCACGTAGTATAAATCATACTCCACCCTCCGCTGCATTTTTTCCAGGGTGTCGGTCTCGCCACGCCAGCCGTTAATTTGCGCCCAGCCGGTGATGCCGGGCTTCACTTTGTGGCGTTTCATGTAGCCGTCGATCTGGTCTTTATAGAACTCGTTGTGGGCCAGGGCGTGGGGCCGGGGTCCCACGATAGACATGTCTCCTTTCAACACATTGATAAACTGAGGCAGTTCGTCCAGGCTGGTGCGGCGCAACCATCGACCCAGGGGGGTGATTCGAGGGTCGTGGCGCGTGGCCTGGACAGGCCGGGTCTCTTGCCTGGAAGTGTGCCGCATGGAGCGAAATTTAAGAACCGCAAAAGGTTTGCCGTCCCACCCGTGGCGCATTTGCCGGTAGAACACCGGACCCTTGGATGTCAGTTTGACCCCCATGGCAATCCACACCATCAACGGGCTGATTAGCAGCAAAATCAACCCCGCCAGCAGGCGGTCTTCTAGGGCTTTCAGCAGGCGGTCCCGGCCCGCCATGGGCGAGACCGACAGGTCCATCAGCGATATCCCCGCCACTTCGCTAAGCGCGTGGTTCAACAGCCGCAGGCCGGAAATATCCGGCGCGTAGCGGATGTCTACCGGGAAGTGCCGCAGGTCATGCAAAATGCGCTTCAGTTTGGCTTCTTCTCCCAGGGGCAGGGCAATCCACACTTGGTCTACCGGTTTTTTCTGGAGAGACTGAACCAACTGCCGGAGCGTTCCCCGTTTGCCCGCTTGTTTTTTTGAATTCCCAGGGGTCGTGTCGTCGGAGTAGATTCCTTCCAGGTGAAAGCCCGTCCATGGGTTGGCCTGGATTTGATTGGCAATGGCCTGAGCCTGGGGCAGGCTACCCGCGATGACAATGCTGCGTTGGTTGTATCCGTGCTTGCGGGCCCAGCGCAGCACCAGCCGCACCGCCAGCCGAGTCACAACCAGTCCCAAAAACCCCACCCCTCCCCAAGTCAGAATCCAGCCCCGAGAGTACAGGGCCCCCACCTTGGTGACGAAAGCCAGGGCGGTAAACCCCAGCAGGGAAAAACCGAAGGCGCCCGCCAGGGCCCGGGATTCCCCCCAAAAAGAAAGCCCCCGCCAGGATTGGTACAGGGAAAACTTCGGGAAAATGATGGCAGACAAGATGACAACGACCGCGATGACCTGCCCGTCTTGGGGCGATATCCTCCAATCTTGAAGGTATAACCCATGGGAAAGCCAAGCGCTGGCGATGAGGACCAGCCAATCGGAGGCTTGGAGAAAAAAATCCAGTAAGTTGGCGTGTTCCCGCAGAATACCGCGCCGCTTCATGACGGATTTCCAAAAATAATTATTTGGCGGTTGTTCATGGGAAGCCCAGAGAAAAATGTGTTCGCGATATGACGCGACCTTTGTTTAACCTATGTTTTCCCATCCCTCTGCTCCCTGCCCCTATTTTCTCCCGTACGAATCGGCTTTTCGCACGATGTCGTCTTCGTTCAGATACCCACCCGACTGGACCTCCACCATTTCCAGGGGGATTTTTCCCGGGTTGGTCAGCTGGTGCCATTCCCCCCGTGGAATGTAGGTAGACTCATTTTCGGAAACCAGAAAGACTTTCTCTCCGCAGGTGACCTGGGCGGAACCTTTCACCACCACCCAGTGCTCTGCCCGGTGGTGGTGCATTTGCAATGAAAGGGACGCCCCTGGATTTACCGTGATCCGTTTCACCTGATAGCGTTCGCCTCCCCCGATGTTTTTGTAGTTTCCCCAGGGACGGTACACGGTTTTGTGGGTCAGGTGCTCTTCTCGTTTTTCCTCCTTCAGCCATTCCACGATTTGCTTCACGTCTTGGGCGTGGGAACGGTGGGCGACCAGCACCGCGTCGGCGGTTTCCACCACAATCAGGTCTTCCAGCCCCAGGGCCGCCACCAGCCGCTCTTCAGCCATAATCAGGGAGTTTTTGTTGCCCCGGCTGTGCACATCGCCCCGCACCACGTTGCCCTGGGGGTCTTTGGCGTGGGCCTGCCAAATGGAGGTCCAAGCCCCCACATCGGACCAGCCGGAATCCAGCGGAATGACCGCGGATTGAAACCCATCGGCCGTGCTTTGGGTGATCCGCTCCATCACGGCGTAGTCAATGGAATCGGACGGGCTTTGGGAAAATTCGCCTTCATTCACTCGGAGAAAAAAAAGATCGTGTTCTTTTTGCTGAAAAGAAGACTGGCAGGCGGTAGCGATTTGGGGGTGAAAGTGAGCGATGGCTTTCAGCCATTGCCCTGCTTTTACCATGAACATGCCGCTGTTCCACAGGTATTCTCCAGAGGCCACGAACTGGGTGGCGGTGGCGGCATCGGGTTTTTCCACGAAAGCGTCGATTTTCAAGGGAGTCGGGCGGAGGACGCTTGCGTTGGGGGTTGGTTGAGACGCCTTGATGTACCCATAACCCGTTTCTGGCCCGGTGGGGACCACCCCAAAGGTGACCACATGCCCCTGCTCGGCCATGTGAAAGCCGCTGGTCACGGCTTGCCCAAAAGCCACGGGGTCCAAAATGACATGGTCGGCCGGCATCACCAGCAGCACGGAGTCTTCCTTCGGTGTGCGTTCAGCCGCCCCCAGGGCCGCCAGGGTCAGGGCGGGGGCGGTGTTTTTCCGGCAGGGCTCTAACAGAATGGTGGGTTTGTCCTGGCCGATTTCTCGCAGTTGTTCGGCCACCAAAAACCGGTGATCTTGGTTACACACCACGATGGGAGAGGCTAGTTGGAACGGGGCCTTGGCCCCCAGGTGCTCCAGCCGCAGCAAGGTTTCTTGCAGCATGGTGCGTTCGCCCACCAGGGGCAACAATTGCTTAGGGAACAGCTCCCGCGACAGGGGCCACAACCGGGTTCCCGACCCGCCGGACAGGATGACTGGGATTAAACTGGGTTTGGGCGGCATGGGAAGGGGGAAGAGGGTGAAAGTCTGGGCAAAAAGAGAGTCGAACCGGTTGAAACGGATGAATTCTCCTATTCTAACCTGATTTCCCTGGGGAGAACAGACCCGCAGAATTTTCTGCGGGGAATTGTGATTATGGTGGATTCTTTCTCTAAGTTCGTGTAAGAAAAGTATGATTTACAGGAGTTGCTCTTTCTGAAAAAACTTAGGGACCATCATGCATAGGTTGCGGCAAAGGTTTGTTCTTTGGGGAGGGCAGGTGGTTCTCTGGGGGGTGTTGGCTGGGGTTTGGGGGGGCATGGCCTGGGCCGGAGAAACCCTGCCCGTGTTGGAGGTTGGGCCAGATTTTTCTTCTACCCGGTTAGCGCCCTATCTTGAAATGCTGCCAGACTCTGGAAGCCCGGAACATCCCCTTTCCTTGGCCGACATCCTGCGCCTTCCCCCCGCCCGGTTCAAACCGAACGGCCCTCAAGATCCCAACTACGGCTACAACAACCAAGATCACTGGCACCGGATGTCCTTGCGGGTATTGGAGGGTGCCCCCAGTCATCTCATGCTGGTGATGGAAGACCCAGCGGTCAATTCCTACGAAATTTTCCTGGTGGAAAACGGAAAGCTGCGACAAGCCTGGGAGGGCGGCAACCACTTTCCGTTCTCTCAACGGGCGCTTCCCTACCGTCTAGCCACCTATGAAATCCCCCTCTCTCCGGGGAAATCGGTGGAATTATATATTCTGTTGCACCCCTATTTGGGCCTTGGCCCGTTTGCCCTGTACAGCCCCACGGCCCACTCGCAACATACCGCCGAAGAAAACATGTTGATTGGTTTTTTCTTCGGCGGGCTGGGAATGATTTGGCTGTACAATTTTTTTCTGTGGCTCTCCCTGCGGGATAAAATCTACCTGTTTTATCTACTGCAACTGATGGCCTGGACGTTCATCGCGTTGATGATTTATTACCTGCCTCCACAGTATGTCTGGCCGGAATCGGCCTGGATGAACTGGGCTGGATTCGGCTTGGCATTTACTTTCAGCGGTATATTTGTTCCATTGTTTGCCCGCAAGTTGTTGGAAACCAAGCGTGTCGCGCCCAAGCTAGACCGGGTGATCATGGTTGCCCAATACGCCGTGCTCATTCCCTTGCTGTCGGGGATGATTACCCATCCAATGTACCCTTATCTCTTTTTTTCCGGATTGGCCCTCTTCAATAACTTTCTCCTGTTTGTCGCGGGTGTTGTTTGTTGGCAGAGAGGGGTATTTGCGGCCAAATATTACGTGTGGGGTTGGGTGGCCCTCATGCTCGGCATATATTTGTATATCATGCGTGCCCTAGGGGTATTGCCGAACAATTTGTTTACCCATAATGGGCTGCAGTTTGGCGCGCTGGTGGAAATGGCTGTGCTGTCGTTTGCCTTGGCCGATCGGTTTAACCGCATGCGCCAGGAAAAAGAAGAAGCCCTGCTGCAAGCTTTGGAGCACGAGAAAACCTCTGTATTCCGTCTGAAAGAAAACGAGGAATTACAGGCCGCGAAAAACCTGGCCGAGGCGGCCCGTGAAAAAGCGGAATCGGCCACGGCGTTGAAAGACAAGTTTGTTTCACTGGTGGCCCACGACATCCGGTCTCCCTTTTCCAGCATTTTGGTCATGGCCCAGACCCTGGAAGAAAAAACCGATCCCCCTCTGCCTCCAGAGCAGAAAGAGATGGCCTCGGCCATTCAGTCCCGTGGCAGGCAATTATTGCGCATGATTGAAGACTTGTTGAACATGAACCGGATTCAAACCGGAAAAATTGTGCCCCAAATGGACCGGGTGGAACTGTGGCCCCTGGTGGAGGAAGTGTTTCTGCTCAAAGCCCTGGCCCAAGACAAAGGGGTGGCCATGGTAAACAACATTCCTCAAGATTTCCATGTATGGGCCGACCGGCAGCTGACCTTCGAGGTGCTGCAAAATTTGGTGTCGAACGCCATCAAGTTTTGCGCCGCGGGGCAAACCATCACGGTGGAAGTCCCCAAGGGAGAAAAGAGGCGGGTGGCCGTGACCGACAACGGGAAGGGCGTGGACCCCCTGCTGCTCCCTAACTTGTTTGACCCCACGGTGAAAACCACATCCCCCGGCACGGCCGGGGAGCGGGGCACCGGCATGGGGTTGCCCCTGTGCCACGAAATCATGGCCGCCATGGGGGGGAAGATTTCCGTGGAATCCCAGCGGGGCAAGGGCAGCACTTTTACCCTGGAGTTTCCGGCGGAAAAGAAATAGGGGGAAAGAATATTTCGTGGATTCTCATCTGGAGTTCGTGTAAGAAAAGTATGAGTTACCTGGGGGCTTTGTTTCATATAGGACCATCATGCAAAAAATTAGACAAAGGTGTGCTCTTTGGGTGGGGCAGGTGGTTCTCTGGGGGGTGTTGACTGGGGGATGGGGGGGCATGGCCTGGGCTGGGGAAACCGTGCCCGTGTTGGAGGTTGGGCCAGATTTTTCTTCTACCCGGTTAGCGCCCTATCTTGAAATGCTGCCAGACTCTGGAAGTCCGGAACATCCCCTTTCCTTGGCCAACATCCAGCGCCTTCCCCCCGACCGGTTCAAACCGAACGGCCCCCAGGACCCCAACTACGGCTTCAACAAACAAGACCATTGGCACCGGATGTCTTTGCGGGTGAAAGAGGGTGCCCCCAGTCATCTCCTGCTGGTAATGGAGGACCCGGGGGTGAACTTTTACGAAATTTTCCTAGTGGAAAACGGAAAGCTCCGCCGTTCCTGGACAGGAGGGAATTATCTGCCATTTTCTCAGCGAATGCTTCCCTATCGGCTGGCCACCTATGAAATTTCCCCCACTCCGGGGAAAACGGTGGAACTGTATTTTATATTGCATCCCAATGTGGCCCTAGGCCCGTTTTCCCTGTACAGCCCCACGGCCCACTCGCAACACACCGCCAAAGAAAACATGTTGATCGGTTTTTTCTTTGGCGGGCTGGGTATGATTTGGCTGTACAACTTATTTCTGCTGATCTCCCTGCGGGATAAAATCTATCTGTACTACCTGTTGCAGCTGATGGCTTGGGCCTTCATCTCGCTGATACTCTATTTTCTTCTTCCACAGTATATCTGGCCAGACTCGGCTTGGATGAACTGGGTTGGAACTGTCTTGGCGTTTACTTCCAGTGCCTTTTTCGTTCCGTTGTTTGCCCGCAAGTTGCTGGAAACCAAACGTGTCGCGCCAAAGTTAGACCGTTTGATCGTGGCCACCCAATATGCGGGGCTGATTCCCCTGCTTGTGTGGGGGTTTGGTCATCCGGTTTACCCCTTCATGTTTTTTGGCGGGTTGGCCCTTGTGAATAATGCCCTTCTGATGGTCACTGGTGTGGTGTGCTGGCGGCGGGGGGTTTTTGCCGCGAAGTATTACATGTGGAGCTGGGGGGTGTTGGTGACTGGGATATTTGTGTTTATCCTGCGAACTTTTGGGGTGTTTCCGAACAATTTATTTTCTTTTCATGGGATGCAGTTGGGCGTGCTGGTGGAAATGGCCGTGCTGTCGTTTGCTTTGGCCGACCGGTTTAACCGCATGCGCCAGGAGAAAGACTTGGCTTTGGTGCGGGCTTTGGAGCATGAGAAAACTTCGGTTCTTCGTTTAAGGGAAAACGAGGAATTGCAGGCAGCCAAAAGTCAAGCCGAGGCGGCCCGTGAAAAAGCGGAATCGGCCACGGCGTTGAAGGACAAGTTTGTGTCTCTGGTGGCCCACGACATCCGGTCTCCATTTTCTAGCATCTTGGTCATGGCCCAGACCCTGGAAGAAAAAACCGATCCCCCTCTGCCTCCAGAACAGAAAGAGATGGCCTCGGCCATTCAGTCCCGTGGCAGGCAGTTATTGCGCATGATTGAAGACTTGTTGAACATGAACCGGATTCAAACCGGAAAAATTGTGCCCCAAATGGACCGGGTGGAACTGTGGCCCCTGGTGGAGGAAGTGTTTCTGCTCAAGGCCCTGGCCCAAGAAAAAGGGGTGGCTATGGTGAACAACATTCCTCAAGATTTCCATGTGTGGGCCGACCGGCAGTTGACCTTCGAGGTGCTGCAAAATTTGGTGTCGAACGCCATCAAGTTTTGCTCTGCGGGGAAAACCATTACGGTGGAAGTCCCCAAGGGAGAAAAGAGGCGGGTGGCCGTGACCGACAACGGGAAGGGTGTGGACCCCCTGCTGCTGCCGAATTTGTTTGACCCTACGGTGAAAACCACATCCCCCGGCACGGCCGGGGAGCGGGGCACCGGCATGGGGCTGCCCCTGTGCCACGAAATCATGGCCGCCATGGGGGGGAAGATTTCCGTGGAATCTCAGCAGGGCAAGGGCAGCACCTTTACCCTGGAGTTTCCGGCGGAAAAGAAATAGGGGGAAAGAATATTTTGTGGATTCTCTTTCGGCGTTTGTGCAATAAAAATTAGGATTTACAAGAGTTATTTTCTCTGAAAAAACTCAGGGGCCATTATATGCGTGTTAGGCAAAAGTTTGCTCATTGGGGTGGGTGGGTGGTTCTCTGGGGGGTGTTGGCTGGGGTTTGGGGAGGCATGGCTTGGGCACTCCCCACGCCAGGGGTGGCACCATTGGTGGTGGGAGAGAATTTCCAATCGGAGAGAGCCGCCGGGTATATCGAAATTTTTGACTCTCCCCCGGACCAATATTCTTTGGAGCAGGTGCGGCAGCTTCCTGCCGAGCGTTTTCATCCCAACGGACCGCTAGACCCCAATTATGGCTTTTCTGATGTTGACCATTGGATGCGGATGACCATCCGGGCGCTTCCCAATGGGCCGGATCACTTGCTGCTGGAATGGGAGGATCCCACCACGGATTTTTACGAAGTGTTTGTGGTGGAAAATGGAAAGACCGTTCGGCGGTGGTCGGGGGGCGACTCCTATCCCTTTGATGTGCGCCCGATTCTTAACCGAACGCCCCTGTACGCCATTCCCCTAAAGCCAGGCGCCGTGCTGGAGGTGTACATCCAGTTGCGGCCCGGATTTTCCATCGCACCGTTGGCGTTTTATTCTCCGAACGCGTTCTTTAAACATACCGCCGAGGAACACCTGCTGATTGGAATTTTCTTCGGCGGGTTTGCTTTGATCTTTTTGTATAACTTGTTTTTGTGGGTATCCCTCCGAGACAATCTGTATTTGTTTTACCTGGCCAACCTAGCCGCCTGGGCTTTGTTTTCTGCGATTCAAACCGGGTTGGCGTTTCAATACGTTTTCCCGAACGCGGAAAAATGGGTGAACGTACCCATGGTTTTTGCGCTGGGGCTGCTAATTTTCTTTGTGGCACAGTTCTCCAGGAAGTTTCTGGAGACCCAGCGTTACCTGCCAGCGTGGGACCGTGTTCTGTTGTTCATCCAGTTGTCGGTCTTTATTCCCTGGGTCACGGGGATATTCTTACACCCATCCCATCCCTTTTTGTTTTATGTGGTGGTGGCCTTGGCCAGCAACTCGGTTCAATTGATTGTGGGGGTGCTGTCGTGGCGGCGGGGGGTGCCTTCGGCCGGATATTATTTGGCCGCTTGGTTTATGCTGTTGGTCGCGGGAATCGTATTTACCCTGCGGTCGGTGGGAGTATTGCCCAACAATTTGCTTACCCAAAATGGGATGCAGTTGGGCGTTCTGTTGGAAATGGCCACGCTGTCGTTTGCCTTGGCCGATCGGTTTAACCGCATGCGCCGTGAAAAAGAAGAAGCCCTGCTGCAGGCTTTGGAGCATGAGAAAACCTCGGTTCTTCGCTTAAGGGAAAACGAGGAATTACAGGCCGCGAAAAACCAAGCCGAGGCGGCCCGCGAAAAAGCGGAATCGGCCACGGCGTTGAAGGACAAGTTTGTGTCTCTGGTGGCCCACGACATCCGGTCTCCCTTTTCCAGCATTTTGGTGATGGCCCAGACGATGGAGGAAAAGGCCGATCCCCCTCTGCCCCCAGAGCAAAAAGAGATGGCTTCGGCCATTCAATCCCGCGGCAGGCAAATGCTGAGAATGATTGAAGACCTGTTGAACATGAACCGGATTCAAACCGGCAAGATTGTTCCAAAAGTGGAACGAGTGGAACTGTGGCCCCTGGTGGAGGAAGTGTTTCTGCTCAAGGCCCTGGCCCAAGAAAAAGGGGTGGCTATGGTGAACAACATTCCTCAAGATTTCCATGTGTGGGCCGACCGGCAGTTGACCTTCGAGGTGCTGCAAAATTTGGTGTCGAACGCCATCAAGTTTTGCTCGGCGGGGCAAACCATTACGGTGGAAGCCCCTAAGGGAGAAAAGAAACGGTTGGCCGTGACCGACAACGGGAAGGGCGTGGACCCGCTGTTGCTACCGAATTTGTTTGACCCCACGGTAAAGACCACCGCTCCTGGCACGGCAGGGGAACGGGGCACCGGCATGGGGCTGCCCCTGTGCCACGAAATTATGGCCGCCATGGGGGGGAAGATTTCCGTGGAATCCCAGCGGGGCAAGGGCAGCACCTTTACCCTGGAGTTCCCGAAAGAATAAGCCCATTCCATTCCTACCCTCCCACCCCGGCGGCTTTCGCTGACTGTCCTGTTCCTCGAAGACATTGGCTATATCTTTTCATCCATTCGGATGGTGAATCCGGATGGCAGAAAATACGTTCCCCGTAGGATTCGATTCATTTCCCCTCCACCAGGGGGAAGAGATGGCCGCAAAGCGGGCCATGAGGGGGGGAATGCCCGGAGGGGGGGGGTGAAATAAACCCGGGGGATTGACCAGCGGGCCGTGGCCAGGGACAATGCCGGAAACGGTTTTGGTCTGGTGACCGGCCCGTCAGGAATCCCATCCCATAGGAAACCCTTGGAAAAGTTCATCGTGGAAGGGGGGCACCCCCTCTCGGGGGAGATTACCCCCTCTGGCAATAAGAATGAAGCCTTGCCCGCCCTGGCGGCCTGCCTGCTCACCCAGCAGCCGGTGACCCTGCGCAACCTGCCAGACATCGCCGACATCCGCGACATGATTACCCTGATGGAAATGCTGGGGGTGGTGGTGGAGCGGCTGGACGACACCACTTGGCGCTTTCAGGCCGGGGGCAACCTGCAAGAACGCCCCGAATCTCACATTGCTCGGCGCATCCGGGGGTCCTTCCTGCTGGCGGGGCCGTTGCTGGCCAGGGTGGGGGCTGCCACCCTGCCCGCTCCTGGCGGCGACCGTATTGGCATGCGGCGGCTGGATACCCACCTGTTGGTGCTGGAAAAACTGGGGGCTGAACTGGAGGTGCGTTCGGGGCGGGTGTACCGGTTTACCCTGCCCAAAGGGCGGTTTGCCGGGGGACGCATCTTTTTGGATGAAGCCAGCGTGACCGCCACCGAAAACGCCGTGATGGCCGCGGTGACGGCCAAAGGCACCACCGTGCTGGAAAACGCAGCCTGCGAACCCCATGTGCAGGGCCTTTGCCGCATGCTGGCCGCCATGGGGGCGGTGATCGAGGGCATTGGCACCAACCGGCTCACCATTCAGGGGGTAGACAGCCTGTCTGGCTGCGACCACACCCTGCTGCCCGACCACACCGAGGTGGGGAGTTTCATCGGCCTGGCGGCGGTGACCCGGGGAAACCTGCTGATTAAAAACCCCGGGCTGGACAACCTGCACATGACCCGCATGATGTTCCGCCGCCTGGGGGTGGAAACCCTGGAGGAAGGCCCCCACCTGCGGGTGCCGGGGGGGCAAGACATGGCCGTGCGCATGGACCTGCATGGGGCTATTCCCAAAATAGACGACGGCCCCTGGCCCCAGTTTCCCTCCGACCTTACGTCCATTGCCATCGTGACCGCCACCCAATGCCGGGGTACGGTGCTGATATTCGAGAAAATGTTCGAGAACCGGCTGTTTTGGGTGGACCGGTTGATTGGCATGGGGGCCAGCATTATTCTGTGCGACCTGCACCGGGCGGTGGTGGTGGGCCCCACGCCTTTGCACCCGGCCACCCTCACCACCCCAGACATTCGGGCGGGCATGGCCCTGCTGATCGCCGCCCTGGGGGCCAAGGGCACCAGCGAAATTCAAAACATTCACCAAATTGACCGGGGCTATGCCGCCATAGACCGGCGCCTGGCCGCCCTGGGGGCCAACATCCGCCGGGAGAAAGTATAAACGGAAGGAAAAATATGGAAGTGAAGGGAATGGGGCGTTATTGAGGGGGCGCCAGCTTTTGCTCGAATATATTTTCGCTATTTAATTGAAAAATAGAATGATGAGGCCCGCTGAACCCGCCGGAAACATGATGGGGGCTTTGGTAAACCCGATTTCCTTGGGAGGGTAAGAAAATCAAACCGAAGTCGCTGTTGCTGATGGCCAGCCACACGCCTTCTTCGGCGCTTAAACTGTTGGTCATCATGGTGTAGCGCATCGAACCTGTTGCGTTGGCTGAAACCAAGCGTTGAACGGTTCTATTCTTATACACCAGAACATGCCCAGTCTCCGATTCCCAATCAATCAAATAAAAGAACACCGCGTTTCCCTGCCGCACGGCCCCACGCAAATTTAACCCTGAATTCAGAATTTTTTCTGAAAAGCCATCGGTTCGAAACAACCAGACTCCATCAGATTCCACCAGGATTTCCTGGGGGCTGATCCGGTTGTATTCGTAGAAATAGATCCTGCCCGTGGTGGTCAACGGGACTTTGGAAAACTCGGCTTTCAATTTTTTCTGGAGATACAAAGGATAAAAGCCTTCCACTTCAATCTCATCTTCCCCATACTCCGCGGTCAGGGCGGCTTTTTCTTCTTTGGTCAGGATGTCATCCACAAATTTCAGTTGGCCGGATTTCACATCTATGAAATAGACTTCATCCAAATGGCTTCCGCAAGCGGCCTCGTACAGCACCAATTGCTCGTTGCCTCGCCACCGCATATCACTCAAGAATCCCCTCCCATTAAAGTTCGTTTTCACTAGAGATTTTTCTTCGCCTGTTAAAATATTCACCAGAAAAATCTCATTGTAATGATTTCCCATGTAGGCTAAGTGGGTGCCATCAGGGGAAACGGCGAGGAACTCGGGACCCTTGCTGTCAAAAGGGCGTAATTGTTCGCCAAGGAGTTCGGAGGTTTCTAAGGGGACGCTGGGAAGAGACCGAAGCCCCAGGGGAATAGCCGTTGATGAGGCGTTTTCCGCGGGGCTGGTTTGTGTGGATACCGTTGGGATTTCAGGTTTAGAAAAGCCCCAACTTTCCAGATGTAGGTAGGAAAGGGTTTCCGGGCTGGAAATAAACCATCCCGTCAGGACAGCCGTCAGCAGAGCCATTGAAAGAACGATATGACTTGAGCGCATGGTTTCCCCCAAAATAACCCGATGATTGTGTTGAAACGTTATATACTTTAAGTCGAAGAGCGTTTTTTATCAATTCTCCAGGGGTTGGGCCAATTGTCATGTCGAGTTATTTGCCCGCGGTGATTCAGCACCCCAAAGCACACTTATTGGAAATGCGCTGTAACAGTGAATGTTATATTAATTATGGGTCGCTAATAAATAAACACGCCCATAAAAATAGTTTTTCTTTACTTTCCCCCTTGCGTTTTGTTTTTAGTGTCTGTACCGTTGTTAATTACCGCAAGGCACCCGGTAAAAGGCCCTGTTTAGGGTTGAATTTACAGGAGCGCACAGGATTGTAGTGGTGTGTGAGG